>CBDDRJ010000042.1:0-41612 GCA_965233055.1 uncultured bacterium
TGCGGGCCAGGCCCTGCACGATCACCGGTGCGAGGCCTTCCGAAATTTCATCGAGCAGCAACAGGCGCGCGCCGGTGCGCAGGATGCGGGCCACCGCCAGCATTTGCTGTTCGCCGCCGGACAGGCGGGTGCCCTGGCTCTGCTTGCGCTCAAGCAGGTTCGGGAACATCGCATAGATTTCGTCGATCGGCATGCCCTTGTCCTTGCCGTTCAATTGCGGCGGCAGCATCAGGTTTTCCTCGGTCGACAGCGATGAGAAAATGCCGCGTTCCTCGGGGCAATAGCCAATGCCGAGGTGGGCAATCTTGTAGGTTGGCAGCTTGATCGACTCAACCCCTTTGATCTTGATCGAACCGGTGCGCGTGCCCGTCAGACCCATGATGGCGCGCAAGGTCGTCGTCCGCCCGGCGCCATTGCGGCCCAGCAGGGTGACGACTTCGCCTTCTTTGACGGTCAGGTTCACATCGTGCAGGATGTGCGATTCCCCGTACCAGCTGTGTAGCTTGGAGATTTCGAGTGCGGCTGTCATCAGTGTGCTCCCTCCAGCTCGGCGCTGGTGGTGCCCATATAGGCTTCCATCACCTGCGGGTTGCGCGACACTTCGGCGTAGCTGCCTTCGGCCAGCATGGCGCCGCGCTGCAATACCGAGATCTTGTCGCAAATGCCGGAAACAACGCTCATATTGTGCTCGACCATCAAGATGGTGCGCCCTTTCGATACCTTCTTGATCAGCTCGGTGACGCGGTGCACGTCTTCGTGGCCCATGCCCTGGGTCGGCTCGTCGAGCAGCATCAGCTCGGGTTCCATCGCCAGCGTGGTGGCAATTTCCAGCGCACGCTTGCGGCCGTAAGGCAGGTCGATGGTGATGGTGTCGGCGAACTCGGCCAGGTCGACCTCGGCCAGCAGCGCCATCGCGCGCTCATTGAGGGCATCGAGCTTGCGTTCGCTTTGCCAGAAATAGAAAGAAGTGCCGAGTTCGCGCTGCAAGCCGATACGCACGTTCTGCAGCACGGTCAGGTGCGGGAAGACCGCCGATATCTGGAAGGAACGGATGATGCCCATGCGGGCAATCTGGGCCGGCTTGGCCTGGGTGATGTCGCGGCCATTGAACAGGATATGTCCTGATGTGGGCACCAGGAACTTGGTCAGCAAATTGAAGCAGGTAGTCTTGCCAGCGCCATTGGGACCGATCAGTGCGTGAATGTGGCCACGTTGCACTTTGAGGTTCACGTCATTCACGGCAGTAAAGCCTTTGAACTCCTTAGTCAAATTCCTTGTTTCCAAGATGACGTTTGACATTGTGTCTCCTAAACTCTTTTCATACCGCTTCGAAAGGTTTTTTTTTAGATAATACACAGTTAAATTTGGCGTCACAATACGGTATAACTACCATCCGGCATTGGCTGACACGCATCAATACCGCGATACAAAAGCGAACTTTCTGTCGAGAGTCCGTGGTCTAAACGGGCTTGCCGATGATCATGGCAGCAGCCTTTTCCGCAATCATCAAGGCGGGCGAGTTGGTATTGCCTGAGGTGATGTTCGGCATGACGGAGGCATCGACGACACGCAGGCGGCCGACCCCGATGACCCGCAGCTGACTGTCGACAACGGCGGTTGGATCTTGCTCCCGCCCCATCTTGCAAGTCCCGACCGGATGGAAGATCGTCGTGCCGATCTGCCCTGCTGCCGCCGCAAGTTCCTGTTCGGTACGGAAATGGGCGCCCGGCTTGTACTCTGTCGGCGCATATTTCTGCAGGGCGGGCGCCTTGATGATCGAACGGGTCAGCTCCAATGCCTTGGCGGCCGTGCTGCGGTCTTGCTGCGTGCTCAGGTAGTTCGGCGTGATGGCCGGCGCCATATAACTATCGTTGGAGGCGATACGCACGTGGCCGCGTGATGTGGGGCGCAGATTGCACACACTGGCAGTAAATGCGGCGAAAGTATGCAGAGGATCACCGAACTTTTCGAGTGACAATGGCTGCACATGGTATTGAAGGTCCGGTGTCGGCTGGCTGGCATCGGACTTGGCAAACGCACCCAGCTGGGATGGCGCCATCGACATCGGCCCGCTCTGGAACATCGCGTATTCGAGCCCGATCTTTGCCTTACCGAGCCAGCTGGCAACGCTCGTATTGAGCGTTTTGACGCCATTTACCTGATAAATCATGCGTAATTGCAGATGATCCTGCAAATTTTCACCGACACCAAGCAATTCGACTGCCGCCGCGATGCCGTGCTGCGCCAACAGTGCCGCCGGGCCGACGCCCGATAGCTGAAGCAACTGGGGTGAACCGATCGAGCCCGCGGCCAGCAAGGTCTCCCTGTCCGCCAGCGCGGTCCAGGCGGTTCCGCCGCCAACGAATTCAACGCCCTTGCACACCTTGTCTTCAATGACGAGGCGCTTGACGTGGCAACCGGTCATGATCGTCAGGTTCGGCCGGCCGGCGACCGGCTTCAGGAAAGCCTTGGCGGTATTCCAGCGGACGCCCCGCTTCTGATTGACTTCAAAATAGGCACAGCCTGAGTTATCGCCCCCATTGAAATCGGCAACCGGGGCAATTCCACGCTGGGAGGCCGCCTCCCGGAAGGCATCGAGTATTTCCCAGGACAGGCGCTGCTTTTCGACCCGCCACTCGCCGCCCACACCATGCACATTGCTGGCACCGCCGTGGTAATCCTCGCTGGCAGTGAAAAAGGGCAGTACTTTTTCCCAGGACCAGGAGGAATCGCCAGTCTGTTGCGCCCAATTATCGTAATCGTTCGACTGGCCACGCATATAGATCATGCCGTTGATCGAAGAACAGCCACCCAGGACTTTGCCGCGCGGGTAGATCAGGCTACGTCCACCGATGCCGGGATCGGGCATGGTCTTGTACATCCAGTCCGTGCGTGGATTGCCTATGCAACGCAGGTATCCCACGGGAATATGAATCCACAGGTAATCATCCTTGCCCCCTGCCTCGATCAACAGGACTTCAACATCCTTATTGCGGGTCAAGCGATTGGCCAGCACACAACCGGCAGTGCCGGCTCCAATAATGATGTAGTCGTATTGTCCTGCCGATTCCAATCGCTGCTCCTTAAAGGGTCAACATGCGCGCCAAACAGTGTGACACCAATATAATAAAGCAGCAACTGTGGATAAGTACGTGGATATCCACAGGCACCAAATGTGGATAAGTTCGACTTTATGCACAAGTGAATTTTTGTCCAGATTTAGCCCCAGACACATACACGGGTTCCAGCCCGTTTATACTTTCTTCAAGCGTTTGATTTCATGGAAAAATAGTGCCTTGTCCACAGAAACAGGCACCCGTTAACTACTACTACTAGAATATATATTCAATCTATTTAAGTAAACCTTCAAACCCTGGAAAACCCGAAAAGCCCGAAAAACAGTAGAGAAAAATGCAATATCCTGAAAAACGTCTGAAAAAGTTCATGCATAAAAAAAGAGCAGATGCTTTCTATTGCTAAACAGTTTGTGGATAAGTCTCTGGATATCCACAGGACTGCTTGTGCAAAACCCGACAAGCTTTCCACAGTTAACTTTTTATCCAAGAACCATTCAGTCTGGATACAATGTTTCTCCTGTAACTTACACAGTCTATAAGTGGTTGAAAACAAGCGCGTTTACCGACTTATCCACAGAAATCATTCGCGTTTACTACTACTACTATTTTTGTATACATATTCTTTATATAAAACAGTAAACCCTTGAAAACCATGGCAAGCCGAATTGGCATCATCAGTGCTCTACAAGAAGAACAGCATGGGCTCGTAGAAGCCATGCAAGGCACCGCCACGCTGTCGTATGGCATGCGGGACTACACGACCGGCACCTTATGGGGTGTGGACACTGTGTGCGTCCTGTCGCGTATTGGCAAGGTTGCTGCTGCCATCACTGCCACGATGCTGATCGAACGCTTTGGCGTCACCCATATCGTGTTCACAGGCGTTGCCGGAGCTGGCGATGCCGGTATCCGGGTTGGCGACATCATCATTGCTGAAACACTGGTCCAGTACGATATGGATGCCAGCCCCTTGTTTCCTCAGCACCAGGTCCCATTGACCGGCATTTCCCACTTCCAGGCAGATTTACAGTTAAGTGCGCAGTTAAGTGACGCTGCCCATCAATTTATCGGCAATGACCTGGAACGGGTACTCGATCCGGCTGATCGCCAAGTATTTGGTCTGGACACAGTGCGGGTTCACCGCGGCCTGGTCGGGAGTGGCGACCGCTTCGTGAGCAGCAAATCGCATCTGGCGCAAATAGCCGAATCCCTGCCCGGTTTGCTGGCTGTCGAAATGGAAGGGGCCGCGGTGGCCCAGGTATGCATGGACATGGGGATTCCATTCGCCGTATTGCGGACGATTTCCGACAATGCGAATGAAGAAGCGGCGACCGACTTCATGCGCTTTGTCAGCCAGGTCGCGTCGAAATATACTTACTCGATCATACAGAGATGGATCTTGTCAGACCCATCCCTCTAAACCTCAAGCGAGCATTGAATCCGCACTGACATAGTCGTAGCCCAGTGTCTTGGCGACTGCCTCGTAGGTGACTTTGCCTTTGCAGACGTTGAGGCCATTGCGCAAATGGACATCATCGCGCATCGCCTGTTGCCAACCTTTGCCGGCCAGTGCCACGGCGTGGCCGATGGTAGCGTTATTGAGCGCAAAGGTCGACGTCCTTGCGACCGCACCAGGCATATTTGCCACGCAATAGTGGATGACGCCATCGACCACGAAGGTGGGATCCGCATGGGTTGTCGCATGGGAGGTTTCGAAGCAACCACCCTGGTCGATCGCAACGTCGACAACGACAGCGCCCTGCTTCATCCGCGAAATCATGTCCCGCGTAACCAATTTTGGCGCTGCCGCGCCTGGCACCAGGACGCCGCCAACGACCAGATCGGCCGACAGCACCGACTCTTCGATCGCATGGCTATTCGAATACAGAGTTGAAATACGATTTCCATACACCAGGTCCAGCTGGCGCAGGCGCTCGATGCTTTTGTCGAGAACGGTCACCCTTGCGCCCGTTCCAACGGCCATCTGCAGCGCATTGGTGCCGACCACGCCGGCGCCGATAATCACGATATGGCCGGCCGCAACGCCCGGCACGCCGCCAAGCAGCAGGCCCATGCCGCCTTTGGATTTTTCGAGGTGGGCAGCACCCGCCTGGATCGACATGCGCCCCGCCACTTCGCTCATCGGCGCCAGCAAAGGCAAACCGCCGCCAGCGCCGGTGATGGTCTCGTAGGCAATGCAAATCGCCCCGGATTTGACCAGCGCCGCGGTCTGTTCCGGATCCGGCGCCAGATGCAGATAGGTGTAAAGAATTTGCCCGTCGCCGAGCATTGCGCATTCGCCAGGCTGCGGCTCCTTAACCTTGACGATCATCTGTGCGCGAGCGAAGATATCTTTCGCCGTTGCCACCATCTTGGCACCGGCAGCGATGTATTGCTCGTCGAGTAAGCCAATTTCAGCACCGGCATTTTGCTGCACCAGCACTTCATGACCACGAATAGTCAGTTCCCGCACACTCGGCGGGGTCAGGCCAACGCGGTATTCATGGTTCTTAATTTCCTTTGGTACGCCTACGATCATAAAAGTCTCCAAGATTCTCGTTGTACTTCCAGTGTTACAGGCCCAGCGTCATGAGGCTTGCGTTACCGCCAGCCGCCGTCGTATTGATGCACAAAGCACGTTCCGCAACCAAACGCCACAGCGGGATCGCACCTTCTTCCGAGGTATCGATCACGCCTACAATTGCACCCGGCCGGTTGGCCATTAATGGACGCAAATTATTCAGTAGAACCGACTCGACCAGGGCCAGCTGGAACTCGGCCCGGCTGGCGTCGAGACTGTCGACCACTTCGATCAGACCTTTGACTTCGGCCGGCAAGCCATGTGGAACCAGCTGGCCCGAACGGTCCAGCACAATGGCGCGGTTGCCCGTCGCCAGCGTCGCAGCCAATTGATTGAGCAGCACACCAATGCTCGACGCCGCGCACAACACGTGGCCACGCGGTGCAAACGACAGGGTATTGTTTTCGCCGGTCGGGCCGGGCAATGCCAGCGTGGTGCCGATCAGGGTGGTGCGCATGTATTGCTCGGCCAGCGCGACAACACGCTGATGACCATGGGTTTTGGCCCAGGCCAGCAAGGTATCGAGGCCGGGACCGGCCTGGCGTTCATGCTGCAGCAAGGGCGGCGCACCACGTTGCAGGCGCTTGAGGTAGAGCGGGCCGCCCGCCTTCGGACCGGTGCCGGATTTTCCCTCGCCACCGAAAGGCTGGACACCGACGACGGCGCCGACGATATTGCGGTTCACATAGATATTGCCGACATGTGCATTGGATGAGATGAAATTGATCGTCTCGTCGATGCGCGAATGCACGCCAAGCGTCAAGCCAAAGCCGGAGGCATTGATCGCCTTGACCAGGTTGGCGAGATCGGCACGCTGGTAGCGGATTACGTGCAGCACCGGACCAAATACTTCCTCGCTCAGTTCGGACAGCGCGGAAATTTCCAACACGGTCGGGGCGACAAAGGTGCCCACGGGCGCCAGTTCCTTCTTTGGCAGTTCCAGCGAGAAGGCATTCTTGGCCGACTTGCTCATACGGTCGATATGCGCCTGCAGTTTGCCCTGGGCTTCCGCATCGATGACCGGGCCGATATCGGTGGCCAGGCGGTCCGGGGAGCCGACGCGCAATTCCTGCATCGCACCCTTGAGCATGTGGATCGTCTTCTCTGCAATTTCTTGCTGCAGGAACAAGACTCGCAACGCCGAGCAACGCTGGCCCGCACTGTCGAAGGCCGACGACATCACATCCTGCACGACCTGTTCCGGCAATGCCGACGAATCGACGATCAGTGCATTCTGGCCGCCGGTTTCGGCGATCAGCGGAATATCGCACGCTTCGCGCGCCTCGCGGCGCGCCAAACCGCAGTTGATCAGCCGGGCCACTTCGGTCGAGCCGGTAAAGATGACGCCCTTGGTGCGCTCGTCGTTGCACAGGCCGGCGCCGACCACTTCCCCCCGGCCCGGCAGCAATTGCAGGGCGCTGAGCGGAATGCCTGCCTCATGGAACAACTGCACGGCGCGCCAGGCGATCAGCGGCGTCTGCTCGGCCGGCTTGGCCAGCACGACATTGCCGGCAGCCAGGGCCGCAGCGACCTGGCCGGTGAAGATCGCCAGCGGGAAGTTCCAGGGGCTGATGCAAGTGAGCGGCCCGAGCGCCAGCACATTCGGCGTGCCGCGCACCTGGGCGGCGTAGTAGCGCAGAAAATCGACCGCTTCGCGGACCTCGGCAATCGCATTCGGCAGCGACTTGCCAGCTTCGCGGACCGCCAGCGCCATCAGCTCCAGCGTGTGTTGCTCGAACAGCTCGGCGACGCGCACCAGCATATCGGCGCGCAACGATGGCGCCGTCGTCTGCCAGTCCATTGCGTAGGCAGTGGCGCTGGCCAGCGCGGTGTCGATGTCGGCAGCCTGGGCGTCAAACACCTGGCCAACCACGTCGCCGGCTTGCGCCGGATTGACCACTGGCAAAGGCCTTGCGCCGGCGGCGACAGTGCCGTCGATGATCGGCGCGGCATTCCATTGGCGCGGCTCGGCCAGCGCGGCGCTCACCTTGCGCAACACGTCTTCATTCGACAGGTCCAGGCCGTTTGAATTCTTGCGCTCGTCACCAAACAAGTCGATTGGCAGCGCAATGCCAGTGTGGGGCTGTCCATTGAGCTGGCGCGAGGCCTCGAAAGGGTCGGCAACCAGGGTGTCGACAGCGACATTTTCGTCGACGATCTGGTTAACAAACGAGGAGTTAGCACCATTTTCGAGTAAACGGCGTACCAGGTAAGCGAGCAGGGTTTCGTGCGATCCGACCGGGGCATAGATGCGGCAAGGCTTGTCCAGGTTGGCACTGCCTACGACCTGGTCATACAGCGTTTCCCCCATGCCATGCAGGCACTGGAACTCGTAGTCCTGGATGCCACTCTGCTGGGCCCAGGTGTAAATGACCGACAGCGTATGTGCGTTATGCGTAGCAAACTGCGGATAGATCGAGTCGGTGGAAGCGAGCAATTTCTTGGCACAGGTCAGGTAGGACACATCGGTGTACACCTTGCGCGTATACACCGGGTAGCCCGGCATGCCATCGACCTGGGCGCGCTTGATTTCGGCATCCCAGTAGGCGCCCTTGACCAAGCGGACCATGAACTTGCGGCCGCTGCGCCTGGCCAGGTCGACCAGGTAATCAATGACGAAGGGGCAGCGCTTTTGATAGCCCTGCACCACAAAACCTATGCCGTCGAAACCGGCCAGGTCGGGATCGAAAGCCATCGCTTCCATCATGTCGAGCGAAATCTCGAGGCGGTCCGCTTCCTCCGCGTCGATATTGAGGCCGATATTGTACTGCTTGGCCAGCAGCACCAGGCTCTTGACGCGAGGCAGCAGCTCGCCCATGACGCGGGCGTGCTGGGCCCGGCTATAGCGCGGGTGCAAGGCCGACAGCTTGACCGAAATGCCCGGGCCATTCTTGATGCCGCGGCCATTCGATGCCTTGCCGATCGCGTGGATTGCTTCCTCGTAGGAGGCGTAATATTTCTTGGCGTCTTGCTCGGTCAGCGCCGCTTCGCCCAGCATATCGTAGGAGTAGCGGTAGCCACGCGCTTCGTTGTCGCGGCTGTTCTTGATCGCTTCGCCGATGGTCTGGCCGGTCACGAACTGGTTGCCCAGCATGCGCATGGCCAGGTCGACGCCCTTGCGGATCAAAGGCTCGCCGCCTTTGCCGATCAGCTTGGTCAGCGCCGTGCCGAGACCCGTTTCGCTGCTGGTGCCGACCAGTTTGCCGGTGATCAGCAAACCCCAGGTAGCGGCATTGACGAATAGCGAAGGCGATTCGCCCAGGTGCTTGCTCCAGTCGCCTTTGCTGATTTTGTCCGCGATCAGGCGGTCGGCCGTCTCGCTGTCGGGAATCCGCAACAGCGCTTCTGCCAGGCACATCAGCGCGACGCCTTCTTCCGACGACAGCGAGAACTCGTGCATCAGCGCATCGACGCCGGACGCGCGGGTGCGCTTGGCGCGCACCGACGACACCAGCTTGTGGGCCAGCGCCTGGGCGCTCGGGTGCGGGCTGGCACCCTGGCCCAGCAGCCATTCGACGGCTGCCTGCTCGTCGCGGCGGTAGGCGCCGGTAATGGCCGCGCGCAGCGCGCTCGGATTGTGTTGAACTTCGGCTTGCAGGGCCGCGAACGGGGCGGCCGGGCTGGTGGATTGCATAAAGAGGTGCCTTGTGGTTTCTATTTATTGTGAAAAAGACGATCCTGCGTAGCACATCGCGCCGCGCAGGCAAGGGCCCGCGGCGTAATGTAGGACGCAAAAAGATGATTCGATTGTAGTGCGGATTCTTCTGGATTAATTCTGGTATTAGAGAAGACTAGCAATACATAGTTTTTGATGAGACAATTTGACCAAATATAATTTATTTGGGGTAGCGACCATGCTCGATAAGATTAGCAAGAAAATCCTGTCCGAACTGCAGAACGACGGCCGGATCAGCAATGTCGAGCTGGCCGCGCGGGTCAATCTGTCACCGGCCGCCTGCCTCGAGCGGGTGCGCAAGCTGCACGAGTCGGGCTATATCACGGGCTACACGGCCCAGCTCAATCCCCAGTTGCTCGATGTTTCCTTGCTGGTGTTCATCGAGGTCGTGCTTGACCGCACCACACCGGAAGTGTTCGATGCCTTTAAGAATAGCGTACAAATCATTCCAGAGGTACTGGAATGTCATATGGTCGCTGGCGGTTTCGACTACCTGGTCAAGGCGCGCGTCAAGGACATGGCGGCCTACCGCGAATTCCTGGGCAAGACCCTGCTCCAGAAAGGTGTGCGCGAAACCCACACCTATGCCGTGATGGAAGAAGTCAAAAATACCACGAAGTTACCAATTCGATAACCTTATATTCCAACAACAGGGCTATTCTGTAAAGGAGTTGTAAGGCTTCGCTTCATACAATCTCAATCAATGAGTTGGAGTCCGGCGCGACAGCCTCGCTGCGCCGGCCAATCCGGCCACGGAGGGGACATGGAATTGTTACGGAATAAAAGGGCGCGCATTGCCGTCCTGTTTTTTATCGCGTTGGCAATTGGCAATGCCTTACCCCTCGTGGTCGGCCTGGCACTCGGCCAGGCGCCGGGCACCGCGCTGACGGCGACGCTGGCAAGCATCAGCGGCATCGCCGTGTTCATGTTCAGCCGCAGCGGCAAAGGCGCCGAGCAGGCCCGCCAGTTCACCGATATTGTCGGCAAGGCGATCGACGACATCATGATCGGCGCCGCCGAAACGTCCTACTTCGTCGATTCGGTCAAGAAGCAGCTCGACAAGGATGTGCAGACCGCCAATGAGGTCGTTGCCAGCACTGAGCAAAACGCCAGCACCACGCACAGCATTGCCAATAGCGCCGAACAGGCCGCGCTGGTCGCCGCCGAGGTGCGCCAGCAAAGCCTGTCGGCGCGGGCCGAGGTCGACAAGGGGCTGCAACGCATCAACAGCGCACGCGACGACGCGCACCAGGCTTCGGTGACGATGCACGCGCTGCAGGAAAAATCGCGCCGCATCAGCGGCTTTACCGAAGTCATCACTGAGATTTCGGCGCGCACCAATTTGCTGGCCCTGAACGCGGCGATCGAAGCGGCCCGCGCCGGCGAGCATGGCCGCGGTTTCGCCGTCGTCGCCGCCGAAGTGCGCCAGCTGGCCCACCGAACGCGCGAAGCGACCGACGAAATCGGCGTCATGGTGCGGGAGATCAATGAACAGGCCGAGAAGGCGTCGCTTGGCATGGGTTCACTCAGCACGGTCGTCAGCGAGGCGGCCGGCAATGTCGAGCGCGTGCACGGTTTCCTGAGCAGCATCGAACAGTCATCCGGCGTGTCGGAAAAGGAGATCGGGCAGATTGCGCATGCGGCGCGCGAGCATGTGGAACTGACCGACCGCATCGCCCATTCGCTGGGCCAGATCCGCGACAATATGCTGGCGACCGACGAGCAATTGCCGCGCGCGACCGAGTCGGCGATGGCATTGGCGGAACGGGCCGAAGTGATCGCCGGCGCCCTTGGCGACCTCGACCAGGAAACCCAGCACGACGCGATCCGGCTGGCGGCCCAACAGGCGGCGCTCGACGTCGGCAAACTGTTCTCCGAGGCGATCCGCAGCGGCCGCATCAGCCGTGAAGACCTGTTCGACCGCCATTACAAGCCGATCCCCAACACCAACCCGCCCAAGCACGCGACGCGCTTCGATAGCTTCACCGACAAGGTGCTGCCGGCGATCCAGGAACCCTTGCTGCTGGCCATGCCGCAACTGACCTATGCCGGCGCGGTCGACAATAACGGCTACTTCCCGACCCATAACAAGAAATTTTCGCAGCCGCTGACGGGCAATTACGACGTCGACATGGTCAACAACCGCACCAAACGCATCTTCAACGACCGCACCGGCAAGCGCTGCGGCAGCAATATCAAACCCTTCCTGCTGCAGACCTATAAGCGCGACACGGGCGAAGTCATGCACGACCTGTCGGCGCCGATCTATGTCGACGGCAAGCACTGGGGCGGATTCCGGGTCGGCTACCGCTCCAGCGCAGCCTGATTCAGCTATTGCCCAGGATCGCGCGCAGCGTGGTCGAATTCATGCCCTCGAGGTGGTTGCGCAGCCATTTGTGGGCCGGGCTGCGCGCATCGCGTTCATGCCACAGCATGTCGAGGTGCACTGCCGGCAGGGGGAATGGCAGCTCGCGCATGATCAGCGCATCCGTCATGCCGGTCGAGGCGATCAGGTGGCGCGGCAGCACCGTGATCAGGTCGGAATTGGCCACCACCCGCCCGGCGGTAAAGAACTGGTTGACCGTCAGCAGGATGCGGCGCTCGCGGCCCAGTTGCGCCAGCGCCTCGTCGACCAGGCCATGGGCGCGGCCGGAGAAACTCACCAGCAGGTGGTTGGCGGCGATGTAGTTGTCGAGCGTCAAGTCGACCTTGGCCAGCGGGTGGTTCTTGCGCATCACGCACACATAATGGCCGGAATACAGGCGTTCGTGGCGGATCGGCGAGCTGGTGTCGGACGACAGCTGGGCGGCCACGCCCGGGAAGAAGCCCACCGCCAGGTCGATATCGCCGCGCAGCAGCAGCGGGCGCGGTTCGCGCGTGGTCAGCGGCACCATCCGCACATTGACGCCCGGCGCTTCGCTTTCGATCGAGCGCATCAGCGAGGGCAGCCAGAACGCCGCCGTCGCGTCGGCCATTGCCATACGGAAAGTCGCATGCGCCTTGGAGACGTCGAAGGTTTCCGGCGTCACCGCCGCTTCCAGCCCGGCCAGCGCCGAGCGCACCGTTGGCCACAGCGCTTCGGCGCGCGGGGTCGGCTTGACCCCGTAGGCGGTGCGGATCAGCAATTCGTCGCCCAGGCTCTCGCGCAGGCGCTTGATCGCGTTCGAGACCGCCGGCTGGGTCATGGCCAGGTGGCCGGCCGCCCGGGTCAGGTTTTGCTCGGTCATGACGGCGTCAAACACCCGCAGCAAATTCAAATCAAGCGTCAGGAAGCTCATGGCTGGCCAGTGTCGTTAATGTGATCCAATCATCGCATAATCCATTCACAATGCATATAACCATTATCATATATTGCAATTAGATTTATATGTTGCGCTGCACTATTATGCTCTATAACAACATATATTTACGGATATTGAAAATGATCTTCAACCTCATTCAAACCATTGCAGCCGATCCCGTCATCGGCATGCTGCGTACTTACCTGCTGGCGCTGGTCGCGATTGCGCTGCTGGTCCTGTTCAAGCCACTGCTGACCGGCGTCGCCAAGGCGGTCGTCGTCGCCGTCAAGCCGCGCCTGACCACGGAACAGCGCATTGCCCGCCGCAAAATGCGCGACAGCTTGCTGATCAAGAAGATGATGAACTCGGCCACCGGCCCCAGCGATATGGCGGAATTGCGGGCGATGGGGTGCCGCGGCTAGCCAGCCAGTCAGCAAAGCGTGCAAAACGAAAAACGGCGCCGGATGCGAATCCGGCGCCGTTTTGTCTTGGAACGTCTGTTTGATCAGTACTTTTCGCCCAGCATGGCCGGCTTGAGCGAGCTGTCGACCGGCTTTTCGCCGATCCAGATCTTCAGCACGGCATTGTAGAACGCGAGGTCCGGAGCCACTTCGCCGACCTTTTTGCCGTTCAGTTCGCACTGGGTGCCCGAACCCGGGATCCAGTCGAGGTGCAGGATATCGCCCTTCTTCAGGCTAGGGAACAGCTGGAACATGGCGCCGAACTGGCCGATCTGCGGCAGGATCTTGGTCTTCTCGGCCTTGTCCGAGTTGGCATTGAGGCCAGCCATGAAGGCTTCGCCGAAGTCTTCCGACGAGATTTCGCGCATCATCACCAGCGTCACGCGGCGCGGACCGTCGAGGCCGACGATATCGGCCGTCTTGCCCTTCTTCTCGGTCAGGTAGAGGCCGGCAGCATATACCTTGAAGCCGAAGCGGGTGCGCAGGCCCAGGCCATTGAGCTTGAGCTCCTTGCCGGCGACCTTATTGGTGTCGTCAAACTTGATGCCGCCCACTTCAGCTGCGCCTGCCTGGCTGAACGAGCAGGCGAGAATGGCGGAGGCGAGCAGGGCTTTGAAACGGAAATGCTTGATCATGGTGTCTCCAGGGTGATTAATGTTTTAAACCAGCGAATCAAAACTCTTCCCAGTCGCTGTCGGAGGCGGCGGGTTTGCTACTGGCTGCGGCCGTCGCAGCAGGACGCTTTGCAGGGGATATCACAGCAACTTGCTTCCTTAACGCCTGAGCAGGCTTGGCGGTGGACACGGCGCGCATCGCCGGGCGGGCATGCTGGTCCATCTTGAAGACGCTGACAACGCGCGCCAGGCCGGCCGCCTGGTCCTGCATCTGGGAAGCCGCTGCTGCCGCTTCCTCCACCAGCGCCGCGTTCTGCTGGGTCGTTTCATCCATCGCCAGGATCGTATTATTGACCTGGGCAATGCCGGCGCTCTGTTCCTGGCTGGCCGAGGTGATCTCGGCCATGATGTCGGTCACGCGGCGCACGCTGGCCACCACCTCGTCCATCGTCGCGCCCGCCTGCGCGACCAGCGCGCTGCCTTCGGCCACCTTGTCGACCGAATCGCCGATCAGGGTCTTGATCTCCTTGGCGGCCGCGGCCGAGCGCTGGGCCAGGTTGCGCACTTCGGAGGCGACGACCGCGAAACCGCGGCCCTGCTCGCCGGCGCGGGCTGCTTCCACGGCCGCGTTCAGCGCCAGGATATTGGTCTGGAAGGCAATACCGTCGATCACGCCGATGATGTCGACAATCTTCTTCGACGAGGCCGTGATCGACCCCATCGTGTCGACCACATGCGACACCACCGAGCCGCCGCGCACGGCCACCTCGGACGCCTGCGCTGCCAGCTGGTTGGCCTGGCGCGCATTGTCGGCATTCTGCTGCACCGTCTCGGTCAGCTGGCGCATCGAACTCGATGTATGGCCGAGCGAGGCGGCTTGCTGCTCGGTGCGGTCCGACAAGTCCTGGTTGCCGCTGGCAATTTCGCCGGAGGCGGAAGCGATCGACTCGGTGCCGGTGCGCACTTCGGCCACGATCTTGATCAGGCTGTCATTCATGTGCTTGAGGGCTTCCATCATCTGGCCGGTTTCATCGGTGCTGTTGACCACGATGACGCTGGTCAGGTCGCCGTCGGCCACCCGCTGGGCAATCGAGACCGCTTCGGTCAGCGGCGTGGTGATGCTGCGGGTGGCCAGGAAAGCGACCAGCAGCGAAATGCCGCTGGCGGCCAGCGTCAGCCCGAAAATCAGGTAGCCGGTACGGCGCGCGTCGGCCGCGGCCGATTCGCCGGCGGCGCTCATCAGGCCGTTCTGGTAGGTGACGAATTTATCGATCTGCTCGAAATACTTGTTGGTCTGGGGGCGCAGCGAAAACATGAACTTGATCATCGCTTCATCCTTGCGATCCTCGTTGATCATGCTGATGAAGCTGGTTTGCAAGGGGCCGAATTTGTCGCGGATCACGGCGATGGCCTTGAGGATTTCCCTGCCCTGAGCATCCTCGGCGCTCTTGTTCAGGTCTTCCAGTTCTGCCGTGGCGCTGGCGCTCTTGGCTTCGATAATGGCTAATTCGGCTTTGATCTGGCCCGGGTCGGACAGGATCAGCACATTGAGCATGCTGCGGGTCGCATCGTTGACGTCGGCCTTGATCTTGTTGGCCACGATCGTCTTCGGGTAGCGCGTCTTGACCATCCTGTCGACTTCTTGATTGAGGCTAGAGATACGCAGGTAGGACAGGCTCGCCAGCGCAATCAGCAGCAAAATCACAACACCAAAACCGATGGCCAACCTCTGGCCTATGCTCATATTCCTGATATTCATCGTCTCGCCTATTTTTAATAATTGTCGAATCAACAGCGTCACCGGGCCGCCCGGGCGGTTCGGTCATCAAGAGAAGGGGTAAGGTACAGCGTGGTATCGATAAATATACCATTACTTTCTGGCGTAAAATTTTCCGCGCAGAAAATTAGCACGCATGTGCGCAGAATATTCCCTCTAAAAGTCCTGTTGCAATTTTCGCAGTTATCACAAAGGACAATATCAGGTATACGAAATGGCGCCGTCCGGCCGCGACCAGGCCGCGGCCGGTGATGAAAGCGGCGCCATGGCAGCGTGGCCGGCGGGGAAAAAGCAGGGAATCAGGCCGGCTTGGCGGCCTGCAGGGCTTCGTACTTGGCCATCAGCTGCTCGGGTGTCTCGCGCCAGGCCGGGTTGAATGGAATGCAATTGACCGGGCACACTTGCTGGCACTGGGGCTCGTCAAAGTGGCCGACGCATTCGGTGCATTTGTTCGGGTCGATCTCGTAGATCTCGGCCCCCATCGAGATGGCGTCGTTGGGGCATTCGGGTTCGCAGACGTCGCAGTTGATGCAATCGTCGGTAATCAGTAAAGC
This sequence comes from uncultured bacterium, assembly GCA_965233055.1. GTDB lineage: Bacteria > Pseudomonadota > Gammaproteobacteria > Burkholderiales > Burkholderiaceae_D > Telluria_A. Next base: position 16,022 of record CBDDRJ010000042.1, read on the forward strand.
CATAATTCCTGCTTCATTCGTTGGCGGCGTCAGAGGTGTTCATGGTAGCGATCTTTTTTTGCAGCCAGCGGTCGACCGAAGGGAACACGAATTTGGACACATCACCGCCCAGCAGCGCAATTTCCCGCACGATGGTGCCGGAAATGAACTGGTACTGGTCGGACGGGGTCAGGAACAGGGTTTCGACATCCGGCAGCAGGTAGCGGTTCATGCCCGCCATCTGGAATTCGTATTCAAAGTCCGACACCGCGCGCAGGCCGCGGATGATGACGCGCGCATCGTGCTTGCGCACGAAATCCTTGAGCAGGCCGGAAAAACTCTCGACCACCACGTTCGGATAGTGGCCCAGCACCTCGTTGGCAATCTCGAGGCGTTCTTCGAGCGAAAAGAAAGGACGCTTGTTTTTGCTATCCGCCACGCCGACGACCAGTTTCTCGCACAAGCCCGACGCGCGACGCACCAAATCTTCGTGACCGCGCGTGAGCGGGTCGAATGTTCCTGGATAAACGGCTACAACCATTGCGGCTCCCTAGAGATGCACCAATATAGAACGCGCATTATGCCTGAAATTTCGGCACAGACCGGCAAGGACCGGGCGTTTGGCCGCATTTCCCCCACCCTGGTAATTTACGCGTCGTTTTGTTGTAACTTGAGTAGATGATAGAACACATAGCCCGCCTTGTCGGCACGAATTGCTTCCCAGGGCTGCAGCCAGTCGGGGCAATCGCCCTCGCCCGCCTCGGGGAACGGCAGCCTGGCGCCCGATTCGGCATACACCAGACCCCCTTGCTTGAGCAGGCCGGCGCACAGCGGCAGGGTCTTGGCCAGCAAGTCCTTCTGGTAGGGCGGATCGAGGAAGATCAAGTCATAGCGCTGGCCGCGCGCTGCCAGCGAGGCTGCGTGGGCGACGGCGTCGCCGCGCAGCAAGCTCACCTGGTCGGCCTTGAGCCTGGCCTTGACCGCGTCCAGCTGGGCGATGACGGGCGAATGGCTGTCGATCATCAATACCGAGCGGGCGCCGCGGCTGGCCGCCTCGAACCCGAGGGCGCCGCTGCCGGCGAACAGGTCGAGGCAGTCGCGCTGCTCCCACTGGGCATCCCATTGGTGGTTGATCCAGTTGAACACCGTTTCGCGCACCCGGTCAGGGGTCGGGCGCAGGCCGAGCGCATCGAGGACCGGCAGCGGCGTGCGCTTCCACGCGCCCCCGATAATCCGAACTTGCTGGGGCGGCGGCGCGCGGTGCACCGGGGATTTTGCTGGTTTCTTGGGCATGGCGGAAAAGCATTGAGCGAAACCGCCATTATAGGTGGGGCTAGCGGCTGTCGGCCGCCAGCGTGTTGAAATCCTCGATCCAGCCTTGCATCCGTTTGTGCGCATGCGCCTTCTGGGCCGGCGTCGCGATGGCGGCCACCTGCAGGATCAGCTTGGACGTCGTGTCGATATAGCCATCGTAAAACGCCTTGCGCTCGGGCGACTCGAGTCGGCCGAAGATGTCGCTGACGATCGCCTGCACCTGGGCGATGGTCGCTTCCTTGCTCAATTTTTCCGCCTGCACCTTGCGCAGCATGGCGAGGATCCGCTGCTGGCGCCGCATACGCTCTTCCAGCCAGATATCGTTGTCGAGCGGACGCGCGTCCGACGCCCGGCGGATGATGGCCTCCTGCGCGCGGCTGAAGCTGCCGAACCAGAACTCGAACTGATCGAGCGCCTTCTCGTAGCGGACCTGGTGCCGCCTGGCCAGGTCGCCCTGCATGAACTTCTTGCGATAGTCGGCATTGTTCTTGGCGAATTTCTTCTCGAGATGGGCGATCTGCTCGGGGCGCATCGCCAGCGCCACATCGGCCAGTTCCGGCAGCGCCTTGGTCAGCAGCAGCTCGGTGCTGTGCTTGATTTCCTGGTAATCGCTTAGCAAATCTGCCTGGCTCAGATTGCCGGCCAGCTGCCTTTGCCCGTTGGCCAGCAGCTTCGCGTAGTCGCGCAGCTGGGTCTGGCGATGCCAGTGGAACAGCCTGTCGATGTCCTTCCTGACCAGCGCCGACTGCGACGAATCGAGGTCGATATAGCCATCCATCCACCAGTACAGCAGCGTGTCGCCATTGTTGTAGGCAAACTTGACGGAGCTGCAGGCGGCCACCAGGGCCACGCACAGGATCAAGAACAATGTGCGAAGACGCTGAGTAGTGCTGGCATGCATGTTAAACTTTTTCATCATTTCCTTAGAGAGACAGTCCAGACATGAACGTTGTCATCCTCGCTGCCGGCATGGGCAAGCGCATGCAATCGACGCTGCCCAAAGTACTGCATCCACTTGCTGGCAAGCCCTTGCTGTCGCACGTCATCGATACGGCGCGCACCTTGGCTCCGACCAAATTATGCGTTATTTATGGGCATGGGGGCGCAGCCGTGCCCGAGATGCTCGAACAGCAAGCCAAGGCAGGTCAGGCGCCGGTCCAGACGGCGCTGCAGGAACCGCAGCTGGGCACCGGCCATGCCGTGATGCAAGCGGTGCCCCAGCTCGATGCTTCGGTGCCGACCCTGATCCTGTACGGCGACGTGCCGCTGACCACCGCCGACTCGCTGCGCCGGCTGGTCGACGCGGCTGGCCAGGACAAGCTGGCGATCCTGACCGTGGTGCAGGACAATCCCTTCGGCCTCGGCCGCATCATCCGCGAAAATGGCGAAATCGTCCGCATCGTCGAGGAAAAAGACGCCAATGCCGACGAACGCGCCATCCGCGAAATCAATAGCGGCATCATCGTCGCGCCGACCAGGCACTTGAAAACCTGGCTGGCCGCGCTGCAAAACAATAATGCCCAGGGCGAGTATTACCTGACCGATATCGTCGCCAAGGCGGTGGCGGACGGCGTGCCCGTCGTGTCGAGCCATCCGTCGGCAGAATGGGAAGTGGCGGGCGTCAACAGCAAGGTGCAGCTGGCCGAGCTGGAGCGCCGCCACCAGCTGAACCTGGCCAATGCCCTGCTCGACCAGGGCGTCACGCTGATGGACCCGGCCCGCATCGACATTCGCGGCGAACTGGTTTGCGGGCGCGACGTGACGATCGACGTCGGCTGCGTGTTCGAAGGCCGCGTCGAACTGGCCGATGGCGTGCATGTCGGCGCCCACAATGTGCTGGTCAACGCCACCATCGCCGCCGGCGTCAGCATCAAGCCGTTCTGCCATATCGAAGATGCGGTGGTCGGCGCGGCCTCCATCATCGGCCCTTACGCCCGCCTGCGCCCCGGCACCGTGCTGGCCGAGGACGTCCATATCGGCAACTTTGTCGAGATCAAGAACAGCCAGGTGGCGGCGCACAGCAAGGCCAACCACCTGGCCTATGTCGGCGATGCGACGGTCGGTTCGCGTGTCAATATCGGGGCCGGTACCATCACCTGCAATTACGACGGCGCCAATAAGTTCCGCACCGTGATCGAGGACGACGCCTTCATCGGCAGCGACAGCCAGCTGATCGCCCCGGTCACGGTCGGCAAGGGCGCGACCCTCGGTGCCGGCACGACCCTGTCGAAGGATGCGCCGGCCGGCAAGCTGACGATCACGCGCCCGCGCCAGGTGACGATCGACAACTGGGCGCGCCCGGTCAAGGTCAAAAAGTAGTCACAGGACGATGCGCGTGTCGAACTTGCTGCGAAAAGTCGAAAAGTAGGTTTTGACATTGCGCACATTGCGCGTGGTGGCGAACAGCCGGTGCGCCAGCGCATGGTAGGCGGGCATGTCGGCCACCTGGATCATCAGCACGAAATCGGGCCCGGGCGAGACGCGGTAGCACTGCAATACCGCCGGCTCGCCCGCCACATGCTGCTCGAACTCGCTCATCCGCTCCGCCGCCTGGTGGTCCAGCGTGATCTCGACAATGGCACTCAGCTGTGCTCCCACCTTGTCGGGCGCGACGATGGCGACCCGGCGTTCAATGATGCCAGCGTCGGTCAATTGCTTGACCCGCCGCAAACAAGTCGGCGCCGACACGTGAACCATTTCCGCCAACTGGCTGTTGGTTTGTGAGGCGTCAACCTGCAAAATGCTCAGGATGCGACGATCAAGCTCGTCCATTTGATATGCCATGCATAAATTCCAGTGGAAAATGAAAAAATATTTCATCATTATTTGATGATGAAATAATATAACAAATTAACAGCAAACAAGTAAGCAAATTTCACCCGCTCTCATCTAGGATGGGCCCATCGTTCACCAAATCGAGGTAAGCCATGTGCGGAATCGTCGGCGCAGTCGCGCAACGCAATATCACCCCTGTCCTGATTGAAGGCCTGAAACGGCTGGAATACCGCGGCTACGACTCCTGCGGCGTGGCATTGCATGTCGACGGCAAGCTGCAGCGCTCGCGCAGCACCTCGCGGGTGGCCGAGCTGGAAAGCCAGGTCAAGGAAGTGTCTTTGGAAGGCTTCACCGGCATTGCCCACACGCGCTGGGCGACCCATGGCGCCCCGCTGGCCCACAATGCCCATCCGCACTTTTCGCCCAGCGACGAAGCGGCCCGCATCGCCCTGGTCCACAACGGCATCATCGAAAACCATGACGCACTGCGCGAAGAACTGACGGCGCTGGGGTATGTATTCCAGAGCCAGACCGACACCGAAGTGATCGCCCACCTGGTCGACCACCTGTACCAAGGCGACCTGTTCGAGGCCGTGCAGCAAGCCGTCAAGCGCCTCGACGGCGCCTATGCGATCGCCGTGTTCTGCCGCGAAGAACCGCACCGCGTGGTCGCCGCCCGCCAGGGTTCGCCGCTGATCGTCGGCCTTGGCCAGGGCGAGAACTTCGTCGCCTCCGACGCCATGGCGCTGGCCGGCACCACCGACCAGATCATCTACCTCGAAGAAGGCGACGTGGTCGACCTGCAACTGGGCCGCTGCTGGATCGTCGATGCCGCCGGCAAGTCAGTCGAACGCGAAGTCAAGACCGTGCACGTGCACACCGGCGCCGCCGAACTGGGCCCGTACCGCCACTACATGCAAAAGGAAATCTTCGAGCAGCCGCGCGTCATCGGCGACACCCTCGAAGGCGTCACCGGCATCATGCCGGAGCTGTTCGGCGACAAGGCGTTCAAGGTCTTCAAGGAAATCGACCGCGTGCTGATCCTCGCCTGCGGCACCAGCTACTACGCGGGCCTGACCGCCAAATACTGGATCGAATCGATCGCCAGAGTGCCGGTCAGTGTCGAGATCGCCAGCGAATACCGCTACCGCGACAGCGTGCCGCACCCGTCCACGCTGGTCGTGACGATCTCCCAAAGCGGCGAAACGGCCGACACCCTGGCCGCCTTGAAGCATGCCCGCAGCCTCGGGATGGCCCACACCCTGACCATTTGCAACGTGGCCACCAGCGCCATGGTGCGAGAGTGTGCGCTCGCTTACATCACCCGCGCCGGCATCGAAGTGGGGGTCGCCTCGACCAAGGCCTTCACCACTCAGCTGGCCGCCCTGTTCCTGCTGACCCTGACCCTGGCCCAGGTCAACGACCGCCTGAGCGACGCTGAAGAAGCCGAATACCTGAAGCAAATGCGCCACTTGCCGGTAGCCATCGCCTCGGTATTGGCGCTGGAACCGCAGATCATCGCCTGGGCAGAAGAGTTCGCCCGCAAGGAAAACGCCCTCTTCCTGGGCCGCGGCCTGCACTACCCGATCGCCCTCGAAGGCGCGTTGAAGCTCAAGGAAATCTCGTATATCCACGCCGAGGCCTACCCGGCTGGCGAGCTCAAGCACGGTCCGCTGGCCCTGGTCACCGACGAGATGCCGGTCGTCACCATCGCGCCGAACGATGTGCTGCTGGAAAAGCTCAAATCGAATATGCAGGAGGTGCGCGCCCGCGGCGGACAGCTGTTCGTGTTCGCCGACGTCGATTCGCGCATCACCTCGGGCGAAGGCCTGCACGTGATCCGCCTGCCGGAACACTATGGCGAGCTGTCGCCGATCCTGCACGTGGTCGCCCTGCAACTACTGGCTTACCACACGGCGCTGGCGCGCGGCACCGACGTCGACAAGCCACGCAACCTGGCCAAGTCGGTCACCGTGGAATAGGTCTCGGACCGGCACCGCTCAAAAAAAATGCCGCCCACTTAACCGGGCGGCACAGGCGCCGTGGCAGTCCTGCCACGGCGCTTTCTTCTTGTTGCTTACAGCCAGTTGCGGCGCTTCAATTCATCGACCACTGCGCGGTGGATCAGGGTCTGGCCGTATGGAGTCGGGTGCACATCGTCGGCGAACAGGTAAGCGCTGACGTCGCCGGCGATCACATTGGTCTTGTTGCACACCAGCGAGGTGGTGCCCAGGGCGTTCGCGCCGCAGGCCGGCTTGGTCGCATTGCTGATGCCATACTTGGCCGGATTGGCAACCTGGTCGGTGCTGATGGTTTGCAGGTCGACGTAGGCGACCTGTGCATCCAGACCGTCGAGGCCGACGCGCAGCGCGGTGTTGAAGCCGCTGACCATGCCGGCGATCAAAGTCTGCTGGGCCACCGATGCCGCCTTGCCGGACGGGCTGCTAGCCAGGTCCGGCAAGTTATTCACGATCACGTACTTGGCACCCTTGCCGAGGATCTGGTTGCGGACCAGATTGGCCAGCTCGGCGCCGGCTGCCGCCATTGCCGGCACCAGGGCCGGACCATTCGCCGTTGCGTAGGCATTGCCGGCTGCGGCGCCGGCGGTGGCGCCGGCGGCGGCAGCGGCGGCCTGGGCCTTGACGACCATCGGGCCGTAGACGGCTGCCGATGCAACGGCCGAATTGCCAGGCTGGATTGCCGCGGTCTGTACGGCGACGCCGACCAGGGTTTGGGAGGTGCTGCCGGCACGTGCCGCTTCGGCCGCCATCGCAGCGCCGATGGCGGCGGTGGCGGTGGATGCATTGGTGGCGCCTGCGCCGAGCTGGGTGGCAAGGCTGGTGGCGAAGGTTTGCGCGCCCACTTTGGCGCCTTCGGCTGTCCCGGCCGCCGTCGCCGCTGCGGAGAGGCCGCCCAGCTGCATCAGGGCGTCGTTGCCGCCAGCCATGACGATGACGATTTCGTTGCCCTTGAAGCTGCCGCCATTGCGCGCCAGGTGGGTTGAGATCTGCGTTGCAATCGGGTGGGTCAGCTGGCCAATGGCAGCGCCGGTCAGCTTGTGGCCAGGGCCGACGGGATTGGTCACGCGCGAGCCGCCCTGCGCATAGCCGGTGCAGGTCAGATTATTGGTCACTGGCACCGCGAAGCCCTTGGTGGCGTCGCCGTCGAGACCGGTGACGGCGGCACATGGCGCGCCCAGGCCAAACGAACCAGCCATCAGTTCGGTCCAGTTCTTGCCGTGCAAGGCTGCATTGATCGAGGTATTGTCGCCGTTGATCGTGTACTTGCCGCCGCCGAGGGCAGCGACGGTGCCCACTTTGTAGGTGCCGACGTCGGAGAGACTGTCGCCAAAGGTCACTTGCGCTGCAAACGTTGGCTTTGGTGGGACCGGGGTATCGTTTCCGCCGCCGCCGCAGGCACTGAGGACGGCGGCGACGAGTACTGCCAGCGCTAAATTGGTATGACGCATTGATGTCTCCTGGTTGAACTTATTTTTGGATAAAAATTGTACGGGCGTGCTTTTCCTGAACTGTCTAATATGCCTGCCTTTTCGAAACTTGCATAGTCGCAAATATAGCCGTATGTCGGGTTGCTGCAACATTTCTCCGTAGATGACATTGATGCGGCATTAACTAGAAGAAGCGGGGATCGTAGATCCAGCGTTTGAGAATCGTCGCGTTGATGGAAGCGGCATCTGCATGCAATGGATTGATCAGGGCATTGAATTCGTCCGGGACGATCACCGAAGGAACCATCAGCAGAGCGGAGTCTTTCGCTGCCGCCCAGGCGTCACCAGCGGCTCGGCTCGACAAACCTGCCGGAACGGCATCCCAGCCTCCTGGCAGCGGGTCCAGGATCGAGCGCGCGGCCCAGACTGTCCGGGGAATGTTGATCCGTATCAGAAATCGATTGAACGGTATGCTTCCGGTGCCGAGGTAGGCAATGGTCTCGAGCGTCGCCAGTGCAATCGATGTTGAACAATACGTCAATGGTGTGCCGGGGCTATTCCAGCGTCCGCCGGTAATTTTTGCTCCGGTGCCAGACAGGTCTTTAGCTGCGCATGAAAGAGTGTCGGCAGCAATCCGCCAGACGGTCTGGGTCACGCGTAGGCCCCGCTCTGGCCCATGGACAGCAATTCGCTGACCAGTTTCTGGCCCTCGAAAGTGTCCATATAGCTTGCGGGGGTCGCGCCACCCAGCGCAGGTAGGGGTTTAGAAAGCCAGTTCGCAACCCAGCGCGCTGCATCAAACCCATCTGGATTGCCAGACTCTTCAACCATCGATTGCGCTTTGCCAATAAGGGATGCAATGCCAAGGACGCGCTCCGATTCATCTTTCGACAAGACTGTCTCGTCCCTCTCTTTGCGGCTGATGGTTGCGCGGGACAGGCCCAGACTGCCCAGCAAGAGTTCCTTGCTCATGCCCATCGTCGAACAGAGCTGGCCTACGAACGCTGCCGGAATACCTTCCCGTATGGCGGCGATACGTGCTTGAGGATCGATTCGGTAGATGTGCAACTCATCACGGATGAGCGCATTCGCAGCTGTTGCCTTGAGTGCCGCAACCGGTCGTGGCGGAATCCTAGAAGCGGGCAAGTTCGTCTCCTTTGAGGTTGCAGTGTAGCTCAAATGAGGCAAATAATGAAAGTTAAAGTCGTTGCTTAACTAACCGGGCGGCGCGCCGGCTTCTGCATCTTCTCGATCGTCCGGTCTGCCTTCATCGATTGCAGAGCCGCCAGCAGCTCCGGCACCAGCGCGGCATGCCTTTTGTGAACGTAATGGAAGACAGGGAATGAGGCCAGCGCCGGGGCCAGCGCGCGCACATCGTCGACGCCCATTGCCTCGAGCGCTGCCAGCCCGGAATGCCGGTTGCCGACCACCAGGTCGGTGCGCCCCATGGTCAGCTTCTGCATCGCCTGTTCCATCGTGCCCACCGCTTCGCGCTTCATCCCCTCGGTATTCTCATGGACGATCTTGATGCCGCGCACATAGCCGATCGTGAACGGTCGCAAGCTTTCCCAGCCATGGACGACGAAATCCGTGCCGCGCGTGAAAATGACGATTTCGTAGGTCAGCAGGGGAACCGGCAGTATGATCAAGTTCGGATACTCCCGTTCCATGCCCAGTTTGCGATAGAGCTCACCATCCATGCGGCCGTCATTGGCTTCGATCAGCGTGCGCTCGCCGGGCAATTTGTGCACCACCATCCTGCGGCCAATGCGGTGGTATGCTTCCGACACAATGTGCTCGGCGATGACGGTGGCCGGATCGTTACCAATCAGCGTGGAAATATTTATCTCGCGCATATCGGCAGCCGCGCCATCCGCAGCCGCGACCATGGAGAGCGTTGCTGCCAAGAAATTTCGTCGATCCATGGGAGTATCCAAGAGAATGTGTCCGTCACACTGATCATAACTCACAGTTTTCCAGGACGTCGGTGTTACCATGGCCCTTCAAGAATGCGCCAAAGCCGCTCCCGATGTCTACAGCAATAATCAAGCAGCTGACGCTCGACCAGCTGGCGTCGCATGGCTGGTCCCAACAGAGTAATTTTTTGTCCCCCGAACTGACGTTGGCGCTGGCGGCCGAATGCCGCCAGCATGCAGACTCTGGCCAGTTGCTGCCTGCCGGCACCGGCCGCGCCGCTGGCCATGCGGTACAGTCTTCGGTGCGGGGCGACCTCATGCGCTGGCTGGAAACCGGCCAGTCCGATGCCTGCGACACTTACCTGGCCATCATGGAAACGCTGCGGCTGACGCTCAACCGCGACTTCTTCCTCGGCCTCGACAATTTTGAAACCCATTTCGCCGCCTACGCGCCGGGCGCCTGCTACCACAAGCACCTCGACCGCTTCCGTGACATTGACCAGCGCACGATCTCGGTCGTCGTCTACCTGAACGCGGCATGGGACAGGCTCGAAGGCGGGGCCTTGCGCCTGCATCCGGAAGGCTTGCCGCAGCACGACATCAGCCCCGACGGCAGCCGCCTGGTGCTGTTCATGTCCGCCGACATGGCGCATGAAGTGTTGCCGGCAACGCGGGAACGGATCTCGCTCGCCGGCTGGTTCCGCCGGCGTGGCCCCGGTTCGCCAATTTGCCTGCTGTCATAGGAGCCTGCGTTATCATGGGGTGTCGACACCACCCTTGTTCCTCATGCGCTATTTGTTACCCCTCCTAAGCATGCTGCTGTTCGCGCCGCTCCAGGCCCGGCCATCCGATCCGTTGGCCGAGCTGATCAATTCCTATCGCACGGCGCCCGGCAGCTGCGCAGGAAAACGTGCATCGCCAATGCGGCCGCTCGCCGCCAATCCGGCACTGGCCAAGGTCAAGCTTGGCACCGGCATGTTCCTCGATCTGGAACTGGAGCGCCAAGGCTACCGTGCCGAGCATGCTGAAATCATCTACGTGTCCGGCGCGCCGAATGCCCACAGCGCAATGGCAGAACTGGAGCGCAGCTACTGCCGGTTCCTATTGGATGCGCGCTATGAAACCGTCGGTTCTAGCCGCAACGGCGATGCGTGGCAAATCATCCTGGCTCAGCCGGAAATACCGCCGCCGCTGGTCAAGACTCCGGACTTGAGCGGGTTCGGGCAAATCATCCTGACAGCGGTCAATATTGTGCGCGCCAAGGGCGCGACCTGCGGCAGCACGGTTTTCCCGCCGGCGCCGCCGCTGCAGTGGAATGATGCGCTGGCCAGCGCATCGCGCGCGCACAGCCTCGACATGGCCAACCAGCGCTACTACGGCCATCAGGGCAAGGACGGGCGGCTGGCCGACGCCCGCGCCAGCGCCGCCGGATACCACTGGCGCCGGGTCGGGGAAAATATCGCCGCCGGGCAAAACTCGGCCGAGGAAGTGATGGCAGGCTGGCTCGCCAGTCCTGGCCACTGCGCCAATATCATGGAGCCCGGGTTTGTCGAGATGGGGGTCGCCTACGCCATCTACGATACCGTTGGCAAGCCCCGCGTGTATTGGACGCAGATGTTCGGCCGGCCGTTCTGAAGCAATGAAAAAGGGCGAACGGTGCACACCGTCCGCCCTTCAGTTCAAGTGACGCCAGCTTAGAAGCTGTAGGTCAGGCGGCCATACACGAAGCGGCCGGAACGGCCAAACGGTGCGTAGTTCGAGAACGGCGCATTACCGGTCGTGTTGAGATTGGTCGGCAGCGGATCCGGGTAGGCATCGAACACATTGTCCGCGCCCACGGCCAGCGACAGGTTCTTGTTGAAGGCATAGCGGCCTTCCACGTCAACCACCGTTTTCGCTCCCATCGTGAAGTCGAGCGCCGCCGTGGTGCCGGGCGACAGGACTTCGCCATAACGGGTCGCGCGCAGCGTGCCGCCCCAGGCGCCCATGGTCCAGCCCATATTGGCCGTCATCTTGTTTTCCGGCTGGCCTTTTTCCAGCGACAGGCGGTTGATGCGGTCAAACAGCACCGGCGGCGTCGCCAGTGCCGACAGCTGCTGCGTGGTTGGCACCTTGGTCACGTCGGTATTGGAGAAGTTGGCCGCCACCGTGAAGTCGAACTTGCCGGCCCCGTCGGTCAGCATCGGCCAGCTCACCACCACGTCCACGCCCGAGGTCGTGGTATCGACGCCGTTGATGAAGAAGCGGCCGCCGCCGACGCCGATGAAGCCCTGCTTGACCAGGTAGTTGCGCACGTCGGTCGAGGTCAGGTTCTCCGACAGCACGATGCGGTCCTTGATCTTGATCCGGTAACCGTCGACGGTGACGCTGACTTTGTCGACTCGCATCACTGCGCCAAGCGATATATTCAGCGATTTCTCGGCGTCCAGCGGCTTGGCGCCGAGCGCGATCGCCGCCGCGTCGCCCGGACGGAAGGTGGTGATCTCGAACGGCACGCCGTTGATGAAGTTGGTCGACGTCGTCGTGAAGTATTGCTGCTGCGGCGACGGCGCGCGGAAGCCGTTCTGCAGCGAGCCGCGCAGGCCGAAGTTCTTGCTGAAGTCGTAGCGGCCGGCCAGCTTGCCGGCCAGGCTGTTGCCGAAGTCGGAGTAATGCTCGCCGCGGATCGCGAACGAGCCCAGCAATTCCTTGGTCAGGTTCGCTTCCAGGTCGACATAGGCGCCGATTGCGGTGCGGCTATTGTCGGACGCATTGCTCGGGCGGAAGCCCGGGAACACTTGCGAGCCGGACGGTGTCGGCGTGCCGTTGGGCAGCAGCAAGCCGCCGTTGCGGTAGGAGTCGGGCTCGCCGGCGAACAGGTTGTAGCCTTCGCGCCGTGCTTCGGCGCCGACCGCCACATTGAGCGGCGACGCCAGGCTGTCGGCCGCGAAGGCCTTGACGCCCGACAGGTTCAGCGTCATCTGGTCGTACGAGAAGCCGCCGGCGTCGAATTCCTTCTTGCTGGCGGCGCCGAGCGAGCGGTTCAGCGTGTTCTCGATCGTGAATTCCATCTTGTTGCGGCCGTAGCCGACCGAGGCGTCCATGTCCCACTCGCCCATGGTCCAGGTCATACCGCCGGCCGCGCTGAAGTCGGTGACGGTCGGGGCGATGATCGGCAGGAAGCCGTCCGGGTAGATCGCAATCACGTTCTGGTCCTGGATGGCGCGGCGGTAGAAGCCGGCCGAACGGGCATCGCGCAGCTGGTGGCTGGCCCAGCCGTAGAGCTTGACGTCGCCCGACACGTTGTAGCCCGCATTGGCGAACACGGTGGCCTGCTGCATTTCCGGCTCGCCGTACCAGGCGTTGAAGCGGTCGATCGTCAGTTCCCTCGGGTCGAACGCGGTGCCGATCTTCGGATATTGCTGGCGCATATCGTAGCCGCCGCGGTGGGTGTGTTCCTGGTCCTTGTATTCGGCCGCCAGCACGAGGAAGCCATTGTCGCCCAGCGTCAGGCCTTTCCAGCCGCCGATGGTCAGGGTTTCGCCGTCGGTGCGCTTGCTCGACTTGACCGGGGTCCAGGTGCCGCCGGCCGGCGCCGGGTCGGCATTGAAGTCATACTCGGTCTTGCGGGCGCCATAGCTGGTGGTGATTTCGCCGCCGTCCTTATTGGTGCGCAGGCGGATATTGACGACGCCCGAGATCGCGTCGGAGCCGTACTGGGCCGCCGCGCCGTCGCGCAGCACCTCGATCGCCTTGACTACGCCGGTCGGGATCGTATTCATGTCGACCGAGGCCGAGCCGCGCCCGATGGTGCCGTTGACATTGACCAGCGACGACGCATGGCGGCGCTTGGAGTTGACCAGCACCAGGGTCTGGTCGGCGCCCATGCCGCGCAGCGTGGCCGGGCGGATGGTGTCGGTGCCGTCGGCCAGGCCGGGACGGGGGAAGTTGAGCGAAGGCAGGGCGATCGACAGCGCCTGCGTCAGTTCGGTCACGCCCACCTGCTTGAGTTGGTCGTTGGAAATGATGTCGACCGGGGAAGTGGTGTCGAGGGCCGAGCGGTTCGGTACCCGGGTGCCGGTCACGATCACAGTGGAAGTGGGTGCCTCGGCGGCGGGCGCGGTTTGCGCGAAGGCGAACTGGGTGGTGCTGAACAGAGAGGCGATGGAAAGTGCTAAGACGTGTTTTCTTGGAGCGAAAAGCTTCTGCATGTGTTACCCCCGGTAGATGAAATCAAAGTATGCGACTGGTCTGCTGAATTCCCTTTTTGTCTGTCTCGACTGGCTGTTGTTTTTGTGTAAAAGCAAGTTCCATACTGCTGGGATTGCCAGTCAAAGTCAATTTTTAGCTGGGCTTAGTGGCCAGGCAACGGCCATGATTACAACAGTGCCGCTGCGGCGCAGGGCGGTGGCGGCGGGCCGGCCGTCGACCTGTTTGTTACTACTGAGATACAATGGCACTATGGACAAGGCAGTCAATTTCGACCAGCAAGCAACACCCCGCATATCGGCGGACGCGCTGCGCGCCAGCTGCGCCAGCTGCTCGATGCATCAGCTGTGCCTGCCGATGGGCCTGGGCAACGACGACATGGATCGGCTCGACGACATCATCGGGCGCCGCCGCAAGGTCGCGCGCGGCGGCCACCTGTTCCGCATCGGCGATCCGTTCTCGAATCTGTACGCGGTGCGGCTCGGGCATTTCAAGACCTACCAGCTCAATCCGGGCGGCGAGGAGCAGATCACCGGCTTCCAGATGGCCGGCGAACTGCTCGGCATGGACGCCATCGGCACCGACCGCCACCATTGCATGGCCGAAACGCTGGAGGATAGCGAAGTGTGCGAGATTCCGTTCTCCCAACTGGAATCGCTGTTTGCCGACATACCGGCGCTGCTGCGCCATTTCCACCGGATGATGAGCAAGGAAATCACGCGCGAACAAAGCGTCATGCTGCTGCTCGGGAATATGCAGGCGACCCAGCGCTTTGCCGCCTTCGTCGTCAATCTGGCATCGCGCTACGAGGCACGCGGCTATTCCGGGACGCAGTTCCAGTTGCGCATGTCGCGTGAAGAGATCGGCAACTACCTGGGACTGACGGTCGAAAGCATCAGCCGCCTGTTGTCGAAGTTCAAGAAGGAAGGCTTGCTGCGCGTGAGCAAGCGCGACATCGAATTGCTCGACCTGGCCAGGCTCAAGCGCATCACGGCCGGCACCGACGCCTGCCCTTAGGGCAGGCGGCCGCGGCCGCTACAGGGCCGTATCGGCCTTGATCTCGATGGCGCGCTGGGTGGGCCAGCTCCAGTGGCCTTCCAGCCGCCAGTCGCGCTTGCCGCCTTCGACCACCACTTGCCAGCGGCTGCGCTCGAGCATCGGCAGGGCCAGCCGGAAGTTGCCACGGGCGTCGGGCAGCACCACGAACTGCAGATCCTTGTGCGGCAGCGTCGCATGGGCCAGGCGCAGCATCAGCGCTTCGCCGTAGCCGGCGCCGGCGCTGCTGGCCGCGCCAACCAGCTGGCCGGACGCTGCGTCGTAATTGAGCTTGAGCGCCATCGCGCGCTCGGTCGCCGCGCGGTCGCGCCGCAAGTCCTGGTTGATCGCCTTGCCGCGCTTATAGTAGTCGCCCACCACCAGCGGATCCTGGTTGCTGTAGGCGAGGTAGCCGGTATAGCTGCCGGCTGCCACCACGATGGCGGGACCGAGCATCAGCAGCCATGGCCAGCGGTGGGCATACCAGGGTTGCTGCGGGGTTTGTGCCAGGATCGACATGGTTTTCTCCTTTAGCGCGGCACGATGAATACGGCCGCTTCCGTCACCTGCAGGCCGGCGTCGTCGACTGCCTGCAGCGTAAAGCTGATATCGTTCGATCCCGGCGTACCGATGCCGTGGGCGGCCCGGATGCGCACCGGGAAGGCGCGTGTTTCGGTGCTCTTCAAGGTCACCACGTCGGGCGTGGCCAGCGCCAGCGTCGGCAGGCCCGCCACGCTGATGCGGAAGCTGCGCGCCTGCTCGGTCGTGTTCATGATCTGCAGCCGGTACACATTCTCGATGGCGCCCTCCTCCACTTCGCGCCCCATGCTGCCGCGGTCGCGCAGCACGTCCATCTTGACGGGCGAGCGCAGTACCAGCGCCGTCGCGGCGGCCGCGATGATCAGCCACAGCACCGCGCTATAGATCATCACGCGCGGACGGAACGCGCGCTTGGCGATCTGCTTGGGCGTCAGGTTCCAGGCCAGCGCATTGTCGGTCGAATAGCGGATCAGGCCAAGCGGCCGTTCGACCTTGGTCATCACGGCGTCGCAGGCGTCGATGCAGGCGGCGCAGCCGATGCATTCGTACTGCAGGCCCTTGCGGATGTCGATCCCGGTCGGGCATACCTGCACGCACAGGCTGCAGTCGATGCAGTCCCCCTTGGGCGTGCTGTCGTCCTTGCGGATGGCGCCGCGCGGCTCGCCCCGTTTGGCGTCGTAGGTGATGATCAGGGTGTCCTTGTCGAACATGGCGCTCTGGAAGCGCGCATACGGGCACATGTACTTGCAGACCTGCTCGCGCAGCCAGCCGGCATTGCCATAGGTGGCCAGCGCATAGAACAGCACCCAGAACCGCTCCCAGCCGAACAGCCCGGTGGTGCCGACTTCGTGCAGCAGCGTGCTGATCGGGGTGAAGTAGGCGACAAAGGTGAAACCGGTCCACAGGGCCAGCAGCAGCCACAGTGTGTGCTTGCCGCCTTTGCGGATGATCTTGTTGAACGACAGGCCCTGGCGGTCGAGTGCAATGCGGGCGCTGCGCGGGCCTTCGGTCTTGCGTTCGATCCACAGGAACATCTCGGTGTAGACCGTCTGCGGACAGGCGTAGCCGCACCATACCCGGCCCGCCACCGCCGTCACCAGGAACAGCGAATAGGCGCAGATGATCAACAGCGCGGCCAGGTAGATGAAGTCCTGCGGCCACAGCACGATGCCGAAGATGTAGAACTTGCGGGCGACCAGGTCGAACAGCACGGCCTGGCGGCCGTTCCAGGTCAGCCAGGGCAAGCCGTAGAACACCAGCTGGGTCAGCCACAGGCAAACCCAGCGCAAGGTGTTAAACCTGCCCGACACTTCGCGCGGATAGATTTCCTGGCGCGCTTCGTACATGTGTATTACTTTTGGGGCAGGGGTGCTCATGATGCTCTACTTCTCAGGAATGTTTGACAGGCTCCACACATAGGCGGACAACACATGCGACTTGGCGTCGCCGAGGAATTCGCCGAACGCCGGCATGGTGCTGTTGCGGCCTTTGCGCACGGTTTCCATGATGGTGTCGGCGCTGCCGCCGTGCAGCCAGATCTTGTCCGACAGATTCGGCGCACCCAGTGCCTGGTTGCCGACCCCGCCGGCACCATGGCAAGCCATGCAGGCTGCAAAGGCAGGCTTGCCTTTGACTACCTTGATCGGATCGGCAGTCGAGCCGGACAGGCTGAGCACATAGTGAGTGACATTCTCGACGTCCTTGTCCGACGGCAGCGCAGCGGCCATCGGCGGCATCACGCCATTGCGTCCGTTCAGGATGGTGGCCTTGATCACTTCGGGCGCGCCGCCATACAGCCAGTCGCCGTCGGTCAGGTTCGGGTAGCCCTTGTTGCCGCGCGCATCCGAGCCGTGGCACTGCGCGCAATAGGTCAGGAACAGGCGTTCGCCGATGGCGCGTGCCTGCGGGTCGGCGGCGACCGCCTTGATGTCCATTTGCTGGTACTGCTTGAACAGCGGGCCGTATTCCTTGTCGGCGCCGGCCAGTTCCTGCTGGTACTGGCCGGTCGAGGTCCAGCCCAGCTTGCCGGCATAGCTGCCGAAGCCCGGATACAGGACCAGATAGACCACGCTGAACACGATCGTCAGGTAGAACAGCCACATCCACCAGCGCGGCATCGGCGTATTGAGCTCCTTCAGGTCTTCGTCCCACACGTGGCCGGTGGTGCCATCGGAACCGGTGCCTGGCAATACGCGGTGGAACGACTGAGTCCACAGCAGGATCGCGCAGCCGGCGATGCCCAGCAGGGCCAGCGTGGCGATGTAAAGGTTCCAGAAACCGTCGGTGAAATCAGCCATGGCGCACCCCGCTTTCGCGTACTTCGGCGTCGGCCGTGTCGTCGGCGAACGGCAGCTGGGCCGCCTGCGCGAAATCGGCGCTGCGGTGGCGGATGAAGGTCCACCACAGGATGCCCATGAAGGTCAGGAAGCTCAGCACCGTCATGATGCTGGAAAGGTGATCAAAGAGATGGTCGATTGACATATCAGTTCCTCGTCTTAATCTGGGTGCCGAGGCCTTGCAGGTAGGCGACCAGTGCGTCTTCCTCGGTTTTGCCGGCCAGCTCGGCCGGGGCCTGGCTCACTTCGGCTTCGGTGTACGGCACGCCCAGGCGCTGCAGGGCGCGCATGCGCGGCACCACGTCCTGCGGGGTCAGGGCGGTCTTGGCCAGCCACGGATAGTTCGGCATATTCGATTCCGGCACCAGGTCGCGCGGGTTGGCCAGGTGGGTGCGGTGCCATTCGTCGCTGTAGCGGCCGCCGACGCGAGCCAGGTCGGGCCCGGTGCGCTTGGAGCCCCACTGGAACGGCCGGTCATAAACGAACTCGCCCGCCACCGAGTAGTGGCCATAGCGCTCGGTCTCGGCGCGGAACGGGCGGATCATCTGCGAGTGGCAGTTGTAGCAGCCTTCGCGCACATAGATGTCGCGCCCAATCAGGCGCAGCGGCGCATAGGGCTTGAGGCCCGCCACCGGTTCGGTGGTCGACTTCTGGAAGAACAACGGGATGATCTCCACCAGTCCGCCAACGCTGATCACGGCCACGATCAGGCCGATCAGCAGCCAGGGGTTCTTTTCAATCCATTCATGCGTAAATTTCATGCGTCTCTCCTGTTCAGGCGTGGGCGTGGTCGACTTGCGGGATCGGGGCCGTCGCCGGCGTGGTCCCTGCCATGGTCTTCCAGGCGTTGTAAGCCATGATCGCCATGCCGCTCAGGTAGAGCAGGCCGCCGGCAAAGCGCACCACGTAGTACGGGTAGGTCGCCTTGACGCTCTCGACGAAGGTGTAAGTCAGCGTGCCGTCGGTATTGACCGCGCGCCACATCAGGCCCTGCATCACGCCGGCGATCCACATCGCCGCGATATACAGCACGACGCCGATGGTGGCGACCCAGAAGTGCAGGTCGATCAGCCTGGTGCTGTACATCTTCGACTGGCCGGACATGCGCGGGATCAGGTAATACAGCGAGCCCATGGTGATGAAGCCGACCCAGCCCAGTGCGCCGCCATGGACGTGGGCGACGTTCCAGTCGGTATAGTGCGACAGCGCGTTGACGGTCTTGATCGACATCATCGGGCCTTCGAAGGTCGACATGCCGTAGAACGACAGCGACACGATCAGGAACTTGAGGATCGGGTCGGTGCGCAGCTTGTGCCAGGCGCCGGCCAGTGTCATGATGCCGTTGATCATGCCGCCCCAGCTTGGCGCCAGCAGGATCAGCGAGAACACCATGCCGAGCGACTGGGTCCAGTCAGGCAGGGCGGTGTAGTGCAGGTGGTGCGGGCCGGCCCACATATAGGTGAAGATCAGGGCCCAGAAGTGCACGATCGACAGGCGGTACGAATACACCGGGCGCTCGGCCTGCTTCGGAATGAAATAGTAGACCATGCCCAGATAGCCGGCGGTCAGGATGAAGCCGACCGCGTTATGGCCGTACCACCACTGGATCATCGCGTCCTGCACGCCGGCGTAGGCCGAGTAGGATTTCCACATCGTGGCCGGCATGACTGCGCCGTTGACCACGTGCAGCAGCGTCACCGCCAGGATATAGGCGGCGAAGAACCAGTTGGCGACGTAGATGTGCTTGACCTTGCGGGTCAGCAGAGTGCCGAAGAACACCACGGCGTAGGCAACCCACACCAGCGCGATGAGGATTGCGATCGGCCATTCGAGTTCGGCATATTCCTTGCCGCGCGTGATGCCAAGCGGCAGCGTGACGACCGCCGACAGGATCACCGCCTGCCAGCCCCAGAAGGTGAAGGCGGCCAGCTTGTCCGAGAACAGCCGCACCTGGCAGGTGCGCTGCACGACGTAATACGAGGTGGCGAACAGGCCACTGATGCCGAAAGCGAAGATGACTGCGTTGGTATGCAGCGGGCGCAGGCGGCCATAGGTGAGCCACGGGATGTCCAGGTTCAGGGCGGGCCAGGCCAGTTGGGCGGCGATGATAACGCCCACCAGCATGCCCACCACGCCCCAGACGATAGTGGCGATGGTGAATTGCTTCACTATCTTGTAGTTGTAGTTTAGCGCGTTGTCCACTCGGGTTCTCCGCAAAAGATTGATCTAGCCCACAGGTTATGGCTCCGGCCAGCAAAAAACCTTGATTTGGATCAAAAATGCCAAAACAAGAATAGTTCAGGCAGCGCCATCGTCATCGTCGCGCAGAATGCGCAGGGCCGGGCCTTCCATATCGTCGAACTGGCCGCTGTCGGACATCATGAAAAAGGCGCAGACGGCGATCACCACGATCAGCAGGCTGAGGGGAATGAGCAGGTAGAGCGCTTCCATCGCGGCTTCCTATCTGCGCGCGCGCAGCGCATTGAGGACCACCAGGGCCGAACTGGCGGTCATGCCCAGGCCCGACATCCACGGCGTGATCAGGCCCAGCGCCGCGGCCGGGATCGCCAGCAGGTTGTACAGCGTGGCCCAGGCCAGGTTCTGGCGCACGATGCGCATCGACGATGCCGCCACTGCGGCCGCTTCCGCCAGCGAGCCGATGCGGCCTGACAGCAGCACGCAATCGGCATTGACCTGCGCCAGCGCGGCGCCGCTGCCCATCGCGAACGACACGTCGGCCGCGCTGAGCACGGCGGCATCGTTGATGCCGTCGCCCACCATTGCCACCACGGCGCCCTGCTGCTGCAGCGCGCGCACGAAGTCGAGCTTCTGCTGCGGCAGGCAGCCGCCATGCACTTGCGTGATGCCGAGCGCGGCGCCCACCTGGCGGGCAGCGTCCGGCTGGTCGCCCGACAGCAGGATCACTTGCTTGCCGGCCCGCTGGCAGGCCAGCACGGTGGCGGCGGCGTCGTCGCGCACGCCGTCGGTAAAGCTCATGGCGGCCAGCAGCGCCCCGGCGCGCCCCAGGAATACGGTGGCGCCGCCGGACAGCGGCGCGCACGCGTCGGGCCAGGCGGCGGCGCCGGTCAGCTCGCCCACATAGGCGGCGTTGCCGATCCGGTAGGTGATGCCGTTGACCAGGGCCTGCATGCCCTGGCCCGGCGCTTCCTGCACCTGCCCGGCCAGCGGCAGCGGATGCGGCCCCGCCGCCGCCACGATCGCCTGCGCCAGCGGGTGGCTGCTGGCCGCCTCGATCGAAGCGGCGATCGCCAGGCAGGCTTGGTCGCGCAGCAGGCCGGCGTTGTGCAGCGCGTGCAGAGCGGGCTTGCCGAGCGTGAGGGTGCCGGTCTTGTCGAACACGACATGGGTGGCGCGGTGCAGCGTCTCGAGCGTGTGGGCCTGCACCACCAGCACGCCACGCCCCAGCAGCTTGTCGGTGGCAGCCGCCATCACGGTCGGCATCGCCAGCGACAGCGCGCACGGGCACGACACCACCAGCACCGCGATGGCGATCGGCCAGGCGCGGCCGGGATCGATCCACTGCCAGGCGGCGAACACGCAGGCGGCGAACACCAGCAGCAGCACGACGAAGCGCGACGCGACCAGGTCGGCCCAGGTGCTCAGGCGCGGCTTGCTGGCGCCGGCCCGCTGGGTCAGCCGGATCAGCTCCGACAGCGTGCTGTCGCGCACCGGCCTGGCCACCCGCAGCGCCACCGGCGCGCCGACATTGACGGCGCCGCCCGGTACGCTGTCGCCGGACGCGCGCCGCTGCGGCGCGCTCTCGCCCGACAGCAGCGACAGGTCGATGCTGGTGTCGCCGTCGGCGATGGTGCCGTCGGCGGCGAACGCGTCGCCGGCCTTGACCAGGATGACATCGCCCTGCTGCAGGCTGGCGGCGGCCACCGTCTCGGTGGCGCGGCTGGCGGGGAAGCCGGCCATGCGCAGCGCCGCCTGCGGCAGCGCGTTGAGAATTCGGTCGAGCGCGGTGGCGGCCTTGCGCCGCGCGCCGAGCTCGAGGTAACGGCTGCACAGCAGCAGGAACACGAACATCGTGACCGAATCGAAATAGACTTCGCCCTGCCCGCGCACGGTGGCCAGCACGCTGGCGGCGAAGGCGGCGCCAATGCCCAGCACCACCGGCACGTCCATGCCCGGCGCGCGCGCCTTCAGCCCGGCCCAGGCGCCGCGGTAGAACGGCAGCGCCGAATACGCCATCACCGGCAGCGTCAGCAGCAGGCTGGCCCACTGCATCAGCGCCGCCATCGGCGCCTCGAGCGTGCCGTCGTCGGCCAGGTAGGCCGGCACCGCATACATCATCACCTGCATCATGGCCAGGCCGGCCACGAACAGCCGGCGCGACAGCGACTTCGAGGCGCGCGCCAGCTGTTCGCCGTGGCGCTGCGGGTCGAACGGGAAGGCGCTGTAGCCGACCTTGCCGATCGCCGCGAAGATCGCGCTCGGCTGGCACTGTTCGCTGTCCCAGCGCACGTACAGGCGTTCGGTCGCCACGTTCAGGTTGGCCGCCAGCACGCCGGGCAGCACGGACAGCTGGCGTTCGACCAGCCACACGCAGGCGGCGCAGCGGATCCCTTCGACCGACAGCGTCGCCTCGCAGCTGGCGCCGCGCTGCTGCACGAAGTCCTGGTCCGGCCTGTCGTACAGGGCCAGCGCGGCCGGCACCAGCTGTTCGCCGCGGCGGGTGGCGGCAAATTCGGAACGGGTGCGGTAATACTCGGTCTGGCCGATGTCGACGATCGCCTGCGCCACCGCGGCGCAGCCTGGGCAGCACATCGGCTGCGCGCTGCCGTCGATAACGACTGCAGGCGCCGCGCCGGGCAGGGCCGGCAAGCCGCAGTGGAAGCAGGCCAGCGGTGACGGCACGGCGCTCATCGTGCCGCCGGCGGGGTCAGGCACAGCATGTCGAGCCAGCCGAGCGGCGCGCCGTGCCAGGCCCGCACCAGGCCCAGCACGCCGAAGCCCATCACCAGCAGCCCGCACGCCAGCCGCACGCCGCGCCGCTGCATCAGCGTGCGCAGGCGCTCGCCGGCGACGCCGAGGCCAAACAGCATCGGCAGGGTGCCCAGCCCGAACGCCGCCATCACCAGCGCGCCCGACGCGGCCGAGCCGCTCATCATGGCCGTCATCAGCACGCTGTAGACCATGCCGCACGGCAGCCAGCCCCACAGGCTGCCCAGCGCCAGAGCGCGCCACGCCGTATCCATCGGCAGCAGTGGCCCCAGCAGGGGGCGGATATGCCCCCACAACGCCTGGCCGGCGCGCTCGAGGTGGGCCAGGCCGCGCCACAGGTCCGACAGGTACAGGCCGAGCGCGACCAGCATCAGGTTGGCCATCCAGTACAGCGCGAGCTGCAGCGATGCCACCTGCAGCAGCATGGTGGTGGCCTGGCTGGCCCCGCCCAGGATGGCGCCGGCCACGCAATAGCTGCCGATGCGGCCGGCGTTGTAGGCGGCCACGCGCAGGGCGGGCGATTTGGCGCGCAGCGCAATGATGTTGATGTGCTGGCGCCGGCGCGGCTGGGCCGCCGCCAGCGCGCTGACGATGCCGCCGCACATGCCGACGCAGTGGACGCTGCCCAGCAGGCCAGTGAGGAAGATCGGCAGCAGCGCAATGGCGTTCATCGGAGTGCTCAGATGGTCTTGGAATAGCGCAGCGGCTGCGGGCCTTCGACCGGGGCAGCGGCAAGGTAGCGGTCGAACACCATGCAGATATTGCGCACCAGCAGGCGGCCCTTGGGCGTCACGGTCAGCCATTCATCGTCGACTTCGACCAGCCCGTCGCGCTCGAAGGCGGACAGCTTGTCCAGTTCCTGCGCAAAATAGCTGCTGAAATCGACCGGCAGGGCCTGTTCGATGGCCTTGATCGACAGTTCGAAATTGCACATCAGCTGCTGGATGATCAGGCGCCGCAGCTGGTCGTCGGTACTGAGCCGCAGGCCGCGCGCGATCGGCAGCTTGCCTTCATCGAGCTTTTCGTAATAGGCGTCGAGCGTCTTTTCGTTCTGGCTGTAGGTGGCGCCGACGGCGCTGATGGCCGAGACGCCGCACGCGACCAGGTCGGTCTCGGAGTGGGTCGAATAGCCCTGGAAATTGCGGTGCAGGCGGCCCTGGCGCTGGGCGACCGCCAGCTCGTCGCCCGGTTTGGCAAAGTGGTCCATGCCGATATAGACATAGCCGGCATCGGTCAGGCGCTTGATGCACAGGGCCAGCATGTCGAGCTTGGTGGCGCTGTCGGGCATTTCGTCTTCATTGATGCGGCGCTGCGGCTTGAACAGGTGCGGCATATGGGCATAGTTGTAGATCGAGATGCGGTCCGGCGAGCAGTCGATCACTTTGGACAGCGTCTGCTCCATCGTAAACAGCGTCTGGCGCGGCAGGCCGTAGATCAGGTCGATGCTGACGGAGCGGAAGCCGGCCGCGCGGCTGGCGACGATCAGCGCGCGCGTCTCCTGTTCGGACTGCACGCGGTTGACCGCCACCTGTACGTCCGGGTCGAAGTCCTGCACCCCCATGCTGATGCGGTTGAAGCCCTGCGCGCGCAGCCGGTGGATGCGCGCTTCATCGACCGTGCGCGGGTCGACCTCGATCGAGTATTCGCCGTCGCCGCCGGGCGCGAACTCGAACCAGCGGCGCAGGTGCGCCATCAGCTCGTCCATCTGCTGGTCCGACAGATAGGTCGGGGTGCCGCCGCCAAAGTGCAGCTGCTCGACCCGGTTCATGCCGGCAAACAGCTTGCCCTGCATGCTCACTTCCTTCTTCAGGTAGCTGAGGTAGACGGCGGCCTTGCTGCGGTCCTTGGTGATGACCTTGTTGCAGGCGCAGTAGTAGCAGATCGACGCGCAGAATGGCACGTGGATATACAGCGACAGCGGCGCGCGGCTGCCGCGCGCCTGCAGGCCGGCCACCGTTTCGAGATAACTGCCGAACGTGTAGTCGGCGTTGAAGCGGTCGGCGGTCGGATACGAGGTATAGCGCGGCCCTGACTGGTTGAACTTGGCAATGACGCTGCGGTCAACCACGATGGCAGGAGCAGTGGCGCTTGCTGACTGTGCGCTGGGAAAACTAGTAATCATGTTCGGGCCTAGTGGTGGCGCTGCCGCGCAGGAACGATGGCGCCGGACGGCTTGGCTTGCGCCCGCATCGGAATGATATTGGCAGCGCGCTTTTCCGCCTGCGCGAACTGGAACACGCTGATCGCGCGCGTCAGCGCCTGCGCCTCTTTGGCCAGGCTGTTGGCCGCCGCTGCCGCTTCCTCGACCAGCGCCGCGTTATGCTGGGTGACCTGGTCCATATGCGAAATGGCCTGGTTGACCTGGCCGATGCCAAGGCTCTGTTCGTGCGAGGCTTGCGTGATTTCGCCCATGATCGACGTGACCCGCTCGACCGACGTCACCACCTTGCCCATGGTCGCGCCGGCGCGCTGCACCTGTTCCATGCCGAGGTTGACCTTGCCGCCCGAGACGTCGATCAGCTGCTTGATTTCCTTGGCGGCGACCGACGAACGCTGCGCCAGGCTGCGCACCTCGCCGGCCACCACCGCAAAGCCGCGGCCCTGCTCGCCGGCGCGCGCCGCTTCGACGGCGGCATTGAGGGCCAGGATATTGGTCTGGAAGGCGATGCCCTCGATCAGGCCGATGATGTCGACAATCTGCCTGGCCGAGTCGCTGATTTCGCTCATGGTGCCGATCATCTCGCCGACGATCGCCCCGCTTTCGACGGCCACGCCGGAGGCGGCTACGGCCAGTTCATTGGCGGTGATCGCATTGTCGGCGTTCTGCTTCACGGTCGACGAGAATTGTTCCATGCTCGACGCGGTCTCCTCCAGGCTGGCCGCCTGCGCCTCGGTGCGGGCCGACAGGTCCTGGTTGCCGGCGGCGATCTCGCGCGTGGCTTTACCCATTGAAGCGACGTTGTCGCGCACATCGCCGATGGCGGCGACCAGGTTGGTGTTCATCTGTTGCAGGGCGCGCATCAGCTGGCCCATTTCATTATTGTTGGCGGTGTCAAACCTGGCCGACAGGTCGCCGCCATCATCAACCAGAC
>CBDDRJ010000043.1:0-15068 GCA_965233055.1 uncultured bacterium
CGCCGGTGGCGCGCGTGGCGCGCGGCGGACGGTGGGCGGCGAAGTGGCGGCGGGTCCCGCTGGCACCGCGCTGGCGGCAACCGGGGCTATCAAAAACGCTGGACATGTATAGACTCCATTCGATCCTGGGGTACCGAGGCCGTGCCAACAACGAGGTGTGGCAAGCCAGGGCGGTGGATCGGCGGAGCTGGGCCGAGAAATAATGTGGCCGCAAGGGTCGGGGCGGCGCGCAGGAACCTGTTGGGATCCCTTGATGGTAGTGTAGACGGTTTTTGCCAAAACGCATGTTTCCACGCGAATTGTATTTTCCTATTATTCAAGCATGAAACAAATTACTTTCCCTATAGCATAAATTATTGCATTCTCGGCAGTGTTCTATGCAGGCAGGCCGGCCGGGCCGTTTTCGAAGTCGTCATTGGCGCGGGCCAGGTAGTACCACTCATTGCCCGCCAAGGCCTGCGCGTCCGGGAACAGGATCACGCAGTCAAACGGCGCGCTGGCCACGCTGCCGTCGGCGTACACGCCGATCTGCTGGCCCTTGTGCAGGCGGTCGAAACTGGACCAGTCGGCGCTGAAAGCGTCGTTCGCGTCAACCCGGTCGAACACCGACACCATCGACAGCGCATCGCGCTCCTGCTGCTGCTTTGGTGCCGGCGCCGGCGCCGGCGCGGCGATCAGGCCGAGATGGGCCAGCGTATTGACGATGGCGCGGTAGCCGACCTGCGGCGCCTGCGGGTCGTCGTGCTGGCCGCATTCGAGCGTCAATGCATAACCGCCCTGGCGGCGCATGTATTCGGTGGTGCCGACGCCGTAGGCGATCTGCGCGGCGTGCTGCGCGCTGTCGGCCACGCGCTGCTGCACGCCGCTGGCATAGGTCGACAGCCAGCCATCGACGAAGCGCCGCACGCCGAGGCGCAGCGCCATCGCCCGCTCGCGCGCGGCATGCGTAAACGGCTCGACCGCGCCGCTGTTATTGCGCGGGCCGACCATCACGAACGCTTCGCCGGTGGCGCTGAAGGAGTGCAGGTCGAGCAGCACGTCATGCCGCGCCAGCAGAGGGCACAGCCAGTTGGCCACATGGTCTTCGAAGTCCTGCGGCTCCGCGGTGGGAAACAGCTTGCGGTTGAGGTTGCGCTCGCCCGCGCGGGTGCCGCGTGCATACGCCAGCGGATTGGCCACCGGGACCAGCGTCAGGCTGCCGGCCACGATGGCCAATTCGCCGCGCTCGATCTCGTCGACCACGCGCAGGATGGCCTTGGTGCCGCAGGTCTCGTTACCATGCACGGCACCGGTGACGATCAGGCGCGGGCCGGCCTGCATGCCGCTGTATTGAATCGATTTGAACTGGCAGTGGAACGGTGTCTGCGGCATGGCGAACTCTGTTGAAAACCGCAAGGATAGCCTCCGTCCGATAGCGCTGCCAAGCGTATAAGCGGAAGTTATGACCGGGTCAGCTAGTTTCATTAGCCCAGGAGGTGGCATGGCCCTATGCTGATGGTTCGCAGAACAAGCATTGACATGGAGCCCGATGCAGCACGTAATCATTATAGGTGGCGGAGTAGTCGGACTGACCTCGGCCTGGTGGCTGCTCGAGTCGGGATGCCGCGTGACGCTGATCGAGCGCGAGCGGGGACTTGGCAGCGCGGCCAGCATGCGCAATGGCGGGCAATTGAGCTACCGCTACGTGTCGCCGCTGGCCGATGCCGGCGTGCCGCTCAAGGCGATCGCCTGGCTGCTGCAGGAAGACGGGCCGCTGCGCTTCAAGCCGGAGGCCAGCCTGCATCAGTGGAACTGGCTGGCGCGCTTCATCTACAGCTGCCGGACCGGCACCAACGAGCGCACCGCAGCCAAGCTGCTCGAGCTGGGCGAATTCAGCCGCGCCTCGATGAGCCAGCTGGAGCGGACCCTGCCGCTGTCCGAATTCAGCTGGCGCGACGCCGGCAAGCTGGTGGTGTATCGCA
Organism: uncultured bacterium; assembly: GCA_965233055.1. GTDB lineage: Bacteria > Pseudomonadota > Gammaproteobacteria > Burkholderiales > Burkholderiaceae_D > Telluria_A. The sequence goes on from CBDDRJ010000043.1 coordinate 1,962, forward strand.
GCGGCTCGGCCTTCAAGGCGGCCGTCGCCCGCCCGGCGCCTGAACATGGCCGCAAGGTGTTGTCGGCCAGCGAATGCGTGGCGCTCGAGCCGGCGCTGGCGGCGGCCGAACGGGAACTGGCCGGCGGCATTTTCACCGACGGCGAAGCGGTGGCCGATTGCCATGCCTTCTGCCAGGCGCTCGGCGAGCGCCTGCGCGGCCATCCGAATTTCGTCGGCGTGGTCCAGGCCGATGTGCACCGGCTGGTCGAGCGCAACGGCAAGGTTGACATGGTCGACACCAGCGCCGGCATGATGCGGGCCGACGCCTACGTGCTGGCGGCCGGCATCCAGAGCCGGCTGCTGGCCGCCAGCGCCGGCATCAGGCTGCCACTGTATCCGCTCAAGGGGTATAGCCTGACTGCGCCGATCGAGCCCGGCCACTGCGCGCCCGATATCAGCGTCACCGATTTCGAACGCAAGATCCTGTATGCGCGCATCGGCGCCGACCTGCGCGTGGCCGCCATGGTCGACATGGTGGGCGAGGACACGGGCCTGGACCCGAAGCGGATCGCCAGCCTGGTCCGGCAGGCGCGCAATACCATGCCCAATGCGGCCAACTACGAAGCGCTGACGCCGTGGGCCGGCCTGCGCCCTGCCACCCCGGGTGGCGCGCCGATCATCGGCCCGTCGAAGCTGTCGAACCTGTGGCTCAATGTCGGCCATGGCGCGCTCGGTTTCACCTTTGCCTGCGGCTCTGCGGCCATCCTGGCGCGCCTGTTCACCGGCGCGCCCGCCCCCTTCGATCTGCAGGGCCTGACCCCATCTTAAGGACTGCGCCATGCGTTTGCGCCACATCGAAGTTTTCCACGCCATCATGCAGGCCGGCACCATCAGTGGCGCTGCCCAGGTGCTGCATATTTCGCAGCCGGCCGTCACCAAGGTACTGCAACACGCCGAGCTGCAACTGGGCCTGCCCCTGTTCGAGCGGGTGCGCGGCAAGCTGATCCCCCGGCCGGAAGCGCACCGCCTGTACGCCGAATCGGAAAAGCTCTACCTCGACCTGCAGGCCATCCGCCGCCTCGCCGTCGGTCTCAAGGGCAAGACCCAGGAAACCATCCGCCTGGTCTCGACACCGACGCTGGCCATCAGCGTGCTGCCGGACGCGATGACGCGCTGGCGCGCCGACTTCCCGCATACGCGCTGCGAACTGGCCACCCACCACACGCGCGAGATCGTCACCATGCTGCGCCTGGGCGAAGCCGACCTGGCGCTGTCGCTGCAGGACCCGCACCATCCGGGCATTGAAGCGCAGCCGCTGGCGCAAGGGGTGATGACGGCGATGGCCCCGCGCGGCACCTGGAGCACCGTCGAATGCAGCGAGCCGCTGACCGCGCACGGCCTGACGGGCGACCTGATCGGCCATGCCGACAGCGACCCGCTGGGCGCACTGGTCATGTCGTCATGCGATGCGCAGGACGTCCACCCCACCTTCCGCACCGTGGTGCAGACCTACCAGATCGCCCGCTCGCTGGTCGAGGCCGGAACCGGCATGGCAGTGGTCGACCCGTTTACGGCGGCATCGAGCAACGCCAGCCTGGTGCAGTGCCGGCCGTGGGCGCCGGCCATCCCGGTCCAGCTCTACCTGCTCACCGCCAGCAATGCGCCGCTGGCCCATGGCGCCGTCGAAATGGCGCGCCACATCGGCGCCAGCGCCAGCGCCTGCCTGGCCAGGAGCGTGGCGTGAGCCTGAGTTTGCCGATCGAAACGCTGGCCGCCAGCGACGCGTTCTGCCACCTGTCCCAAATCGCCGGCATCGAGGTCGACCTGCGCTACGCAAGCAGCAATAACTTCATCGGGCGCGACCTGTATTCCCCTTACGACTGCGCGTGGCTGCACGTCGAGGCGGCGCAGGGCCTGGAAAAAGCCATGCACTGGCTGGCGCGCGAAACGCCAGGCTACACTGCGCTGGTGCTCGACGCGCTGCGCCCCCAGCGGGTCCAGCAACAGCTGTGGGACGCGCTGGCCGGCACCAATCTGCAAAGCTACCTGGCAGCGCCGGAGCGCGGTTCGATCCACTCGTTCGGCATGGCGCTCGATATCACGCTGCTGGGCCCGGACGGCAGGGAGATCGACATGGGCACCGGCTTCGACGAAATGAGCGAGCTGTCGCATCCGTCGAAGGAAGCGGCGATGCTCGCCAGCGGCCGCCTGACGCCGGCCCACCTGGAGAACCGCCGCCTGCTGCGCGGGGCAATGGCGGCCGGCGGTTTTACCGGCATCAGCAGCGAATGGTGGCACTACGATTGCGGCAACCGCGACGTGGTGCGTTCCACCTTCCTCCGAGTACTATGAAGGTTTCGATCAAGGGGAGAGCTCCATGGACAAGCGCAGCTTCGCCAGGATGATCGGCGCGGGCCTGTCGCTGACGGCGGTGGCAGCGGCGGCAGTGCCGCACAGGCCGGCCGCCGCCACGCACAAAATGATCAAGCCGAAGCGCCTGCGCGAAGGCGACATGGTCGGCCTGATCACGCCCAGCGGCTACGTCAGCCAGGACAAGATCGACAAGAGCGTGCGCAATATCGAAGCGCTGGGCCTGCGCGTCAAGCTGGGCAAGCATGTGCGCGAAGCGCGCGGCAATTACGCCGGCGCCGTATGGCAAAGGCTGGAAGACCTGCATGCCATGTTCGCCGATCCGGAGATCAAGGGCATCTGGGCCGCCACCGGCGGCTCGGGCGCGATTTCGCTGCTGCCGCATATCGACTACAAACTGATCCGCAAAAACCCCAAGGCCCTGGTCGGCTACTCCGACATTACGGCGCTGCACCTGGCGATCGGGCGCAAGGCCGGCCTGGTCACCTTCCATGGGCCGGTGGCGTCGTCCTCGTTCAGCGAGTATGCGGTGCGCCACCTGCGCGCGGTGCTGATGGAGCCGCAGGACCAGCATGTGATCCACATGTCGCCAGGGAATGCGCTGCAGGTCGCGCAACGCCCCAATTTTGCGCTGCGCACGCTGCAGCACGGCGTGCGCGAAGGCCGCCTCACCGGAGGCAACCTGAGCCTGGTCGCCGCGCTGGCCGGCACGCCGTATGGCACCGAGTACGCCAAGGCCATCCTGTTCCTCGAAGACATCGGCGAAGCGCCGTACCGGGTCGACCGCATGATGACCCAGCTCGACCTGTCGCTCGGCTTCAACCAGGCCGCCGCCCTGATGCTGGGGATCTTCCACAAGTGCGAGGCGACCGATGGCGAACCGTCGCTGACGCTGGCCGAAACCATCGACGACCAGGTGGCCCGCCTGCAGATCCCGGCCGTGTACGGCTACTCGTTCGGCCACATCGCCGACCAGTTCACGCTGCCGATGGGGATCAATGCGCGCCTCGATACCCAGGCCCAGACCCTGACACTGCTCGAACCGGCAGTGCTGGCCTGATGCCGCTGCGCGCCGCACTGGCTGGCCTGTTCGCCGCCGTCGCTGTCGCGGGGCAGCCGGCCCACGCCGCACGCGCCATCGTCTACTGTGCCGAGTCGTCGCCGGAAGGCTTCGATCCCGGCCTGTGGGACAGCGCAGGCACCAATAATGTCAATAGCCAGATGTTCCAGGGCCTGCTGGCGTTCCGGCGCGGCAGCACCGAACTGGTGCCGCAGCTGGCAAGCAGCTGGCAACTGGCGTCCGATGCACGCAGTGTCACGTTCGCCTTGCGGCGCAATGTGCAGTTCCATTCCACGCCCTACTTCACGCCCGGGCGCGCCTTCAATGCGGACGACGTGCTATTTACGATCGGGCGCTGGACCGATCCCCGGCATCCGTTCAACCGCGCGTTCCCGGCCGCCTTCCTCTACCCGCAGAGCCTGGACCTGAAAACCCAGATCGAAGGCGTCGACAAGCTGGGCGAATATGAAGTGCGCATCCGCCTGCGCGCGCCCAACGCCTCCTTCCTGTCCTACCTGGCGATGGCGTTCGCCGGCATGCACAGCGCCGAGTACGGCGCACAACTGCTGCGGCTGGGGCGCGCCAGCGACATCAACAACTACCCGGTCGGCACCGGGCCGTTCCGCTTCCGCAGCTACAAAAAGGACGACGTGCTGCGCATGGAAGCGCACCCGGCCTACTGGGGCACGCCGCAGCGCACTGCCAAGCTGATCTACTCGATCTCGCGCGAACCGAATGTGCGGGTGCAGAAGCTGCGCCTGGGCGAATGCCATATCACCGCGCCGCTGCGCGATGTCGACCTGGCCACGCTCGAAGGCCGCCCGGACATCGTGATCCAGAAGATTCAGGCGCTCAATATCTCCTACCTGTCCTATAACCTGCGCAAGGCGCCGACCAGCGCGCGCCTGGTGCGCGAGGCGCTCGATATTGCGATCGACCGCGATGCCCTGTTTCGCGTGCTGTTCCCGCGCGGCGACGCGATGCAGGCCGTCAGCGCCTTCCCGCCCGCTATTCCCGGCTACAACAAGACCTTGCGCAACGAGTTCGACCCGGCCCGCGCGCGCGCGCTGCTGGCCAAGGCCGGCTACCCGGATGGCTTTGCGCTCGACCTGTGGGCCCTGCCAGTGGTACGGGCCACCAACCCGAACGGCCAGCTGATGGCCCAGCTGATCCAGCAGGACTGGGCCAAGATCGGCGTGCGCGCCACCATCAAGACCTACGAGTGGGGCGAGTATCTGAAGCGCGCCAACAAGGGCGAGCACAATGTGTACATGACCGGCTGGTCCGGCGAGAGCGGCGATGCCGACGACTTCCTGGCGGCCAACCTGACCTGTGCCATCAACAAGACCGGCGTCAAATTCTGCGACAGGCAATTCGATGCGCTGGTCGAAGCCGGGCGCGCCAATGCCGACCCGGACAAGCGCAAAGCCATCTACGAGCAGGCGCAGCTGATCTTCAAGCGCGAACGGCCGTGGAGTCCGATCGCCCATTCGACCGTCTATATCCCGATGGTGCGCGAGCTGCAGGGCTTTGTGATGTCGCCCAATGGCAGCGTCGCGTTCGAGAACGTCGTGCTGCGGGAGAAAAACTAGTGGACCGTAATAGTGGACTGCGGAGTGAAGGACGCGCCGGCAACTTGCAGGGCAAGGCGCAAAGCGCAGCGATAGTGCGTACTATCGCGAGCATTTGTAACGCAGGTGAAGCTGGGAATTGGCATGGCAAGCCACGCCCCGGCGTAACGGCTCGCCCTTGCCAGGGCGGACTCCTCGCAGGCGACCAGCCGGCGCCGCAGGCACTCTGCATTTCACTGTTACGTTTCACTAGATGGTGAGCCTCGTCCTGCGCAAGCTGTGCGGCGTGCTGCCAACCTTCGTCGGCATCACGCTGCTTGCCTTCTTCCTGATCCGGCTGGTGCCGGGCGACCCGCTCGAGGTGATGGCGGGCGAACGCCAGCTCGACCCGGTGGTGCACGCGGCGATGATGCACAGCATGGGCCTGGACCGGCCCTTGCCGGAACAGTATTTCAGCTACGTCGGCCGCCTGCTGCATGGCGACCTGGGCCAGTCCTTCGTCTCGCGCGAGCCAGTCAGCAAGGAATTCGCCGCCCTGTTCCCGGCCACGGTGGAACTGGCCGCCTGCGCCCTGCTGCTGTCGACGCTGGTCGGCATGGGGCTGGGCATCGTCGCGGCGCTCAAGCGCGGCAGCTGGGTCGACCAGGGCCTGATGGGCGCAGCCACGGTCGGCCATTCGATGCCGGTGTTCTGGTGGGGGCTGATGCTGATCCTGTTGTTCTCGGTGTCGCTCGGGTGGACGCCGGTGTCGGGCCGCATCGCCATCGAATACGATGTGCCTGTGTACACCGGCTTCATGCTGATCGACGCGGCGCTGTCGGAGGAAGCCGGCGCATGGACCTCGGCCGTGCTGCACCTGGTACTGCCGGCGGTGGCGCTTGGCACCTCGTCGATGGCAGCGATTGCGCGCATGATGCGCTCATCCATGCTCGAAGTGCTGCGCGAGGACTATATGCGCACGGCCCGCGCCAAGGGCCTGTCAGGCAGCCGGGTGGTGCTGGTGCACGGCCTGCGCAATGCGCTCATTCCGGTGCTGACCGTGGTCGGCATGCAGACCGGCAGCCTGCTGGCCGGCGCGATGCTGACCGAGACCATCTTCTCCTGGCCCGGCATCGGCAAGTGGCTGATCGATGCGATTGCGCGGCGCGACTATCCGGTGGTGCAGACCGCGATCCTGGTGTCGGCCACGGTCTTCATTGCCGTCAACCTGGCGGTCGATCTGCTGGCCAGCGTGATCAATCCACGCCTGCGCGGGGGGCACTGAACTTGACAGAATTCCTTGGCATGCGCCAGCAGCTGGCGCGCCGCGCACCCGGTGCCGGCACCATGCTGACCGCGCTGATCTTTGCCGTGGTGGCGGCAGCGGCCCTGCTGGCGCCGCTGCTGGCACCGCACGACCCGGTCGAACAGTTCCGCCAGCACCTGCTGCAGGCCCCGGCATGGAGCGCGGGCGGCAGCAGCCAGTTCCTGCTCGGCACCGATGAACTGGGACGCGACCTGCTGTCGCGCCTGCTGTATGGCGCCCGCATCTCGCTGGCCATCGGCCTGGCCTCGATGCTGCTGGCCAGCGTGCCGGGCGTGGCACTCGGACTGGTGGCGGCCTTGTTCCCGCGCGTGGCCGGCAGCGTCATCCTGCGCGCCATCGACGTGCTGATGGCCCTGCCCGGCCTGCTGCTGGCGATCTGCGTCATCACCGTGCTCGGGCCCGGCATGGTCAATACCTTGCTGGCCATCGCGATCGGCGCCCTGCCCGCCTATGTGCGCCTGACACGCGCCGTGGCCCAGGCCGAACTGGGCAAGGAGTATGTGACGGCCAGCCGCATGGCCGGCGCAGGCACGCTGCGCCTGATGCTGGTGACGGTGCTGCCCAACTGCCTGCCACCCTTGATCGTTGCGGCCACGCTCAGTTTTTCGTCGGCAGTGCTGGAAACGGCAGCGCTCGGCTTCCTCGGCCTCGGCGTGCCGGCCCCCACGCCCGAACTGGGCAGCATGCTGTCGGCCGCGCGCGACAGCATCGACCGCGCGCCATGGCTTGTGATGATGCCGGGGATCGCCATCCTGCTGACGGTGTTGTCGATCAATCTGCTGGGCGACGCCCTGCGCGACCTGCTCGACCCAAAACTGAAGAGGGCACACCCATGAACGCGCTGCTGGAAGTGCGCAATCTGCGCGTCGAGTTCGGCCCGCCGGGCAGTAGCGCGGTCGCGGTCGACGGCGTGGACCTGTCGGTCGGCAGCGGCGAACGGGTCGCCATCGTCGGCGAATCCGGCTCCGGCAAGTCGGTGTCGATGATGGCGATGATGGGGTTGATCGACGCACCTGGCCGTGTCAGCGCCGACCTGCTGCGCTTTGACGGGCAGGACCTGCTTGGCCTGTCGGCGCGCGCGCGCCGCGCCATCGTCGGCAAGGACATTGCAATGATTTTCCAGGATGCCCAGAGCAGCCTCAATCCTTCGTACACGGTCGGCTACCAGCTGATGGAACCGATGCGCGTCCACCTCGCTCTGCGCGGCGCGGCCTTGCGCAAACGCGCCGTCGAACTGCTGGAACTTGTCGAGATCCCAGACCCTGTACGCCGCATGGACGCTTACCCGCACCAGCTGTCGGGCGGCATGAACCAGCGCGTGATGATCGCCATGGCGCTGTCGTGCGAGCCGCGCCTGCTGATCGCCGATGAACCGACCACGGCGCTCGACGTCACGGTACAGGCGCAGATCATGGAACTGCTGTTGCGGCTGCAGCGGGAGCAAGGCATGGCGCTGCTTCTGATCACGCACGACCTGGCGCTGGTGGCCGAGATGGCGCACGACGTCAACGTCATGTACGCCGGCCAAATCATGGAAAGCGCCACTGTTGAACAACTGTTCGACCGCCCCGCCCACCCTTACACCCACGCGCTGCTGGCGGCAATCCCCGAGCACAACCGGGGCAAGTCGCGCCTGGTCGCGATGAAAGGCGTCATCCCCGGCGCGCTCGACCGCCCGGCCGGCTGCCTGCTGGCACCGCGCTGCGCGCATGCCGACGGCCAGTGCGCCGCCAGCCGGCCAGCGTTGGCGGGCGGCGTGCGCTGCCACCATCCGCAGGGCCGGCCATGACGGGCGCGAGCCAGACCAAACCAGCCGCTACGCCAGGGGCGACGGCCACGCATGTCGTCATGCAGGCCGAAACGCTGGCGCGCCACTACAACGTCAGCCGTGGCTTCCTGCGCGGGACGGCGACGGTCAAGGCGCTCGACGGCGTATCGTTCTCGCTGGCGCGCGGGCGCACGCTGGCGGTGGTGGGCGAATCGGGCTGCGGCAAGTCGACGCTGGCGCGCCAGCTGACCATGATCGAAACCCCGACCTCCGGCCGGCTGCTGATCGACGGCGGCGTTGCCGACCACAGCGCACAGCGCTCGCGGGTGCAGATGGTGTTCCAGAATCCCTACTGCTCGCTCAACCCGCGCAAGTCGATCGGCACGGCCCTGCAGGAGCCGCTGGTCATCAACACCGGATTGACGCGCCTCGAGCGCAGTGAACGCGTGGCCGACATGCTGGCACGTGTCGGTCTGCGTCCCGAATACGCCCAGCGTTACCCGCATATGTTCTCGGGCGGGCAGCGCCAGCGCGTGGCCATTGCGCGCGCGATGATGCTTAACCCTGCCGTCGTCATCGCCGATGAACCGGTGTCGGCCCTCGATGTGTCGATCCAGGCCCAGATCCTGAACCTGTTCATGGACCTGCAGGACAGCGACGGCACCAGCTATGTCTTCATCTCGCACAACCTGGGCGTGGTCGAACATGTGGCGCATGACGTCATGGTGATGTACCTCGGGAAGGTCGTCGAACAGGGCAGCAAGGCCGACTTGTTCGCCAGGCCCCTGCACCCCTATACCCGCGTGCTGATGAGTGCCACGCCGACCATCGACCCGCTCCACCGCAAGCAGCGCATCCGCATCACCGGCGAGTTACCGAGCCCGCTCGACCCGCCGCCCGGCTGCGCCTTCAGCCCGCGCTGCCCGTTTGCGGAAAGCCGCTGCAGCAGCGAGGCGCCGGCCCTGCGCGATGTCGGCGGCCGCCTGGTCGCCTGCCACCTTGTATAAGCACCTTATGGAGCCAACCATGACGATCACACCCGACACCCTGGCAGCGGCCCTGATCCAGGCCGTCAAGGCACAGCACTTCGAGGCGACCGCGGACCAGCAGCGTGCGGGCAAGCCGATCAGCCATTTTCCCAGCATCGACCTGGCCGTGGTGGCGTTCGGCACCGGCGGCAAGGCCACCGGCGCCAATGTGCTGTTCTCGCGCGAGCTGCCGGACGGCATTCAGGCCCGGTTCGATGCGCGCCACGGCGCCGTCGACAACATCGAATACCTGGCCGACCAGACCGACAAGGACACCAACAGCATCGCCTGGGCGGCGGACAGCGATTGGACGCGCATGCAGTGGAAGGTGCTGGCAGGCCAGGGTCAGCGCGTGGTGGCGCCCTACCCTGCCTCGCTGATCAAGCTGATGGTGCTGGTCGGCGTGGCCCGTTGCATCGATGCCGGCGCCGCCGGCTGGGACGATATCTGGCCGTTCGACGGCCAGCGCCTTCCCTTGGCCGAGTGGGCCGATGCGATGATCGTCATCAGCAGCAACGATGCCACCACCGCACTGGTCGCCTTCCTGCACCATGCCGGAATGATCGTGCGCGGCCCGGATGGCGAACAGCGCAATGGGCTGAACCAGGTGTTTGCCAGCTATGGCTTGCACAATCTGCGCCTGACGAACACGCGCGCCGACGGCGGCTGGCGCAATGGCGCCGGGGCCGGTGTCGGCAATTTGCAGATGACGGCGTGGGACACGGCGCGCCTGCTTTGGCTGCTCGACGCCGGCGCGCCGCCGGCGCCATGGCTGGCGGCGGGAACTGCGCCATTGCTGACGGCCGCCAGCCGCCAGCGCGTGCGCGACATCCTCGAACAGCAGGGCTTTCACACGGTCCTGTCGAGCACGCTGCTGGCAGGAGTGCCCGGCTGGCAGGGCGGGATTCCGGCCACCCTGCCGGCGCGCTGGATCAACCGCGACGGCAGCGCGCTGGTCGACGGTACCCGCTACCCGCCCGATGTCTGGACCGACACCGGCGTGCATTTCGCCCACAAGACGGGCAACACCGAGAACTACCTGTCGGACGCCGGCATCGTGCGCGGCAGGAACCGGCACTACATTGTCGCCTTCCTGTCCAACCTGGGCATGCGCTATGCGCCGGACCCGCTGTGCCACTCCACCTGGCGCGTGCCGGCACTGGGCGCCGCGATCGACGCCCAGCTATCCAAAGGCTAGCCTCAGGCGGCGATGAACAGCGCGTCGAATTGTTCTGCCGCGGCGCGCGGGTCGGTGGCCTGGTAGATGCTGGTGATGGCAGCAACCATGTCGGCGCCGCGTGCCACCAGCGGTTGCGCATTGGCCGGCGTCATGCCGCCGATGACGACCACCGGCAGCGCCAGCTCGGCCTTGGCCTGGCTGACCAGCGACGCTTCGGTGGTAAACGTGTACTTCTTGACCGGCGACGGGTAGAAACCGCCGAAGGCCACATAACTGGCGCCATCGCGCTGGGCGTCGCGCGCCAGCTGCAAGTCGCCATAGCAGGATGCGCCGATGATCTTGCCCGGCCCCAGCGCCAGCCGCGCCGCCGCCACGGCATCGTCGGTGCCGCCCAGGTGCACGCCGTCGGCGTCGAGCGTCAGACACAGGCCGATATGGTCGTTGATGACCAGCGGCCGGCGATAGCGGCGGCATAGTGCGAGCAAGGCGGCGCCCTGCTCGCGCCGCAGGGCCGGGTCGGCGTCCTTGTTGCGGTACTGGACGATGGCGACGCCTGCATGCAGCGCCTGCTCGGTCACTGCCAGCAGCTGCCGGGTATCGGTCCAGTTGGGAGTGACGAGGTAGAGTCCCTTCATGATGCTTCCTTTAATTGGAGTATGCGCCGGCAGGCTTGCCTTGGACCGCGCGGCCAGGAATGAGCTGGCCTGGCGCCACCGGATAGGCGCGCTCGAGGGCGCCGTGGCAGTACGCCTGGCCATGCTCGAGTGCCTGTTGCATTGTGTCGCCCAGCGCCAGCCGGGCAGCGATGGCGGCCGACAGCGTGCAACCGCTGCCATGGAAATGGCCCGGCAGGCGCGGCCAGCGCCACTCGCGCACCTCGCCCAGATGGTGCCAGCGGTTGACCACCGCGCCGCCATCGGCGTGGCCGCCGGTGACCAGCACATGGTCGCAGATATTGGTGCCGGTCACTTCCGCCTCCGGCAGGTTGGGCACCAGCAGCGTGGCGCAGGCCAGCAAGGGCGCCAGCGCGGCGAGCGCACTGCCGTGTGCCAGCGGGTCGCCGTGGCCGCTGGCCAGCACCGGGTCGAGCACCACTGGCAGGGCGGGCCAGCGCCCGCGCAGCTGGTTGATGCACAGCGCGATGGCGCGCGCATTGTCCACATTGCCAGGGATGCCGATCTTGACCGCCCTGATGTCGATGCTCTCGGCCAGCAGCATGGCCTGGCGCGTGATCAGGGCGCAATCGACCGGATGCACCTCGTGCACGCGGTTATTGTCCTGCACGGTCAGCGCGGTAACCACGGCCAGCGGATGCGCACCGCAGGCAGCGACCGCCTCGATGTCCGCGCCGATGCCGGCCCCGCCCGAAGGGTCGAGGCCGGCAAACAGCAACACTGCTGGCCGCATCAGCCGGCCTGCCCGCTGGCGCCAGCGCCAGGTGCCACGCGGCCCGCCATCGGCGACGACGGCGAAGCGGCAAAGCGGCGCACGATGCGGCCGGCGCCATACGCTTCGCGGCCCGCTTCGACTGCCAGCCGCATCGCGCGCGCCATCCGCACCGGGTCGCGCGCGCCGGCGATGGCGCTGTTCATCAGCACGCCGTCGCAGCCGAGCTCCATCGCAATGGCTGCGTCGGATGCGGTGCCGACACCGGCGTCCACCAGCACCGGCACCTTGGCCTGCTCGATGATCAGCGACAGGTTCCACGGGTTGAGGATGCCCATGCCCGAACCGATCAGGGAGGCGAGCGGCATCACCGCCACGCAGCCGATCTCCTCGAGGATGCGGGCCTGGATCGGGTCGTCGCTGCAGTAGACCATGACGTCGAAGCCGTCGCGCACCAGCTGCTCGGCCGCCACCAGCGTTTCGGGCATATGGGGGAACAGGGTCTTTTCGTCGCCCAGCACTTCGAGCTTGACCAGCTTGTGGCCGCCCAGCAGCTCGCGCGCCATCTGCAGCGTGTAGACGGCGTCCTTGGCCGTGTAGCAGCCGGCCGTGTTGGGCAGGATGGTGAACTCGGACGGCGGCAGCACGTCGAGCAGGCTGGGTTCGTTCTTATTCTGGCCGATATTGACGCGGCGGATGGCGACCGTGATGATCTCGGCGCCTGCCGCCAGCGTCGCCTCGCGCGTTTGCGCGAGGTCGCGGTACTTGCCGCTGCCGACCAGCAGGCGGGAGCGGTACTGCTTGCCTGCGATGGTCAGCAGGTCCGGTGGGGTTTGCATATCCATATTGATTCCTTGAAGTTGGGCTGTCGTGTTATCCGCCGCCGATGGCGCGGACGATGTCGATCTGGTCGCCGTGTTCGATGGCAAAGTCGGGCCAGCGGTGGCGCGGCACGACATTGCGATTGACTGCCACTGCCATCGCTTGCGGCGGCAGGGCCAGGGCCGCGATCAGCTGGCCCAGTGTCTGATGCGGCAGCACGCGTCTGGCTTCGCCGTTCAGTACGATTTCAACCATGTCTTACTCCTGTGTTGATCAGACCTTGCGATACAACTCGGCGCCGTTCTTGACGAACTCGATGGCCTTCTGCTGCATGCCTTCTTTGGCTGCCGCATAGTCGCGCACTTCCTGCGTGATCTTCATCGAGCAGAAGTGCGGCCCGCACATCGAGCAGAAGTGCGCCACCTTGGCCGAGTCCTTGGGCAGGGTCTCGTCGTGGAACTGGCGTGCCTTGTCCGGGTCGAGGCCGAGGTTGAACTGGTCTTCCCAGCGGAACTCGAAGCGTGCCTTCGACAGCGCGTTGTCGCGGATCTGCGCGCCGGGGTGACCCTTGCCGAGGTCCGCCACGTGGGCCGCGATCTTGTAGGTGATGATGCCGTCCTTGACGTCGTTCTTGT
>CBDDRJ010000044.1:0-48827 GCA_965233055.1 uncultured bacterium
CAGGGCCAGCGTCAGCCAGCGGTACAGCGGCCGGTACCACTGGTGCTCGTAGACGGCGCGGTAGTACTTGGAGTCGCCGGCGATATCCAGTTCCAGGTTGGCGCGCTGGTAACGGCCGACGGTCGGGGTGATGGCACTGTCGCGGCTGTCGCGCGCCCACGATGCCGTCAGCGGCAAGGCATTGGTCACCGCCTCGCCGACACCGGAGACACCGCCGTTGCCGAAGTCGCGCACATAGTCCTTGAAGCGGTCCGGGCTGGTGGCGTCGGTTTCGATGATGGTGCGCTCGAGGCCGATGCCGAAGAACACGGTGTCGACTTCCGAGAACGGCACGCCGAAGCTGATGCGGCCACCGGTCTGCTTGACCGTGTAGCTGCCGATATTGAGCGCCGGCGGCCGGGTCGTACGCAGGAATACTTCGTAGGCGCGGGAAATGCCGTCTTCGGTATAGTAAGGGTCGACCTGCGACAGGGCGATGGTGCGGCTGTAACGACTGGTATTGAGGTCCAGGCCGACGGTATTGCCGCTGCCGGCGAAGTTGGCCTGCTGGATCGACGCGGTGAACGTGAACTTCTCAGCCTGGGAGAACGCGCCGCCGATGGTGAAGTTGCCGGTCGGCTTCTCGATCACGGTCAGGTTGACGTCGACCTGGTCGGACGTGCCCTGCGCTTCCGGCGTGTCGATCGTCACTTCCTTGAAGTAGCCGAGGCGGTCGACGCGGTCGCGCGAAAGTTTGATCTTGTTGCCGTCGTACCAGCTGCCCTCGAACTGGCGGAATTCGCGGCGGATCACTTCGTCGCGCGTGACGCTGTTGCCGGCGATATTCATGTGGCGCACGTAAGCGCGCTTGCCCGGGTCGATAAAGAAGGTGAAGGCGACGGTGCGCTTTTCGCGGTTCGGCTCGGGATTGGCATTGACGTTCGAGAACGCATAGCCGAAGGTGCCCATGCGGTCGCTGATGCGCTTATTCGATTCGGTCAGCAATTCGCCCGAATAGACACTGCCCGGCCGCAGCAGGATCAACTGGCGCAGCTCTTCCTCGCGGCCAAACATTTCGCCTTCGAGCTTGATATCGGAGACGGTGTATTTCTCGCCTTCGGTGATATTAATGGTCAGGTAAATATCTTTCTTGTCCGGGGTAATCGACACCTGGGTCGATTCGACCGTCGCTTCCAGATAGCCGTGGTTCAGGTACCAGGACTTGATGGTCTCGATATCGCCGGTCAGCTTGGTCTTCGAATACTGGTCGGCCTTCGAATACCAGGTGAACCAGCCGCTGGTGGACAGGGCCAGCAATTCGCGCAGCTCCTTGTCCGAGAATGCCTTGTTGCCGACCAGGTTGATCTGCTTGATGCGCGCGACATCGCCTTCGTCCACATTGAACATGACGGTGACGCGATTGCGCTCGATCGGAGTTACGGTGGTGGTGATCTTGACGCCATACAGGCCGTGCGACAGGTACTGGCGCTTCAATTCCTGCTCGGCGCGGTCGACCGACGCCTTGTCGAAAATCTTGGTTTCGCCGACGCCGATTTCCTTCAGCGCCTTGGTCAGCATGTCTTTTTCGAATTCCTTGGTGCCGGTGAAGTCCACCGAGGCAATCGCCGGGCGCTCTTCGACCAGCACCACCAGCACGTCGCCGTCGACTTCGAGGCGCACGTCCTTGAAGAATCCGGTGGCATACAGGGCCTTGATCGACGCGACCGATTTGTCGTCGGTGAAGGTTTCGCCTACGCGCACCGGCAAATAACTGAAGACCGTACCTGCCTCGGTACGCTGAATGCCTTCTACACGGATATCCTTGACGACGAATGGGCTGACGGCAAATGCGGGACCGGCGCACAGGGCCAAAACGGCGGCGCCAATGGTAGAACGGCGGAAGAAAGGCAGGGCAAAACGGTCAGAATGTAATTTCATTGGGGCATTCAATGGCTAAATCATTGGACAACATACACATACTGCACTGCTAACAGGAGGGCGTCGCTACAAGAGCCGCACCACGTCATTGAAGACGGCAATGGCCATTAACATGACCAGTAAACCGACGCCTAAGCGTTGCGCAAACTCGCCCACCCGTTCGGGCAAGGGGCGTCCGGTCAAAACTTCCAGCGAATAATACAGCAAATGGCCCCCATCCAGAACGGGAATTGGTAACAAATTCATCACACCCAGGCTGATGCTAATGAGGGCAATAAAGCTCAAATAGCTGGTCAATCCAATGCGCGCCGTCTGTCCGGCATAGTCGGCAATGGTGATCGGGCCGGTGACATTTTTCCACGACACTTCGCCAATAATCATCTTGCCGATCATTTTGACTGTCAGTACGCTCGTTTCCCAGGTCTTGCGCACGCCCTTGCCGATGGCCGCGAACAGGCTCGATGAAATCTGCACCGTATCGGCCACCTTGGCGAAGCCGACGCGGATCTGATAACTGTTCGAGACCGGGTCGATGACCGGCACCAACTGCACGGCCACGTCGCGCCCGTCGCGCCGGGCGATCACTTCCATCGCCTTGCCATTCGAGGCGCGCACCATATCGCGCAGCACGATGATGTCGGCCACCGGCTGGCCGTCGATGCTGACGATGGTGTCAGCCGGCAGCAGGCCGGCGCGGGCGGCCGGCCCGCCCGGCTCGACCTGGCCCAGCACGGCGCGCGGGCGCAGCATCGCGATGCCGAGCTTGCCCAGCGCGTCGCCGTCGACCGGCATGCCGGCGAGCGTGGCGGCCGACAAGGTGACGTACTGCGTGCCCCGTTCGGGGCGCGACACTTCCAGGCGGGCATCCTTCTTGTCGAGCACGGCCTGCATCATTTCCCAGCGCAAATCGGACCAGACTTCGGTCTGCACGCCATTGACGGCAGTGATGGCGTCGCCGCCGCGCAGGCCCGCCTGCCACGCAGGCGTATTTTCGGGCATGAAGCGGATGCGGGTGCTGGTGTCTTCAATGCCGACCATGAACAGGCCGGTGAACAGCGCGATGGCGAGCAGGAAATTGGCGATCGGGCCGGCCGCGACGATGGCGATGCGGCGCCACACGCTCTGGCGCGTGAATTCGCGGCCCTTTTCCGCCTCGGACAGGCTGGAGATGTCCTGCTCGCGGGCGTCGAGCATCTTGACGTAGCCGCCCAGAGGCAGGATCGACACTGCCCATTCGGTCTGGTCCGGGCCGAACTTGCGCGACCAGATCACCTTGCCCATGCCGACCGAAAAGCGCAGCACCTTGACGCCGCACAGGCGCGCGACCGCATAGTGGCCCAGCTCATGGAATACGATCAGCGGCCCCAGCGCGAACAGGAAGGCCAGGATGGTTTGCAGGAAGTTCATCGCGCGATGAAGCCGTTGGCGCAAGTGCGGGCCAGCGCATCCTGCGCCATCACCGCCTCGATGCTGCTGGCCGCCTCGTGCGGCAAGGTAGCGACCACATGCCTGAGCACGCGGTCGATGTCGCGGAAGCCGATTCTGCGCTCGAGGAAGGCTGCCACCGCCACTTCGTTGGCGGCATTGAGCAGGGCCGGCGCGGTGCCACCGGCACGCAGGGCGTCGAAGGCCAGTGCCAGGCAAGGGAAGCGATCGTAGTCGGGCTGGGCGAAGTGCAGCGTGCCGATCCTGGTCAGGTCCAGCTGCCCGACTCCCGATTCGATGCGCTCAGGGAAAGCCAGCGCGTTGGCGATCGGCGTGCGCATATCGGGGTTGCCGAGCTGGGCCAGCACCGAACCGTCGACGTACGACACCATCGAATGGATCACGCTTTGCGGGTGGATCACGACTTCGATCTGGTCTGCCGGCGCGCCGAACAGCCAGTGGGCTTCGATCACTTCGAGGCCCTTGTTCATCATCGTGGCCGAATCGACCGAGATCTTGCGGCCCATGACCCAGTTCGGGTGCTTGCAGGCTTCGTCGGGCGTCACAGAGCCGAGCGACTCGACGCTGCGGTTCAGGAACGGGCCGCCGGAAGCCGTCAGCAAGATCTTGGCCACGCCCGCCTGCTGCGGCGAACGGGCATAGTGCTGCGGCAAGCACTGGAAAATGGCATTGTGCTCGCTGTCGATCGGCAGCAAGGTAGCGCCGTTGTCATGCACGGCATCCATGAACAGCTGGCCCGACATGACCAGCGCCTCTTTATTGGCCAGCAACACCTTTTTGCCGGCGCGCGCGGCCGCCAAAGAGGGTGCCAGGCCGGCGGCGCCGACGATGGCCGCCATGACGGTGTCGGTGGCCGGACTGGCCGCGACGGCGCACAGGGCCGCTTCGCCATAGTCCACTTCAGTCGACAGGCCCCTGTCCTTGAGCAGCCTGGCCAGCTGCTCGGCGGCCCGTTCGGTGCCGACTACGGCACGCACGGGGCGGAACTGCTCGCACTGGGCGGCCAGTTGGTCGACCCGGCTGTGGGCGGTCAGCGCGTAGACGCGGTAGGCGCCGGGATGGCGGGCGATCACGTCGAGCGTCGACACCCCGATCGAGCCGGTGGCGCCAAGAATGGTAATGCTTTGCATCTTAAGCTCCTGGGCCTGCAACTATTTGAGCCAAATTTCGATCAGCGCCGCCAGCGGCAGCACCGGGATCAGCGCGTCGATGCGGTCGAGCACGCCGCCGTGGCCAGGCAACAGATTGCTGCTGTCCTTGAAACCGGCGCGGCGCTTGAGCTGGGATTCGACCAGGTCGCCGATGACGCTGGCAGCGCTAATCAGCAGCAGCACGCAAGCCAGGCCGAACCAGCCCGCCTTGGCCTGCAGTTGGACGCCAAAGGTGTCGGCAAGTTGCCCGCCGGCGAACAGCACCACCAGGGCCGAGATCAGCAGCACGGCAATACCGCCGCCGATCGCCCCTTCCCATGACTTGCCCGGGGAAATCGAAGGCGCCAGCTTGCGTTTGCCGAAGGCCTTGCCGGAAAAATAGGCACCGATGTCGGCGATCCACACCAGCACCATGACCGACAGCAGGTACAGCGCCGAATGGGCAAACAGGTTAATGATGGCGGCGAAACAGCTGACGATGGCGACCGCGTAGAGCAGGCTCAGCCAGGTATTGCCATGGCTTTCCATCGGCGGCAGGCCGATCGCCAGGCCGGGAAAGAAGCGGATCAGCCAAAGCATGACGGCGAGCGCGAACCAGAACACCGGCTGGCTGGTGCCGCCGAGCAGGAAGCTGTAGACGAACAGTGCGGCCCAGACGGCGGCGATGGCGGCGGCCTGCATCGAGGTCTTGCCGAACAGGCGGAAGCATTCCCACATGGCGGCCGCCAGGAAAGCGGTGACGACGACGCCGAACGCCAGCGCATTCCCGCTGAACAGCACTGGCAACAGCACTGCCAGCAGGAGTACTGCAGTGATGATCCGGGTTTTCAGCATCAGGGTGTGGTCTCGGCCAGTTGCGCGCTTGTGCGGCCGAAGCGGCGCTCACGGTTTTGATACGAGGTAATGGCTTGGTCCAGCGATTCGATGCTGAAGTCGGGCCAGAAGGTGTCGGTGAAGTAGAGCTCGGAATAAGCCAGCTGCCACAGCAGGAAGTTGGAAATGCGCTGTTCGCCGCCGGTGCGGATGAACAGGTCCGGCTCGGGCGCGTAGGCCATCGCCAGGTGCGGCGCCAGCATCTCTTCAGTGAAGTCAAGCACGCCGGGATTGCTTGCCACCATCTTGTTGGTCGCCTGCATGATGTCCCAGCGGCCGCCGTAATTGGCGCAGATGGTGACGGTCAGGCCGGTATTGCCGTCGGTGCGGCGTTCGGCGGCGGCGATCATTTTTTGCAGATTGTCATCGAAGCGGGACAGGTCGCCGACCACCTTGAGCCGGATATTATTGGCGTGCATCTTCGACACTTCGCGCTCGAGAGCGGTGACGAACAGGCGCATCAGCAGCGACACTTCTTCTTCCGGGCGGCGCCAGTTTTCCGACGAAAACGCGAACAGGGTCAGGTAGCCGATGCCGCGCCGCACGCAGGCTTCGACCACCCCGCGCACGGCTTCGACACCCTTGACGTGGCCAGCCACGCGGGGCAGGAAGCGCTTGGTGGCCCAGCGGCCATTGCCATCCATGATGATGGCGACGTGGCTGGGCACCTTGGCGACTTCAGGTACTTTGGCGGTCGAACTTGTGTGGCTCATAATTTTCGGTGTGCTAACGTTACGCGTGGGCACGGGGTCGTCGCACGGTTGTTTGTGCGGCGACATGCCCACCCTACGAATTAAACGGTCAGCACTTCTTTCTCTTTGTCGGCCACCATCTTGTCGATGTCGATGACGAACTTGTCGGTCAGCTTCTGGATCTCTTCCGAGGCACGGCGCTCGTCGTCTTCCGAGCAGGCCTTGTCCTTGACCAGCTTCTTCAGCGATTCATTGGCATCGCGGCGGATATTGCGCACGGCGATTTTGGCGTCTTCCGCCTCGCTCTTGACCAGCTTGACCATTTCCTTGCGGCGTTCTTCGGTCAGGGGCGGGGTCGGCACGCGGATCATGTCGCCCTGCGACGATGGATTGAGGCCGAGGTCGGAATCGCGGATCGCTTTTTCGATCGTGTTCAGCATCTTCTTTTCCCATGGCTGCACGCCGATGGTACGGGCATCGATCAGGGTCACGTTGGCAATCTGGGTCAGTGCCGTCGGCGAACCGTAGTAGTCAACCTGGATGTGGTCGAGGATGCCGGTGTGGGCGCGGCCGGTGCGGACCTTGCCCAGATCGGCGCGCAGGGTCTCGATCGATTTGGCCATGCGCTCTTGCGCGCTCTTCTTAACGTCAGGTAAGGACATGCTGCTCTCCTGTAGTTCTCTAATGAATGGTATTGGGACTTAAACGTGCACCAGTGTACCCTCGTCTTCGCCCATGATCACGCGCATCAGCGCGCCAGGCTCGACGATGGAAAACACCTTGATCGGCAGCTTCTGGTCGCGGCACAGCGCAAACGCGGTCGCGTCCATCACCTGCAAGTGCTTGGAAATGGCTTCGTCGAAAGTGATCGACTCGTAACGGGTGGCATTCGGGTCCTTCTTCGGGTCGGCTGTGTAGACGCCGTTGACCTTGGTGGCCTTGAGCACGATCTCGGCGCCGATTTCCGAACCGCGCAGCGCCGCTGCGGTGTCGGTCGTGAAGAACGGGTTGCCGGTACCGGCGGCAAACACGACCACTTTGCCCTCTTCCAGGTACTGCAGGGCCTTCGGGCGCACATACGGCTCGACCACGGCTTCGATCGCGATCGCCGACATCACGCGGGCGGTCACGCCGACGTGGCGCATCGCATCGGCCAGCGCCAGCGCGTTCATCACTGTCGCCAGCATGCCCATATAGTCGGCGGTCGCGCGGTCCATGCCCTGCGCGCCGGGCGCGACGCCACGGAAGATATTGCCGCCACCGATCACCACCGCCAGCTCCACGCCCAGTTTCGCCACCTCGGCCACGTCGGCGACCATGCGCTCGATGGTGGCGCGGTTGATGCCGTAAGGGTCATCGCCCATCAGTGCCTCACCGGAGAGCTTAAGAAGTACGCGTTTGTAAGCGGGTTTGGACATGGGGGAATCTCCTCGATGACGGTTGCAGTTCGGGTGGTACGGGTGGGTAGCTCGCGCTACCCACCCTACATCAAAAAAACGGGCCTCTCGGCCCGCTTTCAACTTACGATTTGGAAGCAGCCATTTGCGCTGCAACTTCTGCCGCGAAGTCGTCCTGCTTCTTCTCGATGCCTTCGCCAACGACATACATCGTGAATGCTTTCACGGTGGTGTTGTTTGCCTTGAGCATCTGTTCGATCGACTGCTTGTCGTTCTTGACGAAGGCCTGGTTCAGCAGGGACACTTCTTTCAGGTACTTCTGTACCGAACCTTCGAGGCGCTTGGCCAGGATTTCCGGCGATTGCGCTGGCTTGCCTTCGGCAGCTGCCTTGTCGGCATCTTCCTGGGCTTTCAGTGCGGCAACCGAACGCTCTTTTTCGATCAGTTCTGCAGGAACCTGGTCAGCCGACAGCGACACTGGCTTCATTGCAGCGATGTGCATGGCGACGTCCTTGCCGACCTGTTCATCGGCGCCGTCGAACTCGACCATGACGCCGATACGGGTGCCGTGCAGGTAGGATGCCAGCTTGGCGGTCGTTTCGAAGCGCTGGAAGCGACGGATCGACATGTTTTCGCCGATCTTGCCGATCAGGGCGGCGCGCACTTCATCCAGCGTCTTGCCGTCGAGCGGCAGGGCCAGCAGGGCGGCGACGTCGGCCGGGTTGTGTTCAGCGACCAGCTTGGCGGCGTTATTGGCCAGGGCCAGGAAGTCGTCGTTCTTGGCGACGAAGTCGGTTTCCGAGTTCACTTCGACCAGGGCGCCAACGCCGTTGGCGATGAAGCTTGCCACCACGCCTTCAGCGGTGATGCGGCTGGCAGCCTTGCCAGCCTTGCCACCGAGCTTGACGCGCAGGATCTCTTCCGCACGGGCCATGTCGCCATCGGCTTCGGTCAGTGCTTTTTTGCATTCCATCATTGGTGCGTCGGTCTTGCCGCGCAGTTCGCCTACCATCGCTGCAGTAATTGCTGCCATGAATATTCTCCAGAAAGTGTGTTGAAGATGCCGCCGTTGCGGGCGCCACCCTTTTTGATCGTTCAACGCCTGTCGTTGCAAGCAACGACAGGCAAAATCCTGTTTAAAAAAAAGGGAGAGCTAAGCCCACCCTTTTTATGCGTCAAGCGGCGCGGGCGCCGCCCGGACCATTACGCGTTGTCGGAAACTTCGACGAACTCGTCCGACGACTTCACCATTTCAACGATTTCGTTGCTGGCGTTGGCGCGGCCTTCCAGGATCGCGTCTGCCACGCCGCGGGCGTACAGGGTGATCGCTTTGGAGGAGTCATCGTTACCTGGGATAACGAAGGAAACGCCTTCTGGCGAGTGGTTGGTGTCGACCACGCCGATGACTGGGATGCCCAGCTTGCCGGCTTCGGTGATCGCGCCTTTGTGGTAGCCGACGTCGACGACGAAGATCGCGTCAGGAACGCCGCCCATGTCCTTGATGCCGCCGATGGCTTTTTGCAGCTTGACCATTTCGCGCTGGAACATCAGGGCTTCTTTTTTCGACAGCTTCTCGACCGAACCGTCTTCGATCGACTGCTCCATGTCCTTCAGGCGCTTGATCGAGGTCTTGATCGTCTTGAAGTTGGTCAGCATGCCGCCCAACCAGCGCTGGTCAACGAACGGAACGCCGGCGCGCGCTGCTTCGGCGGCGATGATTTCGCGTGCCTGGCGCTTGGTGCCGACCATCAGGATCGTGCCGCGGTTCGAAGCAACTTGCTTGATGTGCTTCATTGCTTCCTGGTACATGCCCAGGGTCTTTTCCAGATTGATGATGTGGATCTTGTTGCGGTGACCGAAGATGAAAGGAGCCATCTTTGGGTTCCAGAAACGGGTTTGGTGGCCGAAGTGGACACCGGCTTCCAGCATTTCACGCATAGTAACGGACATGTAATTCTCCAGGGTTGGGTCTGGAACCGAGTCAGCACCATTTTTTGGCACCCTTTGCGACCCGGCTCGCGATTTAAAAATAATGGTTTGCACAATATTGCAAGGCACAAAACCAAGCAACCCGAGATTCTACACCGAAATGGCCGTGCCGATCAAGTGTGCGGCAGCGGCGCGCTCGCAAGCGCGCGTGCCAGCTCAATACCACAGCCGCCCCCTTCCATTCCTTTTTCGGTTGACAAGCCTTTCGACCAAATTTAGTATCGCAATTCCACCATTGGAAACGATTCCATCGACGCCCGACGACGATGGTATAAAAACGATAACTAATACAAACGGAGACTACAAGATGGAAATGAAACAGCGCACCGCACGGACCCTCGCCGCCACCCTGCTGCCGGCGTGGCTGGCCATGTCGGCGTTTGCCCATGCCCAACAATGCCCCAGCCCGAACCCGCTGTTCGCCGACGAATTCAGCGGCACCGCAGTCGACACCAGCAAATGGGAAATTCAGACGGGCGATGGCTGCAGCGATGGCCTGTGCGGCTGGGGTAATGCTGAATTGCAATCTTACCAGGCTGGCAACGCCGTGGTCGCCAACGGCCTGTTGACCATCACGGCAAAAAAGCAGCGGGTTGACGCGAAGGCCTACACCTCGGCCCGCCTGCGCACCCTCAACCGCCCAAGCGGCGGCCAATGGACCCATGGCCGCTTCGAAGCGCGCATGAAAACCCCGCGCGGCAGCGGCATGTGGCCGGCCTTCTGGGCGCTGCCGGCCAACACGACGGTGGCGTGGCCGATGAGCGGCGAGATCGACATCCAGGAATCGATCGGGCAAAAAAGCATGTTCCAGTGGGGAACGATCCACTATGGCTCATCGAACGCCAACCACCAATTCCTGAGCACGCAGATCTACCGCCAGCCCGACAGCTTCGCCGACGCCTTCCATGTCTATGCAATCGAATGGAGCGCCAACCGCATCAGCTGGTATATCGACGATATGCTGTACGCCACCAAGACCCCGGCCGACATGGCCAACCCGTCCGACTGGACGTTCGAAAACTACCAGTATTACCTGATCCTCAACCTGGCCGTCGGCGGCAACCTGGGCGGCGCGGTCGACAACGCGGCGTTGCCGCAAACGCTGCAGGTCGATTATGTGCGCGTGTATGCCAATCCGCAGCCCTCGCTGAGTGGCAGCTACCTGGTGCAGCCAAACACCACGACGACCTATAGCGTCGTCGACGAGATCGGCACCGGATCGACCTATGCCTGGACTTCGCCGACCGGGCAGGTTTCCAGCGGCACGTCGCTGACGGTCAATTGGGGCAGCACCGGTGGTCCGGTTGCCGTCACGATCAACAATAGCTGCGGCTCGTTCAGCAAGAGCGTCGCCGTCACCGTCGCCCCGGTTCTGAGCCCATCGATGTTGCTGGACAATTTTGAAGCGGCGCGCAATATCAGCTACACCACCGTCAGCGGCAGCCTCAACCAGGTGACGGCCAATCCCGCTCCTGACGCGCTCAACGGTTCAACCACGGTGGCGCGCTATGTCCGCAACCCGGGCCAGAGCTATGACTTGCTGAGCGCCACCACCAGCGCGATTGCCGATGCATCGTTCTATGTGCGGGGCGAAAAAGCCTTTTACCTGGACCTGTGGACGGCGGCGCCGGTCGGCACCCCCGTCCTGATTCAGCTGGAAAACAAGAATGTCGCCACCGCCACCAATTACCCGGCCGGCCGCCATTCCAAGTACGTGGCCAGCACCACCGCCCAGAACCGCTGGCAGCGCCTGAAATTCCTGCTGGACGACCGCATCGACACCTCGACGGCGGACACTGCTGTCAATCAACTGGTGTTGATGCTCAATCCCAATACACTGACGGGTGACACCTATTACATTGACAACTACAGCATCTACGCAAAATAGGCGGGAAGCTGCAGCCGGGTGCGCCTGCCGCGCCCGGCCCGGACCAATGGGAAATGGGACCGGATCGTTTATAATCGGAGAATACGTCTTTTGCAGAATGTGATCCCCTATGTCCACCATTTCCATCAAATCCGCCGCCGACATCGAAGGCATGCGCATCGCCGGCCGCCTCGGCTCCGAAGTTCTCGACTACATCACGCCGTTCGTCAAGGCCGGCGTCACCACCGGCGAGATCGACCGCCTGTGCCACGACTATATGGTCAATGTGCAAGGGACGATCCCGGCACCGCTCAACTACTGTCCGCCCGGCTACACCCCGTACCCGAAGGCGATCTGCACCTCCGTCAACGACGTGATTTGCCACGGCATTCCCGGCGACAAAGTCCTGAAGAATGGCGATGTCGTCAATCTTGACATTACCGTCATCAAAGATGGCTACCACGGCGACAATAGCCGCATGTTCTTCATCGGCGAGCCGTCGATCCTGGCCAAGCGCCTGTCGGACGTGACCTATGACTGCATGTGGCTGGGCATCGCCAAGGTCAAGCCGGGCGCGCGCCTGGGCGACATCGGCCATGCGATCCAGGTCCATGCCGAAAAGCACGGCTACAGCGTGGTGCGCGAATTTTGCGGCCACGGCATCGGCAAGGTGTTCCACGAAGAACCGCAGATCCTCCACTATGGCCGTCCCGGCACGCTGGAAGAAATGAAAGCTGGCATGATCTTCACGATCGAGCCGATGATCAACGCCGGCCGCCGCGAAATTCGCGAAATGGGCGACGGCTGGACCATCAAAACCAAGGACCGCAGCCTGTCGGCCCAATGGGAACACACAATCCTGGTCACCGAAACCGGCTATGAAGTGCTGACTTTGTCCGCTGGCAGCCCGCCCGTGCCGGCCTTCATCAAGGACAGCATCGCCGTCCCAGCCTAAGCCATGGCCGTCACCGCGCCCAGCCTGCCGACGCGCGACCTGCTCAAACAGCAGCTCAAGGCCGACCGCCTTGAGGTGATCGCCGCCTTCAAGGCCGACGGCAAGCCTGAGAAATTCCTGCGCTGCCTGCGCCACAGCGTCGACTCCGTGCTCGAACAGGCCTGGCTGGCGGCCGGCCTGCCGGCCAACACGGCGCTGGTCGGCGTCGGCGGCTACGGCCGCGGCGAATTGTTCCCGTTCTCCGATGTCGACCTGCTGATCCTGCTGGGCGAGGCGCCCGACGCGCCCACCAGGGCCAAGCTGGAGGAATTGATTCAGCTGCTGTGGGACCTGGGCCTCGAAATCGGCCACAGCATCCGCACGGTCGACGAATGCATGACCGAGTCGGGCGCCGACATCACGGTGCAGACCAGCCTGCTCGAAGCGCGCCTGGTATGCGGCGACCACGCCCTGTTCGCCGAACTGCAGCAGCGCTACCAGGCCGCGCTCGATCCGCAGGCCTTTTTCAACGCCAAGACGGTGGAGATGCGCCTGCGCCACGCCAAGTACGAAGACACCGCCTTCTCGCTCGAGCCGAACTGCAAGGAGAGCCCGGGCGGGCTGCGCGACCTGCAGGTGATCCTGTGGGTGGCCAAGGCGGCCGGGCTGGGCGAATCGTGGCGCCACCTGGCGATGCGCGGCCTGATCACCAAGACCGAAGCGCGCCAGCTGATGGAAAAGGAGCGCGCCTTCAAGGACATCCGCATCCGCCTGCACCTGCAGGCGAACCGGCGCGAAGATCGCCTCGTGTTCGACGTGCAAACGCCGATCGCCGAGACCTTCGGCCTGCATGCGACCGGGGTCGGCATCAATGCGCGGCGCGCCAGCGAGCAGCTGATGCAGCGCTACTACCTCGCTGCCAAGGCCGTCACCCAGCTCAATATGATTCTGCTGCAGAATATCGAGGCGTGGCTGTTCCCTCAGCCTTACGCGCCGGAGCCGATCAACGAGCGCTTCAACGACGTCAACGGCTTCATCGACATCAGCCTCGACGACACGTTCGAGCGCACCCCATCGGCCGTGCTGGAAGTGTTCGTGCTGATGACCGAGCGCCCTCACCTCAAGGGCATGACCGCCCGCACCATGCGCGCGCTGTGGCACGCGCGCTTCCAGATCGATGCCGCCTTCCGCGACGATCCGGTCAACCGCGCCCTGTTCCTGCGCGTGCTGCAGGCGCCGGTCGGCGTGCTGCACGCGCTGCGCCGCATGAATGACATGAGCATCCTGGGGCGCTACCTGCCGAGCTTTCGCCGCATCGTCGGCCAGATGCAGCACGACCTGTTCCACGTCTACACGGTGGACCAGCACATCATGATGGTGGTGCGCAATATGCGCCGCTTCACGATGACCGAGCACGCCCACGAGTACCCGTTCTGCAGCCAGCTCATTGCCAACTTCCCCAACCGCTGGCTGCTGTTCGTCGCGGCCCTGTTCCACGACATTGCCAAGGGGCGCGGCGGCGACCACTCCAAGCTCGGCGTCGAGGACGCCACCGAGTTCTGCCAGCACCATGGCATCAGCGAAGAGGACACCGAACTGGTCACCTTCTTGGTCGAACACCACCTGACGATGTCGCATGTCGCGCAAAAGCAGGACCTGTCCGATCCCGACGTGGTGCAGGCCTTTGCCAGTACAGTCAAGGATGAACGCCACCTGACCGCGCTCTACCTGCTGACGGTGGCCGACATCCGCGGCACCAGCCCCAAGGTGTGGAATGCCTGGAAAGCCAAGTTGCTCGAAGACCTGTACCGCGTCACGCTGCGCGTGCTGGGCGGCGAGCCGCACAATGCCGACCGCGAACTGAAGAACCGCCAGAACGAGGCGCTGGCCACGCTGCGCCTGTATGGCCTGCCGGCCGACGCCCATCAGCAGTTGTGGAAGCAGCTCGACGTCGCCTACTTCCTGCGCCACGACGCCTCCGACATCGCCTGGCAGACCCGCGCCCTGGTCGACCGCGTCGACAGCGGCAAGCCGGTCGTCAAGTGCCGCCTGGCGCCGATCGGCGAAGGCCTGCAGGTGGCAGTCTATGTGCCGGACCAGCCGGAGCTGTTTGCCCGCATCTGCAGCTACTTCGACCGCAAGAACTTCAGCATCCTCGATGCCAAGATCCACACCACGCGCCACGGCTATGCGCTCGACACCTTCATGGTGACGGAGCAGAACTTCGCCAACAACTACCGCGACATCATCAACCTGATCGAGCACGAACTGACCGAGCTGCTGCAGTCGCAGGCACCGCTGCCGCCGCCGACGCGCGGGCGCCTGTCGCGCCTGTCGCGCACCTTCCCGATCACGCCGACGGTCGACCTGCGGCCGGACGAAAAGGGACAGTACTACCTGCTGTCGATCGCGGCCAACGACCGCACCGGCCTGCTGTACTCGATCGCCAATGTGCTGCAGCGCTACCGCATCAACCTGCACACGGCAAAAATCATGACGCTGGGCGAGCGGGTCGAAGACGTATTCCTCGTCGACGGCGCCGCCTTGAACAATTCACGCAATCAGATCCAGCTCGAAACCGACTTGCTGGACGCACTCAAAGTATAAAAATCGATATGACTGAACCACTCCGCCTGTCCAAACGCATGTCCGAACTGGGCCTGTGCTCGCGCCGCGAAGCCGACGAATGGATCGCGCGCGGCTGGGTCCGGGTCGACGGCAAGGTCGTCTCCGAACTGGGCAGCAAGGTCATGCCGGACCAGCACATCACGGTCGAGCGCCAGGCGGCCGCCGAGCAGTCCAAGCGCGTGACGGTGCTGATCAACAAGCCGATGGGCTATGTCAGCGGCCAGGCCGAGGACGGCTACACGCCGGCGGTGGCCCTGATCAAGGCCGAGAACCGCTGGGCCGAAGACACGTCGCCCGAGCAATTCCATCCGACCCAGTTGCGCAGCCTGGTGCCGGCCGGCCGCCTCGATATCGACTCGGTCGGGCTGCTGATCCTGACCCAGGACGGCCGGATCGCCAAGCAACTGATCGGCCAAACGACGACGATCGAGAAGGAATACCTGGTGCGCGTGCAGTACACGAAGGAAGGCAAGCTGCCCGAAACCGAACTGCGCAAGCTGTGCCATGGCCTGTGGATGGACGGCAAGCCGCTGCTGCCGGCCAAGGTGCGCTGGCAAAACGAGGACCAGCTCAGCTTTACCTTGAAAGAAGGCAAGAAGCGCCAGATCCGGCGCATGTGCGATATGGTCGGCCTCAAGGTCGTTGGCCTCAAGCGCGTGCGCATCGGCAAGGTCAAGCTGGGCGACCTGCCGGTCGGCCAGTGGCGCTACCTGCGCCCCGAAGAAAGCTTCTGAGTCAGCGCGGGCAGGCCGCAGGCGCCCTCACCAGCATCAGCGCAAGTGGGGCTTGAGCGCCCGCGTCAAGCCAAGCAGCTTGCTGGCGAGCACGGAACTGATGCTGCCATCGTCGCGGCGCGCTGCATCGAGCACCGCCTGCCGCAGCTGGAATTTGCAGCTGGAGAGCACGGTGGCCAGGCCAGTGCCCGCATGGCGCAAGCGGCTGAGGCGCGACCGGTAGATTTGCATATTGCACAGTGGCCGGGGCTGCGCGCCAAGGCTGAATTTGTAGGCATCGTCGCCCCAGCCGAAATAGAAACTGGCCGAGGCGCCATGGCTGATGCATGCGCAGACCGTCAGGTAGGCGCAGATAAAACCCAGCCGGTATTCGTCATAGTGTGAGTCGTGGGCCAGGATGCGGGCCGAGAAGTGCCGGCCTATCCGGTAATTGATGGCACCAGCAACGAGCTTGCCGTCGATGGTGGAAGTGGTGACGAAACCACAGTCGTGCACGTAGCGCAGGATGCGCTCCTCTTCGTCGGCGTCGATGGAGTTTGCCTTGTTCACGGCAGACATGCGCTGCCGGTTGAACGCAAGGATGGCGCGCACGTCGTGCTCGCTGGCCTGTTCGCGTTCATGGACGCGGAAAACAAAGCCCGGAAAGTCACGCTGCAGCCGGTTGCGGCGGTTGCGCAGCATCTTCCTGGTGCTGGGCCCGAGGCTGTGGAAATAGGCCTCCGTTGTGGCGGGCAGCGGCAGCACCAGGTCCTGCGCGCTGTGCACCTTCAGACAGGGCCTCGCGTGACTGCCGCGGGCCGCCTCCACACAGCGAAAGCGGATGATGTCGGTCCCCTGAAACACATTGAAAACATAGTCGGCGAAGGTGTCGGCCTCTTCGCACGTGATATGGATGCCTTCGTTCAGTACCTGCACCTGCCTGCCGCTGCAGCGAAACAGGAATACCGTCAGGGCCTCATCGCCCGCGCGGACCACGTAGGTATGCACACCCTCGGTATCGCCATAGTGCCGGAAGTGCGGCATGCAGGCGTAGCGGGTGCCGTATAGGCGATCGAGTTCATGACCCACGTAGGCGGGAATGCCGTTGTAGTGGCAGGCAATGGCAGTCGTCATGTTCGGCCCCTCCATGACACCATTGTAGGCAGGACCAAGCAAAGCCATGCTTGTGCCGCGTCAAACGCGCCCGCAACGGGCTCAGTAATCTCTAGGAGCCTGCGCGGCAGAAGCTCGTCGGTCCAAACAGGTGGAGAAAAGTCCCACTTCGCCCCCATTTCTCGGACTGTAGCTACGGCTACAGTCCTCAAAAGTGGCGACGAACTGGGTCCTTTTCCCACCCGTTTGGTCTCGACTCCTTCTGCCGCGCAGGCTCCTTGGAGTGCTTCTCCACAACGCGTTCTTGCATCGAGGTGTACGCAATGAAACCTAGCTACCCGGCCGTCCTGGTGGTCGGCGTCGTGCCGTCCCTGACCTGGCTGGTGGCGCGCTGCCTGCGTCTTGCGGGGCGCGCACCGGTCGTGCTGGCATGGCACAGGGCGTCGCCACTGATGCTGTCTGGCGACTGCCAGCGCTACCTGCCATGGGCGCCCCTCAAGAAGCTCGGCGACCAGTTGCCGCCCGCGGCGCTGGACCAGGTGCGCGAAGCGTGCGACGGCCACCAGATCGACCTGGTCGTCGCCGCCGATTTCGACACTGCCTTGCTGCTGGCCGGCGTGCAGGAAGGCGACCAGATCCCCTGCAGCGCCTTGCCCCAAGCCAGCACCATCAGCACACTGAACAACAAGTGGACACTGTCGCGCCACCTGCTGCGCTGGGACCTGCCGCTGCCCGACAGCGAGTTCATCCATTCAGAACAGGCCTTGCGCCAGACCGCCCTGACTTTTCCCATCATCACCAAGCCGCTCGACAAATGGGCCAGCGTCGGCTTCCAGTATCATCCCGACCGCAGCAGCCTGGCGCGCACGCTGGACCGGCAGCAACTGCAGTCGGATTACCCGCTCATTGCCCAGTGTTATGTTCCGGGCTGGGATGTGGGCGCCTCGTTCCTGGCGCGCGGCGGCAAGCTGGTCGCCTATTCGCTGTGCCACCACCGCCAGCGGGGCAAGCGCAGCTTCTTTGCCGACCTGCGCCTGCGCGGCATGCTCGAGCGCTTTGTGCATGAGACCCATTACAGCGGCGTCGGCCATCTCGACCTGCGCTACGACCCCGTCAATGATTTCTACCGCATTCTGGAACTCAATCCACGCTTCTGGGCGTCACTGCTGTATGCCAATTCGGCGGGCCTCAACTACCCGGACGGCCTGGTCCGCCTGGCGGAATGGGACGGCAAGTCGGTGCAGACGGCGCTGCCGGCCACGGTGGGCCTGGGCCCCTACGAACGGCTCATGACGCTGAGCAACCGCTGGTTCAGCATCGCCTACGAACAATTCACCAAGGCCACGCTGTAGCGGCAGTCCGGCGCCGGGTCAAGCCCGCCGGCGCTGGCGCAGCCCGACCAGCAAGGCATGCGACAGCATGCGCAGGGCAAACGGAATGTCATGCACCAGATAGCGCGTGGCCAATCGGCGCGGTTCGTGCAGCAGGCGGTGCAGCCACTCGATGCCGGCGCGCTGCATCCACGGCGGCGCGCGCTTGACCTGGCCCGCCATGAAACTGAAGCTGATGCCGACGCCGAGCCACCAGCAAGATGGCAGGCAATCGCGCAGCCGGGCGATCACCAGTTCCTGCTTGGGTGATCCGAGCGCGACGAAGACGATGTCTGGCTGCGCCTGTTGCAGATCATGGCGCAGCTGGCGCATGGCGCCCGGGCGGTGCTCGAAGCCGAACTCCGGGCAATGGGTGCCGACAATGGTGATGCCGGGGCAGCGCTGCTGCAGCACCCGGCGTGTCGCATCGGCAGTGCCGGGGTCGCCGCCGACCAGGTAGATGCGGCGCCCGGCCAGCGCCGCTGCCGCGCTCAGGCTGCCCAGCAGGTTGGAGCCGGCCACGCGGGCCGGCAAGGCCGAGCCCTGCAAGCGGCTGGCCCACACCAGCGGCATGCCGTCCGCCACGATCAGGCTGGCGCCACCGGCGAGGCTGCGGAAGGCAGGGTCGCGCACATAGCGGCGCAGGATGTCGGTATTGGACGTGATAACCCAGCCGCCCTGCCCCAGCACCAGGCTGGCCAGGATCCGTTCGATACATTGTTGTTCGTCGACGCAGCCGATGCGCATCGACAGGATATCGACGCAATCGAGCGGCGGCAGGCCAGGGCTTTGCATGGGCGGACCTTTCGGCCCCGCGCAATATGCAGAGCCACACCACTACGCTAACCAATGGCGGCGGCATGCGCTTGATATGGCTTAAGCTTAGGCAGCAGCGCGCCCGTCTCGGCTCAAGAGGAGTGGTCGGGAACGATGTCGTGGAATTTGCCGAAGTTGAGGATACGCACCTCGCCTTCGCGTTCGGACAGGATATCGACGAAGCGGTGGTTATAGTGGATGTCCTCGGGCCCGTAGTTGTGGCGGGAATGGATGAAATCGTTGAGCGTGTCGTCAGTGCCGGAAATCGACACGGTCAGGAAGGCGCCGTCGTCGAGCATATTGGCAGGCGTCTTGCCATACAGGGGGCTGCCCTCGACAATCCGGTGCATGATTGTCCAGCTCAGCGCAAACACGCTGGTATTGTCGCGTTCGAGCTCGAGTTCGAAGAAACGCGTGAACTCCTGACCCTCGGAGGTAGCCTCGCGCCGCACGACGGCAGCGCGCACCGACGCCTCGAGGATCAGGTTATTGCGCTCGTTGCCGGCGCGGAACATCAGCGTCGGCACGCCATTGAAGCTGGTGACCACGGCCACCCGGGAAAACAGGATGCGCGACGTGGGCCGCGAAAAGCGCGCAAACATCAGACCAGTCGATACAGCAAGTTCAAGCATGCCTACAAGGATCTCTAGCGATGCAATTATATGGCCGTAGGTGGTGGCCGGGTTCATCACGCCATAACCGACTGTCGCCAGAGTCTCGATCGAGAAGAAGAACAGGTCAAGGAAGGACCACTCGCGCACATTGGCCACCGAGCCTGGCACGACATAAAATAAAGAGGCAAACACCAGATTGGTCAGCAGGTAGGCGATCGCAGTGACGACAAAGAACCAGCTCCACGGCATTGCCAGCAGCCAGTGATAGGTGTCGGCCAAGGTCCAGCCACTGCCGCCGACCCGCTTTAACTTGGTCGCGCCGAACCGGAATACGCCGCGTTTGCGGGTACCGTAGGGAGAGTGGCTCATGGTCGGCTAGTCGTCCTGGCCTGGGTCCTGGCCGGGGAACATGACTTCAGTGAAACCGAACTTGCAGAAATCGACGATCCGCATCGGATACAGGATGCCGAGCAGGTGGTCCACTTCGTGCTGCACCACGCGCGCATGGAAATCGCTCACTTCGCGCACGATCGGCTTGCCGTACTGGTCGACGCCTTCGTAGCGCAGCCTGGTAAAGCGGGGCACGCTGCCGCGCAGGCCAGGGACGGACAGGCAGCCTTCGAATTGTTCTTCGGTATCGTCCGACAATGGCGTCAGGACCGGGTTGATCAGCACCGTTTCCGGCACCGCCGGCGCGTCCGGATAGCGCTGGTTGTGCCTGAAGCCGAAAATCACCAGTTGCAGGTTGACGCCGATCTGCGGTGCGGCCAGACCGGCGCCATTGGCCGCGTGCATCGTGTCGAACATGTCGGCGATCAGTTGTTCGATCTCCGGCGTGCCGAAACGGGTCACCGGTTCGGCCACCCGCAGCAGGCGCGGGTCGCCCATTTTCAGGATCTCACGGACCGTCATTTGGCAAGCCCGCCCGCCTCGATACGCTGCAGGAAGGCGCGGAAGCCTTCCGCCGTTTCCGGATGCTTCAGGCCCATCGCCGTCATCGCTTCGAGGTAGCCGAGCTTTGAGCCGCAGTCGTAGCGCTGGCCTTCGTAACGGTAGGCGAGCACGCGTTCGTCCTTCATCAGGGCCGCAATGCCGTCGGTCAGCTGAATTTCGCCGCCGGCGCCGGTGCCGAGCCTTTCCAGGTAGCCAAAAATTTTGTTCGACAGCACATAGCGGCCGGCCACGGCCAGCGTCGACGGCGCCACTTCCGGCTTCGGCTTCTCGACGATGGCCGACACCAGTTCCAGCCTGTCCTTGTAGGGACTGGCCGACACGATGCCGTACTGGCCGGTGTGTTCGCGCGGCACGTTCTGCACCGCCAGCACGGTGCAGCCCTCCTGCGCATAGACGTCCGTCATCTGCGCCATCACCGGCCTGACGGCGCCGTCGCCGTCCATGAAGTCGTCGGCCAGCAGCACGGCAAACGGCGCGTCGCCAACCACCGGCCGCGCGCACAGCACGGCATGGCCGAGACCGAGCGGCTCGGACTGGCGGATGAAGATGCAGCTGACATGCTTGGGAATGACCCCCTGCACCAGCTCGAGCAATTCCTTCTTGCCGGCTGCAGCGAGCACGGCCTCGAGCTCGTAGGCCTTGTCGAAATGGTCTTCGATCGCACGCTTGTTGCGGCCGGTGATGAAGATCAGCTCTTCGACGCCGGCGGCGACCGCTTCCTCGACCGCATACTGGATCAGCGGCTTGTCGACGATCGGCAGCATTTCCTTCGGCTGCGCCTTGGTGGCAGGCAGGAAACGGCTGCCGAGGCCGGCCACGGGGAATACTGCTTTTCTGATTTTGTTCATCTTGTTTTTCCTATTGTGGCGCGTTGGACAGCAGTTCAAGCAGGGCCGCTTCGGTCAGTACCGCCACGCCCAGTTCCTGGGCCTTGGCCAGCTTGCTGCCGGCGTCATCGCCGGCGACGACATACGTTGTTTTTTTCGACACGGAGCCAGCCACTTTACCACCTGCAGCCTCGATCATGGCGGACGCCTGGTCGCGGCTCAGGGTCGGCAGGGTCCCGGTCAGCACGAAGGTCTTGCCTTCGAAACTGCCGGCGGCATGAAACGCATGTTCCGGCAGCAGCGCCAGCAGCGATTCGCGCAGCGCGTGCAAGGCGGTCAGCTGCTGGCGCTTGCCCTCCTGGTCCAGCCATTGCCCGAGCGCGGCGGCGACGGCCGCCGGCAGGCCGAACACGTTGTAGACCTTGAGGTAGGCCAGCGCTTCGAGCGTGACGCCCTGTTCGATCAGCTGGCGGCAGCGCGATTCGGTCAGCTTGGGGATGCGCACGGCGGCCAGCAGCGTGACCGGGTCGAGCTTGTCGCGCAGTTTGGCGGAAGGGGCGCGCTCGCCGGATGGCTGCACGCCCGCTGCCAGCAGGGCGTCGACGGCCAGCTGGTTCTTTTCTTCGGCAAAGAAATCGGCAATCGATTCGGCCACCGTGTCGCCGATATCGGGCAGCACGCGCAGCAGCGCCACCGGTGCGCGCCGCACCTGCTCCAGGCTGCCGAGCCAGTCCGCCAGCGTCTTGGCGGTCGATTCGCCCACATGGCGGATCCCCAGCGCAAAGAGCAGGCGCTCGAGCGGCGGGTTCTTGCTGGCGGCAATGCCTGCGAGCAGATTGTCGGCCCATTTGGTGGCGACTCTGCCCTGCTGGACCGTGTCCGGCGTGCTGCCGTCGCGTTCGTCGGCGCGGCGCTTCATCTCGAGCAGGTCGGGCAGCGTCAGCTTGTACAGGTCGGCGACGCCATGGACGTAGTCCAGTTCAACCAGATTGTCGACATAGCGCTCGCCCAGGCCGTCGATGTCCATCATGCGGCGGCCGGCAAAATGGGTGATCGCCTCCTTGCGCTGGGCCGAGCAGAACAGGCCGCCGGAACAGCGCGCGATCGCTTCGCCCTCTTCCTTGACGATGTGCGAACCGCATACCGGGCAGTGCGCCTGCATGACGAACTGCACCGTGCCGGGCGGGCGCCGCTCGACGATGGCGCTGACCACCTCGGGAATGACGTCACCTGCCCGGCGCACGATGACGGTGTCGCCGACGCGGATGTCCTTGCGCTGCACTTCGGCTTCATTGTGCAAGGTGGCGTTGGTGACGGTGACGCCGCCGACCGATACTGGCGCCAGCCGCGCGACTGGCGTAATGGCGCCGGTGCGGCCAACCTGCAGCTCGATCGCCTCGACTCGGGTAGCAGCTTCCTCGGCGGGGAATTTATGCGCCAGCGCGAAGCGCGGGGCGCGCGACACGAAGCCCAGTTCCTGCTGCGCCTTGAAGGAATTGACCTTGTAGACGACGCCGTCGATCTCGTACGGCAGCGTGGACCGGCGCTGCCCGAGCTCCCCGAAATACTGCATCAGGCCGTGGGCGCCCTGCACCACCTGGCGTTCGTCCGACACCGGCAGGTTCATCGACTTGAACCAGGCCAGCATGGCCGAATGGGACACCGGCATGGTGGCGCCTTCGAGCGCACCGATGCCATAGGCGAAAAAGCTCAGCTTGCGTCTGGCCGTGATGCGCGAATCGAGCTGGCGCAGGCTGCCGGCAGCGGCATTGCGCGGGTTGGCGAATTCCTTCTGGCCGGCCTCGCGCTGGCGCGCATTCAACGCTTTGAAGTCGGCCTTGAACATCAGCACCTCGCCGCGCACATCGAGCACGCTCGGCGGCTTGTTGCCGGCCAGGCGCAGCGGGATCGAAGCGATGGTGCGGATATTGGCCGTGACGTCCTCGCCGGTGCTGCCGTCGCCGCGCGTGGCAGCCTGCACGAACAGGCCGTTTTCATAGCGCAGGTTGACGGCCAGGCCGTCGAACTTGGCGTCGGCCGCGTATTCGATGATGTCGTCGCCCAGCCCTTCGCGCACGCGGCGGTCGAAGTTGTCGATATCTTCCGGCGAAAAGCCGTTATTGAGAGACAGCATCGGCACCGCATGGGTGACCTGCCTGAATTCGGGCAGGGGCGCCGCCCCGACCCGGTGGGTCGGCGAATCGGGAGCGGCAGCCTGCGGGTGCGCTGCCTCGAGCGCCTGCAACTCCTGGAACAGCAGGTCGTACTCGGCATCCGGGATGGTGGGCGCATCGAGCACATGATAGGCTTCGATGTGCCGATTCAGTTCAGCCGTCAGCCACTGCATGCGGGCCAGGAAATCGCTGTCCATACTCGCCACTTGCCTGGGGCCGCTCAGCTGAACAGGCGTTTGGCGCGGTGCGAACCGGCAGGGATGTCGGCTTCTTCCATTTCCTGGTAAAACGCCAGCACCTGGCCGTTGATCTCGGCCAGCGCTTCATCGGTCAGCGGTACATCGCTGTCATCGACGATGGTCGCGTCCAGCTTGCTGCCCAGCGAGCGGGCGCAATTGAGCATGGTGCCGAAGCCATCGCGTTTCGGATCGACGCACGGCACGTCGAGCAGCAGGGTCAGGCGCGACGTGGTCTCGGCGGCCAGCGTCACATTGGTCGACAGCGTGAACAGGTGCCCGCCCTCGCCGTCCGGCATCACGTAGCGGCCGTCCGGGCGCACGTCGAAGCCCTGGCGCTCGAGCGCGCCAATCAGCGTGCTGATCGACCATGGGGCGCCGTTCGACATCAGGTTGACGCCCAGCTGGGCGTCGTGGCCGGCGACGAAGCGGTGCAGATTGCGCGACTCGGCCATCACTTCGATCATGTCGGGGATCTCAGGTTCGGCGCCGATATCGTCGGCCACCGTGCGCAGGCGCGTCACCAGTTCGGAGTATTCAAGCTCGTTCAGGGCGGTGGTGCGGCTGGCCATCTGCACGCCCACCTGAAGTTTGGTGTAGACGCCGCCGTGGACGATCGGTTCCCAGTCGCCATTGACGTGCAGGCCGATGTAATGGATCGGCTTATTGCCGACATGGCGCAGGCCCTGCAGCACCGGCAGGATCTTGTCGCCGCGCACGGCAATCTCGAGCGCCAGCGGGATCAGGCAGTCGATCAGGGGGTCGACCAGGTTGGTGGCCTGCTCGGCCGCCGAAGCCGACGCCTGCAGCGTCGCCTCGAGCGTCGCTTCCTGGGTCACTGGTTCGAATTCGTCGCCGATGCTGCTCTCGAAGCTCGGCTCGCTGCGGCTTTCCGCCTTGGCCTGCATCAGCACATCGTCGTGGTCGGTCGAAAAGGCCCGCTCCACGCTTTTCTTGGCCTTGTACTCTTGCCATTTATTGTAAGAGAAAACGATGACCACAAACACGCCGCCAGCGGCGGCCAGGCTCATTTGAAGTTCTGTCATGCTGCTTGTGCCTTAGTAGCAATAGTTGTGACGCTCCCTCGCCGGGAAGCCGCCTTAATCCTTAGCGCCATTGTAATGCCTAACGCAGCCCATTCAAAGCGCGCCCGGCTCGTCTGGCAGCGGCACCTGCTCGAGCGAATCGAGCGCCACGCCCAGCTCGCTGACAAAGGTCAGCAGCAATTCCGGCACGGCAGCGGCCTGATTGGCGCGCGCGGCCTGCTCCAGCACCGCCGCCGCACCCGACAGGGCCGCGGCGCCCAGCAGGGCCGACGCGCCCTTGATCGTGTGGGCCAGCCCCGCCAGCGCCGGCAGGTCGCCGGCCGCGCTGTGGGCCGTCGCGGTGGCGGCCAGCGTCGCGTACTTACTGGTAAACACGCGCGCCGCGTTGAACAGCAGCTTGCGGTTCCCGCCCATCAGTTCCAGCGCCGCCGACAAATCGACGCCCGGCAGCGCGCTCGCCATCGACTGCTCGTTGCTGGCCAGTTCCGCCTTGACCAGTTCCAGTTCGCCTTGCGGCGCCGTTGCGGCCAGGTCCCCGGCCGCGACGGCTTCGGACTCGACCACGACGAGCTTGCCGGCGCCATGGCGCACTTCGAAATCGATGGCGGCATATTCGAAGGCTTCGCGCTTGGCGCGGCCGGCCAGCATCGCTTCGGTAAGCTTGGCTTCGAGCTGGGCCGGCCGCACCGGCTTAACGACGAAGCCGTCGGCGTCCAGTTCGAGCGCCTTGCGCACCACCGTCATGCCCGAATGGGCGGTGAGCATCATCACTGGCAGATTGATGCGGCTGCGGGTGGCGCCTGAGCGAATCGCCTTGAGCAGATGCAGGCCGCTTTGCGGGTCCATTTCGATATCGGTGACCACCAGGTCGATGCTACGGCGGTTGAGGTGATCCAACGCCGCCTGCACGCTGGCGGCGGCATACACTTCATTGGCCCCCATATCGCGCAACAGGTGGCTCACCACCATCCGCACCACATCCTGGTCGTCGACAACCAGCACTTTCTTCCTATCGAGTACGCCCACACTGCTCCTCTCGAGAACGAATAATCGGAACGACTGACTACGCCACCTGCAGGTTTTCGACCATGCCCGCAGCCGATTCCATGTCCACCGCCACGATACGCGAAACGCCCTGCTCCTGCATAGTAACGCCGATCAGCTGATTGGCCATCTCCATCGCGATCTTATTGTGCGAGATGAACAGGAACTGGGTGTGTTCGCTCATGCGCTTGACCATGCGGCAGAAGCGCTCGGTATTGGCATCGTCGAGCGGGGCATCGACCTCGTCGAGCAGGCAGAACGGCGCGGGATTGAGGCGGAACATCGAGAACACCAGCGCCGTCGCGGTCAGCGCCTTTTCGCCGCCGGACAAAAGGTGGATGGTCGCGTTCTTCTTGCCAGGCGGCTGAGCCATGACCTGCACGCCGGAGTCGAGGATCTCGTCGCCGGTCATGACCAGCTTGGCGTTGCCGCCGCCGAACAGGATCGGGAACAGCTCCGAGAAGTGGTGGTTGACGCGGTCGAAGGTGTCCTGCAGCAGGTCGCGCGTCTCCTTGTCGATCTTGTGGATCGCGTCGACCAGAGTCTGGATCGCTTCGGTCAGATCGGCGTTCTGCGCATCGAGGAAGTTCTTGCGCTCCGAGGCCTGGGCCAGTTCGTCCAGCGCCGCCAGGTTGACGGCGCCCAGCGCGGCGATGGCATTGGTCAGTCGGGTCACTTCGCCTTGCAGGTACTGGGCCTTCATGTCCGGGTTCAGCTTTTCCGACAGCGCGGTCTCGTCGGCCTGCACCGCGCGCAGCGCCTCGTCGAACTGCTCCTGATTCAGACGCGCGGCCTGCTCCTTGAGCTGCATTTCCGTGATCTTGTCGCGCTGCGGCTGCAGGCTGCGCTCTGCCTGCATGCGCGATTCCTCGGCCTGGCGCAGCTGCTGCGTGATCTGGTCAAGCTCATGGCGCGCGTCCGACAAGGCGCGCTCCTGCGTGGTGCGGCGGTCGAGCAGCTCCTGCAGGCCATCGTTGGCGGCCCCTGCCTCGAGCGACTCGAGCTCGATCTGGCCGGCGGCGATGCTCTCGGCCACCTGGGCGGCCTGGTCGGTCGCGGTGGCGATATTGCGGCGCAGTTCCTCGATCTTGCTGCGCTGGGATTTTTCGGCGAACTGCGCCTCCTGCGCCGCGCGTTCGAGCTCGCGCAGCTTTTCGCGGGCGTCGCTCAGGGCCTGTTCGCGGGCCAGGAATTCGGTCTGGCCGTCTTCATGGGCGCCCTGCAGCTCGGCCAGCTCCATATCGAGCTGCTCGAACTTCTCCTCGGATTCCATCTTGATCTGCTGCTGTTCGGCTTCCTGCGCCGCGATCTCGGCCAGGTCGGCGGCGATCTGGTTGCTGCGCTGGTTGAAGCGGGCCTCGACCTCGGACTGGCGCACCACTTCGATCTGCAGCGCATGCACGGCCTGGGTCAAGCTGCCGATCGACGCGCGCGCATCCTGCAGCTGGCGCGTGACATTGCTGACGGCGGCGTCGGCACGCACGGCACGGCTGCGCGCCTCGTCAGCCAGCAGCCCTTGGGCGCGCAGCTGCTTGGCGATATTCTCGATTTCCTGCTGGCGCGCCAGCATGCCATCCTGCTCCGTGTCGGCCGCATAGAAGCGCACGCTCGACTGCGTCACCAGGTGGCCCTGGCGCGTCACGAAGGCGCCGCCGGCCGGCAGCTTGGCGCGTTCCTGCAGCGCGCTCTGGGCGTCCTCGGCCACGTAGATTTGGTGCAGCCAGTCCTGCAGCAAGGCGCGCAGGCCCGGCTCATTGATCTTGAGCAGGCTGATGAAAGGCTTCAGGCCAGCCACCTCGAGTGGCGCCGCAGCGGTAGTCGTTTGCGGCGCGTACAGCGCCAGCTTGGCCGGCGGCGCGTCGTTGAAGAAGGCCTTGGCCCACTCGATATTGGACATCTCCAGCGCCGACGTGCGCTCGCGCAGCAACGCCTCCATCGCCGTTTCCCAACCCTGCTCGATGTGCAGCTTTTGCCACAAGCGCGGCAGCTTGTCGAGTTCGTGCTTTTGCAGCCAGGGCTGAACCTTGCCTTCCGTTTGCACGCGCTCCTGCAGCTGCCTGAGCGCGCCGAAGCGCGCTTCGAGCTGGGCGTTGGCAGCCGTCTCGGCGTTGACCTGGGCCTGGGCCAGCTGGCGTTCCTGTTCCAGCTTGACCGCCTGCTCCGAGGCTTCTTCCAGCATCATCGTCTGCTCTTCGAGCGCCTGCTGTTTTTCCTCCAGCTGGAGCCTGAGGTTGGCGAGGTGGCTGCTGTCAGGCAGGTTCAGGCCGCTCTTTTCCTGTTGCAGCCGTTCGCGCCGCGTCAACAGCCCGGACAGGATATTCGATGCATTGCGCTGATGCGCCGATTCGAGCTCGATCTGCTGCTGCGCCTGCATGATACGGGCGCGCGACTCGGTCGTCTTGTGCTGGGCGGCGCGCCAGGCGGCGTCCAGTTCGGGCATGCGCTCGGCGTGCTGTTCGGCACTCATTTGCGACTGCTCGACGCGCCCGCCCAGCTCTTCGAGCAGGTATTCGCCTTCCTCGATCTGTTGCTGGTAGTCCTGGCCTTGCGACTGCCACTGGTTGCGCTGGGCTTCGAGCGTCGCCAGCTGGTTCTGCAGGCGCAAGCGCGACTCGATGACGAACTTGATCTGCGCTTCGAGCGAGCCGATCTCGGAATTGGTCTGGTACAGGTGGCCCTGAGCCTGGTGCAGGCGGTCGCCGACGGCAAAATGGGACTGCCGCATATGCTCGAGCTCGAGCTCCACATGGCGCAGCTTGGCGGTGTGGGCTTCGAGCTCGGTCTGGGCCTGATCCACTTCGCGCAGGTATTTGGCTTGCTCGGCTTGCGCTTCATTCTTGCGCAGCAGCCAAAGCAGCTTCTGCTTTTCTTCCTGGTCAGCCTGCAGCGTATGGAAGCGGGTGGCGACCACGGCCTGGCCTTCGAGCTTTTCCAGGTTGGTGTTGAGCTCACGCAGGATGTCCTCGACCCGCAGCAGATTCTCGCGCGTGTCCTGCAGGCGGTTCTCGGTCTCGCGGCGGCGCTCTTTGTACTTGGAGACGCCGGCGGCCTCTTCGAGGAACACGCGCAGCTCTTCCGGGCGCGATTCGATGATGCGCGAAATCATGCCCTGGCCGATGATCGCATAGGCGCGCGGGCCCAGGCCGGTGCCAAGGAAGATGTCCTGGATGTCGCGCCGGCGCACCGGCTGGCCGTTGATGTAGTAGGTCGAGGTGCCGTCGCGCGTCAGCGTGCGCTTGACGGCGATCTCGGCGTACTGGCTCCACTGGCCGGCAGCCTTGCCGTCATTGTTATCAAAGACCAGCTCGACGGACGAACGCCCGGCCGGTTTGCGGTGGGTCGACCCATTGAAAATGACGTCCTGCATCGACTCGCCGCGCAGTTCCGACGCCTTCGATTCGCCCAGCACCCAACGCACCGCATCGATGATATTGGACTTGCCGCAGCCGTTAGGGCCGACAACGCCAACCAGCTGGCCGGGGACCTGGAAATTGGTAGGGTCTACGAAGGACTTAAATCCCGACAGCTTAATGGAAGATAGACGCACGTTAGAGACAATTCCTTGCTTGTAGGCAGTTTTGGCGAAAAATGGCACGGCAAATGCACCGAATAGCAACCATCATACCATTTGTGGCCTGCCAAACCGGCCCGTGCAGCTACATCTGCCTGAACTGGCGGGCAAAGGTTTCGCTGACGGCCAGCGGGTGCTGGCGACCGTGCAGGAACATGCAAAAGCCGGCGCTATTTCGCTCGATCCGGTCAACCGCATGCAAGTTGACGATACAGCCGCGGTGGATCTGGGCGAAGCGCGCCGGATCGAGCTGCTCGAGCAGGGTCTTGAGCGGCGTGCGGATCAAAGCCTCGGTGTCGCGCGTGACCACGCCGGTGTACTTGCCGTCCGACTGGAAGCACAGCACGTCGTCGACCACGATCAGGCGCACCGTCTCGCCCTGCGACGCCTTGATCCACTTCAGAAAGCGCGGCGCTGGCGCGGCAAACGCGGTGCGCCATACGGCTTGCGGCGGCTGATGGACAGCAGCGCACTGCTGCAGCTTCTTAACCGTTTGGGCCAGGCGCGCCGTGACGAGCGGCTTGAGCAGGTAGTCAACGGCGCCGGCGTCGAACGCTTGCAGCGCGTGTTCGGCATAGGCGGTGACGAACACCACCTGGGTATGTTCGCCGATGTGGCGCGCCACTTCCAGCCCGTCAAGGGCTGGCATCTGGATGTCGAGGAAGACAAAATCTGGCTTGAGCGCATCGATGGCGCGGATCGCTTCGATCCCATTGTCGGCTTCGGCAACGATTATCAGTTCGGGCCAGAGCAGGCCGAGCTGGTCGCGCAGTTCGGTTCGCAGCAATGGCTCGTCTTCGGCGAGGATGGCAGTTGGCATATCAGGTCGCGCAAGGCAGGTTCAGGGAGGAACGCACGCCGCCGGCGGTATTGGGCTCGACCGTCAGCGACGCCGCGTCAGCATACAACAGGCGCAGCCTTTCGGCGATATTCGCCAGCCCGACGCCCTGCCCCAGCTGGTCCTGCAAGCCGGCGCCGTCGTCGGAAACGCTCAGTATCAGCCTTGGCCCGGCCCGCACCACTTGCACCACGACCAAGCCCTTGCGGGTGGCGCGTTCCAGGCCGTGCTTGACGGCGTTTTCGACCAGCGAGATGAGCATGGCAGGCGGCATCGGCAAGCCGGCGCAGTCCTCAGGGAGCTCGATGCGGTAGGCCAGGCGCGCGCCCATCCGGATCTGCATGATGGCCAAATAGTGTTCGGCCAGCGCGCA
Source organism: uncultured bacterium (assembly GCA_965233055.1). GTDB lineage: Bacteria > Pseudomonadota > Gammaproteobacteria > Burkholderiales > Burkholderiaceae_D > Telluria_A. Next base: position 30,584 of record CBDDRJ010000044.1, read on the forward strand.
TTCGCTGCCAACGGTGGACGACACCGCCCGCATATCAGGAATGGCGACCTGTAGGTAGCCAACCAGGTGGTCGACCATTTCCTGAGCCCGGGCCTGGTCGGCCCGGATCAAGTGCTTCAGATTGGCCAGCGTATTGAACAGGAAATGCGGCTCGACCTGCGCCTGCAGTGCCGCCAGGCGGGCCTGCAGCGCTGCCTGTTCGAGCGCCTTCTCGCGCTTGGCCGCGTCCATCTCGTCGCGGCGGCGCTGCAGCGTCGACATCAACAAGGTGCAGCAGACGTCGAGTTCACGCGTGGCCTCCCCCGTCTGGGGCCGGAACCATTCGTAACCTCCGGTGCGGCGCACCTGCACCACGGTCAAACCATTGTCTCTCTGCCTGAGCTTCACATGCAAAACCGGAGGAAACCAGTAACGCGCACCGCGGGCCAAAGACATCGTATTGGCGAACTGGTCATGCCTGAAATTGGCGGCCTCCCCATACCCGATGGCTTCAGCCGCCCCGATGCCGGACAGGGCATCCGCACACAGGGCAAAGCTGGTCAACGGATCGAGCGGCGACATGAAGCTGCGCTCGACGGTAGACGCCAGCATCGATTCGGTCAGGCCACCGTGTTCTTCGACGAGCCGTTTCAAGCTGCGCCTCGTGTTTGCATACAAGCCGGCAAACAGCAGAAGAAGAGACAGGGAGAAGCCGAAAAGCAAGGCATTGATTGGGCCGCCCGACCATTGTCGAGCCGCCTGATAGAGCATCAGGGCTGCAGATAGTTGAATTGGAACTTGAAGTACCGCCTGGCGCCGCATGGCTTGGCGCAGGTAGCGGCGCTCGAGGATGGCTTGTTGGTCAGGATCGGTAGTCGCGGTCGTTTTCATGGCGTAGGGCGGGAATGGTCAGGACGCCATTATTAGCCACTTCGCCTGCCTTGGCGATGCAATGCGACCAAACCGCCAAAATCCGGGTTAAGTGCCGAATGCGGGGAATGAAAGCGGCGATAGCGCTGCCCGAACCAATCGTCCGGTCGGGAATTCAGGCGGCGCCAGCTACGTCGGGATCATTGACAGCTGCGTCGGCCAGCGCGCTTTGCAGGGCGCGGCCGACCACCCCGGGGCCGAGCGGCCTGGCCCTGCCCTTGGCCAGCGCCTCGGACAAGGCATCGGCTGACAGCGAAAACGCTTCCTTGCGGCCGGCTGTGGAGAAGATGAACAAGGTGCGCAATGGGCTGATCCAGGCCAGCTTGACGCCGCGGGTCGTGTCGGCCTCGGTAAACTCGAACCACATGCCCCGTTCGAGAATGGCGAGGCTGGCATCGAACGACTCCTGCGGCTCGAGCGCGGCGGCCCTGGCCAGCCTGCGCTCGGCCTCAACTTTGTGCTCGGCATCCTGTTTGGCCGCCTGCACCGCCAGTTCCATCTGGCGCTCGGGCGACACTTCGAGCGGCGCGCGCACGATCGAGGCGTGGCACTCGGCCAGCCCGGCAAAGAACTGCAGGCGGTCGGCGTCCTTCCACTGGATCACATCGAGCCATTTATTGAGCGTCGACAGCAGGCCAGGCAACTTGGCGATCAACTGCTTGCGCTGGGAGTGGGTGATCTTGGGTTTGACGCTCCAGATCAGGTCATCCATCGTGCGGGTCGCGTTGTCGACCGCGCCGGGCTTGTCATCTTCGACCGTGTAGGCGATCGTCAGCACCTGCACCCATTTGTCCTGCAAGAAGGTGTCGATGAAGGCGACCACATCGCCCTGGCCGACGCGCAGCGCGATGGCGCCCTGCGCCGCCCTGGCGGCAACGACTTTCTTTTCCTGGCGCTCGCAGGCGCGCGTCATGTCGGCGCTGGCTTCGGCGAAGGCTATTTCCTCGGCCTGCTGCGCCGCTTCGAGCTCGCTGACCGCTTCTGCAAAGACGGATACTTCAGCACCGAACTCGCGCTCGACCCGGCCTACATTGCGTGCGATGGTCTGGAATACCGGATCATCCTGGCCGCGGCGCGCCTCCCAGCCCATGCGGCTGAGCAGGTCGATCATGCGGCGTGCCGGGTGCGCGTCCTGAAAGAAGAAGTCCTTGTCCTGCAAGGCGGCCTTGAGCACCGGCACCTGCAGGTAGCAGATCAGGTCGCGGATCTCTTGCGGGATGGCCTGGTCGGCGAAGACCGTTTCGAACACTTTGGCCAGCAGGTCGATCGTCGTCTCGTCGCCGCGCGACAGGCTGCCCTTGGGCGCGCTTTCCTTCAGACGCGGCAGGTAGTAGACATTGTGCGGGCTGACCGCTGCACCGGACGGCTGTCGCTGAAGGTGGGCCAGGTAGGCCAGCAGTGGCGCACTGTCAGCCACGCCGTCGCGATTGAGCGCGCTGTCGTCGCCGCGCGAAAAATAGCGGCGCAGCTGGCGCGCCAGTGCAGTCTGTTCGGCGGCACGCGGGCCGGTCGCCGGCTGATCGCTGGCACGCACGCGGCGTGGTTCGGCGGCCGCGACGCCCTTCTGCATCAGAATGTGATTGAGCTTTTCGTACAGCGGCGTCAGGTCGAACACCAGTTCGGTGCGCAGCAGCGGCATCAGCAGCTTTTGTGATTCCGGGTCGGGATCGAACTGGAGCCAGGCATTGTTGATCGCTTCCAGCAGCACTTGCGGGCGGAACGGGTTCTGGCGCGGGCGCATCGATTCCCATTCCAGCACCATGGCCAGGCGCGCGCCGAGCACGGCCAGCTGGTCGGCATGCTGTGCGTCGAACGGGGCGCTGACAGCATCAAAGGCCAGCTGGTTGTCCATTTCTTCGAACGGCACCAGCGACAGGGCCTGGTCGGTGGCGCGGCGGCGCAGGTCGGGCGGCGCCGCTGACAAAGCCTTGATTTCGCGTGCGAGCAGCAGCGACACTTCGGTCGTAGCGAGATGGAAAAAGGCGTAGGCGTTCTTTTGCAGCAGGTTGCCGGCCTTGACGCATTGCAGCTGGTTGACGCCATTACCCGCAGCCGTGCCTTGCAGCACGCTGGCCAGCCGCTTGACCAGCGACATCAGGTGTTCATTGGCGAAATTGGTCGTCGCTTCGGCCAAACTGTCGAGCACGGCGAGCTGGGGCGGACGCCGCTGCGCCGTCGTTTGTGCTGCCCTCACTGGTATCGTGCCCATGGTGTCCGCCTTGAATCTGTGCCGCTCTCCGTATTGTGACACAGAATTTCCACAAGGCAATATCCACAAGGAAACTATTGCATTAGATCAATGCTTAAATCCAACAGTGCCTGCAGCACCAAGCAATTGTCGCCACCAGGGTAGCCGGGTTCAAACCGGGAAGCTGGGGTCAAACCCGGAAGCTGGGGTCAAACCCGGCAATCGGACAAACCGCGCCGGGGAAGCTGGGGTCAAACCCGGCAATCGGACAAACCGCGCCGGGACGCTGAGGGCAAACCTGGCAGCCGGGAAAATTGGAGGGGGTGACCCAGTCTCGCTGTCCAGTTGCCGGGTTTGACCCCAACAGTGTTGTCCAGTTGCCGGGTTTGACCCCAACCGTGTTGTTCAGTTGCCGGGTTTGACCCCAACTGTGGGTTTGACCCCAACTGTGAGGAAGATGGCAGGGGCTGGTGGCCCGTTAAATATTGATGAGATGCACCCCGCGCGGCGGGGCGAAGTCGGCGACGTCGTCGATCAGCCCCACCGTCATGGCTTCGCGCGCCGTCAGGTGCAGGTCGGAATACTCATGTACCGCCCAGTGTTCCGGGGTGAAGTCGACGTGCTTGCGCAGAATCTGCTCGGTGCGCGCATCGTCGGCCCGCAAGCCGTCGACGATGATCTTGAGCGCGTCCGGCCGCGCCCCCGGCGACGCCGTCGCATGCGACTTGTGTACCATGAAACGGGCCGTTTCACTGGCATAGCGCTGCTGCCCGCTGAGGTAGAGGATCACGGCGATCGACGCCACCGCCCCCGCGTTGTACATGACAAACCGGACCGGCGCATTCGACAGGAAGTTATACAGGCACAGACCGTCGCTGACATAGCCGCCATTCGACTGCACCAGCACGTGCGCCGTCTCGATGCCGCGCGCCGTCATGCAGGACACCGCCTCGAACACGCGGTGCACCATGTCGCTGTTGACGTCGCCTGACAGCGTGAAGAAGGCTTCGTTGGTCGACTGAGGTTGCTCTTCGCTCATTATTCCATCCCATCCCAGGCTGTTCTCCACACGCCCCGATTCTAGCAAAATGAGGTTCAGCAACAGGGCAAAATGCCATTCGTGCGCGCCTCTTTTTGACATTTAGCAGCCGTTTGCGCGCCACCGTTCCGGTTGACAATGAGGCCATGCTGGCATATCCTTTGCACTCTTGATCGGGAGAGGGCAGCGCACGCTGCCGCCGAAGGGGCATCACCCAAAAACTCTCAGGCAAAAGGACCGGTCAAGGGGTTGGTAGCGCAATGCGCGCCGGCTCAACTCTGGAGAGCGGCCGCGGCTTTGCCGGCGGCCCACCGAAGGGGCGCGCGGGAGAATTCCTCCCGCTATCTCTCAGGTATCGAGGACAGAGGGGCGACGATCACGCGTGGCATGGCTTTAGCCTTCCCGTTTGCTCGATGACTCCCCTTTTCACCTTGCCTCGAGGATTTCAATGACGCTCCAAGTCACCCCGCTCAATGCCGCACACCGCGCCGCCGGCGCCAAGATGGTCGATTTCGGCGGTTGGGACATGCCTGTCAATTACGGTTCCCAGATCGAAGAACACCACGCCGTGCGCACCGATTGTGGCATGTTCGACGTCTCGCATATGTGCGTCGTTGACCTGGTCGGCGACAAGGTCCGCCCTTTCCTGCGCGGCCTGCTGGCCAATAACGTCGACAAGCTGCAAGTGCCCGGCAAGGCGCTCTACTCCTGCATGTTGAAGCCCGAAGGCTTCGTCATCGATGACCTGATCGTCTACTTCTTCAGCGAGACCTGGTTCCGCCTGGTGGTCAACGCCGGCACCGCCGAGAAAGACATCGCCTGGATCAATGCGCAAAACACCAAGACCGATAGCGGCCTGACCATCACCCAACGCCGCAGCGGCGAAGGCGCGATGGCGCTGATCGCCGTGCAGGGCCCGAATGCGCGCGCCAAGGTATGGCAAGTGCTGCCGACCACCCAGGCCGCCTCGCAGGAAATGAAGCCGTTCAATGCCGTCATCGTCAAGGACACCGCGTTCGGCGAAGTGATGGTCGCGCGTACCGGCTACACCGGTGAGGACGGCTTCGAGATCGCCTTCCCTGCCACCCAGGCCGACGCCATGTGGAACGCTTTGACGGCTGCCGGCGTCAAGCCTGCCGGCCTGGGTGCGCGCGACACGCTGCGCCTGGAAGCGGGCATGAACCTGTACGGCCAGGATATGGACGAAACCGTCAACCCGCTCGACGCCGGCCTGGCCTGGACCATCGACCTGGTGTCCGAGCGCGACTTCATCGGCAAGGCAGCGCTGCTGGCGATGGGCCAGAATGCCCAGTACGTCGGCCTGATCCTGCGCGAAAAAGGCGGCGTACTGCGCGCCCACCAGAAGGTCCTGATCGAAGGTAACGATAAAGCCGGCGAAATCACCAGCGGCACCTTCAGCCCGAGCATGCAGCAAGCCATTGCGCTGGCGCGCGTGCCGATGGGCGTTGCCGTCGGCGATTCGGTGCATGTCGAGATCCGCGACAAGAAGCTGCTGGCCACCGTCGTCAAGTTGCCGTTCGTGCGCAACGGCAAAGTGCTGGTCGCCTGATCAAACCCATTTATACTATTAAGCGTCATTAACCCTGGAGCCACCCATGAATATTCCTGCCGACCTGAAATATACCGAATCCCACGAGTGGATCCGCGCTGAAGCTGACGGCACCGTCACCGTCGGCATCACCGAGTACGCCCAGGATGCCCTCGGCGACATCGTGTTCGTCGAACTGCCCAAGGTCGGCAAGTCGTTCTCGGCCGGCGACGATGCTGCCGTGGTCGAATCGGTCAAGGCCGCCAGCGACATCTACGCGCCGGTAGCCGGCGAGATCACCGCCGTCAACGACGCCGTGTCGGCCGCACCGGAATCGATCAATGCCGACGCCTACGCGGCATGGCTGTTCAAGATGAAGCCAGCCGACGCCGGCGCCTTCGACAAGCTGCTCGACGCTGCCGCCTACGGCAAGGCGACCGCCGAGTAATCCGGCCCGGCCCCACCTTCTGCTCCCTCCGCCGCCGGCCCAGTGCCGGCGGCTTCACACTTTTTTGGCCCCGACCGAATCATGACCCGCACCAGCCTGACCCAACTTGAAGCACGCGACGCCTTCATCCCGCGCCATATCGGCCCTTCCGACTCCGAACAGGCAGCCATGCTGTCGACCCTCGGCTACCCCTCGCGCGCGGCCCTGATCGACGCCATCGTGCCGCCTGCGATCCGCAACAAGAGCAAACTGGCGCTCGACCAGTTTTTCGACCCGATGCCGGAAACGGCGGCGCTGGGCAAGCTCAAGGCGATCGCAGGCAAGAACAAGGTGCTCAAGTCGGTCATCGGCCAGGGCTACTACAACACGCATACGCCGAATGTCATCCTGCGCAATATCTTCGAGAATCCGGCCTGGTACACCGCCTACACGCCTTATCAGCCTGAGATCTCGCAAGGCCGCCTGGAAGCGATCCTGAATTTCCAGCAGATGATCACCGACCTGACCGGCATGGGCATCGCCAACTCGTCGATGCTCGACGAAGGCACCGCAGCGGCCGAAGCGATGACGCTGATCCAGCGCGTCGGCAAGTCCGGCTCGAACGTGTTCTATGTGGCCGACGACGTGCTGCCGCAAACGCGCGAAGTGATCGAAACCCGCGCCAAGCCGATCGGCGTCGAAGTGCGCACCATCGCCGCCGACAAGATCTTTGATCTGTCCGAGCCATGCTTCGGCCTGCTGTTGCAGTACCCAGGCGTCAACGGTGACGTGCGCGACTACCGCGCCGCCGTCGAGAAACTGCACGCGGCCGGCACCATGGTCGTTGCCTGCGCCGACCTGCTGGCGCTGACGCTGTTGACCCCGCCGGGTGAATGGGGCGCCGACGTGGTCGTCGGCAACAGCCAGCGCTTCGGCGTGCCGCTCGGTTTCGGCGGCCCGCACGCCGGCTACCTGGCCACCCGCGACGAATTCAAGCGCAGCATGGCTGGCCGCCTGGTGGGCGTGACCATCGACGCCCAGGGCAACCAGGCTTACCGCCTGGCCCTGCAAACACGCGAGCAGCACATCCGCCGCGAAAAGGCGACCTCGAATATCTGCACCGCGCAGGTGCTGCTGGCGGTGATGGCGTCGATGTACGCCATCTACCACGGCCCTGCCGGCCTGGCCCGCATCGCCAACCGCGTGCACCGCTACACCAATGTGCTGGCCGGCGCGCTGGGCAAGCTTGGCTACACCATCACCAACAAGACCTACTTCGACACGCTGACGATCGAAACAAGCAAGGCAGCCGAACTGCACGCGACGGCCGTCGAATTTGGCGTCAACCTGCGCAAGGTCGATGCCAAGCACGTCGGCGTCTCGCTCGATGAGACCACCAACCGTGACGATATCGCCCTGCTGTGGTCGATCTTCGCCAGCGGCGTGCCGGGCAAGCCTGCCAAGCCGGATTTCGACGCGTTCGAGGCGACCGCGCAGGCGGCCTATCCGGCAGGACTGGCCCGCAGCAGCGCCTACCTGACCCACCCGGTATTCAACCGCTACCACGCCGAACACGAAATGCTGCGCTACCTGCGCAGCCTGGCCGACAAGGACCTGGCGCTCGACCGCACCATGATCCCGCTCGGTTCGTGCACCATGAAGCTGAACGCGACCAGTGAAATGATCCCGGTTACGTGGCCCGAGTTCTCCAATATCCACCCGTTCGCACCGGACGCGCAGACCGTCGGCTACCGCGAAATGATCGGCCAGCTGGAAGACATGCTGTGCGCGCTGACCGGCTACGCCGCCGTGTCGCTGCAGCCTAACGCCGGCTCGCAGGGCGAGTACGCCGGCCTGCTGGTGATCAAGGCTTACCACGAGTCGCGCGGCGAAGGCCAGCGCAATATCTGCCTGATCCCGCAGTCGGCGCACGGCACCAACCCGGCATCGGCCAATATGGCCGGCATGCAGGTGGTCGTCACCCGTTGCGACGACAGCGGCAACGTCGACCTGGCCGACCTGAAGGCCAAGGCCGAGCAGCACAGCGCCAACCTGGCCTGCGTGATGGTGACCTACCCGTCGACCCATGGCGTGTTCGAGGAAGGCATCGACCAACTGTGCGAGATCATCCACTCGCACGGCGGCCAGGTGTATGTCGACGGCGCCAATATGAACGCGATGGTCGGCGTGGCGGCTCCGGGCAGCTTCGGAGGCGACGTCAGCCACCTGAACCTGCACAAGACCTTCTGCATTCCGCACGGCGGTGGCGGCCCTGGCGTCGGCCCGATCGGCGTTGGCGCCCACCTGGCCAAGTTCCTGCCGAACCAGCGTTCGACCGGCTACACCCGCGACCAGGCCGGCATCGGCGCGGTCAGCGCGGCGCCGTTCGGATCGGCCTCGATCCTGCCGATCTCGTGGATGTATATCGCGATGATGGGCGCAGAAGGCCTGACCGCTGCGACCGAAACGGCGATCCTGGCTGCCAACTACATCGCGCGCCGCCTGGCGCCGCACTACCCGGTGCTGTACTCGGGCCACGACGGCCTGGTCGCGCACGAGTGCATCCTTGACCTGCGCCCGCTGACCGATGCCACCGGCATCAGCAACGAAGACGTGGCCAAGCGCCTGATGGACTTCGGCTTCCACGCTCCGACCATGAGCTTCCCGGTACCGGGAACGCTGATGATCGAGCCGACCGAGTCGGAATCGAAGGCGGAGGTCGACCGCTTCATCGACGCGATGATCGCGATCCACGCCGAGATCGTCAAGGTCGAGCGCGGCGAGTACGACCGCATGGACAATCCGCTCAAGGGCGCGCCGCATACGGCCGAAGTGCTGACCGCCGACGTCTGGGAGCACAAGTACAGCCGTGAAGTCGCGGCCTTCCCGGTGGCTTCGCTGCGCAAGCAGAAGTACTGGCCTCCGGTCGGCCGTGCCGACAATGTCTATGGCGACCGCAACCTGTTCTGCGGTTGCGCTCCGATCGCCGACTACGAGTAAACGGGCAACGGATGTAGAATGGCTGCATGACTCCTTCGATGACTGCAGCCCTTCTCTCCGGCCTGGTGTTCCCTGGTTCCGGCCAGCTTTACCTCAAGCGCATCGCGCGCGGCCTCGCATTCATCGTGCCGACGGCATTCTCAGGCTCCATCCTCTTTAGCAGCATGTTCGATCGTGCCCACGACTTGCTGGCCCGCGTCGAGTCGGGCGGCGTGCCGCTCGATGCCGACGCGCTGATGGCCGCGCTCGCCCAGCAAGGCGATCCCGGCATCCTGCCAGCCATGGCCGGCTGGGTATTGCTGGCCTGCTGGATCGGCAGCACCGTCGACGCCTGGCTGCTCGGCGGTAAAGCAACGGCCGCCTGATTCGGACAGCGGCACTGCGGCGCCACCGGCTGGCGCGCTCGCCATTTGCCAAACAAGCAACACTCTTGCCATTTGTCCCTGTACAAGCTGCTGTCAAAATGCCACTATGGCATCAGGAATCCATTCGACAAGGTGGACCATGACTGTGCCGCAAAAAGCCAGACTCCCCCTCTGCCATGCCTTACTGGCGGCGCTGGCGTGCGGTCCGGCGCTGGCCGAAGGCCCCGTCGACCTGACCACCCTGCCGTTCGAGCAGCTGCTGGCGATGGAAGTCTACAGCGCTTCCAAGTTCATTCAGAAAGCCAGTGAGGCGCCATCCTCGGTCAGCGTCATCACAGCGGCCGACATCCGCAATTATGGCTGGCGCACGCTGGCCGACGTGGCGCGCAGCATGCGCGGGCTGTATGTCAACTACGACCGCAATTACAGCTACCTGGGCGCGCGCGGCCTGCTGCGCCGCGGCGACTACAACACCCGCTTCCTGCTGCTGGTGGACGGCAACCGCGTCAACGACTCCGTATACGACCAGGCCCCGATCGGCCACGAATTCCCGCTCGACCTTGACCTGATCGAACGGATCGAATTCGTGCCCGGCCCGGGCTCGTCGATCTATGGTTCCAATGCGTTTTTCGGCGTCGTCAACGTCATCACCAAAGGTGCCGGCGAACCAGGCATGAGCCAGGCCGCGCTGGAGGCGGGCCAGGCCGGCTGGCGCAAGGCCAGTGCCCGGGCCAGCTGGCGCACCGACGCCGGCAGTGCCTTCCTGCTGGCGGCGAGCCGCTATGGCAGCCGCGGCCGCGACCTGTATTTCGCCGAATTCGACACGCCGTCCCAGAACAACGGCATCGCCCGCGGCATCGACGACGAAAGTGGCCATCGCCTGCTGGCCAAGGCTTCGCACGGCCCGCTGACGCTGACCTTGATGCATGCCTCGCGCGACAAGGGCATACCAACGGCAGCGTTCAGCCAGCCCTTCAACGACGGCCGCACCCACACGGTCGACACCCAGACCTACGCCAACCTGGCCTGGCAGGGCCAGCCTGGCGCCGGCCTGCAGGCCAGCGCCCGGGCCTTCTGGGGCCGCGGCGATTCGCGCGGCGACTATGTCAATGCGGACGACTCGATGAACCACGACGGTAGTATCAGCCACTGGTGGGGGTTCGAGGGCAAGCTGGTCAGCGCGGCGTTCGAAGGACATAAGCTGGTGGCCGGCTTCGAGTACCAGAACGACTTCCACCTCGGCCTGTATACCTTCGACATCGATCCCTACTTCAGCTATCTCGACGAACGGCAGCGTGGCCACCGCTTCGGGCTGTATGTGCAGGACGAGTTGAGCCTGAACGACAGCCTGCTGCTCAATCTCGGCCTGCGCTATGACCGCAACAGCAGCACCGGCCCGGTGCTCAGCCCGCGCACGGCGCTGATCTACCAGCACGATCCGCAGACCACCTTCAAGGCGATCTACGGCAGCGCGTTCCGCGCGCCCAACAGCTATGAGCTGAACTACTTCTTCCCTGGTGTCGGCGGCCAATTGCCCAACCCTTCACTGCACAAGGAACGCATCGTCACGACCGAACTGGCGATGGTGAGGCAACTGGGCGACAACGCCCGCCTGACGCTGTCGCTGTTCCGCAATCAGGGCAGCGCCATCATCACCCAGGTTGAGGTGGCACCCGACGACATGGCGCGCTTCGAGAACACGTCGCGGGCCAGTGCGCGCGGGATCGAAGTCAACTACGAGCGCCGCTGGCCCGGCGACGTGCAGCTGCATGCCAGCATCAGCACAATCCGGGTCACTTTGGTGCCCTTCGTGATCGGGCAGAATGCGCCGCTCCACCTGGCCAAGCTCAATGCCAGCGCGCCGCTGCACTGGGGGCAATGGCGCGCCGGCGCCGAAGCCCAGTACACCAGCGCGCGCAACACCGCCAGCGGCGATACCGGCGGCTTCTGGGTGGCCAACCTGAACCTGTGGCGCAAACCATCGGGCAGCCAGTTCGATGTATCGGTTGGCGTCTACAACCTGTTCAACCGGCGCTATGCCGATCCGGCCTCGACCGAACACCTGATGGCGGCCATTCCCCAGGACGGTCGCAGCGCCCGGATAAGGGTCAGCTATGCGTTCTGACCTGTACCGCCTGCCCGTCCTGCTGGCCCTGCTGGCCGCCTGCGTCAATGGAACCGCCCAGCCAGTGCCGGAGCACGAACTGAAGGCAGCCTTTGTCTATAATTTCGCCGTGTTCACCGAGTGGCCGCAGGAGGCGCTGGCGGCGGCGGCGCCGATCGTGCTGTGCACCGGGTCGGCCAGTTCGCTGTCGCCGGCCCTGCAGAGTCTGAATGACAAGGTGGTCAACGGCCACAAGCTGGCGGTGCGCCCTGCGGCAGCGGGCCTGCGCGCCTGCCATGTGCTGGTGCTGGGCAGCGGCGACCGCGAGCGCTGGGGCCAGATCAAGCGCGACCTGGCCGGCACCCATGTGCTGACCGTGTCGGACGACAGCAGCATCAGCCAGGACGGTGCGATGATTGCCATGTCGATGGTCAACCAGAGGATCGGCTTCGACGTCGACATCAAAGCGGCCCGTTCGGCACGCCTGCAACTGAGCTCGAAACTGCTGCGCCTGGCCAGGAGCGTGCAATGAAATACGAGACTGCCCGCATCAAGGCGCCCCGGATGCTGGGCAAGAAGATGGCGCTGACGAACATCCTGACGGCCGTCTCGGCACTGTGCGTGGCCAGCCTGGCGCTGATCGTGTTCCAGTTCCTGGCCCTGCGCGGCACGCTGGTCGACGACCTGCTGGTGCAGGCCCGCATCATCGGCAACAACAGCACCGCAGCGCTGATGTTCGGCGACCGCAAGGCGCTCGAGGAAACCCTGGGCGGGCTGGCGGTATCACCCAGCGTCAGCAGTGCCACCGTGTTCGACACCAGCAATGCCGCGATGGCCAGCTACCAGCGCCTGCGGGCCGGCGCGCCGCTGCAGCGACCCGGGGCCAAGCTGCTGGCCGCCGGCTATTCCTACACGCTCGACTATGTGGATGTGACCGAACCGGTGCGCGCCAATGGCCAGCAGATCGGCGTGGTGCTGATCCGCGCTTCGCTCGACCAGCTCTACACGCGGCTGGCCACCTATGCCGGACTGACGCTGGCCGTGGCGATGTGTTCGCTGGCGCTCGCTTATCTGCTGGTGTCGTCGATGCGGCGCGCGGTGCGCAGCGCCGAGGCCCACCTGCACTTCCTGGCCCACGTCGACCCCGTCACCGCCCTGCCCAACCGCCACGAGTTCAACGAACGCCTCGGCTTCGCGCTGAACAAGGCGGTGCGTTACGAGACCGCGGTCGGCCTGCTGCTGCTCGACCTGGACAATTTCAAGGTCGTCAACGACACCCTGGGCCACGAGGCGGGCGACCATTTGCTCAAGCTGGTGGCGGACCGTCTGTTGGCGACGCTGCGCAGCACCGACGTGATCTGCCGCATCGGCGGCGATGAATTCTGCGTCATCGTCGAGCCGTCCGACGACAGCAGCGAGGTCGCCAGCGTGGCGTCCAAGATCCTGATGGCGCTGGCGGCGCCGTTCGAGGTCAACGGCCACCACCTGTACGTGACGGCCAGCATCGGCGTGTCGGTCTACCCGCGCGATGCCAGGGATGCCCAGACGCTGACGCGCAGCGCCGACACCGCGATGTACCACGCCAAGGGCAAGGGCAAGAACGCTTACGAGGTGTTCCAGTCGGATATGGAGAAGCGGGCGCAGAAGCGCATGAAGCTCGAAGCGAACCTGCGCCGCGCGCTCGGCAAGGGCCAGCTGCAGCTGCATTACCAGCCGCAGATCGACATGAAGACGGGGCACATCGTCGGCATCGAAGCGCTGGCGCGCTGGTACTGCCCGGAGCTGGGCCATGTCAGCCCGGCCGAATTCATTCCGGTGGCGGAAGAAAGCGGCATCATCGTCGCGCTCGGGCGCTGGGTGCTGCAGACCGCGTGCCGCCAGGCTGCCAGCTGGCGCGAGCAGGGCCTGCTCGACACCATCGAGCACGTGGCCGTCAACCTGTCGGCGCGCCAGACCAAGGACACCGGCCTGATGAACGATATCAACGCCATCCTGGCCGAAACCAGGCTGCCGCCGCGCCTGCTGGAACTGGAAATCACCGAAGGGGTGCTGATGGACAATGTGCATGCCAACCTGGACCTGCTGCAGCGCTTCCAGTCGGCCGGCATCCATTTGTCGATCGACGATTTCGGCACCGGCTATTCGTCGATGTCTTACCTCAAGCGCTTCCCGATCGACCAGCTCAAGATCGACCGCAGCTTCGTGGGCGACGTGCCGGGCGACGGTTCGGCGATCGCCACCGCCATCATCGCAATGGCACACAGCCTGTCGCTGACGGTGGTGGCCGAGGGAGTCGAGACCCAGGCCCAGGTCGATTTCCTGCGCCAGGCCGGCTGCGACATCATGCAGGGCTTCTTCCTGGCACGGCCGATGCCGGTGGCCGAACTGACGGCGCTGCTGCGCCACCGGCGTGAAGCCGCAACATAAATGCGAACTTTGTCGGAACGCACCAACATTTGACTATATTTTTGGACATATTTACATTTATAACAATATAATATTTGCCATCAACTTTACCCCGATGGAGGAAGTCCAGTGGCAAACCCGATCCAACTCATTGCTCAGATCTTTTACGAGCCGGCGCACACCTTCGAAGCGACCAAGGACCGGCCGCGCGCCTGGATTCCGTTGCTGGCCCTGATCGGGTTGACGAGCCTCGTCATGTACTGGTACCTGGCCACGGTCGACATGAGCTGGCTGGTCAACCGCATGATGGACGCCTCGCCGCAGCTCGACGCCGCCGCCCGCGCCAGCATGGAAAAAATGTTCACCCGCAACACGATGATGGCCACCACCCTCGGTGGTGTCATCGTCGGCACCCCGATCGTCTGCGCCGTGGTCGGCCTGTACTATGTGATCGCGTCCAAATTCATCGGCAGCGACATCGGCTTCGGCAAGTGGTTTGCCTTCTCGGCCTGGACCAAGATCCCTTCCCTGCTGACGCTGCCATTGATGGCGCTGCAGATCGTCAGCGGCAAAGGCCAGGTCGCGCTCGAACAGCTCAATATGATGTCGCTCAGCTTCATGCTGGACCTGCCGGCGAGCCACAAGTGGGCCACCTTCGCGGGCAGCCTGGACCTGACGGTGCTGTGGTCGGCCTTCGCCACCTTTGTCGGCCTGCGCGTCTGGACCGGCCGCAGCAGCGCGACCTGCCTGACCGTGACCGTGATCCCGCTGCTGGCCGTGTACGGCCTGTGGGCAGTCAAACTATTGGTCTTTTAAGGCAGCGCCATGAACAAGAAATGGATCGCGCTGGGCATGGTGGGCCTGGCGCTGGGCGTGCCGGTCGCCGTCAAACTGGGCGGCAACGGCAAGCCCAAGCATGAAGCCGAGATGGCCCGGGTCACCACCAAGGAGATCCGGCCGTCGATCCTGGCCTCCGGCAACCTGGTATATCGCCAGGAGGTGCAGCTGTCGTCCGAGGTGATGGGCAAGGTGGCCGAGGTGCTGGTCAAGGAAGGCGACCAGGTCGAAAAGGGCCAGGTGCTGATGCGCCTGGACCCGACCACCCTGCGCGCCGAAGTGGCCCAGCATGAAGCGAACCGGCGGGTGGCCGAAGTGGCGATCGACCGCGCCCAGGCCAATCTCGACAACCAGACCCGCCAGCTCGAACGCTCGCGCCGCCTGATGCAGGACAAATTCATCGATGCCAGCAAATTCGACGAAGCCAACCACCTGATGGCGCTGGCCAGGATCGAACTGCGCGGCAGCCGCGAAAGCCTGCAGCAGGCGTCGGCCCAGCTGTCGCAGGCGCGTGAGCGCCTGGCCAAGACCGAAGTGCGCTCGCCGATTACCGGCACTGCCACCAATGTGCAGATCAAGGTCGGCGAAACGGCGGTGCCCAGCGCCACCAGCATTGCCGGTTCGAGCCTGATGGCGATCGCCGACGTGGGCAGCCTGATGGCCGAGGTCAATGTCGATGAATCGGATGTGGCGCGCGTTGGCGCCGGCCAGAGCGCCAAGGTGTTCCCGGCCGCGTTCAGCGACAAGCCGATGAGCGGCAAGGTGGAATCGGTGTCGATGGTACCGCGCGTGAGCCCGCAAGGCAGCCGCAGCTATATCGTCAAACTGCGCCTGGACGACAGCGCCCTGGCGCTGCGCACCGGCATGACCTGCCGCGTCGAAATCACCACTGGCACCGGCAGGGCGCGCATGGTGCTGCCGGTGCAGGCCATCATGTCGACCGCGATGGGCAATAAGGAAGCCTTTGGCGGCCGCTCGGCGGCGAACAACTATGTGTTTGCCATTGTCGACGGCATCGCCCGCAAGAAGGTCATCGTCACTGGCGTGGCCGACGACGACAACCAGGAAGTGGTCAGTGGCCTGGCGCTGGGCGACGTGGTCGCAGTCGGACCGGGTCGCATTCTGCGCGAACTGGCCGACGGCGACAAGGTGGGCGAGCTCAAACCGGCCGCCAGGGCGGCGTCAGGCCCGGTGCCAAAGGCGCCAGCCACCACCACGGCGGCGGCGGCGGCCCCCGCGAAGGCCGCAGGCGGATCCAAGCCTTGATTACGCTCACTGGCATCGCCAAGACCTACCAGATGGGCGACCAGACGGTGCGCGCCCTTGCGGGCATCGACCTGCATATCGAACGCAACGAAATGGTCGCCTTCATCGGCGCTTCCGGTTCGGGCAAGTCGACGATGATGAATATCGTCGGCTGCCTGGACCGGCCCAGCGCGGGCCAATATATCCTCAACGGGCGCGACGTGGCGACCATGGACAGCGACGAGCTGGCCCTGGTGCGCAATGCCGATATCGGCTTCATTTTCCAGAGCTTCCACCTGCTGCCGCGCGCCAGCGCACTCGACAACGTGGCCCAGCCGCTGATTTACCGCGGCATCGCGCCGCGCGAACGGCGCCGCATGGCCGGCGCAGCGCTCGAGCGGGTCGGCCTGGGCGGGCGCATGCACCACCGCCCCAATGAACTGTCCGGCGGCCAGCGCCAGCGGGTGGCGATCGCGCGCGCCCTGGTGGGCGAGCCGGCCATCCTGCTGGCCGATGAACCGACCGGCAACCTCGATTCGACCACCAGCGCCGAAATCCTGGCCCTGATCGAACAGCTGCACCGGTCAGGCCAGACCGTGGTGCTGGTCACCCACGAACCCGAGATCGCCGCGCGCTGCCAGCGCGTAGTGCGCCTGCAAGACGGCCGCATCGTGAGCGACCAGCGCAATCCACCGGAGGGCAGCCATGTTCGTGCTGATTGAAAGCGTCCGTTCGGCGCTGATGTCGATCCGCGCCCACCGCCTGCGCAGCTTCCTCACTTCGCTCGGCATCATCATCGGTGTGGCCTCGGTCATTACCGTGATCTCCCTGATCCAGGGCCTGTCGTCGACCATCACCAAGCAGTTCGAAAGCATGGGTGGCAACGCGCTGACCATCAGCAGCCGCAACGACTTCAAGGACATAATGCGCGGCAAGTACAACGTCTTGCCGGCCACCGACGTCGACCAGTTGCGCACGCGCGTCGCCGGCATCCGCGAGCTCAATCCGACCTTCTATCCTCCCGGCGGCGAAGCGCGCTTCGGCAACACCACGGCGTATGCCCGCGTCATTGCCACCACGCCGAGCTACCAGGACGTGCA
The DNA here is from genome assembly GCA_965233055.1 of uncultured bacterium. Classification (GTDB taxonomy): domain Bacteria; phylum Pseudomonadota; class Gammaproteobacteria; order Burkholderiales; family Burkholderiaceae_D; genus Telluria_A. Next base: position 47,753 of record CBDDRJ010000044.1, read on the forward strand.
GAACCGCTTTGCCGGCACCGGCCGCTTCCTGAGCCAGGCCGACGAAGACAATGCGCGGCGCGTGGCCGTCATCGGCGCCAAGTTGATCGAAACCCTGAACCTGCCGGCTGAACCCATCGGCCAATTCATCCTGTATAACAGGGAGTGGTTCAAGATTATCGGCATCATGGAAAAACGCGGCGAACTGTTCGGCATGTCGCAGGACGACTACATGATCATCCCGTTCCGCACGGGCCAGAGCCTGATTGGCAACAGCTCGCGGGTCAACCTGCAGATCTCGGCCTCGGTAACCGACCTGTCGCAGGTGGAAGAAACCAAGAACCGCATCAGCGCCACGCTGCGCGCCGCGCACCGCCTCAAACCGGACGACAAGGATGATTTCGAGATTGCCTCGTCCGACCAGATGGCCAAGAGCTTTGCCGAGTTGAGCACCACGGTGACGTTGGTGATGGGCGGGATTGTCGGCATTGCGCTGCTGGTGGGCGGCATTGGCATCATGAACATCATGCTGGTGTCGGTTACCGAACGCACCCGCGAAATCGGCATCTGCAAGGCGATCGGGGCACGTTCGCGCGACATCATGATGCAGTTCCTGATCGAGGCGGTGACGCTGTCGGTGATGGGCGGCGCCATCGGGCTGGCCCTCGGTTATGGCCTGGGCTTCGGCATCGCCAAGCTGATCCCGAACTTCCCGGACGCGGTGGTGCCGTGGTGGGCGGTGGCGCTGGCCTTCCTGTTCTCGGCCGGCGTGGGGATCGTATTCGGGGTGGTTCCGGCCAGCAAGGCGGCCAAGCTCGACCCGATCGACGCTTTGCGATACGAATAGCACTGCGAATGGCCACAGTTGGCCGGGGCCGTCGAACAGGCTACACTAGTGCAGTGTTGCGCACTGACTGCCGCTTATAGAATGCTGAATTTTTCGTCGGGACAAGAAAGAAACCGCAGCAATACTAAAGTATTGCGAGGATTTCTGACGCCGGATCGGTGCAAAAGGCAGTGTTTTGCAAGCGGCAAGAAGAATGCAGCACGACACGAGGAGCCTGCGCGGCAGAAGATCGCCGGCCCAAACAGGTGG
>CBDDRJ010000045.1:0-97461 GCA_965233055.1 uncultured bacterium
ACCCGGCCGCACCAGGTCGAAGTGAAACTGCGACGACAGGAAGATGCCCGACGAATTGGCCAGGCTGGCCGGACACCGCGGCAACGCCTGGCGCGCCGCGACAAAGCGCGCCAGCTGCTGCCGGTTCATCGGGCTATCGGCCTGGTCGGCGCAGGCCAGGTGGCTCATCACATAGCGCAGCTTGATCCCGTCAAGCAGGGCAAGGTCGTGCTGTACGGTCGCCAGCTCGCTTGTCGACAGGCCCATGCGCGACATGCCGCTATCGATCTGGACGATGGCCGGCAGCACGCTCCCTTTGGCTCGGGCCAGGTACTGCCACGCCGCGATTTGTTCCAGGCTATTCAAGACCGGGACCAGATGGTGCCGCAGGCAGTCGCCCTCCGTCCCGGCTGGCAAGCCATGCAGGACATAGATGGCAGCGTCCTGCGCCAAGTGCGGCCGCAGCGCCATGCCTTCCTCAAGATGGGCGACAAAGAAATGGCGGCAGCCTTCGTCATACAAAGCGGCGCCGACGGCTAGCGCACCGAGGCCATAGGCATCGGATTTGAGCACGGCGGCGCAGGCGGCCGGTGCAGCACGCGCGCGCAGCAGCCGGTAGTTGGCGCGCAGTGCCCGCAGGTCCACCGTGAGAATGGCGCCGGCACGCTGGTTGGCCGCATCGATGCCGCTTGCCGAAGTACCCATCGCCGCGCTTCAGGCGTTGACCAGATTGCCCGGCGCCTGGCCAGGCGTTGCGCTATAGCGGCCAACGGCCAGGTCGTCGTGGCGGATCGCCGGCCGGCGGCCGGACATCAGGTCTGCCAGCATCTGGGCCGAGCCGCACGACATGGTCCAGCCCAAGGTGCCGTGGCCGGTATTGAGGAACAGGTTGGCGAGCGCCGTGCGGCCGACGACAGGCGTGCCGTCCGGCGTCATCGGCCGCAGGCCAGTCCAGAACGTCGCTTGCGCCGTATCGCCCGCCTGCGGGAACAGGTCATTGACCACCATCTCGAGGGTGGCGCGGCGGCGCGGGTTCAGGCGCGTATCGAAACCGGCGATTTCGGCCATGCCGCCGACGCGGATGCGGTCGTCGAAACGGGTCACGGCGATCTTGTAGGATTCGTCGAGGATGGTCGACACCGGCGCCGCGTCGGCGTCGGTGATCGGCACCGTGATCGAGTAGCCCTTCATCGGATAGACTGGAATGTCGACGATCGATTTCAACAGCGGGGTCGAATAGGCGCCGAGCGCAACGACATAGGCGTCGCCCTGGACCGTCTGGGCGCCGCACTGCACGCCGCTAATGCGTCCGCCGCTGACCGTCAGGGCGTCAATCGACTGGTTGAAGCGGAACTGCACGCCCAGCGCTTCGGCCATGGCGGCCAGACGCAGCGTGAACAGATTGCAGTCGCCCGTTTCATCATTGGGCAGGCGCAGGCTGCCCACCAGCTTGTCCTTGACCAGGGCCAGGGCCGGCTCGGCCTGGGCCAGCTGCTCGCGGGTGAGCAATTCGTACGGCACGCCCGCCGCGCGCAGCACCTCGATATCCTTGGCGGCGTCGTCGAACTGCTTCTGGGTGCGGAACAGCTGCATGGTGCCGCGCTGGCGCCCTTCGTAGTCAATGGCCGCGTCGACTCGCAATTGCTTGAAGCAGTCGCGGCTGTATTCGGCCAGCCTGACCATGCGCTCCTTATTGACGGTGTAGCGCTCGGCCGTGCAGTTGCGCAGCATCTGCCACATCCACTGCAGCTGGAACTTGCTGCCGTCAGGGGAGATGGACAGCGGCGCATGGCGCTGCAGCATCCATTTCATGGCCTTGAGGGGAATGCCGGGCGCCGCCCACGGCGACGCATAGCCGGGCGAGATCTGGCCGGCATTGGCGAAACTGGTTTCACACGCCGGGCCCGGCTGGCGGTCGATGACGACCACCTCGTGCCCTGCCTTTGCCAGGTAATAAGCGCTGGTGACGCCAATGACGCCGCCACCCAGAACGATGATCCGCATGTCCACTCCCTATTTATATAATTCGAAAATCCAAGAATTACCGCTATACTAATGTCAGTTTCATAGTTTTTGTTTCTGTAGAATTAGTAAAATACAGTGGAAATTCATGAGAATTCAAAAGGAATCGAACCGCAGCCTGGACCGGCTGGACCGCCACATCCTCAGCATCCTGCAGCAGGAAGGGCGGATATCGATGAAAGAACTGGGCGAACGGGTCGGCCTGTCGGTGACGCCGTGCATCGAGCGCGTCAAGCGCATGGAGCGCGACGGCTTCATCACCGGCTACCATGCCAAGCTCGACCCGCACCTGCTCGGCGCCAAGCTGCTGGTGTTCGTGGAAATCACCCTCAACCAGAAATCGGCGACCGCCTTCGAGCAGTTCCGGCGCGAAGTGCTGCGCATTCCTGAAGTGCAGGAATGCCACCTGGTGTCGGGCGATTTCGACTACCTGATCAAGGCGCGCATCCATGAAATGACGGAATACCGCAAGCTGCTGGGCGATATGCTGCTCCAATTGCCGGGCGCCGCGCAATCGAAGAGCTATGTGGTCATGGAAGAAATCAAGGAAACACTGGCCCTGTCGACCGATATCGTTCGCTAAGGGGGCTGGCCCTTGCCCTGCATGCACGGCATAAGATGCCGAACAGGCGCCAAGAACACCATTTCCGTCATATTTCCCGCCTTATTACGGGCATTCCCACTGAGGTTTCGGTCCTAAGATAAGACTATCGCACCATCCGAACCCGGCACGCCATCGTGACGGGCTCTTCCCTTATCTGCAAGGATCGATTCTCATGACAAAGTCATTCAATATCGCCGTCATTCCGGGCGACGGCATCGGCAAGGAAGTCATGCCGGAAGGCCTGCGCGTACTCGACGCCGTTGCCAAGCGCTTCGATATCAAACTCAATTACACCAATATCGAATGGGCCAGCTGCGACTACTACGCTGCCCACGGCAAGATGATGCCGGACGACTGGAAGGCGCAACTTGGCGGCATGGACGCGATCTATTTCGGCGCCGCCGGCTGGCCGGCCACCGTCCCCGACCATGTTTCGCTGTGGGGTTCGCTGCTCAAGTTCCGCCGCGAGTTCGACCAGTACATCAATCTGCGCCCGGCCCGCCTGTTCGACGGCGTGCCCTGCCCGCTGGCGGGCCGCAAGAAAGGCGACATCGATTTCCTGATCGTGCGCGAAAACACCGAGGGTGAGTATTCCTCGGTGGGCGGCATCATGTACGAAGGCACCGAGCGCGAAATGGTGATGCAGGAATCGGTGTTTTCGCGCCACGGCGCCGACCGCGTGCTCAAATTCGCCTTCGACCTGGCCCAGCAACGCCAGCGCAAGCACGTCACGGTGGCGACCAAGAGCAATGGCATCGCCATCAGCATGCCTTGGTGGGACGGGCGTGCCGCCGCGATGGCGGCGCGCTATCCGGAGGTCACCGTGGACAAGCAGCACATCGACATCCTGTGCGCGCGCTTCGTGCAGCAGCCACAGCGCTTCGATGTCGTCGTCGCCACCAATCTGTTCGGCGACATCCTGTCCGATCTCGGTCCGGCCTGCTCCGGCACGCTCGGCATTGCACCGTCGGCCAACCTCAATCCCGACCGCGCCTTCCCGTCGATGTTCGAGCCGGTGCACGGCTCGGCGCCTGATATCTACGGCAGGAATATCGCCAACCCGATCGGCATGATCTGGTCGGGCGCGATGATGCTCGACTTCCTCGACCAGGATGGCGAGGCCGGCCGCAAAGCGCACGACGCCATTCTCGCCGCCATCGAACTGGTGCTGCGCGACGGCCCGCGCACGCCCGACCTGGGCGGCAATGCCTCGACCACCGACTTGGGCAAGGCGATCGCCGCCGCCGTGGCAAGCGGCGCCTGAGCCCATTTCCAGACAAGTTAATCATTGAACGACACAAGGACTTTGACCATGTCTCTGACTCTCACGCTCGACCGCCCTGATTTGCTCAGGGACCAGAACTTCATCAACGGGCAGTGGCGCACTTGCCGCAGCGGCGCCCGCCACGACGTCGCCAATCCAGCCACCAACGCGACCTTTGCCAGCGTTCCCGACAGCGGTGCCGACGACGCCACCATGGCGGCCGATGCCGCGCACGCCGCCTTTGATGGCTGGCGCGCCCGCAGCGCACGCGAACGGGCCCAATTGCTCAAACGCTGGCATGCGCTGATCGTCGCCAACACGGAAGACCTGGCCCGCCTGATCTCTCACGAGCAAGGCAAGCCGCTGGCCGAGGCGCGCGGCGAAGTTGGGTATGGCGCCTCCTATGTGGAGTGGTTCGCCGAAGAAGCGGTCCGCAGCCATGGCGACATCCTGCCCCAGCTGCAACCGGGGAAGAAGATGATGGTGACCAAGGAGCCGGTCGGCGTGGTCGCCGCCATCACGCCGTGGAATTTTCCGCTGGCGATGATTGCCCGCAAGATCGCGCCCGCGCTGGCGGCCGGCTGCACGGTCGTGGCGCGGCCGGCCGAAGACACGCCGCTGACGGCGCTGGCCCTGGTCCGCCTGGCCGAGGAGGCAGGCTTCCCGGCCGGCGTGCTCAATATCGTCACCTCGTCGCGCGAGCAAGTGCAGCACGTGGCGGGCGCATGGCTGGCCGACGCGCGCGTGCGCAAGATCACCTTCACCGGTTCGACCGCGGTGGGCAAGCACCTGGCGCGCGAATCGGCCGGCACCCTGAAGCGGCTGTCGCTCGAACTGGGCGGCAATGCGCCGTTTATCGTGTTTGACGATGCCGACCTCGATGCCGCCGTCGATGGCTTGATGGCGGCAAAATTCCGCAACGGCGGACAAACCTGCGTGAGCCCGAACCGGATCTTCGTGCACGATGCCGTCTACACCCAATTCGCCGACAAACTGGTGGCCCGCGTGGCGGCGCTGGAGGTCGGGCCGGCCACCAGCGCAACGTCGAAGATCGGCCCGATGATCAATGCGCGCGCCGTCGACAAGATCGAGCACCATGTCAAGGATGCGGTGGCGCATGGCGCCAAGGTGTTGACCGGCGGCCAGCGCCTGCGCAACGCCGTCGCCGACGGCCCGCACTATTTCGCCCCCACGGTGCTGGCCAACGCCAACAAGGACATGCTGCTCGCGTCCGAAGAAACCTTTGGGCCGGTCGCGCCGCTGTTCCGCTTCCACCGCGAAGACGAAGTCATTGCGCTGGCCAACGATACGCCCTTCGGCCTGGCCGGTTACTTCTATTCGCGCGATATCGGCCGCGTCGCGCGGGTGGCCGATCGACTGCAAACCGGCCTGGTGGGGATCAACGAAGGAGCGATTGCGTGCGAAGCGGCGCCATTTGGCGGCGTCAAGGAATCGGGCTATGGGCGCGAAGGCTCCCACTATGGCTTGGACGATTATATGCAGATGAAATACCGCTGCCAGGGCGGCGGCGCGTAAGGCTACAGGGTGGGTAGGATTTACCCACCCTGGCTTCACGCTTGCTCGGGCATCGCGTAAATCTCGGCCAGGTCGCACAAATCCCAGTTCCCGCCAGTTAATACCACGCACACCTTTTCATCCGGCCGGACTTTCAGGACGCCGGCCAGCAAGGCGCCGATGCCAATCGCGGCAGCCGGTTCGGCGATCAATTTCGCATCCTTGGCCAGCATGCGCATGCCGGCGATGATGTGCTCGTCGTCGACCAGGACGATTTCATCGACATACTTCTCAATGATCGGATAGGGGTTCTGGCCAGGCACGCTGATCCTTAGCCCATCGGCAATGGTGTTCTTCAAAGGCAAAGAGGTTCGCTCCTTGTTGATGCGGCTGTGGTAATACTTCGGCGTCAAGGCTGGCTCCGCGCCGACCACACGCACCGACGGCCTGGTCTCCTTGATCGCAGTGGCAATGCCTGAAATGAGGCCGCCGCCGCCCATCGGAATAATGACCGTGTCCACATCCTGCAAGTCCTCCAGAATCTCGCAACCAATCGTTCCCTGGCCAGCCATGACCAGCGGGTCTTCAAAAGCATGCACCACCGCATAGTGATTCTGTTCCGCTATTTCATACACGCGCTTCCAGCGGGCGGCCGTATCGCCGTCAAACAGCACCACTTCCGCACCCAGGGCCTTGGTGTTGTCGATCTTGATGTTTGGCGTGGTCACGGGCAGCACCAGGATCGCCTTCACGCCCAGCATCCTGGCAGCATAGGCCAGCCCTTGGGCATGATTGCCCGAGGAGGTGGCGATGATGCCGTTGGCAATTTCTTCCTTGGACAGCGACAGCGATTTATTCAAGGCGCCGCGAATTTTGAAGGCGCCGGTAATTTGCAGGGTTTCCGGCTTGAGGTAGACCTGGCAACCGAGTGTCTTCTCCATCTTCTCCGCGCGCAGCAAGGGCGTATGCCGGATATGGGGGCGCAAGCGTTCCTGCGCTTGCCGGATATCCTCGATGGTCGGGTAGTTGCGCATATATTCTTTTCTATGAAGGTACTATTCAAAAAACGCGAAGGAAGTGCCGATGCCCTTTTCCAGCGCATTCCGATAGATCTTGCTGGCAGTCGTATTGTCCTGAATGGCCATGCCGGTGGAGTCGAACAGGGTGATCTCCACATCGTTTTCCCGCCCTGGCTTGGTACCGAGCAGGATTTCGCCGATCTCGCCGTGGATCTGGTCTTGCGTGATGATGTGCTGGCTCAGGGCGTGCTGGGTTTCGCCTTTTTCGATGCACTGTTTCATCGAATCATTGACGATCTTGGCATGCCTGAAAATTTCGGGATCGAATTCCTGTTTGCCTTGCTGATCCGCGCCAATCGCAACAATATGGGTGCCGGGCTTGATCCAACCTGCTTCGACCACCGGCCCGTTGCCACGCGTGGTCGTAATAAGAACATCGGCCTGTTCAACCGCTTCCTTCATCGACTGCGCCATCATCACGGGAATGCCAAACTCGCTTTCGATATCGGCCTTGAATGCCGACAGCGAAGCCGGGCTGCGGTCAAAGGCGTGGATCTGTTCAATCTTCATCACCTCACTGATCGCCCGGATCTGCATCCTGGCCTGGATGCCGGTCCCGATCGACGTGACCTTCGTCGCATTTTTTCGTGCCAGAGCCTTGACCGAGACGGCGCCCGCCGCCCCGGTGCGCAGGCCGGTGATCAGACTGCCGTCCATGACGCAGACCAAGGCGCCAGTCTTGCCACTAAACAGCAAAATGGTCCCCATATTGGGCGGCAGACTGTGGATGGCGACATTGCCAGCGAAGGCGCCCGACGACGCTTTCATGGAAATGACTTCATTGGCCTTGTAGTAGCTCAGCTTGAAGTCGATTTCCCCGCGCGGGGAAGGCAAGTGCATCCCGATATAGCCAGGCTGTTCGACCTGATCGCTGTTGAAGGCCCGATAGGCTTCCTCGACCGTGCCGATGACTTCCTTCATACTGATTAGTCCGCGGATTTCTTCTTTCTTGAGCAGCAGCGTATCCATTTGACGTTCCCTCAATTGACTCCGACTCAGTAGCCGCGGGTGCGGTCGACCAGCCCGATCATCGGCAAGCCGGCCCGGTGCCGGCGGATATTATCGAGGACCGCATCGACCGCCGTTTCCGGCTGCGTCATGCTGGCAATATGCGGCGTCAACTGCACCCTGGGATGGGACCAGAGCGGGTGCGCTGGCGGCAGCGGTTCCGGTTCGCTCACATCGAGGATGGCCTGGCCGACCTTGCCTTCATCGAGCGCCCGCAACAGGTCGTCCTGGACCAGGTGGCCGCCGCGACCCACATTGATCACCGCAGCGCCTTGCGGCAGCTGGTCGAACAGCGATGTCGACAGGATGCCGCGCGTGCTGTCGGTCAGGGGCAGCAGACAAATCAGGATATCGGTGCGCGCCAGGAATTGCTGCAATCCGTCGGCGCCGGCATAGCAGTCGACGCCGTCGATCTGGTGCGGCGAGCGGCTCCAGCCGGCACAGGCAAAGCCAAGACCGCCCAGGCTTGCCAGCACTGCCTGCCCCAGCACGCCCAGGCCCAATACGCCGATGCGGCGTGACGCGGCCGGATGCACGCGATGGGTCTGCCAGCGCCCTTCGCGTTGCTGATCGAGATAGGTGCGCCAGTCGCGATGGATGGACAGCACCGCCAGCGTCACGTACTCGACCATGCCCTGGATAATGCCCGTTTCGACCATGCGCACCACCGGCAAAGATGCCGGGATGGCGGAAAAATCGATATGGTCAGTGCCGGCCCCGGTCGCGAACAGGACTTCCAGATTGGGAAAGCGGGTCGCCAGGTCGTCCGGCGGCTGCCACGCGGCCAGGTAGCGCACTGCGGCCGGATCGCCGCTATCGGGCCAGATGCGAAACGACAGTTCCGGCATCTGGCGGGCAATCAGTTCTGCCCATACTGCGCCGCGTACCGGATCGGATTTATAGAGCAAGGTCATGGCGCTGGCTTCGCCTTATGCCGGCGGACGGTAGATCGCGTACACCTTGGCGACATGGTTGCGGCTTTCCCAGCTGCACTGCGCTGTCTGTTCAATCAGGAAAATATCGCCCTGCGAGAAAGTGCCGCGGCGGCCCGCTTCATCGACAAAGGTGACGCTGCCTTCGAGCAAATGCATCAATTCGCAGTGGCGGAAGAACATCGCGCGGCGATGGTAGGGGGTCGAGTCCCAGGTGCCGACGGTCAGTTCGCCGTCGGCCGAGCTGTAGTCGGTGAAATTGCGGCACACCGGCGCCGGGGTCAGCAGCAGATCGCCCAGCGGCCCGCCCTTCGATGGTCCCAGTTGCGGGTCCTGCTGGATCGGCACGATGGCGCGCTCGGCACAGACGCTATTGTTGTAGCGCAGGAAGATGATCGACACCGGCCCTTTAGCCGACCAAGCGAACGCGGCACCGTGCTGAATGACGGCGCTCTGCCCTGCTGTCAGCGTCAGCGTGGCATCTTGTTGCGCCAAGGTCACGCTGCCTTCGTTGACGATGATGAATTCGTCGCGCGGCAGCGATGTCACCGCACCGCTGCCAGTCTCGAGCGTGATGGCGCCCGCCGTCACCGGGCCGCCAGGCGCCCAGTCCAGCAGGCGGCGGCTCGACAGGAAGCGGTCGTCGCCCGCCGACGCGGTGGCGGCAATGCCCAGGCTATTGTCGCGCGCGAACTGGCGCAGATCGACAAAGCTTGGAGTGACGGCCGCAACGGCCACTGCTTGATTCAAACTGGTCATATCAGGTTCTCGTTAAATGTCGATGAAAATGCTAGGCGGCGTGCGCCGTCTGGGCCGCAAAACGGCTGATGTGGTATTGCCCGATCGGCGTGCTCGTGGCGCCGGTATGTATCAGCTCGGCCATTACGTCGCCCACGCCTGGCCCCAGCTGGAAGCCCTCGCCACTGAAGCCGAAGGCATAGTACAGGCCTGGTACGCGCGCGCTCGGCCCCATGACCGGCTGGCTGTCTTTCATATAGCCCTCGATGCCGCTCCAGACGCGGATGATGTTCAGGTGCTTCAGTGCCGGGATCGCGCGCGGCGCCTGCGCCAGCTTCGTCAGCGTCCTGCGCGGGTTCACATAGGCGCGCCGGTTCACCATATCTACCGGCTCATGGCCACCGCCACCAATGACGATATTGCCGCGCGCGACCTGGCGGAAGAAGACCAGTTGCTCGGGCACGTCGGTGATCACGCCAACGGTCGGCCCGATGGCGTAAGGGACCGGTTCGGTGACGACCATTTGCGGGCCTTTGACGATCATCGGCACCGGCTCGCCGAACTTGGCGCTGATCTGATCGCCCCAGGCACCGGCGGTGATCAGCGCCGCCGGCGCGCGGAAGGTGCGGCCGTCGGCGGCGCTCACGCGGAATTGCTCGCCCTCCTTTTCGATACTGACGATATCGGTGTTTTCGAACACCTGCGCGCCTTCGCGCGCCGCAGCGCGGCCGATCGCCGGTGCCGCCAGGCGGGGATTGGCGTGACCATCGTGCGGCGCAAAGCAGGCCGCCGTCACTTCCGGCCCCAGGTAAGGGAAGCGCTCGTGCGCCGCTTTGGCACTGAGCATCTGCATACCCAGGCCGAAGTCCTGTGCATCCTGCGCATATTTCTCCATCCGTTCCGTGTGCCCCGGCAGCATGCCAAGGCGTAGATGGCCGTTCAGCAGCAGCTCGACATCCTCGCCGAACAATTGCTTGAAGTTCAGCCAGGTCTCACGCGAGCGGTTCGACAGGGGCAACTGCTCGACCGGGCGGCCCATCCGGCGCACATTGCCGAAGTTGACGCCGCTGGCCTGTTGCCCGATCAGTCCCCGCTCAAGCAGGATGACCGACACCCCGCGCTTGCGCAGGAAAAAGGCCGCGGACGCGCCCATGATGCCGCCACCGACGATGATGACGTCTGCTCTTTGCACATTCATTCGACTTCCTCCCGCACCGCCATCGACAGCGGCTTGATCGGTGCCTGGCCACGCAGGCGCCCTACCTGTTCGACTGGAATGCCGGCGGCGTGCGCGATGATCTCGGCCCCCGCATTGCCGCAATAGCGGCCCTGGCAGCGCCCCATGCCGACCCGGCAAAAGGCCTTGGCGCGATTGGCTTCCTGCGCGCCCATCTCGCCGACGGTGCGGCGCAACTGGCCGGCGGTGACGACTTCGCAGCGGCACACGATGGCGTCGTCCGGCAATTGGGCCGCCTGCTGCACCGGCCACGGGAAGGCTTGCACCAGGCCCCGACGGAAACGATCCATGCTGGCCTGCTGCCCGCGCAATTGCAGCAACTGCTGCTCATCCACTGGCAGCTGGAAGTCTTTCAATACCGCCATCGCGGCCAGCCGGCCAGCGATTTCGGCTCCGTCCGCGCCCAGCACGCGCACGCCGTCGCCGGCCAGGTACACGCCCGACACCGAGCTGCGGCCATCCTCGCCCAGCTCGGGCAGCCACTGGCGCGTCTCCTGGTCGAAACGGAAGGCGCAGCGGGCCAGGTCGGCCAATTGGGTCTCGGGACGCAGGTGGTAACCCATGGCGACGGCGTCGCAGTCGAAGCTGCGCACTTTGCCGCTGCCGTCGCGCACCGTCACGCCCTGCACGCCGACGCCGTCGGCGCCGCTGATCTCGAGCGGCGTGACGCCGGTCAGCACCGGCACGCCGGCGCGCTTGAGGCTAGCCACCAGGCCCAGGCCGGCGAACAGGATGGCCGGCCGCGCCAGCAGCTTCGGCAAGGCCATCACGCGGCGCATCAGCGGCGAGGTGTCGAGCACGGCGGCGACGTTGGCGCCGGCCTTGACGTATTGCGAGGCCACCAGGTACAGCAGCGGGCCGGTGCCCATGAACACCACCTGGCGGCCGATCGCGCAGGCTTGCGCCTTCAGCGCGATCTGCGACGCGCCCAGGCTGTAGGTGCCGGCATACTGCCAGCCCTTGACCGGCATCAGGCGGTCGGTGGCGCCGGAACAGATCACCAGCGCATCGTAGGGCAAGGCCGTACTGCGTTCGTCCTTGACGATATGCACCTTTTGGTCGGAGATATTCCAGGCCAGCGTCTCGGGCCGGTAGTCGACCTTGGCGCGCAGCGCGTCGAAGCTTTCATGCAGCGCCTGGGCTGCGGCAGCCACGGTGCCGTACAGCTTGGCATAGGGGCGGGTGAAGCCGTCCGGCTGGCGCCGGTAGATCTGGCCGCCGTCGCGGCGGTTTTCGTCGATCACGATGGGGCGCAGGCCGGCCGCCACCAGGGTCTCGGCGCAGCGCACGCCCGACGGACCGGCGCCGATGATGATTACGCGGGGTTGGCCCATGCTGCCTCCGGTTGTGTGGTCACGACATGCATTCCCTCTCCTACGACGGTGGTGCAAGCGCGCAGGCGCTCGCCGCCGTCAGTCCAGACCCAGCAATCCTGGCAAGCGCCCATCAGGCAAAAGCCGGCCCGCTTGCCATCGCCGAATTCGGATTCGCGCAAGTGCCTGACGTTATTGAGCATGGCAACCATCAGCGTGTCGCCGGCCAGCGCGTCCACGCTGCGGCCATCGATGACGAGTTGCACGCGGGGCCGCGCGGTTTCTGCCAGCCGAGCAAAGCGCTGGTTGGCAAAGCGGGGGGCCGGTGTTGATGTGTTCATCTTGCTATGATCTCCCTATTCAAGACATTGTCACTGCCGGAACCGGCCGCGGCGCTGACCATTCATTTCTTGCTAACCATTACACCATGCATGGCCTGCCACAGCGTCGCGTTTTCAGGCTATTGAATCGTACAAAAGCCTTTGTTGAAGGCTTGGTTTAGCACAAACTGCCACGTTCCAAGACTGAAAAAATAGTCTTTTAACAATATCAACGGTTTGCCGGCCTGGCGCAGGCAGCGCCTATCGTCACGCGGCGAGGCGTCTGGCAATTTCTTGCATCAGCAGTGGCGGGCTTGCCAATACCGGACAGGACAGTTGCGCGGCGAGCGGCTCGCGCAAATGCGCCAGCGATGCCTGGGCCAGCACCAGTACATCGACCTCCTTGGCCATCTCGGTGGCCGCCTGATGGAGGATGGCGTCATGCAAGGCGCGGTCGCCCGCCATCAGCGCCTGGTAAGCCTCGGGACGCAGCACTGTCTTGATCGTGATATCACGTCCTTGCTCGGCGCCATGGGCGCGCAGCAAGGCGCTGCTCGGCTCCACCGTGCTCGTTGCGGTACAAAGCAGGCCGATGCGCGCGCCGATGCGCACCGCGTCGGACGCCATCGGGTCATCGATCTTGAGGATCGGCTGCGCCACGATACGCCGCGCGATGTCGACCGCCGGCGACGTCGACGAGCACGTGACGACGATCAGGTCGGGCTGGGCTTCAGCTGCCAGCACGATTTGATCGACCACGCGCCGGTACACCAGCGCCAGCGGCGCGCCGCGCAACAGGTCCTGCAGCAGGCTTTCATTGAGAATATGGAAGCAGTCGGCGTCGGCAAAATCAGTGCGCATGCGCGCCTTGAAATCGTCAACCAGGAAGCCGACCGTGTGGACAAAGGCAATGCGCTTACTCATGGTGATTCCTCGGTGTCGAGCCGGAAGACCGACTTCAATTCCTTGATCTGCTCAGCATCTAAGGGGCGGGTCGGCGTATTGCGCAACAGCAGGAACAGTTTGGCCGTCTCTTCCAGTTCCTCCGCCGCATAAACGGCGGCTTCGAGCGACGTGCCGGAAACCACCGGGCCATGGTTGGCAAGCAGCACCGCGCTATGCTTGCCCGCAAGACCGCGCACGGCCGCGCCGAGCGCCGGATCGCCCGGGCGGTGGTAGGGAATCAAGGGCAGGCGGCCGACCTTCATGATGAAGTAAGGCGTCAAGGGCGGAATGCAGTCGTCCTGGTTCAAGCCGCACATGCAGGAGACGGCGGCCGCATGCGAGCAATGCAGGTGCACGATAGCGCCCGCCCCGGTGCGGGCCTCATACATGGCGCGATGCAGGAAGGCTTCCTTGGACGGCGCATCGCCGCTGACGGCGCGCCCGGTCCAGTCAAGTTTGGCCAGGCGCGCCGGATCGAGGCGCCCCAGGCAGGCATTGGTCGGCGTGAGCAACCAGCCGTCGTCCAGCCGAACGCTGATATTGCCGCTGCTGCCGGCTGACAGTCCGCGCTCGAACAAGGAGCGGCCGAAGGCGACGATCTGTTCGCGCAATGCCGCTTCGTCTCTGCCGCTGGCAATCATCGGGCTCATGGCAGCTTGTCCCAGGCCTTGAGAAAGAAGTCCTCGCTGCCGAAATTGCCGGACTTGAGCGCGAGCGCCAGCGGCGCCATGCCGTCATCATGCAAGGTGCTGGTCCACGGCACGCCCGGATCGATTTCAGGCCCGATCCGCAATCCGTTCACGCCCAGGGCCTTGACGACAGCACCGGAAGTCTCGCCGCCGGCCACGATCATCTGGCCCACGCCCGCCTGCACCAGCGCGCGCGCAATGGCAGCGAGCGCCGTCTCCACGAGCTGGCCGGCTTGTTCGACACCCAGCTCGGCCTGCGCCTGGCTGACGGCTTCCGGTGCGGCGGTGGCATAAATCAATACCGTTTGCTGCGCGATGCGGCCGGCTGCCCAGTCGAGCGCGGCCGACACCACATCCTCGCCGCGCGCCAGCCGTATCGGATCGACGCAAAAGGCGGGGCAGGATGCGCGCATCAGGTCCACTTGCCTTTGCGTGGCCATCGAGCAGCTACCCGCGATCACGGCGCGCAGGCCGCCCGTGTTCGGCAGCGCATCGGCCACGCCACGCGACGCCAGCAGGCCGCTGCGACGGAAGTTGGGCGGCAAGCCGAGCGCGATGCCGGAGCCGCCCGTCACCAGCGGCATATCGGCACAGGCCGCGCCGATCGCATCCAAGTCCGCGTCGCTCAGCGCATCGACGATGGCCATACCATGGCCCTGCTGGCGCAGCGCCGCAAAGCGTTCGCGGATCGCCGCTTCCCCCTTGCTCACGGTCGCATGGTCGACCAGGCCGACCTTGCGCCCCACCTGCTGCTGCAGTACGCGCACCAGGTTCGAGTCGGTCATTGGCGTCAAAGGATGCTTGCGCATACCCGATTCGGCGAGCGGCACATCGCCGACGAACAGATTGCCCTGGTATACGGTCCTGCCATTGGCGGGCAATGCCGGACAGGCGATGGTGAAGTCTGTGTCCAGTGCCTGCATCAAGGCGTCGGCGACGGGGCCGATATTGCCGCGCGGCGTGGAATCGAAGGTCGAGCAGTACTTGAAATAGAACTGCCGGCAGCCCGCCTGCTGCAGCCAGCGCAAGGCGGCGAGCGACTGGGCCACCGCTTCCCCGGCCGGGCTGGTGCGCGACTTCAACGCGATCACCACCGCGTCGACATCGGCGGGCAGCGGTCCGTCCGGCACCCCGATCAACTGCACGGTGCGCATGCCTGCCTTGACCAGCATGCCGGCCAGGTCGGTGCCGCCGGTGAAGTCGTCCGCGATACACCCCAATAGCATGCGTTTGCCGGCAGGAGCGACGAGGATGGCTGATTCTGGATTCATGATTCAATTGTAGAAGCACCAGCAGGGCTTTTTGTATCGTTGCGCGGACACCCAGCGACACAATCTCCCTTTTTTAGGCGCTTTGCGCAGGCTATGTGCTCGCTGATACCGTTGTCGTCGCCATCAACACCTGGCAGTCGTTCCCATTGAGCGCCACGGCGCAGTGCTCGACGCCACGCGGCACGACGATGAATTCGCCCTGTTCGATGCGCTCTTCGCGGTCACGAAACTTCATCAGCAGTGTCCCCCTGTGCACAAAGAACAGGGCGTCGTCGTGCTGTTGAAACGACCAGCCAGCCGGCCCCTGGTATGGGATCACTTTCATCTGCAGCTGCTTGCCCAGGTTGTGCGGCATGGATCCGCGCGCCGCTGCCAGCCCCGCCGATGCGCCTGCCAAATCATTCTTGTGAATGGGCGAGAGGTGCTTGTTCAGGGCTGCAACGTCGCGCAGGATCGCCGTCAGCTGGCTGGGCACGTCATGCCCGTTGGCGGGGTATTTGCCGTCCAGCGCCGCGGTGCCGATCGTGAAACCGGCTGCGCCGGCGCCCTGGACCACGGCAATCCTGTCCGGGCTGGCAATCGAACCGGCAATGTAGACAGGCTTGGAAATGGCGGCGCAGACGGCCTTCATCAAGGCCGGGACATTTTCCGCCGACCGGTAGGCCAGCAAGTCCAGGCCATGCACGCCGTCGCGCGCCGCCATCGCCTTGGCACTGGCGACGATCTCGTCGATGCTGCCTTCGAGCACGCTCGGATGGCCGGTGATCCGTCCGGGAAAGGGGAAATAGGCGATGCCGGCACCGGCGATGATCGGCAGCACATCGTCGACCCGGGTGCCACCGAGCAGGATATCGACACCGATCTCGACAGCGGCCCTGGCGGAGACGATTTCGCTGTCGTGGTCGAGCGAGACGACCTCCAGGTAGGAAGTGGCGCCGCCGGCCTTGATGGCGGCATTGAGGCGCTTGAGCTGGGCGAGCGGCAGGCCGATGTCCTTGAAGCCGATGTGGCGCACACCCAGGCTGAGCGCAGTCTCGAGTTGCTGCGAGGCGTCGTCGACCGTGCGGTCATTGCGCGTGAGCATGAAGATGAAACGAAGTCCCATGGTGTTTCCTTTTCAGTTAGTGCGGCGCCTGCGCGGCGACCAGGCGGATTGCGTAGGCAAGCGCGGTGGCCAGGCTGGCGTGGTCGGCGATACCCTGGCCGGCGATGTCGAATGCCGTGCCATGATCCGGGCTGGTGCGCACGAACGGCAGGCCCAAGGTGATGTTGACACCTTTCTCGAGGCCGAGGTATTTCACCGGGATCAGGCCCTGATCGTGGTACTGGGCCACGACCACATCGAATCGGCCCATGCGTGCCTGCATGAAGACCGTGTCGCCCGGATACGGGCCACTGGCATCGATGCCTTCGGCGCGCGCCGCTTCGATGGCGGGCCGGATGATTCTGATTTCCTCGTCCCCAAACAGGCCGCCTTCGCCGGCATGCGGGTTCAAGCCGGCGACGGCGACCCGCGGGGCCGCAATGCCAAGCGCCGTGCCGCCCTGGTGGGCCAGCCGGATGGCCGACATCTGCGCGTCGAAATCGCCTTGTTCGATGGCTTTGCGCAGCGAGGTGTGGATGGTGACGAGCACGGTGCGGATATCGTCGTTGGCCAGCATCATGGCGACGCGCTTGGCACCGCCGAAGTCGGCCAGGATTTCCGTATGGCCCGGGTAGCCTATGCCTGCCTTGCTCATCGCCTCCTTATTGATCGGCGCGGTGACGATGCCGCTGACCTGGCCGTTCTTGGCTGCCGCGATGGCTGCGACGATGGCGTCGAAGGCCGCCTGGCCGGAGATCGGACTGACCTGCCCGAGCGGCGGCGGCCGTGTGATCGCGGTGCACTCGATGACCTCAATGACGCCCGGCGAGAACTGCGCCGCGGCCGGCCCCTCGATGCGCCTGACCTCGATGGGCAAGCCGAGCCGGCGCACGATGTCCTGCATGACGACATGGCTGCCGAACACGACCACGCCTTGGCCGCCCTGTGCCAGTAACTTGGCCACGATTTCCGGCCCGATGCCCGAGGCATCGCCCATCGTCATGCCGATCGGTGGAGCACTATTTTTCAAAGGGTATCCTTGTGTCGGGCTTGTTCTGCGCGGGCATCCGTGCGACGGCATGCAACGGCGCATCATCACTGCCAAAGCCACCGGCCTTCATGGCGAGCAGCAGGGAACGGCCATCGCCCAGCATGGCGCGGCAGCTGGCCGCGGCCGATGCGCGCGCTCAGGCCACGGGCAACGAAGGGAGCGGCAGCATCGGCCGCGCTGGTCAGGTCGTCGGCAAGCAGGCCGATGTTGTCGGTATAACTGTTTCGCATGGATCAATTATAGGAATGCCTTCCCACTATGAAAAGCGATAGTTTCTGCGCCAGATCGGTGATATATTCTCACCAATGGATCGCTCCGACCTACCTTCCCTCGACGACTTGCGGGCGTTCGAGGCCACCGCCCGGCTGGGCTCGGTACGGCTGGCCGCCGATTCGCTCGCACTCACCCACGGCGCCGTCAGTCGGCGCATCACCAAACTGGCCAACGACATCGGCGTCAAGCTGTTCGACAAGAGCGGGCGCGGCCTGCGCCTGACGCCGGCCGGCGCCACCCTCAATCTCACCCTGGGCAGGTTTTTTGGCGAATTGGCCGCCACCGTCCACAGCCTGCGCGCCAGCAGTAGCGAACAGACCGCCCTGGTGCTCTCGTGCGAGCCGTCGGTGGCCATGCGTTGGCTCATTCCGCGCCTGGGGGCTTTTCAAGCGGCGCATCCGGCCCTTGCCATCCACCTCTCGGTCGGCGGCGGGCTGGTGGACTTTCGCCGCAATCAGGTCGATCTGGCCATTCGGCGGCTGGACTTCGCCGTGCCGGATGCGTGGAATGTACGCCCCCTATTTCGCGAAGAAATGGGGCCCGTGATGCGGCCCGACTGCCTGCCGCGTTACCAACAGGGCGACTATATCGCGCTCGGCGCGAAGACCCGCCCCGACGCCTGGTCGCACTGGCTGCAGACCCATCCAGCGGCGCCGCGCCCCACGGAAATCCGTTACTTCGACCACCACTCCCTGATCGTCGAAGCGGCCTCTGCCGGCCTGGGCGTGGCCCTCAGCCCGCGCGTGCTGGTCGCCGACGACGTGCAGCGGGGCAGCCTGGTAGCGCCCGCCGGTTTCGACCCGGACGGTAGCCAATACGGCTTGATCTGGCTGGGCGCCAGTGAACTGCACGGGGCGCCGTTGGCACTGGCGCAGTGGCTGCAAGCGCAGTTCAGCGAGTGGCGCTGAAACGTCCAATGCCGTACTGGGCAATTGGCGTGCTGGTGCTGCCGGTATGGATCAGTTCAGCCATGACATCGCCCACGCCCGGCCCCAGCTGAAAGCCGGCGCCGCAAAAGCCGAACGCGTAGTACAGGCCGGGCAGGCGCGCACTCGGCCCCATCACTGGCCGGTCATCGTGCATATAGCCCTCGATCCCGCTCCAGACGCGGATGATGTTCAGGCGTTTCAGCGCCGGCACCACGCGCTCGATCTGGGTCAACTGCAGCAGCGTATTGCGCGGCTGTACATGGGACAGGCGCCGCTCCAGGTCCACCGCTTCGCGGGCGCAGCCGCCAATGACGATATTGCCGCGCTGGACCTGGCGGAAATAGATGTCTTCCTTGACCAGGTCGGACGCCACCCCGATCGCTGGTGCGATGGCATACGGAACCGGTTCGGTGACGACCATCTGCGGCCCGTTCGCCTGCATCGGCACCGGTTCGCCCAATGCGGCACTGATACGGTTGGCCCAGGCGCCGGCCGTGACCAGTGCCAGCGGCGCGCGGAAGCAGCGCCCATCGGCGGCGCTGACCACGAAGTCCTCGCCGTCCTTGTCGATATGGACAATCTGGGTGTTTTCGAGCACCTGCACGCCGGCACGCACGGCGGCGCGGCCGAAGGCCGGCGCCGCCAGGCGCGGATTGGCATGGCCGTCATGCGGGGCGTAGCAGCCGGCGATGACTTCCGGCCCAAGAAAAGGAAAGCGCTGGCGCAGCGTCTGGGCGCTCAGCATCTGCAGACCGAGCCCGTAAGGCTGCGCATCCCGCGCATAGTTTTCCATCCGTTCGACATGCAGCGGCCGGTAGCCGACCCGCAGGTGGCCGCTGAGCAAGAACTCCACATCCTCGCCGATCAACTCCTTGAGCTTGCCCCAGATCTCGCGTGAGCGATTCGCCAGCGGCAGCTGGTCGATGGCACGGCCCTGCCGGCGCACATTGCCGAAATTAACGCCACTGGCTTGCTGGCCGATCAATCCGCGCTCGAGCAGGATCACCGACAGGCCCCGCTTGCGCAGGAAAAAGGCCGAGGCGGCGCCCATCAAGCCGCCGCCAACAACGATGACGTCGGCCGTTTGCGCTGTCATGTGGTGGCCCAGGTCGCGCCCGGCTGTGCCGTCACGATGTGCATTCCTTCTTCGACAACGGCGGTGCAGGCACGCATGCGCTCGCCGCTGGCGGTCCAGACCCAGCAATCCTGGCAGGCGCCCATCAGGCAAAAGCCGGCGCGCTGGCCATCGCCGAATTCGGATTCGCGCAAGTGGCCGACATTGTTGAGGATAGCAACCATCAGGGTGTCGCCGGCCAGCGCGCTCACCGGGCGCCCGTCGATCAGCAGGGACACGCTGGCGCGCTGCGTCTCGGCCAGGCGGACAAAGCGCGCCTTCATGCGACCTCCCCTTCGACCACGGTCAGCGGGTTTTGCAGGCGCCGCAACTCCGCTTCGGTGCGGTGGCACAGGATGCTGCCGCCATTGTCGAGCGTGCGGCGCGGCGGCGGCAGGCTATTGCAGACGCCGTCGACGCGCAGCGGGCAGCGATCGAGGAAGGCGCAGTTGCCGCGCATGTCAACTGACGATGTCAGCAGCGGCAAAGCGGCCGGATTGCGTTCGCCGACCTCTTCCAGCCAGCCGCGCCGCAACACCGGCACCGACGAAATGAGCAGGTGCGAATACGGATGGAAAGGCGGCAGCGCCAGTGCCTCGCGCTTGCGCGCTTCGACCTTGTGGCCGGCATACAGCACCACGATATCGTCGCAGATGGCGCGCACGGTATTGATGTCGTGGCTGATGAACATATAGGACACGTTCAGTTCCTTGCGCAGCTCGGCCATCAGTTCGAGGATGGCCGCGCCGACCACCGTGTCGAGCGCGGACGTGACTTCATCGCACAGGATCAGGTCCGGCTGCGCGGCCAGCGCGCGCGCCAGATTGATGCGCTGCTTCTGCCCGCCCGACAGTTCGCCTGGCAGGCGGTCGGCCACCGCCACCGGCAGGCGCACCAGGTCGAGCAGCTGCAGTACGCGCTTGCGGCGCGCCTCGCCCTTCATGCCGTGATAGAACTCGAGCGGGCGTGCCAGGATGCGTTCGATCGTATGCAGCGGGTTGAGCGCCGTGTCGGCGTTCTGGAACACGAACTGGATGCGGCGGAACTGCTCGCGCGTGCGCCTCTCGAGGGTGGGCGCCAGGCGCTTGCCGTCGAGCAGGATCTCGCCTTCCGACGGCGCCACCATGCCGGCGATGACGCGCGCCAGCGTGGTCTTGCCGGAACCTGATTCGCCGATCACGCCGATGGTGGCGCCGCGCGGGATCACCAGGTTGATATCGTCGAGCACGCTCTTGGGCGGCACGCCGCGCTTGGCGGTGGCATAGGCGGCGTACAGGCCGCGCACTTCCAGCAGCGGATGCTCGGACGATGCCGTCCGCGCAACGGCGGCGGCCGTGAGCGGCTTGGGCGCGATCGCCGCCAGCATGCTCTTGGTGTAGTCATGGGCCGGCGCGGTCAGGATCTGGGTGGTGCTGCCGATTTCGCGGATGGCGCCATCGCGCAGCACGACGATGCGGTCAGCCATCTGGGCCACCACCGCCAGGTCGTGCGTGACGTAGACGGCCGTGGTGCCGAGCTCCTTGACCACTTTCTTGAAGGCACGCAGCACGTCGATCTGGGTGGTGACGTCCAGCGCCGTGGTCGGCTCGTCCATGATCACCAGGTCCGGGTCGGTGATCAGGGCCATGGCCGCCATCAGGCGCTGCAGCTGGCCGCCCGATACCTGGTGCGGGTAGCGCATGCCAATTTTCTCCGGCTGCGGCAAGGCCAGCGCGCGAAACAGCGCCACCGCCTTCGCTTCGGCCGCCTCGCGCGACATCACCTTGTGAATCAGCGCGCTCTCGATGACCTGGTCCATCAGGCGCTTGGACGGATTAAAGGAGGCGGCAGCGCTTTGCGCAATATAGGCCACCGTACGCCCGCGCAGGTCGGCCAGCTGGCCCTCGTTCATCGCCAGCACCTGGTGGCCGGCCACCGTCACCGTGCCGCCGGCCAGTCGGCAGCCGGCGCGCGCATAGCCCATCAGCGCCAGCGCGATGGTGGTCTTGCCGGAGCCGGACTCGCCGATCAGGGCCAGCACTTCGCCCTTTTTGATGGAGAAATCGGCGCCATGGACGATCGGCACATCCTCGCCCATGTCGTTGCGGGCCGTGACGCGCAGGCCGCATACCTTGACGATGTCGTTCATCTTAGCCCTCGCTTCCGCGGCGCTTGCGCCCGCTCAGACTGTCGATCGTCATATTGACGCCGACCGTCAGGGTGGCAATCGCCAGGGCCGGCATGATCAGCGCGGGCGCCCCTTCTGACAGGCCGATGATGTTCTCGCGCACCAGCGAGCCCCAGTCCGCGTCCGGCGGCTGGATGCCCAGCCCGAGGAAACTCAGGCCGCTCAGCAGCAGCACGATGAACAGGAAGCGCAGGCCGAAGTCGGCCAGCACCGGGCGGAACATATTGGGCAGCATCTCGAACAGGGTGATATAGGCCAGGCCCTCGCCGCGCACGCGCGCCGCCTGCACGTATTCCATGGCTTGCACATTGACGGCCAGTGCGCGCGCGATGCGGTAGGCGCCTGGCATATAGCCGACCCCGGCGATCACGATCAGCAACGGGACCGAGGTGCCAAAACCGGCCACGATGATCAGCGCCAGCAGTTTATGCGGGATGCTCATCATGGTGTCGACGATGCGGCTGACGATGGCGTCGAACCAGCCGCCGGTCGCCGCTGCGCACATGGCCAGCGCCGTGCCGCCGATGCTGGCCACCAGCACCGCGGCCAGCGCCACGCCGATGGTGTACGGCGCGCCGTGCAAAATGCGGCTTAGTACGTCGCGCCCGAGGTAGTCGGTGCCCAGCAGATGCTGGGCACTGATCGGCCCGAACACATCGTCGCCAGTGACGCCGCCCGCGTCCTGCGGGGCGATCAACGGCCCGATCAGGGCCATCAGCAGCCAGAAGGCGACAACCGCGATGCCGATGATGGCAGCGACCGGCAAGCGGCGGCGCGCCTTGCGCCTTGCGGCGGGAGAGAGTTCGGAGGAATTCATTGACGCAGCCTCGGGTTGGAAAGAATGGCGCACACATCGGCGATGGTCAGCAGCACCAGGTAACCGGCGCAGAACAGCATGGCGCAGGCCTGCACCACGGGCATATCGCGCATCGTGACGGAGTCGACCATCAGGCTGGCGATGCCCGGATAATTGAAGATCGACTCGACGATGATCACGCCGCCGATCAGGTAGGCAAGCGACAGCGCCACCGCGTTGACGATCGGGCCGACCGCGTTCGGCAGCGCATGGGTCAGCGCCATCCGGATCGGCCGCACACCCTTCAGGCGCGCCATTTCGACGTAGGAGGAATTGAGCTGGTCGATCACGGCGGCGCGCGTCATGCGCGCCATCTGCGCCACGATCACGCAGCACAGTGTCATCACCGGCAGCGCGTACACCCGCAGGAACTGGCCGACGGTGGCGATATCGTCGGTGCGCGACAGCGCCGACAGCCAGCGAAGTTTGACCGCGAAGATCAGCACGGCGATGGTGGCGATCAGGAATTCCGGCACCGACACCGTCCACACGGTCGCCATGCTGACCGTGCGGTCGAACAGCGAGCCGCGATACATGGCCGACAGGATGCCAATCGTCAGCGCCAGCGGCACCGACACGGCCGCCGTCACCGCCGCCAGCATCAGCGAGGCCGGCAGGCGGCTGCCGATCAGTTCAGCCACCGGCAAGCCATTGGCCATGGCGACCCCGGGGTTACCCGTCAACAAGCCGCCCAGCCACTGGAAGTAGCGGATATGGGCCGGCTGGTCCAGGCCGAGCTTGGCCCGCAAGGCGGCCACCAGTTCCGGTGTACCTTCCTGGCCCAGCGCCGCCTGCGCCGCATCGCCCGGCAACAGCGCGGTGATGGAAAAGATCAAGGCCGACACCACCAGCAGGGTCAAGATGCTGACCCCGAGGCGCTTGACGACAAGTTGTAGAGCGGTACCGTTCATGATTGTGCTTTCATCAATCTGGCTTCAAGCTTCGAGCCACAGGTGCTCGGAGAAATTGAATCCCATCAGGCCGCCCAGCGGGTGGCTGGCGTAGCCCTTGACCTTGTTGCTGAAGCCATCGAGCGAGTGGATGAACATCGGTATCCCGACGCCGCAGTGTTCATGCACCAGCACCTGCATGTCGGCATACATCTGCTTGCGCTTTGCTTCATTGCTTTCGCCGCGCGCCAAGTCCAGCAATTGATCGAATTTTTCGTTTTTCCAGCCTGACACGTTGGTCGGCGAGCTGGACTTGAAGAACAGCGAGAACATCAGATCGACCGTCGGACGCGGACCGATGTTGCCAAACGACATAGGATGCTTGGCCCAGTGGTTCGACCAGTAACCGTCGGCAGGCATGCGCTTGATGTCGAGCTTCAGGCCGGCCTTCTGCGCCGACAATTGGATGATCTGCGCCATGTCGACGGAACCGGACGCGGCCGTTGAGGCCACCAACGGTAAAGGAATGCCGGCCATGCCGGATTTCTGCAGATGAAACTTGGCCTTGTCCAGGTCGAACGTGCGCTGCGGCAATCCAGCGAGGTAGTAGCGGCTTGATGGCTGGACCGGTTGGTCATTGCCGAGGATGCCGTAGCCGCGCATGGATACCTTACGGATCTGTTCGCGGTCGAGCAGGTGTTTCATCGCCAGCACGAAGTGGGGATTTTTGACCGGGCCGAGACTGTCGCGCATGATCAGGTCGGTGTAATGGCCGGTCTTCGACTCGAATAGCGTGCAGCCCGAGCTCGGCGTGAAATTCGATGCCGAGCGCGGGTTGATGCCCACGATCAGGTGCACGTCGCCCGACAACAGCGCATTGACGCGCGCAGCCTCGTCGGGAATGGCGAAGTATTCGATTTCATCGAGGTGGGGCTTGCCCGGCTTCCAGTACTCGCCATTGCGCACGCCGATCGAGCGCACGCCAGGCCTGAATTCCTTGCACTTGTAAGGGCCGGTGCCGACTGCCGTGCGGAAATCCACCGTGCCGTCCTTGATGATCGAGAAATGGGATACGCCCAGCAGCGTCGGCAGGTCGACATTGGCCGACTTGAGTTTAATCTGGAGTTCGTGCGGTCCGGTCGCCTTGACGGCGTCGAACGCCTCGGCCACCGCCAGCACCTTGGACAGGGTGGCCGGATTCTTGTGGCGCAGCAGCGAATACACGACGTCGGCCGAGCTCAAAGGTTTGCCATCGTGGAAACGCACATCCTTGCGCAGCTTGACGGTCCACAGCATGCCATCCTTGGAAGTGATCGATTCGGCCAACGCCATCTGGGCGGTGAGCTTGTCGTCAATGATGGTCAGGCAGTTGTAGAACATATAGTGCCGCACATAGTCGACCATGCCGCCGCCCTTGGCCGGATCGAGCGTGTCGGCGCTCGAAGCGGACACAGTTGCCACGCGCAGGCGGCCGCCTTTCTTCGGCGTCTGTGCCAGGGCGGTGCCGGGAAGGATCAACAGGCCGCCGGCGGTGGTGGCAAGCATGCCCCCGCCCACCAGGCTGCGCATCACGTCGCGGCGCGATACGCCGTGCTGGACATCGCTCGTGTGCTGGGGAACGATGATGTCGGATTGCTTGTCGCTCATGTTTGCTCCTGGAGTGTCGTGCTTGTTTGTGCAGGTAAGTTCATTCCAACCAGTCCCGCATCCGGTAATAGGCGCCCACCAAGGGCAGGAACCAGGGCTTGCCGAAATGCCCTGGCACGGCCGGCCAGCTGAGGTCGCGCCATGGGTTGCGTTCGGTCTTGCCGGCCATGACATCGGCCATCGCCTGCCCCATATGCACCGACATCTGCACGCCATGGCCGCTGTAACCGGTCGAGTAATACATGCCGCGATGCTGGCCTGCGCGCGGCAGGCGGTCGGCCGTCATGTCGACCAGGCCGCCCCAGCAGTAGTCAATGCCCACGCCCTGCAATTCCGGAAACATCTGCTCCATCGCCAAGCGCAGCACATCGCCGCTCTTCTGGTCGGAACTCGGGTTCGACATGGCGAAGCGGGCCCGCCCGCCGAACAACAGGCGGTTATCGGGCGACAAGCGGAAGTAGTTGCCGATATTCTTGGAAGTGACGTAGTTGCGGCGCTGCGGCAGCAGGCGGTCGATGACGGTCTTGTCCAGTGGCGCGGTGGCGATGAGAAAGCTGCCCACCGAGATCATGCGACGGCGGAAATAGAAGAACGGACCCTGGCGGGAATTCCCCGTGGCCAGCAGCACCTGGCCAGCATCGAGGCTGCCGCGCGCGCTGGTGACACGGAAGCCGCCGTCGGGGCGGCGCTCAATCCCCGTCACTGGGGCATGTTCGTGGATGCGGGCGCCAGCGCGAGCGGCGGCATGCGCCAAGCCCACGCCGAACTTACCCATGTGCATCTGCGCACTGGTCGTTTGCAGCAGGCCGCCGAAAAATTGGTCGGAGCCGACTTCGGTACGGATGCGCTCGGCCGGTACCATCTCGACGTTCTGATCCACCTCGGCCCGCAGCAAGTCGCAGGCGCGCGCCAGCTTGTCGTAGTGCTCCGGCTTGACCGCCAGCTTGAGCCGGCCGACCCGGGCAAAGTCGCAGTCGATGCCTTCCTGCGCGACCAGGCCGGCGACCGTTTCAACCGAAGCGGCATAGGCCTGGTAGAAAGCGCGCGCCTGATCGATGCCGAGCTTTGCGGCCAGGGTCGCAAAATCGTGCGCCAGGCCGCTATTGCAATGGCCGCCATTGCGGCCGGATGCTTCGCCCACCACCCGCCCCGCTTCGAGCACGACCACCGAGGCCCCTTGCTTGGCCAAGGCCAGCGCCGCCGACAGGCCGGTAAAGCCGCCGCCCACCACCACCACGTCGGTCCGTCCCGACACCGGTCCTTTGGCGCCATTGACAAAGGCCGGTGCAGTATCGAGCCAGTAGGATTCCAACTTCATCGCAACGTCCAGTCTTGGTGACGATCCGGGTTCATCGGCACAGCTTACAGGCCGACCAGGGCCGGCAAGCCGCCCAGGTCCTTGACCTCGTGCGCGCCCCATACCGGCCAGGCCGGCTCGTGGCCACGGGCGACGAACACACGGTTCTTGATGCCGATATCGTCCGCCGACAGGTGATCGTAGCGCATACTCGACGATACGTGCAGGATGTCTTCCGGATTGCAGCCCAGCTGGTCGATCATGTATTCGAACGCGCGCAGGCGCGGCTTGTAGGCGCCGGCCTGTTGCGCCGTGTAGACGCGGTGGAACGGGGCACCCAGTTTATCGACGCTGTGCGGAATCTGCACATCCATCGCGTTCGACAGGATCACCAGCTTGTATTCCTTGGCCAGGCGTGCCAGCGCATCCGGCACGTCCGCGTGCGGCATCCAGGTCGGCACCGCATCGTAAAACTTCAGGCCTTCGTCGGTGCGATACTCGACTCCGTTGTGCCGGCAGGTGCGCTCCACGGCATTGCACAGGATCTGGTCATACGGACGCCAGTCGCCCATCACTTCATCCAGGCGGTACTGGGCGAAGTCGGTGGTGAACTGCTTCATTTTTTCAGGGGAAACGCGGTCGGCAAACAGGGCTTCCATCACCTGCCGCATCTGGAAATTGATCAGCGTGCCGTAGCAATCGAACGTAATATACTTCGGCCTCAAGTTGGTAGTCATGGTTCAGTTTCCTTAGGTTGAATGAATGTGCGTCGGCGATGTCTGGGTGTCTGGTGACTAGCATGTATTACACCACCACAAGCCTGCTTGAATGTCTTGTATTGATGCAGCCAAAACACAGAAACGGTGGCATTTGAGGCATCGTCCGGCATAAGCTGCCATGCCTGAAAAGCGCTGCGCTGACAATGGTGCAGCCTTCAAATTGACGCTCCGGGCCGTCCTGCGGGGACGTCACGGAGCAGAAAATACCGCACTGCGCCATGCCAGCTGCCCGGGATCAGAAATAGCGCACCCAGGCCTGGGTCGATTGTCGTTTAAAGCGCGAGAAGGCGCGGCACGGCAGGTACAGCACCGGTATCAGCGCGAGCGCCATCACCCACACCACCCAGTAGTGCTCGACCCCGAAGCGGGTGCCGTGGTTGGCGCCAAACAGCGCGACGAACAGGTTCTGCAATACCAACAGCAAGTACAGATGCAACAGGTAATAAAACATCGGCACGCTACCGAAAGTCGCGCACATCCGCGTCAACCAGTTGTCGGTCTGCTCCAGCCACGCCATCACCAGCAGCCCGCCGCCCACCGTCAGCAGCACGAAATCGAGCGAAGGCGGATACTTGGTAACGTTGACGAACGACATCACAGTCTGGAGCCAGGTGTCTCCCTGAACCCATGGCAATTGCTCGCCATAGATATTGAAACCGCGCAGCACCAGCAGCGCCAGCAAGGCGCCGCCGCCGAGCAAGATCAGCAGCTGCTTGCGGCGCGCCGGGTCCATCGCCTTTGCATACAAGGGGCCGGCCACATAGCCCAGCAAGATCACGCCGATCCACGGCACCAGGGGATAGGTCACTTTGATCTGGAAGCTGTCGCTGGCATACAGCACGCCCCGGTGCAACAGCAGAATCCATGCCCCATAGGCCGGGCTGTCCGGCTCAAAGCTCAGCCCGCTGAGCGCGTTGTGGCCACAGACGATCACCAAGCCCACGGCCAGCAGCAGCTTCATCGGCAGGCGATGGGCCAGGCCCAGCACGATCATTGCCAGGCCGGTAATCCAGATCACCTGCAGGTAGAGGGCAGCCGGCGGCAAGACGCCGTACCAGGCAGTATTGACCACCACGATTTCGAGGAACACCAGCAGCGCGCCGCGTTTGACGAGAAAGCCGGTGGCATCGCGCGGGCCGGCAGCCGGATGCGCGTACAGCCAGGCCGACAAGCCGCTCAGGAACACGAACATTGGCGCGCAAAAATGCGCCGCCGTACGCGTGAAGAACATCATCGGCTCCATGTCGGTGACGGTCAGCGGGTCGGTGATGGCGACATGGGCGTAGACGGATTCGCGTACATGATCAAACAGCATGATCAACATGACCAGGCCGCGCAGCACGTCGATGATGGCGATGCGGCTGCGGATGGTGGCGGCGCTGATCGCCGTGTCGCGCCAGGCTCCGGACGCTAATTGGGTGGCATTGCTCATGCTTGCTCCTGAAGGGTAAAGGTCATGCGAATCATCATTGGCATTCAGGTAGATATTGCACCATTATTGCCCTGCTCGAATGCATTGATTTGATCCGGCCAGAACACACAATCGGTGGCATTTCTCTCCCGGCCCGGCACAAGCTGCTGTATCGCCCTAAGGCGCCGGGGCCAGTCGGTGCACGCGGCCCAGCCGCACCACGGTCACGCCCGCACGCACTTGCCGCAGCGACGGCATGACCAGCACGCTCATGGTCGATCTTTCATTCAGGGCGGCTTGCCACCTGGGCAATCGCGTTGACTTCTATCAGAGCACCGTAGTGCAGCGCCGACACCGGCACGATCGTGCGGGCCGGCTTGCTCGTTCCCATGATGTCGGCATACACCCGGTTCACTTCGGGCCACAGGGCGACGTCGGCGATGAAAAGCTGGATGCTGAGCACATGCTCCAGCGAGGAACCGGCTGCTATCAGGATCTGTTCCACATTGCTCATCGCTTGCCGGACCTGCGCCTCCAGTCCGGCCGGGATGTCCATCCCGGATGGCGGCAGCGGCAGCTGGCCCGACACGAACACCAGTCCCGCGGCTTTGGTCGCTTGCACGTAATGGCCGGCGGGCAGCGGCGCGGCGGTCGTCATGATGGTTTCCATACGCCCTCACCAGCCGCCAAAACGCGGCCAATAGGTGGTGCCGGTACCGTCGTCGGCCACGTGGTAGCCGCCATGTTGGGCCGCTGTGGCGCAAGCGTGATTGGGTAGTATCCTGAGCTGAGTGCCTACCGGGATCATCGGCACGGCACTGGCGCCCTCGCGTGCAGCGACAATGCCGTGCTCCTGATTGGCCGCCACCACAATCATATCGGGCAGCGGCTGGCCCTGCGCGTCGCACACCACGCCATAGCCCTGGTCGACCGCCTGCGCTGCCGTGCCGCGGTCGCGCGACAGCGCCATCCATCCGGCATCGACGATGGTCCAGCCTTTTTCCGCTTGATGGCCAATCACCGTCGTCAGCACCGACACGGCAATGTCGGACTGCTGGCACACGCCCAAGCCAGCCATGACCAGGTCGAAGAAAACAAAGACACCGGCACGCACTTCGGTCACTCCCGTCAAGTCTTGGGCGAACAAGGCAGTTGGGGTCGAGCCGACGCTAACCTCCGGTGCGGCGAATCCGGCGCGCCGCAAGCTGCCCACGGCCAGCAGCACGGCGTCGCGCTCCTGGCGCGCATAGGCCTCGATCTGCTCGATGCTCTTGCTATCGTAGGAATTGCCTGCGTGGGTCATCACACCTTCCACTTCCAGCCCGCCCGCGCGCAATACGTGCGCGATGTCGACAATCTGTGGCGAATCCGGCACCAGGCCGGAGCGATGGCCGTCGCAGTCGATCTCCAGCAGGATCTTCAAGCCCAGCGTGCGCCCGGCCGCGAAGGCGGTGAGCATGCGCGCCGTCTCCATGCAGTCGAGTATCAGGGTCAGGCGCGCACCGCCTGCGGCCAGTTCGGCGGCCGCAGCGAATTTATTCGGCGCGATCGCCACCCCGTACAGGATGTCCTTGAATCCATGATCGAGGAAGTAGCGCGCTTCACGCAAGGTGGACACGGTAATCGGACCAACGCCATCGTCGAACAGGCGGCGCGCCACCTGGAGGCATTTATTGGTCTTCACATGCGGGCGCAACTGGACGCCCAAGTTCGCCAGATGTCGGCGCATGCGGTCGATATTGCGGTCCATGCGGGTGCAGTCCAGCAGCAGCGCCGGCGTGTCCGTGATCGTGCTTGGGTCAATGTCTTTCATGTCAGCTCCATTTTTTTCGTATGACAATGATAGTCGGGTAGAATCAAAAAATGATGTAGATTTTTTAAATTATTAATGTAGAGGTTCTTAATGAAGGAATCCGGCGACCTGCGCTTTCTGCTGATTCTGCGCGAGCATGCGAGCCTGCTGTCGGCGTCGCGCCAGCTGGGCTTGACGCCATCGGCAGTGAGCCAGCGCCTGCAGCAGATCGAGCGCGGCCTGGACGTGCACCTAATCGACCGCAACTCGCGCAAACTGCGCTTGACCGAGGAAGGCGAACTGCTGTGCCGGCAAGGCGCGGGCGTGCTGCAGCAGTACGACGCCTTGCTCGACGCGGTGCGCGAACGGCGCGGCGGCATGGCCGGGACCTTGAGGATCAATGCCCCATTGGGCTTTGGTCGTCGCTTTATCGCTGCGGCGACGGCCGAATATCAACAATTGCATCCGGAACTCGATGTCGTGCTAACGCTATCGGATCAACCCCTGACGGAAGCGGCCGAGCGCTTTGACGTGGGTATCCATATTGGCGCGCTGGCGCTATCGAATCTGATTGCCTACACGATAGCGCCGAATGCGCGCTTCATCTGCGCCGCGCCGGCACTGCTGGAACGATGCGGCATGCCGGAGCGGCCGGAGCAATTATCTGACTTGCCCTGCCTCGCTTTACAGGAGAACAATGAGGACGCCACGCTGTGGCATTTCGATCGGGGACGCACCGGCCAGAGCATTCGCGTTCGGCCCAAGCTCATTTGCAACGACGGCGACGTCTTACATCAGTGGGCGCGCGAGGGACGCGGCATCATCATGCGCTCCGAATGGAATGTCGCAGGCGATATCGCCGCTGGTGATCTGGTGCGGCTGCTGCCTGATTACAAGCTGTCCGATGCGAACGTGATCGCCTTGACCCATGCGCGCAAGGGACTACCTTTGCGCACCAAAGGCTTCATGAAATTCCTGCAGGCGCGCTTCCTGCCAGTGCCGCCCTGGCGGCGCAGCGGCTGAACCGGGGCGTTGACCAGCGCGCCCCGCACAATCTGCTGCTGTCTGTATAACTACGCGCGTTTTGGCTGCAGCGGATGGCCAGCGCCACACCAAATGCTGCATGGGGAAGGTTACGATGAGGCTGTAGAACTGCGCCGCCATGCCAGTTCGCCTTTCAAGGACCTCAAATGCAAGCAGCTCCCATATCGATCAATCCTGACCAGGTGGTCGTCAAAAGTGGCCACTTTATCGGCGGCCAGTATGTGTCGTCCCCGGGCGAGCAGATCGACGTGCATCGCCCTTCCGACAACAAGGCCTATGCCAGCCTGCCCGTCGCCGATGCGCAAACGGTTGACCAGGCCGTGCAAAATGCCTGGCAAGCCTTCAAGACCAGTAGCTGGGCACGCCAGGCGCCGCGCGCACGCGCTGCCGTCATGCGGCGCTGGGCCGATCTGGTCGAAGCCGACGTGGCCACGCTCGCGCCGCTCGAAGCGGTCGGCTCGACGCGCCCGGCACATGACGTCGTGCGCTGGGACGTACCGTACACGGCAGAACTGTTGCGGTTTTTCGCCGAACTGGCCGACAAGGAGGGCGGCGAAGTC
Source organism: uncultured bacterium (assembly GCA_965233055.1). GTDB lineage: Bacteria > Pseudomonadota > Gammaproteobacteria > Burkholderiales > Burkholderiaceae_D > Telluria_A. The sequence goes on from CBDDRJ010000045.1 coordinate 31,811, forward strand.
GCGGCCACCAAGCGCGACAGCCTCGGCATGACCATCACCGAGCCGTATGGTGTGGTGGGTGCCATTGCGCCGTGGAATTTCCCGCTGGTCATGGCAACGACCAAGATCGCACCCGCTTTGGCCGCCGGCAACGCCGTGGTGTTGAAGCCGTCCGAACTGACGCCTTTCTCGGTGTTGCGGCTGGCCGAACTGGCGATCGCCGCCGGCATGCCGCCGGGAATATTCAACGTCGTCCAAGGTGACGGCCACACCACCGGCGACGCCCTGGTGCGCCATCCGCATATTGCCAAGGTGACCTTCACCGGCTCGACCCGCACCGGCCAGATCATCATGGCCGCTGCCGCCGAGAGCGGCACCAAGCCGGTGACGCTCGAGCTCGGCGGCAAGAGCCCGCAGCTGGTGTTCGCCGACGCGCCCGACCTCGACAAGGTCGCACGCACCGTGGCTGCCGGCATCACGGGCAATGCCGGCCAGGTGTGCGTGGCCGGCTCCCGCCTCATCGTCGAGCGCAGCGCCGCCGATCAGGTGCTGTCGGGCATCTGCACCGCTTTCGCCGCTTTGCGGCCGGGCACCACCTGGGCTGCGGACACCACGCTCTCCCCCATCATCCGCCCGGCCGACGCCCGCCGCATCGACGGCATGGTGCAGCGCACCCTGGCCGCCGGCGCCAAGGTGCTGGCCGGAGGAACGCTGCTGCAGGTGGCTGGCGACGGCGGCTACTACGCGCCGACCTTACTGGTCGATGTCGACGGCACGATGGAAGCGGCGCGCGCAGAAGTGTTCGGCCCGGTGCTGACGGTGCAGGTGTTCGACGACGAGGAACAGGCACTGGCCCTGGCAGACCACCCGTCGTATGGCTTGGCGGCCGGTCTGCACACGGGCAATATCAGCCGCGCGTTGCGTTGCGTCAGGCAGCTTGAGGCTGGCACCGTATGGATCAATCGCTACGGGCGCAGCAACGACTTCGTGATCCCGACCGGTGGCTACAAACAATCGGGCATTGGCAAGGACTTGGGGCGCCAGGCTTATGAGGCGAACCGGCGCACCAAGAGCGTATTGATCGACTTCGCAGAGCAATATTGAGGCGGAATGGGACAGAGGGTTGCGCGATATGCAGCCCCCTGCACGGCCAGCTCACTCCCAGCGTTTTGTCCCGCTGACGATCGTCATCAGCGGGTCGTTGCGGCGCAATAGGGGCTGGCGCAATACGATTCGGCTCGAAAACTTCAAGATACCGATCTGCTCATCCAGCAGTTGCTCCATCAGCGCCTGAAAGTGGGCGACGCTCGGCGCCACAATCTTTAACAGATAATCGTAGCCGCCACTGACGTTGTAGCACTCGACGATTTCGTCAAACTTGGCAATGGCGGCTTCGAACTTGCGAAAGTCGGCCGGATGATGGCTGCCCATGGTCACTTCGGAAAACACGATGACATGGCTGCCCAGCGTCTCGAGCGCGACATCGGCGCCATAGCCGCGGATGACGCCGATATCCTGCAGGCGCTTGGTGCGCAGCAGGCAGGGGCTGGGACTGAGGCCAACGGCGTCGGCCAGTTCGACATTCGAACAACGCCCCTCGCGCTGCAGATGCACGAGAATCTTGAGGTCGAACCGGTCAAGTTTTACCGTTGTTTGCATACCCTGATAGTACCACCTATGCCGGCCGGGCCGACTGTGCCTCGGTCAGCGATGCGTCGAGCGCCTCGATCACCATGCCTGCCTGATCGGCCGTCAACACCAGCGGCGGGCGGATCTTGAGCACATTGTGGCCCATCGCGCAGGCACTGAGCAAAACACCCTTGTCGCGCAAGCGATTGACCACCTGGCTGGTCAGCCAGCGATCGGGCGCCCGCGTGGCGCGATCAGACACCAGTTCCACCCCAACGAACATGCCGGCGCCACGTACGTCGCCGATGGCCTCGTGGCGGCTGGCCAGGCCGGCAATCCCGTCGCGCAGGACCTTGCCCACGTTGGCGGCATGCTGCACCAGGCCTTCCTGTTCGATCGTCTTAAGCACCGCCAGCGCCGCCGCGCAGGACACCGTATTGCCGGCGAAGGTGTTGAAGTAGCGTGAATAGCGGCCGAAATCTTCCAGGGCGTCGGAGGTCGCCAGCAAGCCGGCGATCGGCTGGCCATTGCCCATCGGCTTGCCGAGGGTGACGATATCGGGCATCACGCCATGGCGCTGGAAGCCCCACATATGTTCACCCGTGCGGCCAAAGCCTGGCTGGACTTCGTCGGCAATGAACAGGCCACCGGCGCGCTTGATCGCCTCGACCGCCCCCTTCAGGAAGCCGGTTGGCTCGGGCAGGATGCCATCGCTGGTAAACAGCGAATCGACAATCAGCGCCGCTGGTTTGATGCCGTGACGGCGCAGGTCGGCGATGGCCGCCTCGACGTCACGGGTGAAGCGCTCGCCGAGGTCATCGCCCCCTGCATGGTACTGGCGCGGCGCCGGCACCAGGCGAACGTGGACGCCCAGGTCGACAGTCGGTCCCAGCGAAGGCGAAAACTGCGAGACGGTGTCGGTGATGCCGTGATACGCCGTATCGGTCACAATCACGCCGGTGCCACCAGTGCGCACTTTGGCGATGCGATAGGCCAGGTCGTTCGCTTCGCTGCCCGTGCAAGTGAGCATCAGATGCGCCAGCTGCGTCTCCGGCACAGTGGCCAGCAGGCGTTCGGCCAGTTCCAGGATGGTGTCGTGCAGATAGCGTGTATTGGTCGCCAGCGTACGCACTTGCGTGCAGATTGCCTCGCTCACTGCCGGGTGGCAGTGGCCGAGCGAGGTGACGTTGTTGTAGACGTCGAGATAGCGGCGCCCCTGCGGATCGATCAGCCACACGCCTTCGCCGCGCACGATATGCAGCGGATGCTCGTACATCAGCCGATAGGCAGGTCCAAGCAAGGCGTCGCGCCGTTCAATCATCGCCGCGGTGGCCGGCGCCACGTCGGCGCGGCCAGGGATATAGGCGTTGACCATATTGAGGTCTGGTGTGCTTTTCATTGTGTTCTTCCTTAACGTACTTCAATTAGCAATCGGTCGCGTGCCGCATTGCGCGAAAGGTCAGCCATCTGGGCCAGCGCCTCCCAAGCGGCCGGGTTGTGGCGCATGATATAGGCGCGGTTTTCCGGGTAGCGGGCTGCGCGCCACTCCGAAATGAGCGCGGTCACCAGTTGGCGCGTAGCCATCAGGTCGGCCACGATCTCCTGTTCGGCGTCCAGCAGCGGCAAGGTCGCGTGGTAGGCGCCAACAAATTGCGACGGGCCTTCGAACGGGTCGTCGTTGCCCGTCATGTGGAAGGCCGCCGCCGTGGCCACTTCGCCCACCAGCGGTGCTTGCAGCATATCGCCAAAGTCGATCACGCCGGTGATGCGTTCATGGTCGTTGGCGTCGACCAGCAAGTTGTAGAGGTGGTAGTCGTTGTGGATCACCTGCGCCCGCACCGAAGACAGGCGCGGCAGCACATGCGTGGTGAAGCGTTGCATGAAGCTTGTCGCGAGTGCGCGGCGCGGGGCATCGAGGACAAATTCGAGCTTGTCGGCCAGCCGGTGCGCGGTCGAGACATTCCACAACAAATCGTGGCTGGCGGCGGGATGGCTAAAGCCCTGCAGGGCCAGATCGAGCCTGGCCAGGCCCGTGCCCATGGCGCGGCGCTGCGAGACGGTGCGCACCGTCTCCCGGATCTGGATGCCGTCGAGGTAGGTGAGCATTCTGACGCTGGTGTGGACGCCACCAGCGAGCGTGACACTGTCGCGCGTCTTCCCGGCCAGCGTGCGCACGACGCGCGGCACCGGCAGATCGGGCGCGACCCGGGCGATGTGATCGAGCGCGGCGATTTGGAAATCAACGACCGGCAAGGGCTCGGAGGGATTACTGATCTTGACCACGTATCGCTGGCCGTCGACGGCTTCGATACAGCAATTCTGATCGCGCTCGCTGGCCAGCGACAGGGCCTTGCCGCGGATGCCATACAGGCGGGCGACCAGCTCCTCAACGTCAGCCAGGGCAAGGCTGGGCTTGGGTGTGCTGAGTGCCGCCGCCTCGATCGCTTGTTCGGCTGGCATCAGGCGCCTCGCCCGGGTTCGCCCAGTCCCACCAGCCCGGGCAATTGGCGAACGTCGGTCAGACGGTTAACGCCATAGAGGTCGGAGTGGAAATCATGACCACGGTCGATGAAGGCCTTGGCCATGAAACCGAGGTCCGACGCGCTCATCAGGTCGTAGCGGAAACTCGATGACACGTGCATCATCTGGTCCGGACCGCAGCCAAGCTGGTCGAACATATACTCAAAGGCTTGCAGGCGCGGCTTGTAGGCATTGGCTTCCTCGGCGGTGTAGACGGCGTGGAACGGCGCCTTCAGGTGGGCGACGCTATGCGGAATCAGGTCGACCATCGAATTGGACAGAATCACCAGCGGAATGTGCGGTGCGATCGCCTCCAGCGCTTCGACCACGTTCGGATGCGGTTGCCAGGTCGGGACCGCGTTATACAGGGCAAGCGCGTCTGATGGGCGATATTCGACGCCATGGGTCTTGCAGGCCCGATGGATGGAATTTTCCACCACATTGAAGAAGGGCTTGAAGTCGCCCAGCACTTCATCCAAGCGGTAGGCCCGGAAGCTATCCAGGAAAGCTGCCATCCGCTCTCTTGGTACGCGATCTTCAAAGAGACCCTTTGCTGTGGGGCCCATTTCAAAGTTGATCAGAGTGCCATAACAGTCGAAGCTGATGAATTTTGGTTTGAATATCATTTGTGAATCTCCTTTGCTTGGATGCTTACAAGTCTAGAGATATTGATGCTCAGGAAATGCTTTATTGGGGCAAGAACCAAGCAGTTTCCGGCTCATTCAAGTTCGCCCCTGATATTTTTAATGGCCCGCTCCAGGGGAGGCTGCTCTAGGCGACATGGTTCGCCAAAATAATGAGACCTGGGAATTGAAGGTATTTGGTCATCGGGAACGCGCAGGCCAAAACGAGGCGAGGCAAACTCTTGCTGCTACTTCAGCAGCAATTGCTGAAACCACCCGTCAAAACCACCTTTTCAGCGCCGCACGGCCCATGACATGGGGCAAAAGCCCCGCCTTGCTGTGGTCTAATGAACTTCTTATTTCACTGGAAACAGCTGCGGGCAAACGGACCTATGCACCTGAAATCGTCAACCGAGCGCCTCATCATGGCAATGCTGCTGATTTCCTTCATTGGATTTCTGACCGTCAGCGCCTGTTCCAGCTCACACGGCCAGTTCAAGCATGTCCATCACTCGCAAGACCAGCAGTTCGCCGGCCACCATGACGCCGGTCATCACCATGATGACGACGATAATGATGATGGCGCCGATGCGATGCCTGACGGCAGCGGTCATGTGCACCACCACAATCCGCTCGATCATACCCACGATATTCCGCTGCACATGACGCTGTCGACGTCGCCGCAGCCCAAGGTGTTCCGCGAGTGGCAGGCACTGTCGCCACCGCCGCCGTATTCCACCAGCCTGATTCCATTGGAACGTCCGCCCAAGTCCGCCTGACCGGCTTGACCGACCTGGACGGCGTCACTCGATGCCGCCTGTCCAGCCCACTTCCATTCCATCACGGAGAGAATCATGTTTGCATTGCCTTTTCCGGGCGGAGGCGGCGCCACTACGCGCGCGCCTGGGCTTCGCCTTTTCCTAAACGCCGCTTGCGCCCTGCTGCTTTACCTACTGTTGTTGTCGGCCGCCCAAGCCCACGGCATCGCCGAAGGCGACAAGGGCTATATCCAGGAGATCAAGGGCGTGCATTTCCTGCCTTTCATGTACCTGGGCGCCAAGCATATGTTCACCGGCTACGACCATCTGCTGTTCCTGTTCGGCGTCATCTTCTTCCTGTACAAGCTCAAGGACATCGGCCTGTATGTGAGCCTGTTCGCCATCGGCCATTCGACCACGATGATGGCTGGCGTGTATTTCGGCACCAGCATCAGCGGCTACCTGATCGACGCCATCATCGGCTTCTCGGTCGTCTACAAGGCGCTCGACAATATCGGCGCCTTCCAGCGCTGGTTTGGCGTGCAACCCAATACCAAGGTGGCCACGCTGGTGTTCGGCCTGTTCCATGGCTTCGGCCTGGCCACCAAGGTGCAAGAGTTTGAACTGTCGTCCGACGGCCTTCTGGGCAATTTGATCGGTTTCAATATCGGCGTCGAATGCGGCCAGTTGCTGGCACTGGCCACGATCCTGATCGCGATGGGCTTCTGGCGCCGCAGCGACAGCTTCATGCGCCACGCCTATACGGCCAATATCGCGATGATGAGTTGCGGCTTCATGCTGATCGGCTACCAGCTGACCGGCTACTTTATTTGATGCGGAGACCACTATGTACAATACCGATATCCCCAGCCGTGCCGAATTGCCGAGCACGCGCCAGTTGCTGCGTTCCACCGCCATTGCCATCGTGACCGCAGCCGTGCTGCTGACCACCGTGGTGTTCCCTGCTGAATACGGCATCGACCCGACCAATGTCGGCAAGGTGCTTGGCTTGACGGCCATGGGCAAGATCAAGGCTTCGCTGGCCGCCGAATCCGCAGCTGAGCAGACCGGCGCCAAGGCCAAGCCATCCACGGCCCCAATCAACGCGGCACCGCAACCCCAGTCGACGGCAGGCAGCACGCCTGCTGCCGACAGCGTGGCGCGCACCGATGAAACGGTCGTCATCTTGAAGCCCGGTGAGGGCGTGGAAGTGAAAATGACGATGCAAAAAGGCGCCAGCGTCAAATACACTTGGAAAACCGACGGTGGCCTGGTCAACCATGACACCCACGGTGAACCGAGCAATGGGCCGACCAATACCGTCCATCGCTACCTGAAGGAAAAACAGGTGGCCGGCAATAGCGGCGAGTTCGCGGCCGCCTTTGACGGCCATCATGGCTGGTTCTGGCGCAATCGCAGCGACGGCGATGTTAAGATCACCTTAAACACCAACGGCTACTACAGCGAGATCAAGAGGATGAAGTGACATGAACCGCGGCGTCGTCTGTGCCTTGCTTGCCGCTGCCTTGTTCGGCGCCAGCACCCCGCTTGCAAAGCACTTGACCGGCGCCGTCGCGCCTGTGATGCTGGCCGCCCTGCTCTACCTCGGCAGCGGCCTGGGCCTGGCCGGCTGGCGCCTGTTGCGCCAGCATGGGCCGGTCGCGCCTATCCCCGCAGCGGAATGGCCGTGGCTGGCCGGCGCTGTGCTGGCCGGCGGCATTGCCGGCCCGGTATTGCTGATGGCTGGCCTGGCCACGACACCGGCGGCGTCTGCCTCCCTGCTGCTGAACCTCGAGGGCGTTCTGACCGCTGTGCTGGCATGGTTCGTGTTCAAGGAGAATTTCGACCGCCGCATCCTGATCGGCATGCTGCTGATCGTACTGGCCGGCGCCTTGCTGTCCTGGAGCGAACGGCCACAGCTTGGCCTGCCATGGGGGCCGCTTGCCATCGTTGGCGCCTGTGCCTGCTGGGCGCTCGATAACAACCTGACGCGCAAGGTGGCGCATGGCGATGCCGTGCAAATCGCCTGCATCAAGGGCCTGGCCGCTGGCAGCGTCAACCTGCTGATCGCCTGTGGGCTGGGCTACCAATTGCCGCCGGTTGCCACGATCGCCATCGCGGCAACAGTGGGCCTGTTTGGTTACGGCATCAGCCTGGTGCTGTTTGTCTTGGCGCTGCGCGACTTGGGGACGGCCCGCACTGGCGCCTATTTTGCCGCCGCCCCGTTTACCGGTGCGCTGGTGTCCATGCTGCTGCTTGGCGAACGGCCGGGCACCGTGTTCTGGTGTGCCGCCGTGCTGATGGGGCTGGGCATCTGGCTCCACTTGACCGAAACCCACGATCACTTCCACCAGCACGAAGCGCTTGAACATGAGCACGAACATAGCCATGACGAGCACCACCAACACGAGCATGATCCCGATATCGGCGTCACCAAACCGCATACGCACAGGCATGTCCATGCACCGCTGCGCCATGCCCACCCGCATTATCCTGATATCCACCACCGGCACGAGCACTAGCGCTCACGTTTCGGCCGCATTTAGCGACTGAATTGGGGGAATAGCGATGGATGAGTCGAATACAGCACATAATCGACTCACAAAATGAGTCGATTAGACGGAGAATTCGCCTCGTCGCTGCATTTTCGACTCATACTATGAGTCCTAAAGGCCAATAATCGCCTCAGGGATAAAATCATTATTCCAATGCAAAAAGCCACCTTACGGTGGCTTCTCACATGTAATCCATCTCAAAACTAGTCGCTTTGGATCAATGTATCCTTGGCGGAGAGACGGGGATTCGAACCCCGGATAGGCTATGAACCTATACACGCTTTCCAGGCGTGCGACTTCAACCACTCATCCATCTCTCCTGCTTTCTTCGCTTTCACGAAGCCGCATATTATAGCAAGCTTTCCGCTCACTACCAAGAAACATTTGCCCAAACTTATCACTCAGGCAACTCACACTTCCCGGTTCAGCACCGCATTCTTGCGCGAATAGCCGAAATAGATGACCAAGCCAATCACCAGCCAAATCCCGAACGCAATCCAGGTCGTCTTGCTCAGGAAGGTCATCAACGCCAGGCAGAAGATGACGGCCAGCGCAGGAATGACCGGCACCGCAGGGCAACGGAAGGCGCGATGCAGCTCAGGGCGCTTCTTGCGCAACACAACAACGGCCACCGAAATCAGGCAGAACGCCGCCAAGGTACCAATATTGATCAGCTCAGCGAGCACACCCAGTGGCACCACTGCAGCAATCAGGCCAAACACGATACCAACCACCCAGGTCGCAAAGAACGGCGTGCCGTACTTCGGATGGATGGTCGACAATTTCGCCGGCAGCAAGCCGTCACGCGACATCGCGAAAATGATGCGGGTCTGGCCATAGGTCATCACCAGGATCACGGTCGTCATGCCCAGAATCGCGCCGAGGTCGACGAAGCCCGCCACCCAGTTTTCCTTGGCGTATTGCAGCGCCAGCGACACCGGATGGGCCACACCGGCAAACTGCTGGAATGGAACGATGCCCGTCATGATCGCCGACACCAGCACATACAGTACCGTGCACACGGCCAGCGAACCGAGAATGCCGATCGGCAGGTCGCGTTCAGGCCGCTTCACCTCTTCCGCCGCCGACGTCACCGCGTCGAAACCGATGAAGGCGAAGAACACCAGCGCCGCCGCACTCATCACACCGTTCATGCCGAACGGCATGTAAGGCTGCCAGTTGGCCGGCTGCACATGACGCGCACCGACCACGATGAACAGCAGCACCACGGCAATCTTGATCGCCACCATGATGCCGTTGACGCGCGCCGATTCGCGCACGCCGAACGACAGCATGGCCGTCAGGATCAGCATGATGAGCATCGCCGGCAAGTTGAAGACCGTCTCGACACCCGGAATCGACCCGGGCGCCGCTGTCAGCGCCGTCGGCAGGTGCAGCCCGAAGCCTCCCAGCAGCGACTGGAAGTAACCCGACCAGCCCACCGACACCGCCGAGGTGGCCAGGCCGTATTCGAGCATCAAGTCCCAGCCAATCATCCAGGCAACGATTTCGCCCATGGTGGCGTAGCTATAGGTGTAGATCGAACCGGCCACCGGCACGACTGTTGCAAACTCGGCATAGCAGAGGGCCGCGAAGCCGCATGCCATCGCGGCGATGACGAACGAAATCGTCAAGGCCGGGCCGGCCGTCAGCGCGCCCTGGCCTGTCAATACAAAGATGCCGGTACCGACGATCGCGCCGATGCCCATCAGCACCAGGTCCATCGGGCCCAGTACCTTCTTCAAGCCGCCCGGTGCCTTGCTTTGCAGCACCATGTTGTCCAGGTTTTTTGTTCTGAATAGACTCACTTGTTTTCCTTTTGTTGTGTCTTGTCTCGGAGGCCGGGCAAGGGATCGCTTGCCCGGCGGCACCAGCATAGTAGCGCTTGCGGCCGGCCAATGCCTCAAACGGACGAAAAAAAGCCGCCCGGAGGCGGCTTTTTTGACACAGTCTGTTGCGCAATCAGGACGCTTCCTTGAGTTGCTCGAGGATTGCAGGGTTTTCCAGCGTCGACACGTCCTGCGTGATGGTCTCGCCCTTGGCCAGCACCCGCAGCAGGCGGCGCATGATCTTGCCCGAACGGGTCTTCGGCAGATTGTCGCCGAACCGGATCACCTTCGGCTTGGCGATCGGGCCGATTTCCTTGGCCACCCAGTTGCGCAGCTCCAGCGCCAGCTTCTTGGCTTCGTCGCCCGTCGGTCTTGCCTGCTTGAGCACGACGAAGGCGCAGATCGACTCGCCTGTCGTCTCGTCCGGCTTGCCGACCACGGCCGCTTCCGCCACCAGCGGATTGGCCACCAGCGCCGATTCGATCTCCATCGTGCCCATGCGGTGGCCCGACACATTGAGCACGTCGTCGATGCGGCCGGTGATGGTGAAGTAGCCCGTTTCCTTGTTGCGGATGGCGCCGTCGCCGGCCAGGTACATTGTGCCGCCCAGTTCAGCCGGGAAATAGCTGGCCTTGAAGCGCTCCGGGTTGCCCCAGATGGTGCGGATCATCGACGGCCACGGGCGCTTGACGACCAGGATGCCGCCCTGCCCGTTCGGCACGTCATGGCCGGCCTCGTCGACGATGGCCGTCATGATGCCCGGCAGCGGCAAGGTGCACGAACCGGGCACCATCGGCGTCGCGCCCGGCAGCGGGCTGATCATGTGGCCGCCCGTCTCGGTTTGCCAGAAGGTGTCGACGATCGGGCAGCGCTCGCCGCCGACGTTCTTGTAGTACCACATCCAGGCTTCCGGATTGATCGGCTCGCCGACCGAACCGAGCAGGCGCAGGCTGGCCAGGTCATAGTTGCGCGGGTGGACTTTCGGGTCGACGTCGGCCGCCTTGATCAGCGAGCGAATCGCCGTCGGCGCCGTGTAGAAGATGCTGACCTTGTGCTTGTCGATGTTTTCCCAGAACCGGCCCGCGTTCGGGAAAGTCGGGATGCCTTCGAACACGATCTGGGTCGCGCCCACCGCCAGCGGGCCGTAGGCGATATAGCTGTGGCCAGTGACCCAGCCGATGTCGGCGGTGCACCAGAACACGTCGGCCGGCTTGATGTCGAAGGTCCACTTCATCGTCAGCGCCGCCCACAGCAGGTAGCCGCCGGACGCATGCTGGACACCCTTCGGCGTGCCGGTCGAGCCCGACGTGTAGAGGATGAACAGCGGATGCTCAGCGCCAACCCATTCCGGTTCGCAGCTTGCGGCCATGCCTTCCAGCAGCTCGTGCAGCCACACGTCGCGCCCGGCGGCGAAGCCGATCGTGCCGCCGGTGCGTTTGTAGACGACGACATTGCGGATGGTGTCGCAGCCACCGAGCGCCAGCGCCTCGTCGACGATGGCCTTGAGCGGCAGATGCTTGCCGCCGCGCAGCTGCTCGTCGGCCGTGATGACGGCCACCGCGCCGGCATCGATGATGCGCTCCTGCAGCGACTTGGCCGAGAAGCCGCCGAACACCACCGAGTGGGTCGCGCCGATGCGGGCGCAGGCCTGCATCGCGGCCACGCCTTCGATCGACATCGACATATAGATGATGACGCGGTCGCCCTTGCCGATGCCGAGCGACTTGAGGCCATTGGCGAACTTGCAGACCCGCGCATGCAGGTCACGGTAGCTCGAGCGCGTGACCTGGCCATCGTCCGCCTCGAAGATGATGGCGGTCTTGTCGGCGTTGCCGTTGTCGAGGTTGCGGTCGAGGCAGTTGTAGGAAACGTTGAGCTCGCCGTCGTTGAACCACTGGTAGAACGGCGCATTCGATTCGTCGAGCGTGCTGGTGAACGGCTTCTTCCAGCTCAGGTGTTCGCGCGCCAGGCGGGCCCAGAAGCCTTCGTAGTCGGACGCCGCCTCGGCACACAGCGCCTCGTAGGCGGCCATGCCCGGCACCGCCGCTTGCGCAGTAAAGGACGGCGGCGGATTGAAGATGCGGTTTTCCTGCAAGCCGTGATTATCGTTCGAGTCTGTTGCTGCCATGCTTGTCTCCATCAATGGTTTTAGTTTTGTCCACATCCTAGCCCTGGTCGCTTACTGCCCCCTTACATCCGGTTAATACCACCGGGCAGCACGAGTCTCTGTGACATTCTATCAATCTTTCCCTGCCGATTGGCGCGCTGCCATCGCACAGCCGAGCACTGCTGCGCAGCCCGTGTAAAATGATGCCTATCTGAATTCTTGCCTTCCGCAATGGAAGGCGCGGGAATCGCACAGCCTACCCCATTACCTCGAGACCATCATGACTGTCATCAAGCAAGAAGACCTGATCGAATCCGTTGCCGCGGCCTTACAGTACATCAGTTACTACCATCCGGCCGACTATATTGCCCATCTGGCGCGCGCCTACGATGCCGAGCAGAGTCCGGCGGCCAAGGACGCGATCGCCCAGATCCTGACCAACTCGCGCATGTGCGCCGAAGGCAAGCGCCCGATCTGCCAGGATACCGGCATCGTCAACGTGTTCCTGAAAATCGGCATGGGCGTGCGCTTCGAAGGTTTCAGCGGCACCGTGACCGACGCCGTCAACGAAGGCGTGCGCCGCGCCTACAACTTCGACGACAACAAGCTGCGCGCCTCGATCGTCGCCGACCCGCATTTCGAGCGCAAGAACACCAGGGACAACACACCGGCCGTGGTCCATATGGAGCTGGTCGAAGGCAACACGGTCGACGTCAGCCTCGCGGCCAAAGGCGGCGGATCGGAAAACAAGACCAAGTTCGTCATGCTCAACCCGTCCGATTCGCTGGTCGACTGGGTGCTCAAGACGGTGCCGCAGATGGGCGCCGGCTGGTGCCCGCCCGGCATGCTGGGCATCGGCATCGGCGGCACCGCCGAGAAGGCGATGCTGATGGCGAAAGAGTCGCTGATGGGCGACATCGACATGTATGAACTCAAGCAGCGCGGCCCGCAGAACAAGACTGAAGAACTGCGCATCGAACTGTGCGACAAGATCAACGCGCTCGGCATCGGCGCCCAGGGCCTGGGCGGCTTGACCACCGTGCTTGACGTGAAGATCAATATGTACCCGACCCACGCGGCCTCCAAGCCGGTGGCGATGATCCCCAACTGCGCGGCCACCCGCCACGGCCACTTCGTGCTCGACGGCTCCGGCCCGGCCTATATGGAGCCGCCCAAGCTGTCGGACTGGCCGAGCGTGAGCTGGGCGCCGGACACCGAAAAATCCAGGCGCATCGACCTGAACACGCTGACGCGCGAAGAAGTGGCATCGTGGCAGCCGGGCCAGACCCTGCTGCTGAACGGCAAGATGCTGACCGGCCGCGATGCCGCCCACAAGCGCATTGCCGACATGCTGGCCAAGGGCGAGTCGCTGCCGGTGGACTTCACCAACCGCGTGATCTACTACGTCGGCCCGGTCGATCCGGTGCGCGACGAAGCGGTCGGCCCGGCCGGCCCGACGAAGGCCACCCGCATGGACAAGTTCACCGACATGATGCTGGAAAAGACCGGCCTCATTTCGATGATCGGCAAGGCCGAGCGCGGACCTGCCGCGATCGAATCGATCAAGCAGCACAAGTCGGCCTACCTGATGGCCGTTGGCGGCGCCGCCTACCTGGTGTCGAAGGCGATCAAGAGCGCCAAGGTGGTCGGCTTTGCCGACCTGGGCATGGAAGCAATCTACGAGTTCGACGTGACCGACATGCCGGTCACCGTCGCCGTCGATTCGAACGGCACCTCGGTCCACGACACCGGCCCGAAAGAGTGGCAGGCCAAGATCGAGAAGCTGTCGTCCGTCGGCCAGATCCCGGTCACCGTCGCCTGAGCGCACGTGACGAAAGCCTCGCCTTTGCGCTTGCAGGCCACGGCACCGATCGGCGTGTTCGATTCCGGCGCCGGCGGCCTGTCGGTGCTGCGCCATATCCGCAGCCAGTTGCCGCATGAGCCGCTGCTGTACCTGGCCGACGCCGGCTTCGCGCCGTATGGCGACAAGCCGGAGCAGGTGGTGGCCGAGCGTTCGCTGGCCATCGCCCGCTTCCTGCTCGGGCGCGGCGCCAAGGCGCTGGTAGTGGCCTGCAATACGGCGACCGTGGCCGCCATCAAACTGCTGCGCCAGCACTACCCGCATGTGCCGATCGTCGGCGTGGAGCCGGGCCTCAAACCTGCCGCTGCCGCAACCCTGACAGGCAAAGTAGGGGTGTTGGCGACCGAGGCGACCCTAGGCGGCGAAAAATTCCTGGCCCTGCGCGACCTGGTGAGCCAGACCAGCGCGGTCAAGTTCCTGCTGCAGCCCTGCCCCGGCCTGGCCGACCAGGTCGACGCGGGTGAACTCGACACCCTGGCAACGCGCGCCATGCTCGAACGCTTCATCCTGCCGCTGCTGCGCCAGGATGCCGACACCCTGGTGCTGGGATGCACCCACTACCCTTTCGTGCTGCCGGCGATTGAACGCCTGCTGGAGCAGCATGCCGGCGGCAGGCCGGTCACGCTGGTCGATACCGGCGACGCGGTGGCGCGCCAGCTGGCGCGGCTGCTGGGGGGCGCCGGCCTGCTGCACCCGGCCGGCGGCGGCCCCACACCATTGACTGGTTTCAGTACGGCGTCGCCGGAAGAGCTGTCGGCGGCGTTTTCAGGCCTTTTGGGTCTCAATCCCCCTGTGGAAGCGGTGATTCTCGATGCAAAAATAGCCAAACCTGATTAAGCGACGCATTTTGATTGGACAGGAAGGGCAGAAGTTTGTATAATCGCTAGCTGTCTCGGAAACACCGTGACACAATGCACTTCAGTGGTGGCTGTAGCTCAGTTGGTAGAGTCCAGGATTGTGATTCCTGTTGTCGTGGGTTCGAGCCCCATCAGCCACCCCAAAAACCGCATTAGAATCAAAGACTTAGGCCGCTGATGCGGCCTTTTTCTTTTCTTGAATTTCACAACGAAGCGAATACCTGTTGTGAAATCCTCTGCTCATGCGACCAATTGGTCGCTTTTTTCATTCAGCGCCCCTGCAAGTTCGTTCATCGGTTCCCAAGCCCGAGTAGAGTACGCCTTTTTGCGCGTTGGCGTGTCCACAAGATCATTCATGTCCTCGTTTCCTGGACCTGCGCCAAAGCATGGACAATGTCTACTGATCCGAATGGCTGGAAATTTGTACAGTCGATGTATATACTTGGTACTTACAACCATCCTCAATGGGTGAAACCATGCAAAAAGAATCCGTATTCACAATGAAACTTGAAGCAGAATTGCGCGACGAGTTCATGGCCGAAGCTGCCGCTTCGCATCGCCCCGCTTCACAAGTCGTCCGGGAATTGATGCGCGAATTCGTTCAACGACAGCGCAGCGCTCGCGAGTACGATGCGTTTTTGCGAACCAAGGTCGACGCTGCGCGCCAATCAATGCGCGCCGATCAAGGCAGTACGAACGAAGAGGTCGAGGCAAAGTTTGCTGTACGTCGCGCTGAGCTGGCGCGAACCATCAAAGCGTGAACGTACGCTGGGCGCTAGAAGCCGAGCAAGACCGATTCGACATCATCGACTACATCGCAATGGACAACGCTCTTGCCGCCATCGATATGGACGAGCTATTCGGCCATGCGGCAACGCGACTGGCGGATTTTCCCTACCTTGGACATCCTGGACTGATCGCAGGCACACAGGAGTTGATTCCGCACGAAAGCTACCGCCTGGTGTATGAAATCAGCGGCGAAACGGTATGGATCCTCGCGTTGGTCAACACCTCCCGTCAATGGCCGCCTAAGCGCCGTCCCTAGCTGAGACCCTAGTCCATCTGTCGGCTCCTTAGTTCGCTCACCCACTGATGAATGCATGGCCACCCATGTTTCAATGTCCACCAGAGGTGGACATGCGTCAAAACATGAACCTCCATGCCATGCATGCTTAGGCGGCATAATGGCACATCGTCGACAATCGATTGAAATGGACAAGGCATTTTGGCACGGCAGATATACGGCAATACCTGGTGGGGCGAACAGTGGCTCGACGCCTTGAGTCACATTGATTTCGACAACCGCCTTCCGCGCGGACGCAGCTACGCCAACAAGGGTGCAGTCAGGGACTTGCTCATTCGCGGCGGCGCAATACAGGCGAAGGTGCAGGGATCTCGTCCGCGCCCCTATCAGGTCTCCATCGGCGTGCCACCGTTTCCGGCCAGCCAGGTGGACAAACTGCTTGGCGTCTTGGCTGGCGAGCCGGCACTGATCGCCGCAATGCTCAACCGCGAACTCGACCCGAAGGTGCTGGCGCATGCGCGGACGCTCGACATCGCGGTGTTCCCAACGAAATGGCAAGACCTCGACATGCAGTGCTCCTGCCCGGACTGGGCGGTCCCATGCAAGCACCTGGCGGCAGCCATCTATTTGCTGAGCCGGGAAATCGACGGCAACCCTTTCCTCGTGTTTTCCTTGCGCGGCTTAGACCTCACGCTGGCGCTCAAAGCGCGCGGAATCCATATCGAAACACAAACCAGCGCCAGCTTGCCCGCAATCCGAGACCTATTGCCGGCGCTGGACGGCGAACCGGTGCACGCAAGCGACCTTGGCGCACTCGAGTCGCTCAATTTTTCGATCATTCCCGACCTGGGACAAACGCTGTGGCGCATGCTGCCGGAGCGGCCAGCGTTCTCCCCGAGCGGCGATTTTCAAGCAATATCGGGACGCATTCTGGCACGTGCGTCCAAAGCGGCACGCCAGGCGCTGGTCACTGAACCCAGCGGCGACAGTCTTGCTCTCGCCAGGCAGCGGCCCATTTTAGTCATCGATGGCAGTGGACGCTGCCGTCCAAGCGGCAACAGCAATTTCACCAGCAGCGATGCCCTATTGCACGCACTGGCAGGGATTGCACCATCCCAGTTCGCGGATCTGTACCCCGAGATCATCGCCCTGTACCACATCCGTTTGACTGCCCTGCAACTCATGGCACGCGGCGCCATCGTGCCGCACATCTATACCATCGACGATGGCGAGATCGCCCTGCGCTGGCTGCCGGCCAGCCTGGACCCGCAAGTGCGCACGCTGATGCAGAGTCTGTCTGACGCGCTGCCTTCAGGGCTGCTCTTGTCAATCACGGGAACGAAGCGCACTGTGCTCAAGCCCCAGGCGCAGGCCGAATTCCTGTGTGCGCTATTCCTGCGCCACTTCATCAGGCAATGGTGCAATGCCGCGCAACAAAATCCGCTCGGCGACAAGACCATAGCGCTGTTTTTCGGCGCTGGCACAGCGCGCTACGACGGCCCCGGCGAACGCGAGGTCAGCGCGGGCATTCAGAGCTGGCTGGCGCGCTTTCATCTGAAACGGTCCGATGCGCAACCGGTGCTGTGCATCGATGCCGGTAGCGGCGACGACTTCGCGCTCACCGTGGCGGTCGACAACGCGGCGAACGCGTTGGAACAACCGGTGCCAATGGCGCTCGTGCTGACTGAGCAGCAATGGGATACGGCACGCTATCCGATCTTGCAGACCGTTTCCATGCTGGCCCAGTACGTCCCTCCTTTACAGAGCTATATCAACGCTGGCGCCAGCGTGCCAATCGCGCTCGCTGCGGACGACCTGCCGGACCTGCTGTTCGATGCTTTGCCCGTGGTGCGTCTGCTCGGCATCCGGGTGCTCATGCCAAAGGAACTCGATCGCCTGTTGCGCCCACGCCTATCCATGCAGGTCACCGGCAAGGTGGCCGATGCCGGCGGATTCCTCAGCATGGACGATGTGCTTGCATTCAACTGGAAAATTGCGATCGGCGAGCATATGCTGACTGCGACCGAATTCGACAAGCTGGTCGAGGCGGCGACCGGTGTGGTGCGTTTCAAAGGCGGCTATGTGTTCCTCGACCCGCACGAACTGGAACGCCTGCGCGCCCAGTTGAAAGCGCCGCCGACATTGTCGAGCGCGGAATTATTGCGGGTGGCGCTGGCCGGCGAGTATGGCGGTGCCCCGCTCGCGCTCGACGCCAAAGCAACGCAGCTCATCTCGACATTGTCCCAGGCCGGCGCGGTGGCGCTGCCAAATGCCTTGAACGCCACCCTGCGCCCGTACCAGCAACGCGGCTATGAATGGCTGTATCGAAACGCGCGGATCGGGTTTGGCAGCGTACTGGCTGACGACATGGGCTTGGGCAAGACGCTGCAAGTGATCGCCACGCTGCAAAAGCTGCGCGAGGACGGCGCGCTCGAGCAAGGCAAGGCGATCATCATCGTGCCCACCAGTTTGCTCACCAACTGGCAAAAAGAGCTTGCGCGCTTCGCGCCAGAACTGAGCGTTGACGTTTTTCACGGTAGTCGGCGCGAACTGGCCAGCTTGCGCCCGGACGTCCTTTTGACGACCTTTGGCATCGCCCGATCAAAGGCCAAGACGCTGCAAACGCTGGCCTGGCAAATTATGGTGGTGGACGAGGCCCAGAATATCAAGAACCCGGCCGCAGCCCAGACCCGCGCCGTGAAGGCGATCCCGGCCAAAAGTTGTATCGCAATGAGCGGCACGCCGGTCGAGAACCGCCTGTCCGAATACTGGAGCATCATGGATTTTGTCAACTGCGGCTACCTGGGTAATCTGAGCGCGTTCGTACGCGACTACGCCAACCCGATCCAGCTCGAGCGCGATGAGCAGGTGGCGCAGCGTTTCAAGCGGGTCACGGCGCCCTTCCTGATGCGCCGCCTGAAATCGGACAAGTCGATCATCAGCGACTTGCCCGACAAAATCACCCAGCAACAATACTGCGCTCTCACGCCCAATCAGAGCGCGCTGTACGAATCGGTGGTGCAGGAAGGCTTGAAGTCGATCGCGGGCGAATCGAACACCTTTCAACGCCAGGGCCTGGTACTGCAGATGATCCTGGCACTTAAGCAAGTGTGCAACCACCCGGCCCTTTACCTCAAGCAAGCGCTTGGCGAAGCACTCGACTCCGGCAAGGCACTGCGCTTTTTCGAGCTGATCGACGAGATCCATGCCAGCGGCCAAAAGGTGCTCGTGTTTACGCAGTTCCGGGAAATGGGCGAACTGCTGCGCGCCTGGCTGCACCAGCGCAACGGGCACGATCCGTTATTCCTGCATGGCGGCGTGGCCCGCGCCAAGCGCGACGCCATGGTCGAACGGTTCCAGAACGATGGTACCGAGCGCATCTTCATTCTCTCGCTCAAGGCGGGCGGCACCGGCTTGAACCTGACGGCCGCCTCCCATGTCATCCACTACGACCTGTGGTGGAACCCCGCCGTCGAGGCGCAAGCGACCGACCGCGCCTACCGCATCGGCCAGCAGCGCAATGTGCAGGTGCACCGCCTGATCACCCAGAATACCTTCGAGGAACGCATCGATGCAATGATCAGTCGCAAGCGAGAACTGGCCGAATTGGCTGTTGGCACTGGCGAGAAGTGGGTCGGTAATCTTAGCCAGGAGGAGCTTGCTCTCCTGTTCCAGATGTGAGCTTGCCTCCCGAGATCCGCGCGTTTTAACTTAGATTTTGACCTTTAACAAGGCAAGTTTTGTAGTACAAGAAATACGTTAAAGGTCTGTCTGCAAGTCGCTTACCTGACCAGCAGCGTCGACGTGTTTGGCAGTTCGCAAGTGCAACCGTAGCTGAGTGCCCCGTTCGCTGATGTCTTCTCCGCGATATAGCCATAAAGTTCCGCCAGCTGCGCCTCCGCTTCCGGCGCGAAGACGACGTTGTAGTCGTTCATTTTTTCTTGGTCGCATGGTGGGCGGACGCCAACCGCGCTCTAACGTCATCCACACTAGCACCACGCGACGGATCGGCCTTGATGGCGTCATATGCTGGCACAACCTGTTCGCGCAACCACGCTTCAACCATACGATCACAGGCGAGAAGCACCCGCAATCCATCACGGATGACCTCGCTCTCGGTGGCATATTCGCCTGCGGCCACCTTGGCCTTCACAGCGTCGGCCATTTCCAGCGGCAAGGTAATGCTAAATTGTTGGGTAGTACGCGCGGCATTCTCCATCGCTTAGGATTGCATGGGATTTAATCCTACTCCCATTTCGACACCGTCGCCAGCGATCTGCGCCATTGGAATGCGATAGTAAATAGCAGCACCTAATCCATGAATTCTCGGCATTGTCATTCCAAACAAACTCAGCAAGTCCTTGATTCTGCTGGGTTCGTTTCCCAGCTTGTGATTCCTGTTGTCGTGGGTTCGAGCCCCATCAGCCACCCCACTTTACTGCATAAAAACAAAGACTTAGGCCGCTGATGCGGCCTTTTTCTTTTCCCTAGTCATCAGGCTCGGCAGGATAGTCTTCGTCTCGAAACATTGGCGTTCGCTCTGGCCGTTGCGGTACGGGGAATCCGAACTTCGCTGCCCAACTTTCGATATTCTGAATGATGCCTGGCGCGCTCCCTTCTGGGCATTCGTACAGACACACCCAGTGCTTTCCATCCTTGCCAATGACGGGCTTAGGTGCAATGTCAAAGCGGCCCCAGCCGATAGTAGCCTTGATGAACTCACCTTGCTTTTCGTAGGATGTAATGTCGATGTAGGGGCTTCCTGAATCTCGAAGCTGATAAGTCCATTCGCGACATCCGAAATTACCTGTTCTATAGTTTTTGTCAGCATCAAAGCCTTTGGCATAACGTTCTCGATCGTCTAGCGAACAGACACCAGGAGAGAACACGGCACCATCACCAGGAATCCCCCAAAACCAATCTGCCAACATGTATGGAATCCTTTTCGGATCATCGTTGGCCGTCAACATTACCGAATTGATCACTGAGAGTCTGCCTTTCAATTTCTTGCCACTAGAATTCGGTGTCAAGACATTTCCGTTCTGATCAAATTTGATGGCGACAACTGCCAAGCCATCCTTACACCCGTCGGCCTCCAGAGGAATACTCAGAGTCGAGGCTAAAGGAAAAATGGACTCCCATTCCAAAAATGGAGCTGGATTCCCCTTCTTCAATGCCTCGACATTCCTTAGTTTGGCATTCGACTGTGAAAATGAAAACGCGCACTTCGACCCAATATGGAGGAAATACCTGATGTTCCATTGCCGATCCAACCACGCCCATTCTCGATCAGCGGCTCGCGACGGAGCGCTGAAAGTGGAGGCCGCAAAGGCAATTGCAATTACAGCGAATCGGCAAACATCAAAGAATGTTCGGTTCATAGACGGAAATGTGAAGGTGATTGTCATGTAGTCGCTCGTCCCCGGTGAGTTGTTTATTTGGCTCAGCAAGAATCTTGTCACGGGTATTCATGTCGACATACCAGGGATCTAGAATTTGTTCAACGCCTTCAGACCTCGCCAAGCGCTCGCGGAACGCTCGCATTGATACCGGTTCATTTCTGTTGCGCTCAAGGTTCCAATCCTTTTCAGCTTGATTGTGTGCTTTTCGCTTTTCGTCGGCGGATTGCATAGCTAGATTGGCGGCCTTTTCATATTCCGCAATTCTTGAAAGATCTCTGCAATTCTTCCTGGCATTCACCGCAGTTTGCGCATCCGCCGCTGCCCTCTTGGAATCTCCGTCAGCGACCAGGTACTGTTTGTATAACTCTCTCTCGCGTTCAGTGACATTCCCGCCGGCTTTCGCCTGGCTTAGCTCCTTCCTATTGATGCTTACCTTAGTTTCATTGCACTGCAAATAGTTGACGTCCAATCCCAAGCCAGCACGATGCCGAATTGCGCCGAGCAGCGGACGCCAATCGGAATTGACAACTAGCTTTTCCGTACCGGTTGCATGTGCGGCCTCCAAAAGCGATACATACGCAAGTGGATGTACTCGCGGAAGTCCATCAGTCAACTGAGAGTAATGTGTAATATTGTTTACAGCATTCGTTGATAGATAAAATTCGACCCGTAATTTGCAGGCGGGATTGGACTCGGTTTTCGAGAGCGTGACGTTGAGAAAGTTTGAGCGCAGTCCGCGATAAATGCTGAGCACCGCGTCCTTAATTTCTCCGCTGGTTGTCGACGGGATCAAAGAATTTGCTTCCTGCTCAGTGAAGCGATGCGTCACCTTCATCCAAATATCGCCAGTCAATGGGGCAGCGTATGGTTTCACCACTTTACCGTCTTTGCCTGTGATGGCAGCACCAGGAATGGGATTATCGCTGTCGTTGCACTTCCCCGCCTTTTCGGTGACTTTGATATCGATATCGCAGTCCTCAACCTTGACCTTGTACACAGGCTCGCGCCGAAACGCCGGATGCGCGTCGCTATTAAGGTATAGGCTCACAGTTTCACCCGGACTAGCAACGACTTTGATTTTGCCAGACCCGCACTTGCAATGACGAGGCTTACCAGTATGTTCTGGCAATACCTTGCCATCGATCGCCACAACGTATGGAAGGATAAGCTCCGGCTTGCTACCGATCTTAAATTCATATCTCACGACATGCTTCTTACAAACATATACTTGCACAACAGAACCCGGGGTCGGATTGGTAGTGCAAACTACATCTGGCGCCTTTTCCGTCATGGATCGTTTCCTCGTACTTGGTTCAATCGTCGCCGTGCGCTTCGCAGTCGGTTTCCCAGAATAGTTTCAGCAGAACCGCCTGCTGTCCGGTCACCGGCCGCATCGTCATGCCATTGGAGTCGGTCACGCCGCGTAAGACAGTGCCGTCCGACATTTCGATGCGGTAGGGTAGACCGGGAATAGGTTGGTTTGTGCTCTTGTCCAGTGCCTGAATGGCCTCGTCAAATTGGGCAACCGCTGGAGCAGGAGCAGCACTTCCCGCGTCCGCGACTGTAGAATCATTAGCGACCGAATCAGGAAAGTCGATCGACGAGATCAGTAGGGCTCCACAGGCGGTTCTGTCCTGGTGATATGCATAGGAGCGCCCCATGTGCTTGGCCCCTGCGCCGTCCGGCTTTATGGGAAACTTTCCCTTGCAAGCGGGGCAAAAAGTTTCATCGTCTGCCAGCGCGGCAAACCTGCCCATCACGCGGGTTCCTGAGGATGCGCTGATGACCTGTCCACCATGATCCGTCTTGTCACCGATGCGGATTACGCCCCGCCCTTCATGCTTCATCGTCTCCTCCCAGTTTGCCCATCGGTAGCTAGATGCTAAAGAGCAAGGGAAAAGCGAGCTTGCGGCATCGCAAGGATTTGTCGAGTGGCATTGTCAATTTCGAGCAAGTGATGCCACCAACACCGAACTGGGCATTCGGAATGCGATGGTAATTGACAGCAGGTTATCCGTGAATTCCCGGCATTATCATTCCAAACAAACTCAGCAAGTGCTTGACTCTGCTGAGTTCGTTCCCCAGCTTGTGATTCCTGTTGTCGTGGGTTCGAGCCCCATCAGTTACCCCACTTTACTGCACAAAAAACAAAAACTTAGACCGCTGATGCGGCATATTTTTTCTGGATTATGGGTTGGAATTGGCGCTGTGCGTCTTCGTGGCCTTGGCTGATTTAGTCGCCGCTGGCACCACCTGCTCAAGCAACCATGCTTCTACTATGCGACCACCTGCAAGGAGCACCCGCAATCCATCACGGATGACCTCGCTCTCTGTGGCATGTTCACCTGATGCCACCTTGGCTTTCAGCGCGTCGGCCATTTCCAGCGGCAAGGTAATGCTAAGTTGTTGGGTAGTACGCACGGGACTCTCCGCAGCTTTGGATTCAGCAGGATTTAATCCCACTCTCATGTCGACACCGTCGCTACCGACCTGCGCAATTGGAATGGGAAAGCAACTAGCAGCACGTTAGGCGCGAGTTCATTCCACATGAACGCTATCGCCTGGTGTACGAAAACAGTAGCGAATCTGTGTGGATCCTTGCATTGCCCCCTCCTAGGACGCGATGATGCTGGCCAGTCGCGCAAAAGTAGGGCCGATCAGTTCCTCGGCAGCACAAGCGTAGCCCAGCACCAGCCCCTTGCGGGCACTCCCCTGCTGCGCGTAATAGGTCGACAGCGGCCGCACCAGGATGCCCGCTTGCCGTGCCCGGTGGCAGATGCCAACATCGTCGGCGTGGTCGGGCAAGCCCATTACCAGATGCAAACCGGCTTCACCGCCGGAAATTGGGGTAGCCGCGCCACAGTACTGACCGATGGCAGCCCGCAAAAGCGCCAAGCGCGCCGCATAGCGTTGCCGCATGCGCCGGATGTGGCTGGCAAAATGGCCCTCCTTGATGAAGTCCGCCAGCACCGCCTGCAGGAACACCTGGCCACCCCGGTACAGTTCTGCATTGCCAATGGCAAAGGAGGGCGCCAGCGCTTCGGGCACGACAATGAATCCTATCCGTAGGCCAGGAAACATCGTTTTGCTGAAGGTTCCCAGGTACAGCACACGTTCTTGCTCGTCCATCCCCTGCAACGACGCCAACGGCGGGCCGCTATAACGAAATTCACTGTCGTAATCGTCTTCGACCACCCAGATGCCGTTGGCCGCCGCGTAGTCGAGCAGCGTGCGCCGACGCGCCAGGCTCATCACGGGACCGAGCGGATACTGGTGCGACGGCGTCACACAGATGAACTGTGGCGGCGCCTTCAGCTGGCGCCGGTCCAGCTGCATGCCGCCGTCGTCGACCTCGATCGCCACCGGGGCAATGCCATGCGCACGCAGCACATTGCGCGTGCCCCAGTAGCACGGATCCTCGATCCAGGCCCGGTCGCCGGCCTGCCCCAGAAGCTTGAGCAGCAAGTCGATCGACTGGTGGGTGCCAGTAGTGACGACGATCTGGTCGGCGGTGCAGTTGACCGAGCGCGCCACCCGCAGGTGGACGGCGATCGCTTCACGCAGAGGCAGGTAACCGCGGCCGTCGCCATAAGTCAGCAAATCGGGGCCAGGCCGGCGCCAGTGGCGCCGCTGCAGCTTGTCCCAGGTCCGATGCGGGAACAGCGTCAGGTCGGGGATGCCCGGCATGAATGGCCCCCACTGCAGGCTCGACGCGGCGGCATGGGCGACCAACGCGGCGCCATGTGGCGACAGTGCCGGCGCAGGTGCAGGTGCTGGTGCCGCTGCCGGTAGCCGTCGGGCGCCGCCGCGCACGCCGATGATCTTTTCGGGCGCCGTATCGGCGACGAAGGTGCCGGCACCGACGCGGCTGGTCAGGTAGCCCTCGGCGCCGAGCTGGTCGTAGGCCACCGTGATGGTGTTGCGGCCCACCCCCAATGCGCGCATCAGTTCGCGCGAGGCTGGCAAGCGGGTGCCGGCCGCAATCGCGCCGCCCAGGATGCCGTCGCGGATCGCCTGGTACAGCTGGCGGTACATCGGCCGCTCGCTGTCGCGGTCGAGGTGTAATAGCAGGTAGTCCGATAGCGGCGTTGCACTCAAATTGGCTCCATTCTATTTTTCTAATTGGCCCTTTTTAATAGAGCCAAAACTTTCTAAGATTATGGCATATAAATCATCCGGACAAAGGAGCTGCCGTGACCAATATCGACCTACAGACACGCAAGAACAAGGCCACGCCACGCGGCGTCGGCGTAATGTGCGACTTCTATGCGGAGCGCGCCCTCAACGCTGAACTGTGGGATATCGAGGGTCGCCGCTTTATCGACTTTTCGAGTGGGATCGCAGTGCTCAACACCGGCCATTGCCACCCCGCCGTGATGGCCGCGGTGCAGGCCCAAATGGCACACTTCACCCACACCGCCTATCAGATTGTGCCGTATGCCAGCTATGTGAGCCTGGCCGAGCGCCTCAACGCGCTGGTGCCCGGCGACTTCGAAAAAAAGACGGCTTTCTTCACCACCGGCGCCGAGGCAGTGGAGAACGCGGTCAAGATTGCGCGCGCCCACACCGGCCGGGCCGGAGTGATTGCCTTCGCCGGCGGCTTCCACGGCCGTACCATGATGGGTATGGCGCTGACTGGCAAGGTGGCGCCCTACAAGCTGCAGTTCGGGCCATTCCCCGCCGAAGTGTTCCACGTGCCGTTCCCGAGCGCGCAGAACGGCGTTAGCTGCGACGACGCAATAGCTGCCCTGCATTCGCTGTTCAAATGCGACATCGACCCGCACCGGGTCGCCGCCATCATCATCGAGCCGGTGCAGGGCGAAGGCGGCTTTTGCGTAGCCCCGCCGGAACTGATGCGCGCGCTGCGCGCCATCTGCGACGGGTACGGCATCCTGCTGATCGCCGACGAAATCCAGACCGGCTTTGCCCGCACCGGCAAGATGTTCGCGATGGAGCACCACGACGTTAGCGCCGACCTGACCACCATGGCCAAGAGCCTGGCTGGCGGTTTCCCGCTGTCGGCCGTGACCGGCCGTACGGAGGTGATGGATGCGCCGGCGCCCGGTGGCTTGGGCGGTACCTATGGCGGCAGCCCGGTCGCCATCGCGGCAGCCCACGCGGTGCTCGACGTGATCGAACAGGAGCAACTGGCTGCGCGCGCCAGCACGCTCGGCGAACAACTGACCTCCCGCCTCCGCCGCGTCGCCACCGACGTGCCGCAGGTGGCTGAAGTACGCGGCGTGGGCGCCATGATCGCGGTTGAATTCCGCGATGCCGTCAGCAAGGCGCCAGATGTGGCGTTCACCAAAAAGGTCCAGGCGCATGCGCTGGCCCATGGCTTGCTGCTTCTGGCCTGCGGCGTGCATGGCAATGTCATCCGCTTCCTGTTCCCCCTGACGATCCCGGACCAGCATATGGCAGAAGCGCTGGACATCCTGGAAGCGGCGTTGCGCGCCTGATCCTGACACCAATCTTGCTGAGACAACGACACCATGCTTACATTGAACGATCCTACGCTGCTGTGCCAGCGTGCCTGCATCAACGGCCACTGGGTCGATGCCGACGACGCATCGACCATCGCCGTCATTAATCCCGCCACGGGCGCCACCATCGGTACCGTGCCCTGCATGGGCGGAGCCGAGACCCGGCGCGCCATTGATGCGGCCCAAGCCGCGTGGGCCGGCTGGCGCTCCAGCAGCGCCCACCAGCGCAGCAAAATAATTCGCAACTGGTTCGACCTGATCACTATCCACGCCGCCGATCTGGCCCTGATTCTGACCTCCGAGCAGGGCAAGCCGCTGGCCGAAGCGCGCGGCGAGATCGGCTATGCGGCGTCCTTCATCGAATGGTTCAGCGAAGAGGCCAAGCGCGTCAGCGGCGACACGCTCGCTTCGCCGTGGCCCGACCGCCGCATTGTCGTACTCAAGGAACCAATTGGCGTCTGCGCCGCCATTACGCCGTGGAATTTTCCAGCGGCGATGATCACCCGCAAGGTCGGGGCCGCGCTGGCGGCCGGCTGCCCGATCGTGTTGAAGCCGGCCGAAGCGACGCCGCTGACGGCGCTGGCGCTGGCGCTGCTGGCGGAACGGGCCGGGGTGCCCCCCGGCGTGTTCAGCGTGGTGACCGGATCGGCGCGCCAGATCGGCGCCGAAATGACCAGTAACCCGACCGTGCGCAAGCTGAGCTTCACCGGCTCGACCGAAGTGGGTCGTCTGCTGATGGCGCAGTCGGCGCCCACCATCAAGAAGCTGTCGCTCGAACTGGGCGGCAACGCGCCGTTCATCGTGTTCGACGACGCCGACCTCGATGCGGCAGTCGACGGTGCGATGCTGTCGAAGTTCCGCAACGCCGGCCAGACCTGCGTCTGCGCCAACCGCATCTTCGTGCATGACGCCGTCTACGATCAGTTTGCCGCCAAACTGGTGGCGGCAGTGCGTGCGCTCAAGGTCGGCAACGGGATCGACGCCGGCGTCACACAGGGCCCACTGATCGACGACAAGGCCGTGGCCAAGGCCGAGGCGCATGTGGCTGACGCTATCGGCAAGGGTGCGCGGGTGCTCGCTGGCGGGCGCCGCCACGCACTGGGCGGCACCTTCTTTGAACCGACCGTCCTGGCCGATGTCACCCCGGCCATGCAGGTGGCCCACGAAGAAACGTTCGGCCCGGTCGCGCCGCTGTTCCGGTTCCATACGGAGCAGGAGGTGGTGGCGCTGGCTAATGACACGCCATTCGGCCTGGCCGCCTATTTCTACTCGCGCGACATCGGCCGCATTTGGCGTGTGGCCGAAGGCATCGAGAGCGGCATGGTCGGGGTCAATACGGGGCTCATCTCGAATGAAGTGGCGCCATTTGGCGGCGTCAAGCAGTCCGGTCTCGGGCGCGAAGGTTCGAAATACGGCATCGACGACTACCTGGTCGTCAAGTACTTGTGCCTGGGTGGAATCTGAACGCCGGCCGGCGCAGGGGCGTCGGCTGGCCACTATCCTTGTCAATGCGCGCGCTGGTGTCGTAAGATGGACGCACCGACTTGCTATGTCAGGGCCCACCGCATGCCTCCTACCCTACAGGACCTCGCCTATCACCGCCAGATCGGCCATCTGATCGAGTTACTGGACAAACCCAATTTCTGGATCCAGCTGGTGCGCACCATCGGGCTGTTCGTCGCCTTCGACAGCTGGGTGGTGCTGCGCTTCTCGAACCACGGCAAGCCGCAGGTGTTCGTCGAAAACCCGACCCCGGACGGCACGGAGGACATGCTGTTCCACGACTATCTGAACGGGCTGTACCTGTTCGACCCCTTCTTCGTCGCCAGCCGCGAACGCTCCTCGTCCGGCCTGTTCCTGCTCGACGACGTTGCGCCCGAGAACTTCACCGGCACCGACTACTACCGCCTTTACTTCAAGCGCAATATCGTCGCCGACGAAGTGCAGTTCAACTTTGACATCAACGGCGACGACACGCTGTGCTTTTCAATGGGACGTGGCACCCGCTACACGCCAGACGAGGTAGCGCAGTTGGCGCTGTGCACGCCTTGGGTGGTCGCGCTGATGGCACAGCGCCTGCACTTCGAGGCGCGCCGCGAGCCGGTCGCCGCGGCCTCGGCCGGTAACTGGCGCGACGGCGTCGAGCGAGCCATCAGCAAGGTCAAGGGTACTCGCCTGACCAGCCGCGAAGTGGAGATCGGCCAGCTGATGTTGTCGGGGTTTTCGTCAAAAAATATCGCGACCCGGCTCGACATCTCGGTCGAAACGGTTCGGGTCCACAAGAAGCATATCTATACCAAGCTAGACATCAATTCCCAGTCCGAGCTGTTCGCGATCTTTTACCAGGCCCAGGCCAACGAAGCTGCCTAGGCGAGCGCCGGCGGAATGGCGCGGCACCGCGGCAGCGCCAATACCTGCTCGGCCGTCGACGCTGCACTGGTCGGTGTCGACCACCAGGCAGGGGTCAAGCGGCGCCTCGGCACCACCATGCCGGCGTCGACCAACAGCCTGGCCGCTTCGCCGACGCGGCCGATACTGTCGGCGCGGTCGGCGTCCGAAAAACCGAGCTCAGCGCACAGGCCATGGCGCACATTGTCGCCGTCGGGTACGACGGTGCGGCAAGCGGCGCCATGCAGACGCTCCTCGACCGCGTGCGCCAGCGTCGACTTGCCCGAGCCGGACAGGCCGGTAAGCCAGACTACAGCGCTGCGGTGCCCGTTTAACCCGTTGCGGCGCGCGCGCGTCACGCTGGCCCGCCGCCATACCGTGTCAGGGGATTTGGCGTCGGGCATGGTCATGTCCTGGTCAACCGTCGCGGCCGGGCTTGGCCAGCGGCCCCAGCCCGTCCAGATAGGTGGCGATGCCTTCGGCGTGCTGGGCCTGGCCGAAGTCGACCGTGCAGTCGCGAAAGCTCTTCAGTGGCTGGCCCAGCGACATCAGACCCCGTGCCCGTTCGCGCCGCACCCGGCCGAAGTCTATCTCGACCGGCATCACTTCGCGCCCGACGCCGGCCTGGTGGATCACGTCGCCAGCCGGCCCGACAATGATCGAGCGGCCGTTGCCGCAGTCGCCGATGCCATTGATGTCAAAGAAATAGCACTGGTTGACGGCGGCATTGGTGCGCGCGATCGACAGCTCCAGTTCGCGGTCGATGGTGTCGGTCATGGTCGGGTGCAGGATGACTTCAGCCCCCATCATCGCCAGGGTTCGGGTGGTTTCGGGGAACCACTTGTCATAGCAGATCGAGACGCCAAAACGGCCCACCTGGGGCACGTCGAACACGCAGAACGCGTCGCCGGCGGCGACCCCCGTTTCATACGGCAGGAATGGGAACATCTTGCGGTAACGCGTCACCACCTGCCCCTGCGGATCGATCACTGGCGCCATATTAAACAGTTGCTCGCCTTCGCGTTCATAGATCGAACCTGGCAAAAGCCATACATTATGTTCGGCTGCCAACTTGCACAGCGCCTGCTCCAGCTCACCGCCGCGTTCCTGAGCATGGGCCTTGGCCGGGCCACGGGCGCACAGTTCGCTGAACACGACCATATTGACTGCGGGGAAACGCTGCATTAAGGCGACCAGTTGCTGCGCCATCATGCCGACGTTGTCCTGGGTGGACGAGACCGGCAATTGCATTGCGGCTACTGTAAAGAATTGCATTGTACTTCCTCATTTAGCGTTGGTAAAAGCGCCGGCCCAACCGCCCTTCCCAGGAGCCTGCGCGGCCGAAGCTTGTCGTCCCAAACAGGTGGAGAAAAGTCCCACTTCGCCCCCATTTCTCGGGCTGTAGCTACGGCTACAGCCCTCAAAAGTGGTGACGAACTGGGTTCTTTTCCCACCCGTTTGGTCTCGACTCCTTCTGCCGGGCAGGCTCCTAGCCGCACGATACCAGCGCTGGCGCCGTGCGGCAAAGAAAAGTCAGTTGCAGACGGTACGGATCTTATTCAATTCGATCACAGCCTTCTTGAAGCCATATTCGAGGTTGTCGCTGACGTAGTAATAGACCATGTTGTTCGGCAACAGCACCACGCCGATACCGCCAAAGCCGGACATATACGGAATCCATTTGGCGTTGGCACAAACCGCAGCGCCGGTCTCCGTGCTGGCTGCATTCCAGGCCCAGAAGCCGTGCAAATAGCGCGAGTTGGCGCCACTGGTGGTCAAGCCATGATTGGCCGTCTTTTGCATGGCTTCCTGATACAGGGTGTTGTCGAGCATGGCCACGCCGCCGATGGTGGCGTTGTTCATGTTGAGGAATTCGCCGACCTTGACAAAATCGTCATGGTGCAAGGTCAAGCCGTAGCCGGTGAATGGGTAGGCCACCGAATCGATGGTGCGTGTCGTGGTCCAGGTCGTCGGACTCATCTTGAGCGGCTTCCACAGCTCTGCCACCAGCATGTCGGTGTAGAAGTCCTTGGTGCTGCCCACCTTGCCCTTGTAAATCGTGTTCATCGCGGTGCCGAGCAGGAAGGTGTCCGAGGTGTGGTAGACCCAGGCCGATCCCGGCGCGACCTTGCGGGTATAGGCGCAGGCATGGGTGGCCTTGGCATTGTAGGTATCGACCAGGAAGAAGTTATTCAGGGCTGTGGTTCCGCCTTCGTCGACTTCATAACCGGACGAGGTGTAGTTGCCGGTGGCCATATCGAGTGCATGCAGCAGACTGACATCGGCCCACTGCGAGCCCGAGCACTTGGCAATATTGGGCTTCAAGAACCGCGATTTGCTGCCCGGGTATTTTTTTTCCAACCGCATCAGCCCGACCGCGCCGGCGATCGACTTGGAGGTCGAGTACGACGGCAGGCCAAGTACGTCGCAATACGGGTAGCTGCCATACCGGGTCTGGCAGCCGCCCACATAGTTGGTGCCATCCACCGCCACCCCGAATACCGTCATGTGGGCAGCCGTCTGGTCGGCGCCGATATTGGCAACATTGACGGCGGCAGCCGGAAAGTCGGTCGCCAGCGCGGAAATTGGCTTAGTTGGCATGCGCGCCGCCACTTCTGCCTCGTAGGCAGTGATGGCGGCAGCCGCGCCGCTGACCGTTTGCGGCGTGTACGTGGCCGCTACCAGGCCCCAGGCATTGAAGCGGAAATATTGGCAAGTTTCGCCAGCAATCTGGTAGGCTACTTTCGAGACGCTGCCATCATTTTTGAAGAGGAAGGTCAGCACCCCATTGTGGGTGCAGTTGGCGCCGTTTTCCTGCAGCGAGAAAGGAATTGATGCCCGCGAATAGCCGTTGTCGCCATTTTCCTTCCACACCCGGCCCGGCTCGAGAATATAGTACCAGTCCTGGTGGGTGGTGCTGAGCAGACCCCGTTTGATCGGGAAAATATGGCTGCCGTCCTGCACGAACTGGTAGGAAAATGCCGGGAGGTGGCCGGGATCGTAGTAGGAGCTGGCCAGATTGGTGCCGACCTCGGCAAAACTGCCGACCGAGCCCGGGTTAGTCAAGGTCAAGGTGCCCTGGAAATTGCCGTCGGCTTGGGCCGCACCGCTGGGCACGGCGAAGGCGCTGTAGTCGACCAGCGAGGTGGTGGTGCCAGTGAGCGTGGCGTAGGTCAAGTTGCTACGGGAAACAGCCCCGCTGCCCGACAACGGGTCGTACACAGCAGCTGCCTCGCCGGCAATGCAAAGCAATAGCGTCGCGCTGATGACGCTCAGAATTTTATGCATGATGTCTCCAAATGTGGTTTTTCTTGAACTACTCGTGCTGGGTCGGCATGCCATCTTCGATGTCGTGGCGTCGCAGTCGGGCCGGAAACCACTATAAGCAGCACAGGCGGGCGGGACAATTCCACGAACGGAGTAACCCTCTGGGGTAATTGACGCGGAGCAGGCCAGCGCAGATAGTGCAATGACCTACACATAAAAACACGTCCACCAGGAGAACATGAGCATGAAGCACACCACCCACTTCCAGCAGAGCGCGATCGCCTCGGCCGTTGCGCTGGCCTTCGTCGGCAGCCAGGTCCACGCCCAGAGCGTACCTGCCAGCACCGACAAGGAAGCGATGGCGACGGTCACCGTGACCGCCCAGGGCCGCAAGGAAAATATCCTCAAGATTCCATACAACATCTCCGCGGTCAGCGGCCAGGAACTCGACGACAAGAAGATCGTAGACCAGGTCGAAATGTTGCGCGGTATCGCCGGTGCGTCGACCGTCGATCGCGGCGCCCGCAACGCCGGCGTGATCAGTGCAGTGACGGTGCGCGGACTGAACGTCAACGGCTCTGCGCTGGGCGATTTCCAGACGTCGGCGGTGCCGGCAGTGTCGACCTATGTCAACAATACCCCGATTTTTGCCAATTTCATCATCAAAGACATTGACCGCGTTGAAGTGCTGCGCGGGCCGCAAGGCACCTTGTATGGTTCTGGCTCGCTCGGCGGTACGGTGCGCTACCTGACGCGCCGCCCCGAACTGAACACCTTCAGCGGCCGGCTTGACGGCGGCATCAGCAATAGCGCCGGCTCCGATGGCTACAACAAGAACGCCGACGGCGTCTTCAACTTCCCGATCGGCGACGCGGCTGCCCTGCGGGTCGCGCTAGGCCGGGTCGACAATGCCGGCATGATCGACTACGTCAACGTGTATGAACTCAATACGGCCGGTGCGCCGGTGGCGCCGAAGGGCCTGGCCGATCCGGCTGCCAGCTACCGCAAGGTCAAGGACGCTGACACCGTCAAGATCGATTACGCCCGACTGTCGTTGTTGCTCAAGCCATCCAACGACTTCCAAGCCCTGCTGACCTATCAAGCGCAGCGCGACAAAGTAGGTGGGCGGCGCCAGCCAACACGCGGCAACAACGGCAGCGGCGTACCGTATGGCCGCTACGAAAACGGTTCGGTCCAGCTGGAGCCATCAGCACGCGACGTCAACCTGGCCGCCCTCGAAATGGACCTCGATATTGGCTTTGCCACCTTGTCGTCAGCCACCTCCCACTACAGCCAGGACGGCAACAGCCTGTCCGAAAACACGGGTTTCTATGCCAAGAATGCCTGGCTGTCTGACTACTATTACAATGCCCCGCGGCCGATGGCGCAGGCAGTGCGTAGCTATAGCGACAAAGCGTTTGTGCAAGAACTGCGGATTGTCTCGAAGAAGGGGCCGACCCTTGACTACATCGCCGGCGTCTATTACCAGAACCAGGACCTGGGGGCGGCCCAGTATTCCTATCTGCGCGGTTTGAAGGCCTGGGCCGACGTGAATAAGCCGCTGGCCGGCGTGGTCAGTGACAACGACTTTGTGTTCGAACGCACCCAGAACTTCAAGGAACGAGCCCTGTTCGGCGAACTGACGTGGAACGTGGCGCCGACGCTGCGCGTGACCGGCGGGATGCGTGCTTTCAGGACCGATTTCTCCAACGATTCCACCTTGGGTTCGGGCGTGGTGGCACCGTTCAACAAGCCGACCCACACGCTGTTCTCGAAAAACGACTCGGGCAAGCTGTACAAAGCCAATGTATCGTGGGATGTCGATGCCAAGTCGATGCTGTACCTGACCGTGTCCGAGGGCTACCGCCGCGCCGGTGCCAACGCCGTTCCGCTGACGGGCAACTTCGCCGAAAGCCCCGCATGGCAGACGTTCAAACCCGACACCAACGTCAATACAGAGGTCGGCTGGAAAGGTAGCAGCGGCGACCTGCGCTACAATATTTCGCTGTTCAACATCGCGTGGAAGGATATCCAGATCGATACGACGACGCCGACCTGGGGCTTCTATGTCGCGCAAAACGGCGGCAAGGCCAGCAGCCGCGGACTTGAAGCCGAGCTCAAAGGCAAGCTGACCAGCGCGCTGCGCTATGCGCTGTCGTATGCTTATGTCGACGCCAAACTGGACCAGGACGTGCTGCGCGCCGACAAACCGAGCGTCGTCAGTGCGACCGCCGGCACCCGTTTGCCTGGCAGCGCCAAGCACACATTGTCGGCCTCGCTCGACCATACGCAGATGTTGGGCGAAGGCTGGTACTGGACCAACCGCATCAACGCCTACTACCAGGGCGATACCGAAAATGCGATCTCGCCATCGGTCAAGCAAAAGCAGACCTGGGCCGCGTTTTCGCAGTGGGGGGTATCGTCGACCATCGCAGCCGACAAATGGAGCGCGACATTCTTTGTCAAGAACCTGACCAACAACGATGGAATTACAGGCGGCTTCCTGGAATCGGCGATGGGCACTTCGCCAAGCCAGCATTATCAAGGCAATGGTTCCAAGGTCTTAATTTCCCAACCGCGTACGATCGGGCTGTCAGCCAGCTACAGTTTCTGATCTCCCGGCGGGCCATTCTGCATTAGCATGAACGGCCCGCCACTACCGGTATTTTTTATGCAAGACGCCCTGCTCACCCAGCACATGAACAAGATCGACGCCCATCTGCGCGGCGGCCGGCTGGCCGAGGCGCAGGCGCTGTGCGCCGATCTGTCGGAAAGCGGCAAAGCCTCGCTGCAGGTACAGATGATGCTCAGCCATGCCTGCCAGCGCATGGGGGATTTCCCCTCCATGCTCGGTCATGCTGAGGCAGCGGCGGCGCTTGATCCGTCGAACATCGGCGCTCGCCTGCGGGTCATTGAAAGCGCGATCTATTGCTGTCAGGTGGGCCGCGCCTTGCTTGACTTGGCCGCACTCGAAGCAGTGGCCCAGGACGACGCAGGCCTGCTGCAGGAGTTGGCGCAGCTTTACCTGCACTGCGCCGGCCATGCTCAAGCGGCGCGCTGCCACGAGCGGGCCGCGCAGCTGGCACCGAACGAACCCCATTTCCTGTTCAATCTGGCCGCATCGTGTACGACGCTGGGAGACATTGAGCGGGCCGAACAATTACTAGACCGGGTCATTGCACTCAATCCGGCCGACGCCGGCGCCTACCTGAACCGCGCCGTGCTCAAGGGCTGGAGCACGCAGGACAACCATGTCGACCAGTTGCAACAGGCGCTAGGCCGTTTACCTGACGGGCATGCAGGTGAAGTGCCGCTGTGCTACGCGCTAGCCAAGGAACTGGAAGACCTGGGCGAGCCGGCACGCTCCTTCCATTACCTCGAACGCGGTGCGCGCCGCCGCCGCGCCATGCTGGCCTACAAGGTCGGCACGGATGTTGATGCCATGGCAGGCATCGCGGCCACGTTCGACCGCGCCCTGTTGGATCAGGCCCCACCGCCGCGCCTTGGTGAACCCTCGATGTTTGTGCTCGGCCTGCCGCGCAGCGGCACCACCCTGGTTGAGCGTATCCTCAGTTCGCACAGCCAGATCAGCAGTCTTGGCGAAATCAATGATTTTGCCTTCCTGCTGATGCGCCTGGCCGCCGGCCCCGGTGGCAAGCAAGACATGATTGCACGTTCTGCCAACGTCGACTTCGGCCAACTGGGCGCCTTGTACCGCGACGCGCTGGCGGGCTATGGCAACCCGGCGCCTCACCTTATCAACAAGATGCCGGCCAATTTCCTGTACCTTGGCCTGATCCACCTGGCGTTGCCTGGGGCGAAAGTGGTGCACTTGCGCCGCCATCCACTCGATTCCTGCTACGCGATGTACAAGACGCTGTTTCGCATGGGTTATCCGTTTTCGTACTCCCTGTCGGACCTGGGCCACTACTATCTGGCTTACCACCGACTGATGCAGCATTGGCG
This sequence comes from uncultured bacterium, assembly GCA_965233055.1. Taxonomy (GTDB): domain Bacteria; phylum Pseudomonadota; class Gammaproteobacteria; order Burkholderiales; family Burkholderiaceae_D; genus Telluria_A. The sequence continues at coordinate 68,059 of CBDDRJ010000045.1, forward strand.
CGACGTCATCCCCAGTTCCTTCATCGAGGTCGACTATGACACCTTGACGGCACAGCAGGAAACAGTCAGCCGCGCCATGCTCGAGAGCATGGGCTTGCCGTGGGAAGCGGCCTGCCTTGATTTTCACAACAACGCGGCGCCATCGGCTACCGCAAGCGCGGCGCAAGTACGGCGTCCGATGTACCGCAATTCGGTGCAGCGCTGGCGCCAATTCGAGCAGCAGCTCGCGCCGCTGGCGGACTTCCTGTCCGGCCACGGCATCGATTGCAGTTAAAGGACTTCGCATGAACCTTGTGTCCCGCATTCCCGTGGCCGAACCCGACAGTATGCTGGCGCGGATGCTGCTCTCGTTCCTGGCAACCGCAGGCCTGTACTATGTCAACATCATGCCGGCCCTGGTCGACGGCCTAAAAGAGGGGTACGGCTATACCAACCAGCAAGCGGGCATGGTTGGCTCCTTCAATATGTATGGTGGTGCTTGCGGCGCCTTGCTGATCGTGTTTCTGGTGGGCCGCCTCGAATGGCGTCGCGCCGCCAGGTTCCTGCTGTTTGGCCTGATTGCGGTTGACCTGTTGTCGATGCTGGCCCATGCGCCGCCAGTTTTGATGGCAGTGCGCTTCGTGCATGGGGTGCTGGGCGGAGCGCTGGTCGGCCTGTCGTTCTCGATCTTTGCGCGCACCGGCGCGCCCGACCGCACCTTTGGAATGTTGCTACTCGTGCAAGCACTGGCTGGCGGGTTAGGCGTGATGAGCCTGCCATTGCTGGTGCCGCTATTCGGCCCGGCCGTGCTGTTCGTGGCATTGATACTGTTTAGTTTGGTGACCCTTGCCATGCTGCAGGTTCTACCGGCCTACCCGCCGCTGGCGGCAACGACCAAAGCCGCGCCCAGCACCGCAGAACGGCCTGGCGCTTTGCTGAGCGCGCTCGTCGCTGTATTTTTATTCCAGGCGGCCAATATGGGCCTGTACGCTTTCTTGATCGGTCTGGGCAAGGCGTCCGGCTTGGATATCGGCTTCATTAGCGAAACCCTGGGCATTTCTAACTGGGTAGGCACCGCCGGTGCACTATTGGTAATCGTGCTGTCGACCCGCTACGGCATCTTGACCCCAATCATGGGAGGCATCGTGCTGTGTTTGGGCGGGACGTGGGCACTGTTCCATGCCGAGGTGCGCTGGGCTTGGATTGCTTCCAATTTCATGACAGGCGTGTCGTGGAACTTCGTCATCGCCTACCTGCTCGGCATGTGCGCCCGCTTCGACCGGGGCGGCCAGAGCGCGGTGTGGGGCGGCTTCGCCTCCAAGATGGGACTCGCATCGGGCCCAATGATAGGCTCGTTCATTGTCGGCGACGGCCATTACGGCACATTGACCGGCATGGCCCTGGTGCTGCTGGCAGCGGCCGCAGTGGCAGCGGCAGTTCCAGCATGGTTACTCGACCGCAGCACAAGAACCCTGCCAACGGCGGCAGCCACGCCATGATCCCGGTATGCGTATCCGCCGGGTACGGTTAACGATGGAGAGCAATCTCACAGTCAAGAATATGGCAAAGTCTCCAGCCATATTGCCGCAACACGTAGAAAGGGCATCGCAAGCGATGAGCGCCGTCGTCATGATCGGAGCAGGATACTCTGGTGCCGTTCTGGCAGCACAACTGCTACGCAGCGCACAGCCTGGGGATCATGTCCCGGGAAGTGGTGCAGCAATTGAAGTGCGTCGGGCCTTCGGGCCTGTCGATCTAAACAAGACTTGGAAGGGGTTTGGATCCCCTACCAAATCGCTACGCGAAACCCCGGCCGTCAGGACGGGGGTTCAACCGGAGTCAGATTTTGATGAAGACTGCGCTGAGTTCGGCGCCAAGGCTTGCGCAATGATGGCTTGGCCATCGTGACAACATGGGGCAGAGGCAACACGCGATCTCTTGAGTCGATGCGACTCTTTTTCTGGGAGTTCTCGCGCAGGTGTGCCAGCGCAGCGGTGACGGCGGCGGCAATGCCGCGCTTCAAGTCCATCGGATCGATGCCGGCCGCTACCCATTTCAAGCCTTGTTGCACAAGGCCCTGCGCCAGCACTGTTGCTGTCGTGATGCCGCCGCCCTCCATTTCGAAGGTCTTGGCCGCGACCTCGCGCACCATTTGTGCGCCAACGCTTTCCAGTTTGTCCGGCAGCTCGATATCCATGGCCACGATGACGCCTGAATTGATAACGGTGGGTGGACCGAGCGCTGTCGCCAGCACGACCGTGCGCCATTTCCTGCCTTACGTTACCTTGCCAGCATTCGCCAAGATATTCAGGCCCGCGAGCGGTTTAATGCGCGCCTCATCATTGAATAGCATACTCTTGGCTGGAATTAAGAACTCCCGGTGCGTTGACGCACCTCTGGCATCTCAGGTGGCGAAGCGCTGAATGCGATTTGCGCACAGTCGAAAACTGCACCCTCGCTCAAAGCCTGTGTCCCCCTGTGATAAGCCATACAGCGCGCGAGCCGCGGCAATGCGGCCGGCGCCTGTTTTGTTGTCGAGTCCGTGCGGATTCGCCCACCTGAGCATCCAGCCCAGATTGCCGTCATGGGCGATGGCGGGCCCCGCATTGCTCTCGGGACGATTGCCCTGCAGGATCTGGGGCGTCGGGTCGCTCCGGATGATGCCGCCGTTGCTCGGATGTGGAGCGTGCGGCAATATCGCTCTCAATTGCCGCTGATTCAATGAATGACGTCGAGCGTCGCAAAGTATGCGAGCGCATAGTCGACAAAGGTGCGCAAGCTCGGCGGCATATGCCGCCCGCTCGCTACCAGCAAGTGCACCGGCAACGGCGGTGGCTCATAGGATTCCAATAGCGGCACCAGCTTCCCCTTTTTCAGGTCATCAGCAACCTGATAGGACAGGAAGCGGCCGATCCCCGCACCGCCGCGCACCGTATTGAGCGTCGCCTCCACATCATTGAGCTGCAACAGCGGCTGGAAACGGACGGAGAAGTCGCGCCCGTTCTTCCGAAAGCGCCATTCCGGCAGGGGCCGCGCCGTCGTATTGAGCACAATGGCATACGAAGCCAGGTCTGACGGCTGCCGCGGCGCGCCATGGCGCTTCAGGTAAGCCGGGCTGGCGACCAGCATATGCCGCACCTGGCCCAGCCGGCGTGCCACCATGCCCGAATCGCGCAGCGTCCCGATGCGAAATGCCACATCGATGCCGTCTTCGATCAAGTCCACGTTGCGGTCCGCCAGCACGATATTGGCCTGGACCATCGGATAGGCTGCAAGGTACCTGGTCACCATCGGCGTCACATGGCGCCGCCCAAAGACGACCGGCGCGGTGATGCGCAGCATGCCGCGCGGCGTCGACGGCGCATGGCTGGCCAGTGCATCTTCATATTCGCCGAGCACGCGCCGGGCCTGCTGGGCGAACTGCAAGCCCGCTTCGGTGGGCGCCAGCTTGCGCGTGCTGCGCTCGATCAGCCGCGCGCCGAGGCGCTGCTCCAGTGCGCCAAGCACGCGTGTGACCGCCGGCGGAGATCGCATCAGCTTGCGCCCTGCCGCCGCCAGGCTGCCACTGTCGAGAATGGCCAGGAATACCTGCAGTTCATCGAGCCGGTCCATCGTATTATTCCGATAAATGGAAGATTGAATTGTGATTATGCCTGATTCCAATACACGTGTTGCAGACCTATCATACGGTTTCGACCTGATCGGAAACCACCATGAAACCTGCACTGACCCTCCACGGCGTGGCACTGTCCGGGCACTGCCACCGTGTCGCCCTGATGCTGCAATTGCTCGACCTGCCCTGCACACACGTTGACGCGCCGGCACCGGTGCGCGCCAGCGTGGCCTTCCGCCAGCTCAATCCTCTCGGCCAAATCCCGGTACTGCAGGATGGCGACCTGATGCTCAGCGACAGCAATGCGATCCTGGTCTACCTGGCCAAGCGATATGGCGCCGGCACCCACTGGCTGCCTGAAGATCCGCAAGGCGCGGCGCAGGTCCAACGCTGGCTGTCCATCGCCGCCGGTGAGATCGCCTACGGGCCGGCCCGCGCCCGCGTCGTCAAGCGCTGGGGCGACGCCAATGCGCCGCTGCAACGCGAGCTGGAAGTGGCTGCGCGCGTGCTCGGCTTCATGGATCAACATCTGGCCGACCGCAGCTTCCTGGCGGCCAGCCATCCGACGATTGCCGATATAGCCTGCTACGCCTACGTGGCCGCTGCGCCGGAGGGCGGCGTCGATCTGGGACCGTTCCAGCATGTGCGCCAGTGGCTGGGGCGGGTCGAAGCCCTTCCCGGTTTCATCCCAATGCCAGTCTAGCAGCCTGTCGGACTTAGCGAATCGAGGCAGGAATTCGGCTGGGCGAGGCCAGATTTTGACGATTTTTGGGCCAATAGTGCTTCCTATTGACCCAAAAATCGGCGAAATATGGGCCGGTCAGGCGGATTTCCTGACCGATTCCGTTAAGTCCGACAGGCTGCTAGCGGCGCGGGGTGTTGGGGTAGATGTCCTGGCCGGCTTCGTTGATCTGGCGCCGCAGGTCGCGTCGTTCGTCGGCCGTCAGGCGGCCGTTGCGGCGGAACGCATCGCTGTTCTGGTGCGAACCCGGCTCCTGGCGACGCAGCTCGTCGACCCGGCTGTCGGCGCGCGCATCGGACTGGCGCGGCTCGAACTGGCGGCTGTCGTTGCGGGCGGCAGCCGGCGCACCCTGATTGCCACGCTCGACCCGCAGTTCGCGCTGGACCGGCGCTGCGGGCGGCTGGACCGACCTTAGCGACTCACGCTCGCGCTGTTCCGGCGGTGCCGCCTGAACACAGCTGCAGCCCAGGGTCAGTGCAAGGGCAGACGCATGAATTGTGGTGAGCGCGACGCGCATGAGGCTATCCTGAAATCTAGAAAACGGGTTGCTGCGAACTGAACTACGGTCAAGCTGAGGCCAGTGTATGATGAATTCCGACGGGCAGTAAGACCGATTGGGTAAAGTTTGTAACAGTATGTAATGCCCCGGCACACAGGTGACGGGCTGCGCGTTAAGACGTTACCATAGCAACATGATTATAACAATCCATTGACACCTATGACCACTGCTACACCTGCTGCAACGGGCCACAATACAACGCCGACCGCCAAGATCATGGTGGTCGACGACGATGTGCGCCTGCGCGACCTGCTGCGCCGCTACCTGGCCGAACAGGGCTTCACGGTGGTGACCGCGGAGAACGCGACGGCCATGAACAAACTGTGGCTGCGCGAGCGCTACGACCTGCTGGTGCTGGACCTGATGCTGCCGGGCGAGGACGGCCTGTCGATCTGCCGCCGCCTGCGCGGGGCCGGCGACACCACCCCGATCATCATGCTGACGGCCAAGGGCGAAGACGTCGACCGCATCGTCGGCCTCGAGATGGGCGCCGACGACTACCTGCCCAAGCCGTTCAACCCGCGCGAACTGGTGGCCCGCATCAGCGCCGTGCTGCGCCGGCGCGGCCCGGACGAGATCCCGGGCGCCCCGTCGGAGACCCCGCAATCATTCGAGTTCGGCCACTTCGTGCTCGACCTCGGCACCCGCACGCTGAAAAGGAACGGCGAGACGGTGCCGCTGACGACCGGCGAATTCTCGGTGCTGAAGGTGTTTGCCCGCCACGCCCGTCAGCCGCTGTCGCGCGAAAAGCTGATGGAACTGGCGCGCGGGCGCGAATACGAAGTGTTCGACCGTTCGCTCGACGTGCAGATCTCGCGCCTGCGCAAGCTGATCGAACCGGATCCGTCCTCGCCGCTGTATATCCAGACCGTGTGGGGGCTTGGCTACGTGTTCATCCCTGAAGGGCAGCCACGCTAGTGGACCGTAACCGCGGGGTTGACTAATGCACAAGGCCAACCCGTTCAGGAAGGCAGGCCAGCGCCTGGCATGGCTCAAAAGCGGCCTGTTCTGGCGCACCTTCCTGCTGCTCGGCATCCTGACCACGGTGTCGCTGGCGTCGTGGGTCGGCATGCTCAATGCCGTCCAGCGCGGCCCGCAAAGCCAGCAGATCGCGGCCCAGATCATCTCGATCGTCACCATCACGCGCGCCGCGCTGACCCACTCGGCGCCGGAACTGCGGCGCGAACTCATTTTCGAGTTGGTCAGCAACGAAGGCATCCGCGTGCTGCCGCTGGAAGTGACCGACGAAGTCGACCCGCCGCCCGACACGCCTTTGATGCCGGACATCGAATTCCTGGTCAAGGCCAAGCTGGGCTCGGACACGCGCTTTTCGGGGCGCCTGAACGGCGTGGCCGGGTTCTGGGTCAGTTTCAATATCGACGATGACAAATACTGGCTGATGCTCGAGCGCGAGCGCATCGAGGGCCTGACCGGCGTGCAATGGCTCGGCTGGGCCGGCCTGGTTGGCCTGCTGTCGCTGCTCGGCGCCGCCGCCATTTCAAGCCTGATCAACCTGCCGCTGGCGCGGCTGACGGCAGCGACGCGCGCGATTGCGGCCGGCAAGCGCCCGCCTCCGCTGCCCGAGCGCGGCGTGGTCGAAGTGGTCGAGGCCAACCGCAGCTTCAACCAGATGGTCGACGACCTGGCCCAGGTCGAATCGGACCGCGCAGTGATCCTGGCCGGCATTTCGCACGACCTGCGCACGCCGCTGGCGCGCATGCAGCTCGAAGTCGAGATGGCGCGCCTGTCGGACGAAGCGCGCGACGGCATGCAGTCCGATATCGCGCAGATGGATGCCATCATCGGCCAGTTCCTCGATTACGCCAAGCCGACCGAGGCAGCCACCTTCGTGCCGGTCGACATCAGCGCACTGACGGCCGATATCGCGCGCGAGGCGGGCCGGGTGCCGGGCCTGCGCGTGTCCAGCGACATCGAGCCCGACCTGCACGTGATGGGCAACGCCACCGACCTGCGGCGCGTGATCAATAACCTGATCGAGAATGCCCGCCGCTACGGCAAGACCGAACGGCAGGACGTGACCGAGGTCGATATCGCCTGCCGCCTGGTGCAGCACGCCCACGGGCGGCGCGTGCTGGTCGAAGTGCAGGACCACGGGCCCGGCGTGCCGCCAGAGCAGATCGAGCAATTGCTCAAGCCGTTTACCCGGCTCGACACGGCGCGCGGCCAGGCCAATGGCGCCGGACTGGGGCTGGCGATTGTCGAGCGCGTCGTGTCGCGCCACCATGCCGAGCTGGTGGTACGCAACCGTGAAGGCGGCGGCCTGCAGGTGCAGATCGCGCTGCAGCCGGCGGCGTAGGGTGGGTAACGGAGTTACCCACGCGTGACATTAGCATCAAGTTGACTCCCCTGCGCGCGGGAAGCTGCCCCCCTACAGCTTCAGTTCCAGCTTCAGTTCCAGCCTCGCTTCCAGCCCGCCGCCTTCGCGGTTGGCCAGCGCCAGGTTCGCCCCCAGCGCCAGGCTGAGCTGCTGCGCAATGGCCAGCCCGAGACCGGTTCCGCCGGTGCTGCGGTTGCGTGAACTCTCTACCCGGTAAAAAGGCTGGAACACGGCAGCCAACTGCTCCTGCGCGATGCCGGGGCCGCGATCGCGCACGCAAATGGCCACCCGCCCCGGTTGCCCCGTCTCCATGGCGATTTCGACCTGGTCGCCGAACTTGAGCGCATTGTCGGCCAGGTTCACCACGATGCGCCGCAGCGCATGCGGGCGGGTCACCACCACCAGTTCGCTTGCGCCGGCCAGACGCACCGCATGGCCGGCATCGGTGTAGTCGCAAACCAGCGCGTCGAGCATGGCGCCGATATCGACCGCGCATGGCGGCTCGGTGACCCGGCCGGCGCTGCGCGCGTAGGCAATGCCCTCTTCCACCAGCACCTGCATGCTGTCAAGGTCGCTCTGGAACTTGGCGCGCAGCTGCGGGTTGTCCATCAGGTCTGCGCGCAGGCGCATGCGGGTGATCGGCGTTTGCAAGTCATGCGAGATGGCCGCCAGGATGCGCACCCGCTCGGCCAGGTGTTCCTTGATGCGCCGCCCCATCAGGTTGAATGCAGCGGCCACGCGCGACACTTCCACCGGGCCGTCCTCGGCGATCGGGTCGCACTGCATTGATGCACCCAGCGACTCGGCTGCGTCGACCAGACGCGCCAGCGGGCGCGTGGCCTGGCGCACCGCCAGCCAGGTGAACATGCCGACCGCTGCCACCTGGAGCAGGAAGATGACGCCGCCCCACAGCGGTAGATTCATGCTGTTTCGAAACAGGTGCACTGTCAGCACGCCGCCGGCCGCCAGCGGCACATGCAGGCGCACTTCCTCGCGCGCCGTCTGCGCCGGGCTGGCATTGGCCGGATAGCGCGGCCCCAGTGCGCCGTAGATCTCCTGCAGCAGATGGAAGGCGCCGGCCGTGGTCGCCATATCGGCCTTCGGTTCGGCCGCCTCGATCTCGTAGTCGTAGTCCTTGCGCGCCATCCTGCGCAGCCATTCGGCGCGGCCGGCCGGGTTGGCCGCTTCCAGTTGCGGCACCAGTATCTGCAGGTCCCTGGCCAGGTAATAGCTGGTACGGGTATGCTGGAAGTCGGTCAGGTGCAGGAAGCCGATGCCGACATTGATGATGTGGGCCAGGAACAGCGCGCCGCACCAGGCCAGCGCCAGGCGCATGAAGAGCGAACGCGGCCACAGGCGGATCACGCCGCCTCCACGTCCAGCGCAAACACATAGCCTTCGCTGCGCACGGTCTTGAGGCAGGCCGGCTCGCGCGAGTCGTCGCGCAGGCGCTTGCGCAGGCGGCTGACCAGGATGTCGATCGAGCGGTCGAACACCTCCGCTTCGCGGCCCTGGGTCAGGGCCAGCAGCTGGTCGCGCGTGAGCACCCGGTGCGGGTGCTCGACGAACACCCGCAGCAGCCGGTATTCCGCCCCGCTCAGGAACACCATGGCGCCGTCGGCATCGAGCAGATGGCGGGCGCGGGTGTCGAGCCGCCAGCTGCCGAAGCGGAACATGGGCTCGGTCTCGGGCACCTGCAGCCTGGCCGGGATCATGCGCGAGCGGCGCAGCACGGCGCGGATACGCGCCAGCAGCTCGCGCGAGGCGAACGGCTTGGTCAGGTAATCGTCGGCGCCCATTTCAAGGCCGAGGATGCGGTCTGCCTCGTCGCTGCGCGCCGTCAGCATCAGGATCGGCAGCGGATTGCCGCCGGCACCATGCAGCTGGCGGCACAGTGCCAGGCCATCCTCGCCGGGCATCATCAGGTCGAGCACCAGCATATCGACCTGCTCCCTGGCCAGCACGGCGCGCATGTCGCGGCCGTTGGCGGCAGTACTGACCTTGAAGCCGTTCTTTTCCAGGTACTGGCGCAGCAGGTCGCGAATTTCCTCGTCGTCGTCGACGATCAGGATGTGGTCCATTTTCTCCATGCTGGGTTTATAGCGCATTTTGGCACTGCCCTGCCTGCCTTTTTGTTTCTGGCCTGTTTCTGGCCCCTGCCAGCAACACCGCCGCACCAAAAATCCCCTGCCCCGACACATGCGGGACATGGCGCCGTGGTGTAATGGCGCATCACCTCACTCGGAAAGACCACCGTGACCATTCAAACCCTGGCCCGCCCCCTGATCGTCCTCAAGGATCTCGTCAAGCGCTACGACAGCGCCGCCGGCCCCTTCACCGCCCTGCGGCAAGTGAGCCTGGAGGTGCAGGCCGGCCAGTTCGTGGCCGTCGTCGGCAAGTCCGGCAGCGGCAAGTCGACCCTGCTCAATCTGGTGACCGGCATCGACGGCGCGACCAGCGGCGAAGTCTGGGTCGACGGCGCAGCCGTGCACCGCATGGACGAATCAAAGCTGGCCAGCTGGCGCGGCCGCCATGTGGGCGTGGTGTTCCAGTTTTTCCAGCTGCTGCCGACCTTGACCGTGGCGGAAAACGTGATGCTGCCGATGGACTTTTGCGACAGCTGGCCGCGCCCCGAGCGCCGCCCGCGCGCGCTGGCCCTGCTGGAGCGCCTGGACATCCTGGAACAGGCCGACAAGCTGCCGTCGATGCTGTCGGGCGGCCAGCAGCAGCGCGCCGCCATCGCCCGCGCGCTGGCCAACGACCCGGCCATCGTGGTGGCCGACGAACCGACCGGCAACCTCGATTCGGATACCACGCGCGACATCATGGCGCTGTTCGCCAATCTGGCCAGGGACGGCAAGACGGTGCTGATGGTGACCCATGAGCGCGACTTCGCGCCCTACTTCACACGCACCATCACACTGGCCGACGGCGCCATTGTCGCGCACGGCAGCGACGCCATGGTGCAGCATGCTTAGCCCGCGCTGGATGAAGCTGGTGCGCGATGTGCGTGCCACCAAAGGCCGCACCGCCCTGATGGTGCTGGCCATCGCGGCCGGCGTGTTCGGAGTCGCCACCATGCTGACCAGCTATTCGATCCTCGAGCGTGAAACGCGCCGCAACTACCTGGCCACCAATCCGCCTTCGGCCACCCTCAACCTCGAGCGCATCGAACCCAAGCTGGTCGAGCAGGTGCGCCGCTTCCCCGGCATCAAGCAAGCACAGGCCGGCTCCACCGTTGGGGCCGTGCTGCAGACGCGTAGCGGGCAGGCGCTGTCGATGCTCATTTTCGTCGTCGACGACTTCAACGCTCTCGACATCAACAAGGTCTACCGCGACAGCGGCGCCTGGCCGCCCGCGCCCGGCGCCCTGCTGTTCGAACGCGATGCGCTGGCCCTGATCGAGGCAAAGGTCGGCGACACCGTCACCGTCAGGACGCCGGACGGCAGCCAGCACCCGATGCAGGTGGGCGGCACGCTGCATGACCCGGCGCTGCCGCCGGCCGCGCGCGGCCAGACCGTGTATGCCTATGCCACCCCGGCCACGGTGGCGGCGATCGGCCTCGATGGCACATTGCGCAACCTGAAGCTGACCGTCAGCGAGCGGCCGTTCGAGATCGAGGCGATCGAAGCGACCGTCGCCAGGCTGGCGCTGTGGCTGGGCCAACAGGGCCAGCCAGTCACGCGCATCCGCATCCCGCCGCCGGGACAGCATCCGCACCAGTCGATCATGAGCTCATTGCAGCTGATGCTGCTGCTGTTCGCCGGCATTGCGCTGGTGCTGGGCGCGGTGCTGACGGCGACCATCGTGTCGGGCATGCTGGCGCAGCAGAAGCGCCAGATCGGCATCATGAAAACGGTCGGCGCCCGCAGCAGCCAGATCGCAATCCTTTACCTCGCACTGGTGTTCGGCCTGGGCGTCCTGGCCACCATGATCGGCACGCTGGCCGGCATAGCGGCCGGCCGCGCCTGGTCGCGCACGGTGCTGGTGCGTATCCTTAACTTCACGATGGAGAACGACAGCATCCCGCTGTGGAACTACCTGGTGCTGGTCGGCACAGGCATCCTGATTCCAGTGCTGCTCGCCTGCGTGCCGATCTGGCTGGCGACCCGCGCCACGGTGCAGTCCGCCATCAACGACAGCGGCAGCGCCGCCCCCGCGGCGGCCACCGGCCGCTGGCCCCTGCACCTGCCGTGGATCGACCGCGGCCTGCTGATGGCCTTGCGCAACAGCCTGCGCCGGCGCGGCCGCCTGCTGCTGACCCTGGCCCTGCTGTCCAGCGCCGGCGCCATGTTCATCAGCAGCCTGAATGTGCGGCGCGCCTCCGAGCAGCACCTGATCGATGCCGCCGCCGACCGCCATCACGACCTCGAAACGATCCTGGTCAAGCCCGCCCCGGTCCTGCAAGTCAAAGCCATCGTGCTGGCGGTGCCGGGTGTGGCCCGCATCGAAAGCTGGCGCCGCACCACGGCGGCCCGCGCGCGCGCCGACGGCCTGGAGATTGAACGGGTCTACCCGGATGGTGCCCACGGCACACTGTCGGTCGCCGCCGCCGAGGAAGGCACGGCCCTGCTCAAGCTGCATCTGCTGGAAGGACGCTGGTTGGCCGCCGGCGAAACCGGCAGCGCAGTGTTGAACAGCGCGGCCCTCGAGTTTTTCCCTGGCGTGAAGATCGGTGACCGGGTCGCGCTGGCCAGCCGGGGCCGCACCGTCGATCTGCGCATCGTCGGCATCGCCCGCCAGCACATGACTGGCGCCACCGCCTATGTGACGCCGGCCAGCTTTGCCAGCTTTGGCGAGCTGGCCCAGTCGGACGACTACCGCATTGCGATGACGGCGCACGACGACGGCTCGATCGCCCGCGTCAGCCAGGAGGTCGAGGCGGCGCTGCTGGCGGCCGGCATCAAGACCCGCCTGAACATCACCGAGACGATGCTGCGCAAGGATGTGGACGGCCACTTCGACCTCTTGATCGCCGCCATGCTGTTCATCGCCATCCTGATGGGACTGGTGGGCGCCTTCGGCCTCGGGTCGGCGATGGGCAGCAATGTGGCCGAGCGCTCGCGCGAATTCGGCATCATGCGCTCGATCGGCGCCACTCCCGGCGTGGTGCTGCGCAATGTGCTGTGCGAGGGACTGTTCATCGGCGCCATGAGCGTGCCGCTGGCCATCTTGCTGGCCCTGCCGTTGTCGCTGGCGATCGGCAATTTCCTCGGCAATATGCTATTTGGCCTGGGCTTCCCGCTGGTGCTGTCGGTCAAGGCAGTGGCCCTTTGGACCGCGCTGGTGCTGGCCGGCTCGCTGGCCGCGTCCGGCATCCCGGCCCGGCGCGCGGCCCGCCTGCGCATTCATACAACGTTGTCAGCACTGTAATGAGCTAAAATATTTTTCGAGACCATGTCGATCCGGCGCAGCGCCGTTCGTCGTGGCGGTATGGGCAGCCGGCCGGCTGCCCGTCCACCTCTTACAGGAGCAGAACATGCGATTCATGATGCTGATGTACCCAGGACCACGCGCCGAAGAGCCAGGCGCAAAGCCGAGCGCCGACGATTTCAGCGCGATGATGAGGTTCAACGAAGAACTGAGCAAATCGGGCGCCCTGCTGGCCCTCGACGGCCTGCACCCGAGCGAAAAGGGCGCGCGCGTCAGCTTCAAGGACGGCACGCCGACGGTGACCGACGGCCCGTTCGCCGAAACCAAGGAACTGCTGGGCGGCTACTGGATGATCCAGGTCGCCTCCAAGGCCGAGGCCGTCGAATGGGCGCGCCGCTGCCCGGCCAACCCGGACGATGTGATCGAGATCCGCCAGATGTTTGAGTTGAGCGATTTCGGGCCGGAAATCGCCGCTCGGGAAGCCGAATCGATCAAAGTCGTCGAACAGGGGCTGGCAGCCAACGCCCGGCGCTAAAAAACTTGCCAGACGTTATACTGCGCTCCTGACCCTGACCAAGGATGAGCATGAGCGAACTGCAGTATAGCGACATCGAAGCCGCTTGCGCCCGCATTGCCGGCGCGGCCCACCGCACTCCTGTGCTGACGTCGCGCACGGCCGACGCGCTGGCCGGCGCGCGTCTATTCTTCAAGTGCGAGAATTTCCAGCGCATGGGGGCGTTCAAGTTCCGCGGCGCCTACAATGCCATCGCCCGCTTCAGCGACGAGCAGCGCGCCCGCGGCGTGCTGACCTATTCGTCTGGCAACCACGCGCAGGCCATTGCGCTGTCGGCCAGCCTGGTCGGCATCAAATCGGTCATCATCATGCCGCACGACGCGCCGGCCCTCAAGGTGCAGGCCACCAAGGGCTATGGTGGCGAAGTCATCATTTACGACCGCTACAAGGAAAACCGCGAACAGATCGGGCGCCGCCTGGCCGAACAACGCGGCATGACCCTGATCCCGCCTTATGACCACCCGGACGTCATTTGCGGCCAGGGCACGGCCGCCAAGGAACTGATCGACGAGACCGGCCCGCTCGACGTCCTGCTGGTCTGCCTCGGCGGCGGCGGCCTGCTGGCCGGCAGCGCGCTGGCGGCCAGCCACCTGTCGCCCGGCTGCAAGATCATCGGCGTCGAACCGGAACTGGGCAACGACGGCCAGCAGTCGCTGCGCAAGGGCGAAGTGGTGCATATCGAGGTACCCGACACGATTGCCGATGGCGCCAAGGTGACCCATGTCGGCCAGCACAACTTTGCCGTCATGCAGCGCCTGGTCGACGATGTCATCACCGTCACTGACGCGCAGTTAGTTTCCACAATGAAATTCTTTGCCGAACGCATGAAAATGGTGGTCGAGCCGACCGGCTGCCTGGCCGCGGCGGCGGCGCTGAACCGGGCCATGCCCTTGCAAGGCAAGCGCGTTGGTGTTCTCATTAGCGGTGGCAACGTCGACCTTGCCGCGTTCGCCCGTTTGATCGCCTGACAAGAAGGAAAAACAATGTGCAATACCTTGCTGCCATGACCGCTACCCGCTGCGCGTTCGCCGTCACCTGCCTCGCCGCCGCCGTGAGCGCGGCGCCATCGGCGTGCGCGGTCGAATGGCATGGTTTGCTGGAAGGCCGCGCCAGCGCCGTCGATGCCAGCCGCAGCTGGCTCGACCAGGGCCTGGGCAAGCTACGCGACAGCAAGAGCAATCTGCGCATCAGCCAGGCCATGCTGCGCGCCGACGGCGAACTGTCCGATTCGGTCAGCGCGGCCATCGTGGTCAACGCGGCCGACGACCGCGCACATCTGGTCGACGTCAACGAAGCCTGGCTCGGCTGGAACCCGGTGCCGGACGGCCCATGGAAGACGCGCGTCAAGGTCGGCGCCTTCTTCCCCGTCACCAGTGTCGAGATCGACTATGACAGCGTGGGCTGGACGCCGACCCGCACCTTGTCGAGTTCAGCCATCAACAGCTGGATCGGCGAAGAGCTGCGCACCAAGGGCATCGAACTGACGATGCACCGCAGCGGCCGGCTCGATGGTTCGCCGCACGATGTCGGCTTTACCATCGGCGCCTACAGTGCCAATGACGAAACCGGCACGCTGCTGGCGTGGCGCGGCTGGACCGTGAGCGACCGCATCACCGGCCTGACCGAGCCTTTGACGCTGGCCGACCTGCCGGCGTACCGGCCGACCGGGCCGGTCTGGCGCCAGCGCCGCACGATCCACCCGTTCCGCGACATCGACGGCAAGCTGGGCTACTATGCGACCGTCAACTATGGCTATGGCGGCTGGCTCGAACTGGCCGCCATGCATTACGACAATCGGGGCAACCCGCTGGTCGTGAAGGACGGGCAATATGCCTGGACCACCCGCTTTGACCACCTGTCGATGAAACTGAGGCCGCATGGACAGTGGGAAGTGCTGGCGCAGGCCATGCGCGGCTCGACCTTCATGGGCCCCAATGCCGTCAATGTGCAGTTCCGCTCATGGTTCGTGCTGGCCAGCCATCCGCTGGGCAAGGGTGCACTCACGGCCAGGCTCGACTACTTCAACGCCGGCGAATCCGACCGCCTGCCCGACGACCCCAACACCGAGCATGGCCGCTCGCTGGCGCTGGCCTACACGCACCCGCTTGGGCCGGGCTTGTCGCTGGTGAGCGAATACCTGACCGTGCAAAGCGATCGCCCCGGCCGCAGCCAGATCGGTGACGCGCCCCGCCAGAACGAACGCAGCCTGTCGACGGCGCTGCGCTGGCAGTTTTAACCCAAGGAGATGCAAGATGGCAAAGAGAAAAGAAGAACTCGATCCCGAAGAAGAAGCATTGATCAAATGGTGCATCGAAGTGGAAGGTTACCTCGTTGCCGGCGGCGCCACGCTGGCGCAGGCGCAGGAACATATCGAGGAACAGGTCGAGTGGTTTACCGACCAGTTCTATGACGGCCTGACGCCGGAGCAAGCGGCCAAGGAAGCGCTGGCCTAGGAGCCTGGGCGGCAGAAGCTCGCCGGCCCGGGCCTAGCCTTTCTGCTTGTGCCGCACCTTGCTGGCGGCGTCTTCCAGTTTGCGGTAGGCAGGCGTGGCGCGGACGGTCCGGATGCCCTGCCATACGCGGTTGATGCGGTGCGGGTCAGTCTCGTAGGTTTTGCGGCTGATCAGCAAGTACAGCGGCACCGAAGAGTAGACATACTTGGCTTGCTCGATACTGGCCTGGTATTGTGAACTGGCAGCGAGCTTTTCCTCCGCCTCGACCCCGAGCACCACGGCCGCGTCGGCGCTGCCGACCATCAGCATACGCAGCCCTTCTTCCGGCGACTTGATCGCATCCCTGACTTTGTGGCCGCGCTGGCGCAGCTCGTCGACGACAATGTATCCGCGCTGGGCGACGACGTCCCCGTTGAGATTTTGGAACTGCCGGCCGTTCCAGCTGGCGCCAGAACCCTTGCGGATGAATACCAGATAGTGGTCGCTGTACAAAGCCTGTTCCGGATCACCCTGTCCATTGGGCAGCAAGGGCAGGACGGCAAACTCGCGCCGTTCGACCGAGTCGGCGCCGCCGACGATGCCATCGACGATGCCATTGCGCGTTTCTTCGAGGCAGCGCCTCCATGGCTTCGAGGCGAACAGAAATTGCTCGCCGAGATACTTCTCGACGCGCTTCAAGAGGTCAAGATTGAGACCGGTTCCGTCCGGCATGGTCCATGGTGACTGCGGTACGTCGTCGAAGCACAATTTCAGCGGTGACCCGCAGGCACCGCCAGTGGCCAGCACAGCCAGAGCAAATACAACAGAACGGGCGTAAAGCATGACCGCTTTCTACAGGTAGGATCCTATGAAGCAGCAATTTACCTGAAACTCGGGCATATTGCCAACAAATTGCCGTCGTCCCAGGCGCGCATCAGGTAGTGCCGTGCGATAATTCCTCGATGAGTTTCGCCCTCACGACGACACCGGCACCGGCCTATGACACTGTCAACCAGCGCATGGTGAGCGGGCTGGTGATTTCCCTTGTCGTGCATGCGGTGCTGCTGTCGCTGCAGTTCGGCGTTCCCGGCCTGGGCATGCCGAGCTTCAAGCCGCCACCGTTGATGCGGATCATCCAGCTGGCGCCAGTGCCGGCGCCTGCGCCACCAGTCCCGGAACCGGCCCCGCTCGAACCGATTGCCGCCGCTCCTCCCCTGCCTGCAGCGCCGCTCGCGCCACGCCGCGGCATGACCGTCGTGGCGCCCCAGAACAAAGTCCGCCCGCCAGTGCGCAAGGCACCCGCGCCGCAAAAAAAGGCAATTGCGGCGCCACGCAAGAGTACGCCATTGCCGGCACTCGAAGACAGCACGCTGGCAACGCGCGTCATTGCCCAGGATGTGGCCAAGGACAGCACATTCAATGTCCCGCTGCCGGTGCCGCCTGAGGCGGAACAAAAGGTACTCGACAAGCTGGAGGCGCAGCAAGGCAGCGACAAGCAAAGCGCCGACGCGACAGGCGTGGCCCATGCCGACGCGCAGCGCGTGGCCGAACAAGCCGACGCCAGGGTGCAGGAAGAACTGGCAGAGGCAGAACAGGCTGAACAGGCCAAGGCAAAGCTGCTGGCTCAAGCGCAGGCGCTGGAACGCCTGCAGGCGGCCAAGCTGCGCGAGGAAGCCATGCAGCGCGACGAGGCGGCGGCCGTGCGCAAGGCTGCCGAAGACCAGGCCCGGCAACAAGCCACCTTGCGCCAGCAGCAGGAACAAGCCGCGCTGCGCAAGGCCGCCGACGAACAGGCTGCCTTGAGAGTCACCGAAGAGCAAAAAGCGAAGCGGGCCGCAGACGAGCTGGCGGCGCGCAAGATGGCGCAGGATCAGGCGGCACGCACAGTCGCTGAGGAAGTGGCCGTGCGCAAGGCTGCCGAGGAGCAGTCGGCACGCAGGGCGGCTGAAGAATTGACGGCCCGCAAGCTGGTCGAGGAAAAAGCGCGCCAGGTGGCCGAACAGAAGGCGGCAGCGGAGCAGAAGGCGGCAGCGGAACAAAAGGCGGCAGCGGAGCAGAAGGCGGCAGCGGATGCCAAGGCGATCCAGGATGCGGCGGCGCGTCAGCAGGCGCAGGAAGCGGCGGCACGCCAGCAGGCGCAGGAAGCGGCCCGCCAGCAAGCCCAGCAAGCGGCCGCCCGCCAGCAAGCCCAGGATGCCGCGGCCCGCCAGCAGGCACAGCAAGCTGCCCCGGGCAGTGGCAGCGGCGGCAGTGGCGGTAGCAATATGGCGCGCCCGGCCGTTCCGGGCGACCTCGTCAGCCGCCTGCGCGACCAGGTCAAGGGACTCGACATACTGCGCGGCACGCCGCCCCCACCGCAGGCCGACAGCGAACGCAGCCGCCGGCGCCTGGTGGCCGGGCGCATCGAGCGCGATATTCCCATCCGCATGTACGCCGACAGCTGGCGCCAGAAAATCGAGCGCAATGGCGCACTCAACTATTCGCAGCTGGCGCGCGAGCGGGCCCGCAACGACCCGCTGGTGTCAGTGGCGATCCGCAGCGATGGCAGTGTCGAAGATGTGACGATCGTCCAGTCCAGCGGCAGCAAAGACCTCGACGAGGCAGTCAAGCGCATCGTGCGGGTCAATGCGCGCTACTCCGCTTTCCCTCCGGCCATTGCCGCCAAGTATGATGTGATCGAGATCAGGCGTGTGTGGCGTTTTGATGAAACCTTGACCCTAGTTGAAGAAGCCAATTAGCAGAATTTCATGATACGCTTTCGGCCGTAGCGGCCCTCAATCACTTCGGAGAATTCTGATGATCAAGAAACTTGCAATCGGTATTGCGGCGGCGATCGCCATCATCCTGGCCCTGGCCTCGATGCAGCCAAATGATTTCAAAGTCATCCGCTCGACCACGATCAAAGCGCCAGCAGACAAGATCATCCCCCTCATTAGCGACTTCCATCAGTGGGGCAGCTGGTCGCCGTGGGAAAAAATGGACCCTGCCATGGTGCGCACGCATCGCGGCGCCGCCAGCGGCAAGGGCGCGCACTACCACTGGAAGGGCAACGACCAGGTCGGCGAAGGCCATATGGAAGTGCTGGACGTAACGGCGAACGCAGTCAATATCAAGCTCGACTTCCTGACCCCGTTCGAAGCCCACAATATGGCTGACTTCATGCTCGACACCAAGGGCGACACGACTACCGTGACCTGGACCATGTCCGGCCCGGCCAACTTCGCGACCAAGGTCATGGGCTTGTTCGTCAGCATGGACAAAATGGTCGGCCCCGACTTTGAAAAAGGCCTGGCCAGCATGAAGGCAGTCGCCGAGAGGTAAGCCGGAAAACCTGGCGTGGGTTCGGGATACCGAACCCACGCGGGCACGCTCAAGTGGACCGCACGCAGTTGCGCCCGGCAGTCTTGGCCAGGTAAAGGGCCCCGTCGGCCCGCTCGAGCATCTGCTCGATCGAATCGTCCGGCCGCAACTGGGTCTCGCCGACGGAAATCGTCACCTGCGGCAAGGGCCCGTCGTCGTTCTCGCGCGGCAGCGCCACCGCAAAGCGCAGGCGCTCGGCGACCACCAGGGCCTGCCCGGCATCCGTGTCGGGCAGCAGCACCGAAAACTCCTCGCCGCCGTAGCGCGCCAGCAAATCCCCCGGCCGCACCGTGTCGCCCAGCACCGTCGCCACGGTCCTGAGGGTGCTGTCGCCGACGTGATGCCCGTAGGTATCGTTAAAGCGCTTGAAATGATCGATATCGATCATCAGGATCGACAGCGGGCGCTGGTCGCGCAGGCCACGGTCCACCTGGCGGCGGAAGGCCTGGTCGAGCCAGCGCCGGTTGTGCAGGCCGGTCAGCCCGTCGATATAGGCCAGGCTTTCGAATTCATTTTGCAGGTGGAAGCTGAATTTGACGGCGTCATTGCCGAAGCGCACGCGGTTCGACAGCATGATGAGCATATTGCGCGCCAGCGCATGGGAGGCATTGATCAAGGCCCACATGGTTGCCATCGGAATCACGACCAGCCGGCTGGCCTTGGTGACCCGCACAAAGGCCGAAGCTTCGCGCCCGTCGATCATCGACATCTCGCCGGCGCAGTCGCCAGCCACCAGGCGCGAGTAGCTCGGCTCGTCGAGCGAAGTCAGGTGGACGTCAAGCTGGCCATCGAGCACCAGATACAGGAAAGTATTGCACTTTCCCGGTTCCAGCAAGACCCTGCCGGGCTCGGCCTCCAGCATCTCGCAATCTTTCAGCAGGTCCTCGACACTGTCCATGCTGACGTCAGCAAACAGAGTCGTCCTGGCAATTTCGCTGAAGACTGGATTTGGCATGGATTAATTATACGCCCCGCGCCGGGAAGTTCACTCAGCTGAGATCGGCCAGCAAGGCCGAGAGGGTTTCCTGTGGCAACTCTTCCACATGGGCGGGGTAGTTCGGGTGGTCGCAGCCGATCATCATCTGGGCGCCACCGGCAAGCGCGGCTTTCATCGGCGGCGTCAATTCAAAGCGGACGAAATGCACGGCCGAGGTTTTTTCGTCATTCTCGCGATCGAGGTCTTCGTCGGCAATCGCATAAACCCGGTCCTGCCCTTCGACCTGGATGAACAGGCGGTCTTCGATGCCGATCAGGCGGGCCAGCGCAGCGCGCCGCTCGACCTCGTTCTTGTACTCGATCAGCATGGTCGCCTTGAAGTTGCTGCCGTCGGGCACCAGGGCGTTGTAGACGTCGAGCTCGGCCTGAATGCCCTCTTCCTCGAAGATCTTTTCGATGCGCAGCATTTCCTGCACCTGGTAACGCAGCGTCGTTTCGTCCTCGAACATCAGCGACACGTGGTTGCCCAGCGCGACCAGCCGCTTCTTCTTGTGGTTGATCACTTCGGCGCGCATCGCCGGACGCGCCCTGGCATACGCCTCCAGCGTCAGCAGCGATCCGCGCTCGATCATGTGCGCTCTCCAGGTTCCTCGTCGTACTGGTGCTGGGCGGTGATCGGGCCGGCCTTGAACAGGGCATCGCGCATTTCCTTGTTCATGCGCGGGTCGCGGCGGCGGATCCACTCCATCAGCATGCAGGCGTGCTCCTTCTCTTCGTCGCGGTTATGCGCCAGGATCAGCTTGAGCTCAGGGTCGGTGCAGGCATCGTGGCGCTGGTTGTACCAGTCGACCGCCTCCAGTTCTTCCATCAGGGACTGGATGGCACGGTGCATGTCCATCGTTTGCGCGGACAGTTTTTCAATCGGCTCGTGGTAGCCTTCATTCGACATCGTGTGCTCTCCGTTTAAATATCGTACGCCTTGCGCAATAAGGTCATCGGGTGGGCCAGCTGGGCCTCGGTTGCGCCCATGCCCTGCTCGATATGATGGCCAGCGAGCTGGCAATCCGATGAAATATAGCGCGGC
Source organism: uncultured bacterium (assembly GCA_965233055.1). Lineage (GTDB taxonomy): Bacteria > Pseudomonadota > Gammaproteobacteria > Burkholderiales > Burkholderiaceae_D > Telluria_A. Next base: position 89,049 of record CBDDRJ010000045.1, read on the forward strand.
GCATTATTGGCCATGGCCTTGAAGACTGGCTTGCCGATCTTCATTGCCGTCGCGTGGAATTCCTTCTTCACCCCAAAGGTGCCTGCATGGCCCGAACAGCGCTCGACGATGTTGAGCGTGGTGTCCGGCACCATTTGCAGCATCTCGGCGGTCTTCCTGCCGACATTCTGTACCCTCGAGTGACAGGGTACATGATAAGACACCTGACCCAGCGCTTGTTTGAAATCTGTCTTGAGCAGCCCGTCGCGGCGGCGCGCCACGAAATACTCGAACGGGTCCCACATCGCCTCCTTGACCAGCTGGGTGTCGGCGCAGTCGGGGAACATCAGCGGCAGCTCCTGCTTGAACATCAAGGTGCAGGACGGCACCGGCGTGACGATGGCGTAACCGTCCCTGGCCAGCCTGGCCAGTTGGGGGATATTGATCAGCTTCTTTTGCTCGACCCCGGCCAGGTCGCCCTGCTCGAGTTTGGGCATGCCGCAGCAGGCTTCCTTCTCCACCAGCACGTAGGGGATGTCATTGTGGTCGAGGATGGCCAGCAGGTCGTGGCCGATGCCGGGCTCGTTGTAATTGACGTAGCAGGTCGAGTACACGGCCACCTTGCCCGGCGTGCTGGCGCCGTTGACGACCGGGTAGGCCTTCGACAGCGCGGCGCCCGGGCGGAATTTTTTGGCGGCCATCGACGGCAGCCAGGCATTCTTGTCCACCCCCAGCACCGACTCCATCAGCGAGCGCGCCACCTTGGTGTGATTGACGGCGTTGACGGTCTGGGTCACCACCGGGATGCCGGCCAGCTTGCCGAGGCCGTCGGTATTGGACAGGAATTTGTCGCGCATCCCCACTTCGCCGCCCTTGAACTTGACGGCCTTGGCGCGCAGCATCAAGTGCGGGAAGTCCAGGTTCCACGGGTGCGGCGGCGTATACGGGCATTTGGTCATGTAGCAGATGTCGCACAGGTAGCACTGGTCGACCACCTTCCAGAAATCCTTCTTGTCGACACCATCGACCTCGAAGGTCTTGGAGTTGTCGACCAGGTCGAACAGGGTCGGGAAGGAACCGCACAGCGACACGCAGCGGCGGCAGCCATGGCAGATGTCGAACACCCGCTCCATCTCCTTGTCGAGCGACTCCCTGTTATAGAAATCCTCGCTCTTCCAGTCGAGCGCATGCCGGGTTGGCGCCTGCAGATTGCCTTCGGTAGCCATGCTGATCCTTTACATTGGAATCGTGCGAAAACCCCGCGGCCGAAAACGCACCGCGGGATCAAACGTAGGGTGGGCACACGGTCGTCGCACGGTCGTTACTGCACCGACATGCCCACCAATGCTCGTAGGGTGGGCACTGCATGCACACCGATTCTCGTAGGGTGGGCACTGCGTGCCCACCGATGCTCAGCCCACCGATGCTCAGTCCACCAGCTCGTTCAGCGCCTTGGTATACCGGTTCGCATGCGAGCGCTCAGCCTTGGCCAAGGTCTCGAACCAGTCGGCGATTTCGTCGAAGCCTTCATCGCGCGCTTCCTTGGCCATGCCCGGATACATATCGGTGTATTCGTGGGTCTCGCCGGCGACGGCGGCGGCCAGGTTCTGGCGCGACGAGCCGATCGGCAGGCCGGTCGCCGGGTCGCCCGACGCTTCGAGGTATTCGAGGTGGCCATGGGCATGGCCGGTTTCGCCTTCGGCCGTCGAGCGGAACAGGGCCGCGACGTCATTCTGGCCTTCGATGTCGGCCTTGTTGGCAAAGTACAGGTAACGGCGGTTGGCTTGCGATTCGCCGGCGAATGCGGCTTTGAGGTTGGCTTCCGTCTTGGAGCCCTTGAGGTTGGCCATGCGTGTCTCCTTAAAAAGGTGAAAATACAGTCCAGTTCCACCCTTGATTCTGCGCCCGCGACTGCCTGCCCACAAGTAGGATTTGTTAATAGTGGCGATAGCGAAAAAGAATTGCGGCGAATTGAGCGATAATTCTGATCAATATCAACATCCGGAGGCGCCGTGCAGAACTTTGACTTTTACAACCCCACAAACATTCTGTTCGGCAACGGTCAGATCGCGGCACTGCCCAAGCTGATCCCGGCAGGCAGCCGCGTCCTGGTGCTGTACGGCGGCGGCAGCATCAAGCAGAACGGCGTGTACGACGAAGTGATGGCGGCCTTGAGCGGCTACACCGTGACCGAGTTTGCCGGCATCGAACCCAACCCGACTTTCGAGAACCTGATGCAGGCCGTCGGCCAGGTGCGGCGCGAGAAGATCGACTTCCTGCTCGCCGTCGGCGGCGGCTCGGTCATCGACGGCACCAAGTTCGTGGCCGCGGCAGCCCTGTTCGACAGCGACCCGTGGGCCATCCTCGAAAAATGGGGCGGCAATGTGGAACGCGCCCTGCCCTTCGGCACCATCCTGACGCTGCCGGCGACCGGCTCCGAAATGAACAGTGCCAGCGTCGTCACGCGCAAATCGACCCACGAAAAACGCTCCTTCATGAGCCGCCTTGTGTTCCCCAAGTTCTCGATCCTGGACCCAAGCAAGACCCTGACGCTGCCGCCGCGCCAGGTCGGCAATGGCGTGGTCGATGCGTTCGCCCACATCATGGAGCAGTACATGACCTATCCGGTCGGCGGCCATGTGCAGGACCGGCTGGCCGAGGGACTGCTGCTGACGTTGATCGAACAGGGCCCGCGCGCGCTGTCCGAACCTGACGATGTCGAAGTACGCGCCAATATCATGTGGTGCGCGACCCTGGCCCTGAATGGCCTGATTGGCGCGGGCGTGCCGCATGACTGGGCCACCCATATGGTGGGTCACGAGCTGACTGCACTGTATAACATCGACCACGCCCAGACACTGGCGATCGTCATGCCGAGCATGCTGCGCGTGCGCAAACAGGGCAAGCGCGCCAAGCTGTTGCAGTTTGCCGAACGTATCTGGGGCCTGACGCAAGGCGACGAGGACACCCGCATCGAGGCGGCCATCACGCGCACCGAGCAGTTCTTCGAGCAGATGGGCGTCAAGACGCGGCTGGCCGACTACGGGCTGGCGCGCAAGGATATCGAGGCGGTGCTGGCCGCGCTCGAAGCGCACCGCATGGTCAAGCTGGGCGAGCAGCGCGATGTGACGCTCGACGTCAGCCGCAAGGTGCTGGAAATGGCCTTGTAATCATGGCGCTGGTGTATTCGACGGAAACCGGGCGCCTGTGCCCGGACTGCGGCAAGGCGCTGTCCGCCTGTGCGTGCAAGGCCAACGCCAAAGCTGCCGTAGTGGGCGATGGCGTGGTGCGGGTGTCGCGTCAGACCAAGGGTCGCGGCGGCAAATGCGTCACCCTGGTCAAAGGCCTGGCGCTCGACGCGATGGCGCTGGCCGCGCTGGGAAAGCAGCTGCGCACTGCCTGTGGCAGCGGCGGCACGGTCAAGGACGGCGTCATCGAAATCCAGGGCGACCACTGCGAACTGGTCAGCGCCACCCTCGTCAAAATGGGCCCCGCCGCCAAATAGTCAACCACGCGTGGGCACCCAGTGCCCCCCCTACGGGTTAGGGTGGGCGGGACCGCCGAGGGCTGCGTGCCCACGCGCTCTTGTGCTAGTCGTAGGGTGGGCACTGCGTGCCCACGCGTGCCCACCATACGGATTAGGGTCGCAGGGTGGGCGGGACCGCCGAGGGCCGCGTGCCCACGCTACGGGTTAGGGTCGTAGGGTGGGCACTGCGTGCCCACGCGTGCCCACCATACGGATTAGGGTCGCAGGGTGGGCGGGACCGCTGAGGGCTGCGTGCCCACGCGCTCTTGCGCTGGTCGTAGCGTGGGCACTGCGTGCCCACGCGCTCTTGTGCTAGAATTCGCCTTCGCTAGGGGTCCTGGGACGCAAGTTTCGGGTGAGAAATACCCTCCGTACCTGATCTGGATAATGCCAGCGAAGGAAAGCGCAAAGTGTTCCTCCCTGCCTTTGTTTGCTCCCGCGCTGCCGTCCGGCCTTTTTAAGCAGCGCAATAAGAGCAAACCATGTCAACACCACAGCTGAATATCTCCATCCTCGCCCTCGCCATCGCCCACGCCTTAGCAGGCACCGCTTCAGCCCAAGACGCCCAGCAGAAAATGCCGGAAGTGGTCATCAGTGCAGCCAAGGCGGCGCCGACGGACCGCGCCAGCGTCGGCGGCTTCAGCGACGCGCCCCTGCAGCAGACGCCGGCCTCGATCACCGTCATCGGCCGCGAGCAGATGCAGCAATTGCGCATTCGCCAGACTACCGACGCGATGATTTTCGACCCGAGCGTCAGCGATTCGTACAACGCGGTCGGCTATGCCGAACAGTTCACGATCCGCGGCTTCAACCTCGACAACGCGTCGAGCTACCGCAAGGACGGCCTGGCCATCCCGGGCGATACCCAGATCCCGCTGGAGAACAAGGAACGCATCGAAATCCTCAAAGGCCTGGCCGGCCTGCAGGCAGGCGTTGCGGCGCCGGGCGGCATCGTCAACTACGTGACCAAGCGCCCGACCAATGTTGACCTGCGCTCGGTGACGCTGGAAGCGAGCGAGCGCGGCACCTTGTACGGCACGGTCGACCTGGGCGGCCGCTCGGGCGACAAGCGCTTCGGCTACCGCATCAACGCCGCCGGCGAACGCATCCGCTCCCAGGTCAAGGGCGCCGACGGCGAGCGCCAGTTCGTGTCGGCGGCGTTCGACTGGCAATTGACGCCGCAGGCACAGCTAGCGCTCGACTTCGACTACCAGCACAAGGAGCAGATCACCGCGCCGGGCTACCAGCTCATTGGCGGCACCCGCCTGCCGACTGGCATTTCGGCCGACAAGCTGCTCAACGACCAGCCATGGACCAAGCCGGTCGACACCCGCAGCTCCAACGTGGGCCTGCGCTTTGAATACCTGATCGACGCCGACTGGCGCGCCACCGTCACCGCCAACAAGCATCGCTTCAAGCGCGACGACTACACCGCCTTCCCTTACGGCTGCACCAATGACACGCTGGGCGAGTACCTGTACCCGGGCTACTGCAGCAACGGCGACTACGACGTCTACACCTACGAGAGCCTGGGCGAATCGAAGTCGCCTTTCAGCGCGCAGGCTCTGCTGCAAGGCAAATTCGCCACCGGCGCGTTCAGGCATGAACTGACCGTGGGCGCATCGATGTTCGACCGCCACGACAAGTTCGGTGACTACGTCTACGACTATGCCGGCAGCAGCAATATCTATCACAGCAAGGTGGTGCCGATCGTCGACCGCCACAGCGGCCCGGTGTCGGAACGCCGCACCGAGCATGAGCGCTCCGCATTCGCGCAGGACATCGTTGCCTTGACCGCTGAGGTGAAGCTGCATGGCGGCTTGCGCTATGTGAGCGTCGAACGCGCCGAAGCGGGCAAGACCAGGAGCCACAACTTCATGCTGCCAAGCGTGGCCCTGGTCTACTCGCCGTCGCAGGCATGGTCGCTGTACGGCTCGTTCGCACATGGCATGGAACATGGCAACGTCGCTTCCCACAACGCCAGCAACAAGGACACCCAGCTCGACCCGAGCCGTTCGAAGCAGGTCGAGTTCGGCGCCAAGGGCCAGGTCGACGACGCGCTGACCCTGTCGGCGGCCGTATTCGAAATCCGCAAGGGCCTCGAATATGACGCCCTGAACATCGACATCGTCGACCCCGTCACGCGCGAAGTAAGCCATCCTTTCGTGCGTTATGGCGAAGCGACCAATCGCGGGCTGGAACTGGCGGCACAATACAAGGTCAATGCCGGTTTCGACCTCAACGCCTCGATAACGGCACTGAACACGCGCCAGCAAGGTACCGGCCAGGCCAACCTCGACGGCAAGCGCGTGACGAATGTCCCGTCGTTCAAATCGGCGATCAGCGCGGAGTACCGCGTCGCTGGCGTGCCTGGCCTGTCGGTCAACGGCGTGTGGCAGTATGTCGGCGAGAAGGCGTTTGACCTGGAAAACAAGACCATGGTCCCGTCCTACCACCTGGTCAACCTGGGAAGCTCATACGCAACCCGCATTGGTGGCATCGCGACCACGATCCGCGCCAGCGTCAACAACGCCTTCAACGAGTTCTACTGGCGCGACGTCACGCCGCAGCTGGGCGGCTACCTCTTGCCTGGCAATTCGCGCTCCTTCAAGGTATCGGCCCAGTTCGACCTGTGAATCCGGTTTGAAGGTAGAATTCATGATCATGAATTCTACTTTCCGACCACACGGCCAATTTACGATCAGGGTTGACGGCCAGATCATCATCTCTGACGTGACCGGCCCATGGAACAAGGAATTGGTGGAAGCATGGGGGCGGCAAGTCTACCCCACTGCCAGGCAGCTGGCGGCCGCAGGGCCCAATGCGGGCATCGCCATCGTGCATGAATCGATGCTGTGCCCGCCCGATGCGCTGGCCAGCCTCAAGCTGCTGGTCCAGTACAGTGCGGCCAGGCTCAATTGTGTCGGGCACTGCATTGTCGCCAACCGGGACACTGCGGGCCGCGACCTGCTCGAATCAACCTTTGCGCGCATCTATGAAGGCATCGTCGCCTACCAGCTGTTCGACAACTTCGACGAGGCCCTGGCCTGGTCCAGCAAGCAGGTAGAAAACGCATCTAACCCGTAGGGTGGGCACCGGTCGTCGCACGGCAGTTTGTGCGGCGACATGTCCACCGTTCAAACGCCGAGCAGCCCCGACACCTGCTTTAGCCGCTTATTCAAGCTCCCCGCCACCTGCACATAAGCGATCTCGCGCTCCGCCAACGCGGCCAGCAGTTGCTCATGCACGCGCTGGCGCACTTCCGGCGACTCGCGCTGCAGGCCATCCGGCATCCAGGGCCCGTCCGGCGCCGTCACCACCGTGAACTGGTATGGATGGGCCGCATCGAGCGCAGCCAAACCGGCGTCAACCCGCCCCCAGTACCAACGGCTATAAATGGCCGTCATCATCGGCGTCGTATCGCAAAACAGGAAACCGGCAGCCATCGCTGCGGCTACCTCCTCGCGCTCGCGCTGGATGCGCGCGATGCCAAACTGGTCTTCCTCGCGCGGCACGCGCCCGCTCACCTCAACGAACTCGCGCAGATACTCGGGCACCCAAAGGGTCCGGTAGCGCGCGGCCAGCGCCTGCGCCAGCGTCGACTTGCCGGACGACTCGGCGCCCAGGATGGCGACGCGCAGCACGCTCATAGAGTGCGCCGCCAGGCGCGCAGGCCGATTGCGGCCAGCACGATAAACACGGCGTACAGCACCGCAGTGAGGACCAGGCCCTTATAGCAGTACAGGCCGACATAAAGCACATCGACGGCAATCCACACATGCCAGTTCTCGATTTTTTTGCGAGACAGCAGCAGCTGGCCGATCAAGCTGCCGGCAGTCAGGAAGCCATCGATATAGGGCACATCGGTATCGGTGTAATGATCGAGGAACAGCGCCAGCACGGCAAACCCGGCCAGCCAGCCAGCACCGCACCACAGGATGCCGCGCGGCGACAGACGCGACACGCGCAGCACGCCATGCTGTTCGCCGCCATGGCGCCACTGGTACCAGCCCCACAGCGATACGGTGATGAAGACATACTGCAGCATCATGTCGCCGTACAGCCTGGCGCCGAAAAACACGATGGCGTAGGCTGCCGACGACAGGATGGCAAACAGCCAGGCCCAGTGGTTCTGGCGGATATTGAGTACTACCGTGACCACCGATAGCACAAAGGACAGCAGCTCCAGCCTTGTCGTGGCCAGCCCGAACAAGACCAGGACGTCACTCATGGACGGCTGCCGCGCGGGTACTTGATCGTCATTTCCTTGAGCAGGTTGTCGGCATGGTCGATATGCTGCATTACCCACAGCATGTAGCGGATGTCGACGTGGATGGCGCGCGTGATGGCGCTGTCGAAGTACCAGTCCTTGGTCACCGACTCGTAGGTCGAATCGAAATTGAGGCCGACCAGCTCGCCGCGCCGGTTCAGCACGGCCGAACCGCTATTGCCGCCGGTGGTGTCGGCGCTGGACAGGAAATTGACCGGCACCGTGCCGAGGGCCCGGTCGGCGAACACGCCGTACTGTTTGGCCTTGACCGCTTCGAGCAAGGCAGCCGGAGCGATGAACGGCTCCTTGCCGGTGTGCTTTTGCGCGATGCCGTCGAGCGTCGTGAACGGGCCCTTGAGCAGGCCGTCGCGTGGCGAGTAAGGCGCGACAGTGCCGAAGGTGACGCGCAGAGTCGAGTTGGCGTCCGGGTAGACCGGCTTGCCCAGCGACTTCTTCCAGGCGATGACGGCCGCCATATACTGCGGGATCACCACCTCGAGCTTGCCGTCGATCTCCTTGCGGCGGTTCTCGAGCGACAGCGCAGCATCGTACAGCTTGACGGCCAGCGCGATGGAGGCGTCCTCCGCTTGCTTGAAGGCGGCAGGGTCCTTGTCCATCCAGGCCAGGCGGGTCTTGGT
>CBDDRJ010000046.1:0-2269 GCA_965233055.1 uncultured bacterium
GTGCCGCTGCAGGACGTGGACCTGGCCGCGCGCTACGCCCTCACGCTGCGCGAGAAATTCGGCCTGGCGGGCGTGGAAGTCGGCACCCACGTCAACGGCAAGCCCATCGGGCATCCGGACTTCGCGCCGTTTTTCGCAGCCGCCGAACAGGCCGGGCTGCCGCTGTACCGCTACCTCGGCGGTGCTGCGCCGATGGCCTTGCCGGTGCCGATGATGAACATCATCAACGGCGGCGCGCATGCCAACAACAACATCGACATGCAGGAATTCATGATCATCCCGGTCGGCGCGCCGAGCTTCCGCGAAGCCCTGCGCTACGGTGCCGAAGTCTTCCACGCGCTGAAGAAGCTGCTGGATGACGCCGGCATGGCGACCACCGTCGGCGACGAAGGTGGTTTTGCGCCCAACCTCGAGTCGCACGAGGCCGCGCTCAAGCTGATCGTTCAGGCGATCGAAAAAGCCGGCTTGCAGCCCGGCATTGACGTCGCCATCGGCGTCGATTGCGCGGCCTCCGAATTCTACAAGGACGGCCGCTACCAACTCGAATCCGAAGGCCTGAAGCTGACCTCGGCCGAATTCACCGACTACCTGGCAGCCTGGTGTGACAAATACCCCATCATCAGCATCGAAGACGGCATGGCCGAAGGCGACTGGGACGGCTGGAAGACCCACACCGAGAAATTAGGCAAGCGCGTGCAACTGGTGGGCGATGATCTGTTCGTCACCAACGCGAAAATCCTCAAGGAAGGCATCGAGAAGGGCGTCGCCAACTCGGTCCTGATCAAGGTCAACCAGATCGGCACGCTGTCGGAAACCTTCCTGGCGATCGAGATGGCCAAGCAGGCCGGCTACACCTCGGTCATTTCACACCGTTCGGGTGAGACCGAGGACACCACGATTGCCGACCTGGCGGTCGCGACCAACGCGCGCCAGATCAAGACCGGCTCGCTGTCGCGTTCCGACCGCATGGCCAAGTACAACCAGCTGCTGCGCATCGAGGAAGAACTCGGCGACACGGCCAGCTACCCCGGACGCGATGCTTTCCGCCAGCGCGGCTGAATGGATCGCGCGCATACGCAGCCAGGGCCTGACCTGGGTGCTGGCGGCCTCGCTTTTGCTGCTGCAATATCCGCTGTGGCTGGGCGAGGGCGGCTGGTTGAAGGTGCGTGAGCGTGCGCACAAAATCGACACCCAGCAGGCGCTGAATCAGCGCCTGCAAACCCGCAATGCCGGCCTGCAGGCCGAGCTCGGCGACCTCAAGCAGGGGCGCGACGCCATCGAAGAGCGAGCGCGCAATGAGTTGGGTATGATTGCGCCGGACGAATGGTTCGTCCGCGTGGTGTCCGCCCACTCCGTTCAGTCGGGAAAAGTAAATGAGTGATTTGCAAATCGGCTTGTTGGTAATTGGCGCGGTCGTCGTGACGGCGGTGCTGCTGTTCAACTGGATCCAGGAGCGCCGCTTCAGGAAACAGGCCGACGCGGCCTTTCAGGCACCGGTGGGCGATGTGCTGATGCAGTCAGGCGCGATGCCCCATGGCATGCACAAGCGGGTCGAGCCCGCACTGCATGAGCCCGTCTTCGACGCTGGCGGACCGGACGAAGTCGCCGAAGCCGGCGAGCCCCGTTTGCGGATCGATGCGGTCCCCTCGCCCGCGGCAGTACCGGCCGCACCGTTTGCCGCCGCGCCCGATCTGCGCGCGCCATCGTCTGTCTCTCCGCCGCCCGCATCACCGCGCCCGGCCGCACCACCGGTGGCGGCGCCCTACGATGAACTGATCGAATACCGCGTCCGCCTCGGCAGCGAGGGCGTCTCGGCGAACGTTTTCGCCGATGCGTTCAACCAGGTCCGGATGCTGGGCAAGCCGGTGCGCTGGATCGGCCTGCCGGTGGGCGCAACCGAGTGGGAAGACATCCAGCCCTGGCGCGAGGTGCGCTATCAGCAAGCCGTCGTCACCATGCAGTTGGCTGACCGCAACGGTGCGGTGCAGGAAGACCAGCTCGCCGCGCTGTGCGACACGCTGCAGGGACTGGCGCAGACGCATGGACTGCGCATGGCCTGCGACGATGTGGTCGACGCCCTCGAGCGCGCCCAGGCGATCGATCGTTTCTGCGTCGATGTCGATGTGCTGATCGGACTGAACGTGGTGGCGCGCGGCGAAGGCGCGGTCAATCTTGCGCGCATCGTGCGCGAGGCCGAGGACAGCGGCATGGTGCTGGGGGTGGACGGCGTGTTCCAGCTGCTCGACAGCCGCGCCGAACCGCTTTATGT
>CBDDRJ010000047.1:0-9893 GCA_965233055.1 uncultured bacterium
ATCGTTCAGGCTTGAGAACATTGCGCTGATGCTTGGTGACGGCACCATGCAGTTCTACGACAAGGTCCCCACCAAGTTCTCCAGCTACACCGCCGAAGACTTCGCGCGCGGCGGCTTCCGCGTGGTGCCGCCGGCCGTGCCGCGCCGCGGCACCTTCATCGCCAGGACCGTCGCCCTGATGCCGTCCTACGTCAACATAGGCCCCTACGTCGACGAAGGCGCGATGGTCGACACCTGGGCCACCGTCGGCTCGTGCGCCCAGATCGGCAAGAACGTCCACCTGTCGGGCGGCGTCGGCATCGGCGGCGTGCTCGAGCCGATGCATGCCAACCCGACCATCATCCAAGACAACTGCTTCATCGGCGCCCGCTCCGAAATCGTCGAAGGCGTCATCGTCGAAGAAAACTCGGTCATCTCGATGGGCGTGTACATCGGCCAGTCGACCAAGATCTACGACCGCGCCACCGGCGAAGTGACCTACGGCCGCGTGCCGGCCGGCTCGGTCGTCGTCTCGGGCAACCTGCCCTCAAGCGATGGCAGTTACAGCCTCTACTGCGCCGTCATCGTCAAGCGCGTCGACGCGCAGACGCGCGCCAAGACCGGCATCAACGAACTGCTGCGCGGTATCTGACAAGACCAATAACCGGGGAGAACACGATGGCCATGGATCGCCTGTTTCAGCTGATGAAGGAGAAGAACGCGTCGGACATGTTCTTCGCGGTGAACTCCCCGGTGCAGATCAAGATCAACGGCACCATGCTGCCGATCAACCAGCAAAAGCTCGACAACGCCAATATCCTGGCGCTGCTGTCGGAGATCGCCACGCCCGAGCAGATGGCGGAGCTGGACAAGGACAACGAACTCAATATGGGCCACACGGTGCCCGGCATGGGGCGCTTCCGCCTGTCGGCGTTCCGCCAGCGCGGTTCGATTTCGGCCGTGTTCCGCTTCGTGCCGGCCAATATCCCGGTGCTGACCGAGCTTGGCCTGCCGCCGGTGCTGGCCGACCTGATCATGGAAAAGCGCGGCCTGCTGCTGCTGGTCGGCGCCACCGGCTCGGGCAAGTCGACCACCATTGCGGCCATGCTGGACCACCGCAACGCCCTCAAGTCCGGCCATATCCTGACGCTGGAAGATCCGATCGAATACCTGTTCGAGAATAAAAAGTCGATCGTCAACCAGCGCGAGATCGGCAGCGACGCCACCACCTTCTACACGGCGCTGCGCAATTCGATGCGCCAGGCCCCGGACTGCATCCTGATCGGCGAGATCCGCGACAAGGAAACCATGGCCGCCGCGCTGGCCTACGCCCAGTCGGGCCACCTGGTGCTGGCCACCCTGCACGCCAATAACAGCTACAACGCCCTGAACCGCATCATCAGCTTCTACCCGATCGAGAACCGCAACGCCCTGCTGCAGGACCTGTCGTCGGCCGTCAAGGCGATCGTGTCGCAGCGCCTGGTCAAGGCCAAGGAAGGCGGCACCCGCAAGGCGGCGGTCGAAATCATGGTCAATACCCGCTATGTGGCCGACCTGATCGAAAAAGGCGAGATCGGCCAGATCAAGGAAGCGATGGAAAAGAGCCTGTCGCCCGGCTCGCAGTCGTTCGAGGCGGCGCTGCTGGCCCTGTTCAACGAAGGCGCCATCAGCCAGGAAGAAGCGCTGGCCAACGCCGATTCGGCCACCAACCTGCTGTGGCTGCTCAATAACGCCACCGCGCCGTCGAACCACCCGCAAACGGCCGAGGAAGCACCCAAAAAGCCGGAAGAATCGAGCTTTACCGAGTTCACCCTCAATACCTGAGACCAGGCAGGGTTTGACGGGGCGTAACGCTGCCCGGACGGCTATAATGACGGTTTTCCCACCGGCCTTAAGCTATGTCCATCGTTCTCTATGGCATTCCCAACTGCGACACCGTCAAGAAAGCCCGCACCTGGCTGGCGGACGCGGGAATCGACTTCACCTTCCACGACTTCAAGAAGCAGGGCCTGGCTGACGCCACCGTCGCCGCCTGGTTGAAGGAACTGGACTGGGAAGTGCTGGTCAACCGCAAAGGCACCACCTGGCGCAAGCTGCCGGACGAAAAGCGCGCCCGGGTGGTCGATGCCGCCAGCGCCAAGGCGCTGATGCTGGAGAACCCGTCCGTGGTCAAGCGCCCCGTGCTGTGCGGCGCCGGCCCGGCCCAGGTCGGCTTCGCCGCGGAACAATACCAACACACCTTCAAGCCCTGAGAACCCACCCACCATGACCCCATCCCGCACCCTCGCGCTGACCGAAGACCTGATCGCGCTTTCCTCGGTCACCCCTGAAGACAAGGGCTGCCAGCAGCTGCTGGCCGAGCTGCTGGCGCCGCTGGGCTTCGCCTGCGAGACCATCACCTCGAATGGCGTGACCAATCTGTGGGCCCGCCGCGGCAGCGCCGCGCCGGTATTCGTGTTCGCCGGCCACACCGACGTGGTGCCGACCGGCCCGCAGGAGCAGTGGGCGTCCAAGCCTTTCGTGCCGACCCACCGCGACGGCAAGCTGTATGGCCGCGGCGCGGCCGACATGAAGACCTCGATCGCGGCGATGGTCGTGGCCTGCGAAGAATTCACCCGAGCCCATCCCGACCACAAGGGTTCGATCGCCTTCCTCATCACCAGCGACGAAGAAGGCCCGGCCACCGACGGCACCGTCATCGTCTGCGAGCGCCTCAAGGAGCGGGGCGAACAGATCGACTATTGCCTGGTCGGCGAGCCGACCTCCAGCCATGTGCTGGGCGACGTCATCAAGAACGGCCGCCGCGGCTCGCTGTCGGGCACGCTGACGATCAAGGGCGTGCAGGGCCACATCGCCTACCCGCAACTGGCCACCAATCCGATTCATGTGGCCGCGCCGGCGCTGGCCGAACTGGTGGCCGAGCGCTGGGACGACGGCAATGAATACTACCTGCCGACTTCGTGGCAGATGTCGAACATCCATGCCGGCACCGGCGCCAACAACGTCATCCCGGGCGAGGTCGTGATCGACTTCAACTTCCGCTTCTCGACCGCGTCGACGGCCGACGGTCTGGAAGCGCGCGTGCACGCCATCCTCGACAAGCACAACCTGAACTACGACCTGCAGTGGACCCTGTCGGGCCTGCCTTTCCTGACCCCGCGCGGCACCCTGTCGGACGCGCTGGCGTCGGCCATCCTCGACGAGACCGGCGTGCACACCGAACTGTCGACCACCGGCGGCACCTCGGACGGGCGCTTCATCGCCCGGATCTGCCCGCAGGTGATAGAATTCGGCCCTCCCAACGCCAGCATCCACAAGATCGACGAACATATCGAGCTGCGGTTCATCGACCCGCTCAAGAACATTTATCGCCGTACGCTGGAAAACCTGCTCGCTTAAGCTGTCACATTGTTTGCCCCAAAAGAGGCCCCGCCATGAATCCGACGCCATTTACCACCATCCGCGACCTGCTGCGTTTCGCAGTGACCCGCTTCAATAGCGCCAAGCTGTTCTTCGGCCACGGTTCGGCCGACGCGCTCGACGAGGCGGCCTACCTGATCCTGCACACCCTGAAACTCCCGCTCGACAAGCTCGAGCCCTTCCTCGACGCCCGCCTGCTGCCGGACGAAGTGTCGCATGTGCTGGCCGTGCTCGAGCGCCGCGTGGTCGACCGGGTGCCGGCTGCCTACATCACCAATGAAGCCTGGCTCGGCACCTACTCGTTTTACGTCGACGAGCGCGTGATCGTGCCGCGCTCCTTCATCGCCGAACTGATCCCACAGCATTTCAGCCCGTGGGTCAGCGAGCCGGACGAGATCAAGAACATCCTGGAACTGTGCACCGGCTCCGGTTGCCTGGCCATCATGATGGCCGACGCCTTCCCGGACGCGGTGGTCGACGCCGTCGACATTTCAAGCGACGCGCTGGCCGTGGCCGAGCGCAATGTGCGCACCTACCAGCTCGAGGGCCGCGTCAACCTGATCACGTCCGACCTGTACCAGAACGTGCCGTTCAAGAAGTACGACCTGATCGTCACCAACCCGCCTTACGTCAATGCGGTGTCGATGGGCCAGTTGCCGCAGGAATACCAGCGCGAGCCGCAGATTGCCCTCGCCGGCGGCGAAGACGGCATGGACCTGGTCCGCAAGATCGTCAAGGGCGCGGCCGAACGCCTGACCCCGAACGGCATCCTGATGGTCGAAGTCGGCAATGAGCGCGAGTTCGCCGAAGCCGCCTTCGGCCACCTCGGCCTGACCTGGCTGACCACCAGCGCCGGCGACGATATGGTTTTCCTGCTGACCGCCGACCAGCTCAAATAATCGCCACACGTAAAAGGTGGACAAGTCGCCAGGCTTAAGACCGTGTGACGACCCCGTGCCCACCCTAAGGGACCGCAAACGTAGGGTGGGCATTGCATGCCCACCATTCGAACTATAGAAATATCAAATGATCCGCTTCATCAATGTAAGTCTCATGCGCGGCACCAAGCCGCTGCTCGAATCGGTCGACCTGACCCTGAACCCGGGCGACAAGATCGGCCTGATCGGCGCCAATGGCGCCGGCAAATCGAGCCTGTTCGCCATGCTGCGCGGCGAGCTGCATGCCGACCAGGGCGAGATCGACTTCCCGGCCAAGTGGCGCATGGCCTACGTGGCGCAGGAAACGCCGGCGCTGGACCGCTCGGCACTGGACTACGCGATCGACGGCGACACCACGCTGCGCAAGCTGGAAGCGGAACTGGCCCGCCTCGAGGGCGAAGCCGAGAGTCACGACAACGGCATCGCCATCGGCGAGATCTACAGCGCGCTGGCCGACGCCGACGCCTACACGGTGCGCTCGCGCGGCGAACAGCTGCTGCTGGGCCTGGGCTTCACGATCGACCAGATGGACCAGCCGCTGACCAGCTTCTCGGGCGGCTGGCGCATGCGCCTGAACCTGGCGCAGGCGCTGATGTGCCCGTCCGACCTGCTGCTGCTCGATGAACCGACCAACCACCTCGACCTCGACGCCATCATCTGGCTCGAAGACTGGTTGAAGCGCTATGCCGGCACCCTCGTCATCATCTCGCACGACCGCGACTTCCTCGACGAGATCGTCAACGTCGTCGTGCATATCGACGAACGCAAACTCAAGCGCTACTCGGGCAATTACTCCGGCTTCGAGCGCCAGCGCGCGGCCCAGATGATCCTGGCCGCGTCGGCCATGGAAAAGCAGGCGCGCCAGCGTGCCCACCTCGAGTCCTTCGTCAACCGCTTCAAGGCGCAGGCCTCCAAGGCGCGCCAGGCCCAGAGCCGCATGAAGGCGCTGGCCAAGATGGAAGAGATGGCGCCGCTGCGCGCGGCCGCCGAATTCTCGTTCGATTTCCGCGAGCCGCTGTCGGCCCCCAACCCGCTGCTGGTGATGGAAGACGTCAATGCCGGCTACAAGCTGGTCGATGAATACGGCGACCAGACGGGCGAAAAAACCATCGTCCGCGGCATCAACTTCTCGCTGCAGATCGGCCAGCGCATCGGCCTGTTGGGCGTGAACGGCGCCGGCAAGTCGACGCTGATCAAGACCATCGCGGGCGAGCTGACGCCGCTGACCGGCGAAGCGACGCTCGGCAAGGGCCTGTCGGTCGGCTACTTCGCCCAGCACCAGGTGGAGATGCTGCGCCACGACGAATCGCCGCTATGGCACCTGGCCAAGATTGCGCCAACTGTGCGCGAGCAGGAGCTGCGCAACTTCCTCGGCGGCTTCAACTTCCCCGGCACCATGGTGACCAGCTCGATCGCGCCGTTTTCCGGCGGCGAGAAGGCGCGCCTGGCTTTGGCTTTGATCGTGTGGCAGCGGCCAAATTTGCTGCTGCTCGACGAGCCGACCAACCACCTGGACCTGGAAACGCGCGAAGCGCTGACCATGGCGCTGGCCCAGTTCGAAGGCACGCTGGTGGTGGTGTCCCACGACCGCCACCTGCTGCGCGCCACCACCGACCAGTTCATCATCGTCGCCGACGGCAAGCTGCAGCCGTTCGACGGCGACCTGGATGACTACAAGGACTGGCTGTTCCAGACCAAGCTGGGCAAGGGCACCACGGTGCTGCCGGCGGCGGGCAAGGACAATAAGACGGCATTCCCGGTGGCCCAGCCGGTGGCCGCTGCGGCGCCGCAGCTCGACAAGAAGGAGCAGAAGCGGCTCGAAGCAGAGCAGCGCCAGAAAACGGCCGCGCTGCGCAAGCCGCTCGAGGGCAAGCTCAAGCGTCTGGAGGAACAGATCGCCAAGCGCAATGGCCAAAAGGCGGAAGTCGACGCCAAGCTGGGCGAGCCGGGCGTCTACGATGCGGCCAACAAGCCAAAGCTCAAGCAGCTGCTGGCGGACCAGTCGTTCTTTACCAAGGACCTGGCCCAGCTGGAAGAACAGTGGCTGGAGCTGCAGGAACAGCTCGAAGCGATCGCATCCTGAACGTGTCCGTTTCGTCGGGTGGGTACGGCGTCATCGTACCCACGCGGGATGACCTGGCGGCGTGGGCAAGCGAGCTTACCCACCGCAGGGTAAGTACGGTTTCATCGTACCCACGCGCGATATGCTATGCGGCCTGGCGCGCGCCGTCCGCGCTGCGGCGGATCGACATCAGCTTGTCGATGTCGACCAGGATCAGGCGCCGCCCTTCCAGCTCGCCCAGGCCGATCAGGTAGTCGGCCTGCTCCGGCAGCGGCGGCAAAGGCAGGATCTGCTCGGCCTGCAGGCTGACGACGTCGGTCACGCCGTCGACCACCATCCCCATCAGGCAGCTGGAAAGCTTGAGGATGATGACGTCGGTGAACGGATCGGGCGCCGGCACGGCGCCGCTGGCGAACGCGGCGCGCATGTCGACGATCGGCATGACGACCCCGCGCGACAGCGCCACCCCTTCGACGATCCCGCCGTCGGCGGCGACCCGCTCGAGCGATTTCAGGAGGCGCAGCTCCTGGACCCTGGCGAAATCGAGTCCATATTCCAGACCGCCCAGCTGAAAACTGAGGAAATCCCTGGTTGCCATGGTGTTCCTTTCGATCGGCATGCACGCCTGCTGGCCAGATGAGATCGTAACCGAACGCCCATGCGCTACAATGAGGCGGCTCAATAAAGGATACCAGCATGTCCCACATCACCGTCGATCCGCACCAGGTCGAGCTGCTGGCGATCCGGGCCCAGGGCCCGGGCGGGCAGAACGTCAACAAAGTGTCGTGCGCGGTGCACCTGCGCTTCGATGTCAAAGCCTCGTCATTGCCGGACTACGTCAAGGAAAAACTACTGGCCCAGCATGACGCGCGCATCACGCGCGAAGGGGTGGTGGTGATCAAGGCGCAGCAGTCGCGCAGCCTGGAAGCGAACAAGGCCGATGCCTTGACGCGCCTGCAGCAGATGGTGGACCGGGCCGCAGTGCCGGAGACGCCGCGCCGCGCGACCCGTCCGACCCGTTCGTCGCAGCGCAAGCGGATCGAGGGCAAGGTGGCGCACGGCCAGCTCAAGGCCCTGCGCGCCAGGGTGGTTTAAGATCAGGCCTTGTCGAGGTCCCAGTCGAGCGAGCCGAAGCTACCGGAGAACAGCACTTCGCAGCCGGCCGCGCTGCCGCGCAGCATGGACTTGATGTCCTTGGCCTGCACGTCATAGACCTTCTGGCCGCCTTCGGTCGAGAACTTCATCTTGCGCACGATGGTGTCGCCGGTGACCATGCGGATATTGACCAGGCCGCCGCCGCCACTGTCGGCCTTTTGCTGCAGCAGCTGGGCCACCAGCGCCTCGCCGGCCTGCTTCTCGGTCTCGGCCGCCTTCAGGTCAAGCGACAGTTTGGTGATCGCCTTCAGTGCCGGCCCCACTGCCAGCGCCATCTTCTGGAATTGCGGGATCTGCTCGGGCGTCAGCACCAGTTCCTTCTTGCGCACCTTGGACGCCAGCATGATGTACTTGCGCACGTCGGGCAGTGCCGACAGCGTGTCCATTTCCAGCTTGCGCTTTTCGGCGGTGCTGGTGAATTCTTCGATCCGCTCGTTCATCTGCGCGATGACTTCGTCGATCTTGACCGAGTCGGGCAGCAGCACATACACCAGCATTTCGCTTTGCTTGCGCGGGCCGGCCGAATCGATGATCACCTTGCGGCCTGCCACCGCCGAGCCTTCGGCGTGGATGATGGTCACTTCGTCGGCGATGATTTCGCAGTTGACGGCCGTTTCAATGGTGACCTTGGTGCCGGAGATGGTGCAGCTCTCGGCGCGCGTCACGTAGATGCTGCCTTCGGTGGTCTGGATGGTCGCGCCGGATGCCATGCCCTTGATCTTGATGTCACCCGCCGCATTGTGGGCGGTGCCGCCGACCAGGTTCTGGTTCAGCGTGATGGTGCCGCCGCGCGAGATGATGTTGCCGAACACGTCGGCGTGGATGGTGATGCTCTCGCCTTCGATCACGCGCTTTTCCTGCACCTCGCCGAATTCCTCGTAGTCCCCTTCGAGGGTCAGGTTGCCGGTGGTGCGCGAGCTGACGCCATCGCGCGAGACGATCTTTTCATCGACCGACAGCTGGCTGGTCTTGGCGTCGACCGACAGGAAGCCGGACTGCATCGAGACCAGGAATTCGCCTTCGGTATTGACTTCGATGACGGTACCTGGCCCGGCCATCGGCCCCATCTGGATATCTTCCGGCACCGGCGGTTCGAGCGAGGTGCCCGACAGCTCGAAGCCGAGCGTGCCGGCCGCGCGCGGGATCTTCTGCAGCAGGCGGTCGCCCGTCTTCACCTGCGGGAAGCGGTTCTGGAACGCCATCAGGTCCAACTTGCCCGAAGCGAGCACGCGCGGCGCGTCGCTGCGGTGGATGTCGCTCGAAATCTCGATGATATGGGCGTCCACGCCCGGCACCGGATCGAGCCGGCGCGCCACCGTCACCCGCTCCGACTTGGTCGAGTGGATATTGGTGCGCACGGCGGCCGAATCGATGCCGAAGCGGATACCCTTCATCCACATGTCGCAGACGAACTCGTCGAAATTGAGCAGCGCGGGCGTGCCCGAGCCGTGCGGATTGGCCGGGTCCATCATATAGACCGGCTCGAAATAGTATTCGGCGACACCGTGGTTGATCTTGACCGCCCGGTACAGCGCGCGCCGCTCCGGCGGGAAGTCGACAATGGCCGACGCCAGGCGGATCATCAGCTCGCCCGTCTTGGACTTGGGCAGCGGCGGGCCGCAATCGTACAACACCTTCATGAACACAGCGTAGTCGAGGTCGGCGAAATAC
Source organism: uncultured bacterium (assembly GCA_965233055.1). Taxonomy (GTDB): domain Bacteria; phylum Pseudomonadota; class Gammaproteobacteria; order Burkholderiales; family Burkholderiaceae_D; genus Telluria_A. The sequence goes on from CBDDRJ010000047.1 coordinate 9,226, forward strand.
CGGTTGTTGACGAACACGTCGTTGACGGCGTTCTGCAGCTGCACGCCGATCGCGGCAGGGTCGACAAAGACTCCGTCAGCCCGCGTGACGATGCAGGTATTCTCGATCGTGGCGCCCTGCCCCCGTTGGGCGGCACCCGATCCAGCTGCAGTAGAATCATTCGGCACGGCGCATTCCACCTTCTGACGTCAGTGTGTTAATTTTGTTAATTAACTATAGAAAATAAGTAAGATTTTCACAGGGTAACATGATGTACCCACAAATTCCCAGTTTTGCAAGCAAAATTGTTGCACTATTGCAGTGCGTCGAATATCGGCAGCAGTGCGGGAAAATCGAGGGGACGAGCGCGCCGGCTGCCATCGTGGGGAAACGGCATGGCGCAAAGGGCGCGGCAACCGGCGCTGCTAGCAGCCTGTCGGACTTAACGAATCGAGGCAGGAATTCGGCTGGGCGAGGCCAGATTTTGACGATTTTTGGGCCAATAGTGCTTCCTATTGAGCCAAAAATCGGCGAAATACGGGCCGGGCAGGCGGATTACCTGACCGATTCCGTTAAGTCCGACAGGCTGCTAGCGGCGCGGGGTGTTGGGGTAGATGTCCTGGCCGGCTTCGTTGATCTGGCGCCGCAGGTCGCGTCGTTCGTCGGCCGCCAGGCGGCCGTTGCGGCGG
>CBDDRJ010000048.1:0-49152 GCA_965233055.1 uncultured bacterium
GTAGGGTGGGCACTGCGTGCCCACGCGGATTTACAGTTCGGTGCGTAAAGCGAACAGCTCGGGGAACAGGACCACGTCGAGCATCTTGCGCAGGTAGCTGACGCCGGCCGTGCCACCGGTCCCCGTCTTGAAGCCGATCACGCGCTCGACCGTCGTCACATGGCGGAAGCGCCAGAAGCGGAACGCCGTCTCCAGGTCCACCAGCTTTTCAGCCAGCTCATACAGCGCCCAGTATTTGTCGGGCTGCTGGTACACGCCCAGCCACGCTGCCTTGACCGATTCATTCATCACGGTCGCTTGCGTCCAGTCGGCATTGAGGCGTTCCGGCGCAATTGCAAAGCCATTGCGCGCCAACAGCATCACCGCTTCGTCATACACGGACGGCGCCTTCAGTTCCCGTTCCAGGATGGCATGGGCCTCAGGCTTGCTCGCATGAACGCTGAGCATGGCCGCGTTCTTGTTCCCGAGGATGAATTCGAGCTCGCGGTACTGGTGCGACTGGAAGCCCGACGAAGCGCCGAGGTAAGGGCGGATTGCCGTGTATTCCGGCGGCGTCATCGTCGCCAGCACATCCCAGGCATGTACCAGCTGGTCCATGATGCGGGCCACGCGCGCCAGCATCTTGAAGGCCGGCGACAGCTCGCCGCTGCGCATATTGATGCGCACCGCCTGCATCTCGTGCAGCATCAGCTTGAGCCACAGCTCGCTGGTCTGGTGCTGGACAATGAACAGCATCTCATTGTGCTCGGGCGACAGCGGATGCTGGGCGCTGAGGATCTTGTCGAGCCCAAGGTAGTCCCCATAGCTCATGTCGTTGGCAAAATCCATCTTGGCGCCGTGCCATTGAGCAGGGCATTGCTTGGTGTCGTCGGTCATGGTCTCTTTCAGGTCACAGCGCCACGGCTGGCGTGGATGTCGTAGGTTTGGTCGTCAAGGATCTGGCGCAGGATTTCCACCGCATCCCACACGTCGGCAAAGCTGGTATACAGGGGGGTAAAGCCAAAGCGCATGATGGCCGGTTCGCGGTAGTCGCCGATCACGCCGCGCTCGATCAGCGCGTGCATCACCGCAAAGCCATGCGGGTGGGTGAAGCTGACCTGGCTGCCGCGCCGCTCGTGCTCGAGCGGCGTGACCAGCCCGAGCGGGTGAGACGCGCAACGCTGCTGCACCAGCGCGATGAACAGGTCGGTCAGCGCCAGCGACTTGGCGCGGACCGCCGCCATCGTCGTCTGCGCGAACACGTCCAGCCCGCATTCGACCATCGCCAGCGATACCACCGGCTGGGTACCGCACAGGGCGCGCTTGATGCCGGCGGTCGGGACGAAGTCGGGCGCCATCTCGAACGGCGCCGCATGGCCCCACCAGCCCGACAGCGGCTGGCTGAAGCTGGCCTGGTGGCGCTGCGGCACCCAGATGAAGGCTGGCGAACCGGGGCCGCCATTGAGGTATTTATAGGTGCAGCCGACCGCCATGTCGGCCTTGGCAGCGTGCAGGTCGACCGGCACCGCGCCCGCCGAATGGGCCAGGTCCCAGATGGCCAGCGCGCCGTTGGCGTGGGCATGCGCGGTCATCGCCTCCATGTCGTGCTGGTAGCCGGTGCGGTAGTTGACATGGGTAAGCATCAGCACCGCGCAGTCCTGGTCCACTGCTTGCGCGACGTCGTCGACGCTGTCGACCAGGCGCACGCGGTAGCCGCGCTCGAGCCAGCGCGACAGGCCCTGGGCCATGTAGATATCGGTCGGGAAGTTGCTGCGCTCGGTGACGATGACGCGGCGGCTGCTGCCGGCCTGCAGGTGCAAGGCCGCCGCCAGCGCCTTGAACAGGTTGACCGAGGTGGTGTCGGTGACGACCACTTCGCCTTCGGCGGCGCCGATCAGGGGCGCCAGCTGGTCGCCCAGGCGCGTCGGCATGGTGAACCAGCCGGCCGTATTCCAGCTGCGGATCAGGTCATTGCCCCATTGCTCGGCGATGACCTGGTGGGCGCGCGCCAGCGCAGCCTTCGGCCGGGCACCGAGAGAGTTGCCGTCAAGATAGATCACGCCGTCGGGCAGGGCGAATTGCTGGCGCAGCGGGGAGAGCGGGTCTTGCGCGTCGAGCTCGACGCAGTGATCGCGGTTTTTCATCTGGTGTGTGCGTCCAAATACTTTAAGCCTCATATAAAACGGGGCCAGAGGCCGCAGTTTACCAAGTTTTCAAGCTCCCTCCGCATTACTTTGGTAGCACTTTGCTAATTTTTTGGTCTTTTTCCCGGGCTAGGGGCCGTTTTTCGAATTATTTTCACTTTTTTTAAAAATATTTTCGAAAACCCCTAAAGTTCCCCAATACGCTGCCGTAACAGGTCTTAGAGAGATACGCGGAAGTCCCGAAAAGATTTTCAAATATTTTTTCAAAAAACCCTAAAGTTCCTGAAAAGGATGCCGTAACAGGTACAGAACCGAAAATAGTTGAACAACGATTTGCCGGTTTTGACGCAGGTTTTCACATCTCATTCCGCCCGGTTTTCATAGGGGCGCGACAATGGCTGGGTAGTGTTTGTCAGACAAACACCTACTAGTCTCGTTTGCCGTTCACCGACAAAAAATACAGAGCCCGGCCTATTCCCGTTTATTTTCGCTTCGAACAGAATGTATCTCACTGGCAATAACAACTAAGCCAGAACGATCTAGGAGAAGAAAATGACTGCGAACGATATGATGGCGGAAATTCGTGATGCGAACCTCAGCTACCTGATGCTGGCGCAACAGATGATCCGGGCCGACAAGGTAACGGCAATCTTCCGCCTCGGCATTTCTGAAGACATCGCTGAACTGATCGAAGGCATGAGCAACGCCCAAATCCTGAAGTTGGCTGGCGGCAACATGATGCTGGCCCGCTTCCGCTTCGACGACGGCGCCATCCTGTCGATGCTCACCAATTACAACAAAGACCGCGTTCTGGCCCAGTCGCACGCCGCCATCCTGATGGCTGGCCAGGCTGTCGAAGAAATCGCGTAATGTGGGTAAGCGCGTGGGCACGCAGTGCCCACCCTACGTGCTGTCGAATAAATCGCGTAAAAAATCATTGGGTAGGGTGGGCGCCGGTCGTCGCACGGTTGTTGGTGCGGCGACATGCCCACGCGGATTAGCGGAGAGAGAACATCATGTCCAAGAAAAGCGTCGTCACGGAAGCCCAGGAAATCCAGCTGGCCATCGAACTGATCCAGCTTGGCGCCCGCCTGCAGCTGCTCGAATCGGAAGTGTCGCTGTCGCGCGAGCGTTTGCTCAAGCTCTATAAGGAGCTGCGCGGCATGTCGCCGCCGAAGGGCATGCTGCCGTTCTCGACCGACTGGTTCCTGACCTGGCAGCCGAATATCCATTCTTCCCTTTTCATTAATATCCACAGCTTCCTGGTCGCCCACGCCGGCGCCACCGGCATCGAAGCGGTGATGAAAGCTTACAAGCTCTACCTCGAGCAGATGCCGCCGGAGCCGGGCGAGGAGCCGCTGCTGTCGCTGACCCGGGCCTGGACGCTGGTGCGTTTCTTCAGCAGCAAGATGCTGGCGATGGCGCCTTGCGAAAAATGCAAGGGCAAGTTCGTCGTCGACTGCCTCGACCTGAACCAGGGCTACCAGTGCGGCCTGTGCCACATGCCTTCGCGCGCCGGCAAGACCAAAAAACTCAAGGATGCCGCCGAGGCCGCGTTACAATTGGCCGCGTGACCCGCACCCAAGATCAAATCCCATTCATGGGGCAAGGCGTTGGCCTTGCCCTTTGTCATTGCGGGGGCAGGGCGTGAGCCTTGCCCTTCGCCGCTTCTGGCAGCTGCCGGCGGTCCAGGCCTTGCTGCTGCAATGCGCCGCCTTCGGCCCGATGCTGGCCATCGTCTATGTGCTGGCCCGCAATCACTACCCGCTCGACAATATCAGCGTGGCCCTGCTGCAGGGCGCGATCGCCTGTGCCCTGTGCTGGTGGCGCGGCCTGGCTATCTGGTGGCGCGCGATGTCGTTCGCGTTCGCCCCCGCTCTCTATATAGGACTGTCGTTCGAGCTGCCGCCGACCCCGTTCCTGGCCGCTTTCCTGCTGATGCTGCTGCTTTATTGGTCAACTTTCCGCACCCAGGTGCCGTATTACCCGTCGGGGCAGCGGATCTGGGCGCAAGCCGACCGCCTGCTGCCAAAGGACAAGCCGCTGCGCATCATCGATATCGGCAGCGGGCTGGGCGGATTCGTGCTCGACCTGGCGCGCCGCCGCCCCGACTGCGAGGTGCAGGGGATCGAACTGGCGCCGCTGCCCTGGCTGGTCAGCAGCTTGCGGGCAAGGATGTCCGGCGGCAGCGCGCGTTTCATCCGCGGCGACTATGAAAGGATCGACTTTGCCGACTACGATGTGGTGTTCGCCTACCTGTCGCCGGCGGCGATGGAGCAGTTGTGGCGCAAGGCGTCGCGCGAAATGGGCAGGGGGGCGATGCTGATGAGCCTCGAATTTACAATCCCGGGCCACCCGCCGGATCTGACGGTGGCTGGCCAGGGGCGCGATCCCGCTCTGTATGTCTGGCACTTTTAGGCGACACGGAGCCGTTTTTACTTGCTCCTGTAGCATTCTCACGTTATTGTAGTTCCAAAGTACATTTAATGAATCGGCATGCTTTTTGGGCATCGCCTATTGCATAAAAATTGGGAGTAAGCGCGCTTGTTTGTCATACTCGGATATATCATCGTTTGCGGTTCGGTGTTCGGCGGCTTTGCCCTGGCCGGCGGCCATCTGGCCGCCTTGTTCCAACCCCTTGAACTGCTGATGATCGGCGGCGCCGCCGCCGGCGCCTTTATGGTCGGCAATAACACCAAGGCGATGAAGGCCACGCTGAAAGCCCTGCCGACCCTGCTCAAGGGCTCGCGCTACAACCGCGAACTGTATATGGAAATGATGGCGCTGCTGTTCGACGTGCTGTCGAAGGTGCGCAAGGAAGGCCTGATGTCGATCGAGGGCGATATCGAGGCGCCTGCCGAGAGCCCGGTGTTCTCCAAATATCCCGGCGTGCTGCAGGACCACCATATCGTCGAATTCATGACCGATTACCTGCGCCTGATGGTGTCCGGCAATATGGACGCCTTCCAGATCGAAAACCTGATGGACAACGAGATCGAGACCCACCACCACGAAGCTTCGGTGCCGGTGCACGTGATCGCCAAGCTCGGCGACGGCTTGCCGGCCTTCGGCATCGTGGCGGCGGTGATGGGCGTGGTCCACACGATGGAATCGGTCGGCATTCCGCCGTCCGAGCTGGGCATGTTGATCGCCCACGCGCTGGTCGGCACCTTCCTCGGTATTTTGCTCGCTTACGGCTTCGTCGGTCCGCTGTCGGGCCTGCTCGAACAGAAGAATGAGGAAGCCGGCAAGATGTTCCAGTGCGTCAAGGTCACGCTGTTGGCTAGCCTGAACGGCTACGCGCCGGCGCTGGCGGTGGAATTCGGCCGCAAAGTGTTGTATTCGACCGAGCGCCCGACTTTTGCCGAGCTGGAAGACCATATCAAGAAATCCAAGTCAAAATAAGACCGGCAGCTTGCCGAAAGTCAAACTAGTGTGACATGATGTTAACAAACCGGAGCGCTTATGGCTGAAGAGGGATTACGGCCGATTATCGTCAAGCGCATCAAGAAGCATGGTGGTGGCGCACACGGCGGAGCATGGAAGATCGCCTATGCCGACTTCGTGACGGCAATGATGGCCTTCTTCTTGCTGATGTGGCTGCTTGGCTCGACCACCAAGGGCGACTTGAACGGTATTTCCGAATTCTTCAAGACGCCGCTCAAGGTGGCCCTGTCGGGCGGCTCGGGCAGCGGCGATTCGACCTCGATCATCCAGGGCGGCGGCGCCGACCTGACGCGCAAGGAAGGCCAGGTCAAGAAGGGCGACACCCAGCGCGAGAAGAAGGATATCGACATCAAGTCGGCCAAGGACATGGTCAAGCAGGAAGAGCTCAAGAAGCTCAAACAGCTCAAGGAAAAGATCGAGCAGACCATCGAAGCGTCGCCGTTGTTGAAGAAATTTAAGAAGCAGCTGTTGATCGATATTACGACCGAAGGCTTGCGGATCCAGATCGTCGACGAGCAGAACCGTCCGATGTTCGCCATCGCCAAGTCCGAGCTGCAGCCATACACGCGCGATATCCTGCACGAGATTGGCATCGTATTGAATGAAGTGCCGAACAAGGTTGGCCTGTCGGGGCATACCGATTCGACCCCGTATTTCTCGAACGTCGGCTACAGCAACTGGGAGTTGTCGAGCGACCGGGCCAATGCGTCGCGGCGCGAGCTGATCCGCGGCGGCATGGACGAGAGCAAGATCTTGCGGGTGGTCGGGCTGGCCGAGGCGGCCCACCTCGACAAGGTCGATCCGTTCAACCCGATCAACCGGCGCATCAGTATTATTGTAATGAACAAAGAGACGGAAGAAGCGATACGGCAGAGTGGAGCGTCGATGGATTTACCAGTCAAGGGCAATGCCCCGCTGGGTCCCGGCTCGCCGCTGCGGTAGCGCGCAGCAGAATAAGGAGAGTCTTTATGACCAGACGAAAAGTATTGGGTTCCCATGTGAAGCGCCTGATGTCAGGGGTGTCCGAGCATGGGAAGAAGCACCTGACCGAAGTCGAAACAGATTTGATCCAGACCGAGCTGCTGCTCGTAGAGGCAATCGAGAACCTGACCTCGTGTTTCATGTCGATCCACGCTGCCGTGGCGTCGCAGCAGGATGCCATCGACCGCTTGCTCAAGGGCGAAAACTTGACCGAGGAGGAGCGCGCGCAACTGGCGGCGATGGCCGATCAGGTCGGCGTCCACGTCAACAGCGCCGTCACCAGCATGCAGTTCCAGGACATGACGGCGCAACTGATCGACCGCAGCCTGAAACGCGTGACGGGCCTGCGCGAATTCCTCGGCACGCTCGGCACCCATGGCGCCGACCTGGTGCCCGAGAGCGGCAACGAGGAAATCGTCGACCTGCTTGGCAAGGTCAGCATGGCGCTGGCGATCCAGTCGCTCGAACTGCGCAGCGTCCTGCGCAAAGCGGTCAATCAGCAGCACTTAGAGAGCGGCGATATCGAACTGTTCTAGGGTTCGCGCACACAGTAGAATTGAATACGGACAGAACTGGCCTCGATGCCAGCTCATCATAATGAGAGTGTAGGAGTAAAAATGGCTAAGACAATACTCGCAGTTGACGATTCCAGTTCATTGCGCCAGATGGTGGCATTCAGCCTCAAGGCCGCGGGCTACCTCGTGGTCGAGGCGGTGGACGGCGTCGACGGCCACGAAAAGGCCAAGGCCCAGACCGTGGACCTGGTGCTGACCGACCAGAACATGCCGAAGATGGACGGCCTGACCCTGATCAAGCACCTGCGCGAAATGCCGGCCTATGCCAAGGTGCCGATCCTGATGCTGACCACCGAATCGTCCGACGAAATGAAGGCCAAGGGGCGCGCGGCCGGCGCCAATGGCTGGCTGGTCAAGCCTTTCGATCCACAGCGCCTGATTGAAGTCGTCAAGAAAGTCATCGGCTAGTTTGGGCCGGCGGGAGTGCGGTATGAAGCATCAAGAACATGACGGAGTCTCACCATGACCATCGATATAAGCCAGTTTTACCAGGTCTTTTTCGATGAGGCGGAGGAGCTGCTCGCTGAAAAGGAGCGGCTGCTGCTGGCCGTCGACATTGAGGCGCCGGACGCCGAAGACCTGAACGCGATTTTCCGCACCGCCCATTCGATCAAGGGCGGCGCCTCGACCTTCGGCCTGAACGACATGACCGAGGTGACCCACATCCTGGAGAACCTACTCGACCGCATCCGCAAGGGCGAAATGGCGCTCACCTCCGAGCACGTCGACGCCTTCCTGGCCGCCAAGGACATCCTCAAGATGCAGCTCGACGGCCACCGCATCGGCTCGCCGGTCGACCAGGATGCAGTCGGCAATGTGCGCATGATGCTGCAGTCGCTGTCGCAGGAGGAAGTCGCGCCGGCCCACCACAGCGCGCCGTCGTTCGTCGAATCGACCGTCAAGGCAGCCAATCTGGGCGAGGGCGGCCACCGCTACCGCATCGAACTGCCCAAGGTCGAACAGCGCGACGTCAATGCGCTGGCGGCCGAGCTGGGCCTGCTGGGCCGCATTTCGGTCGTGCCCCTGAAGGACGGCCGCAATGCCATCACCGTCACCACCACCGAATCGCTCGACAGCATCATCGCCATCTGCTCATTCGTGCTCGATCCGGACGACCTGAAGATCTCGGAAGCGCCGCCGCTGTCGAAGGAACAGGAAGCGATCGAACTGGCAGAACGCGCCAAGATCGAGAACGAGCAGGGCTACGGCTTCTTCGATCCGCTCGACCCGAAGGAAGTGCAGGACAAGACCGACGACGAGCGCGGCTATGGCTTCTTCCAGCCGATCGAACAGATCCGCGCCGCCGCCGGCGTCGGGCAGGCGCCGGCCGCCGCAGCCGTGGTGCGCGTCGACGACGAAGCGCTCGAGAAGAAGGCCGTCGCCAAGAAGGAAGAAAAGAACAATGCGATGGCGCCGACGGCCGAGTCGTCGTCGATCCGCGTGTCGATCGAAAAGGTCGACCAGCTGATTAACCTGATCGGCGAGCTGGTCATCACCCAGGCGATGATCGAGCAGCGCAGCGACAACCTCGACCCGATGGTGCACGAGCGCCTGTTGAACTCAATCGGCCAGCTGACCCGCAATACGCGCGACCTGCAAGAGGCCGTGATGTCGATCCGCATGATGCCGATGGATTTCGTGTTCTCGCGCTTCCCGCGCATGGTGCGCGACCTGGCCGCCAAGCTGGGCAAGAAGATCGACTTCATCACCCACGGCGCTTCGACCGAACTGGACAAGGGCCTGATCGAGCGCATCGTCGACCCGCTGACGCATCTGGTGAGAAATAGTATCGACCATGGCGTCGAGATGCCGGCCGCGCGCGTCGCCGCCGGCAAGAGCGAGACGGGGCGCCTGTTCCTGTCGGCCGGCCACCAGGGCGGCAATATCGTCATCGAAGTATCGGACGACGGCGGCGGCTTGAACCGCGAACGCATCCTGGCCAAGGCAGCCCAGAACGGCTTGCAGGTAGCGGACAATATGAGCGACGCCGACGTCTGGCAGCTGATCTTCGCGCCCGGCTTCTCGACCGCCGAAACCGTCACCGACGTGTCCGGCCGCGGGGTCGGCATGGATGTCGTCAAGCGCAATATCGCCGCCATGGGCGGCACCGTCGATATCCGTTCGGCCAAGGGCTACGGCACCACGATCTCGATTTCGCTGCCGCTGACGCTGGCGATCCTCGACGGCATGACGATCCGGGTCGGCGAGGTAGTCTATATCCTGCCGCTCGGCTTCGTGGTCGAATCGCTGCAGCCGGCCGAAGAGGACATCAAGGAAATCGCTGGCCGCGGCCGCGTCATCAAGGTGCGCGGCGACTACCTGCCGCTGGTCCCGCTGTACCAGATGTTCGACATCGTGCCGCGCCACACCAACCCGTGCGAAGGCATCATCGTGATCCTGGAAGCGGACGGACGCAAGGCCGGCCTGTTTGTCGACGAACTGGTCGGCCAGCAGCAGGTCGTGGTCAAGAACCTCGAATCGAATTACCGCAAGGTGACCGGCATTTCCGGCGCCACCATCCTGGGCGACGGCGGCGTGTCGTTGATCCTGGACGTTTCGGCCCTGATGCGCAGCTCGCGCCAGCTGGCCGATGAAACCATCTTTATTACCTAACCTGAGGATTACATCATGTCCGCCAATGCGAACCCCACCAAGTCGGCCGACGGCGCCGGCAGCGAGTTCCTCGCCTTTACGCTCGGCTCCGAAGAATACGGGATCGACATCCTGAAAGTGCAGGAGATCCGCGGCTACGAAGCGGTCACCCGCATCGCCAACGCGCCCGAATTCATCAAGGGCGTGATCAACCTGCGCGGCATCATCATCCCGGTGGTGGACATGCGCATCAAGTTCAACCTCGGCACCCCGGTGTACGACCAGTTCACGGTCGTCATTATCCTCAATATCGGCGGGCGCATCATGGGCATGGTGGTCGACAGCGTGTCCGACGTGACCACGCTCACGCCGGACCAGGTCAAGCCGGCGCCGGACATGGGCACCGCCTTCGATTCGCAGTACATGATCGGCCTGGGCACGATCGACGAGCGCATGTTGATCCTGGTCGACATCGACAAGCTGATGTCGTCGGGCGAAATGGGCCTGATCGACAAGCTGGCCGCTTAAGGCTTCAGTAGCGCGACCCAGCAAGAGGTCAATGGCGTGCGCGGCCTTGCCGGCGGCGCACCAATAAGATGACGAAAAAATCGGGAGATGACAATGAATCTGCGCGACTTCAAGATAGGTGCACGCCTCAGTATCGGCTTCGGTAGCGTCCTGGCGATCCTGGTCGCCATGATCTTCCTGGCCAGCTTCCTCAACGCGCAGAACAAGAGCAACCTGATGCGCGGCCTTGAGCTGACCAACGGGAAGAACCTGCACGCGGGGACGATGAAGAGCGCGATGCTCGAAACCGGTATCGCGATGCGCAATATCGGCCTGCAGTCCGACGTGGCCCTGATGCAGAAGGAAGAAGCCAAGGTCAAGACCCAGCTCAAGCGCTACGACGATTCGCGCGCGGCCCTCAAAGCGCTGGGCCTGAACGACGCCGAGAAGAAGGCGCTCGACGAAATCGCCGCCCTCGACAAGGAAGTCGAAGTGGCCTTCAAGGAGGCGATCGGCCAGGTCATGGCCTTCAATGCCGAAGGCGCATCCAAGATCATCGCCGGCAAGATCGACCCGCTCAACCAGCAGACGCTGACCCTGCTCAACCGCCTGGTCGACATGCAGCTCAAGGCGTCCAGCGAATTCCTCGATAGTTCCGTCAAGGCCGACCGCATCCTGATGATGTGGCTGCTGGGCCTGGGCGCGGCCGCAGTGGCGCTGGGCGTGCTCGGTGCCATGGTCATCACCCGCTCGATCACCCAGCCGCTGCGCGGCGCGGTGTCGATCGCCAAGAAGGTCGCCGATGGCGAGCTGACCTCGACCATCTACAACGAAGGCCAGGACGAAACCAGCGAGCTGCTGACGGCGCTCAAGGAGATGAACGACAGCCTGTCCAAGACGGTCGGCGACGTGCGCTCCGGCACCGAGACCATCACCGTCGCCGCGCAGGAAATCGCGTCCGGCAATGCCGATCTGTCGTCGCGCACCGAGTCGCAGGCCAGCTCGCTCGAAGAGACGGCCAGCTCGATGGAAGAACTGACCTCGACCGTCAAGCAGAACGCCGACAATGCGCGCCAGGCCAACCAGCTGGCCGTGTCGGCCTCGTCGGTCGCCGAAAAGGGCGGCACCGTGGTGGCGCAGGTGGTCGACACCATGGGCTCGATCAAGGATTCGTCGCGCAAGATCGTCGACATCATCGGCGTCATCGACGGCATCGCGTTCCAGACCAATATCCTGGCGCTCAACGCGGCGGTGGAAGCAGCGCGCGCCGGCGAACAGGGCCGCGGCTTCGCCGTCGTGGCGTCCGAGGTGCGCAACCTGGCCCAGCGTTCGGCCGGCGCCGCCAAGGAAATCAAGGCCCTGATCGGCGACTCGGTCGACAAGGTCGATGCCGGCTCCAAGCTGGTCGACGAGGCGGGCCAGACGATGGACCTGATCGTCACCTCGATCAAGCAGGTGGCCGACATCATGGGCGAGATCACCGCCGCCACCCAGGAGCAGAGCAACGGCATCGAGGAAGTCAACCAGGCCATCACCCAGATGGACGAGATGACGCAGCAGAATGCGGCGCTGGTCGAACAGGCCGCGGCCGCGGCCGAGAGCATGGAAGAACAGGCCCAGATGCTGGCCAAGGCGGTGTCGATCTTCAAGCTGTCGGGCGACGAGATGAAGCGTCCGCGCCAGCAGGCAGGGCGCGCTAGCGCGCCGGTGGCGCGTGCGCCGGCCCGCCCGGCGCTGCGCTCCCCGGCCCCTGCCGCAGCGGCTGCTCCTGCCGCCGCCGCGCCGGCCTCGCGGCCGAAGAAGGCCGCTGCGCCCTCGTCCGACGATTGGGAAGAATTCTGATCGCAGCAAGCCGGCAAGGGCAGGGCTGGCAGGACATCACAAGATAAAGGCAAGAGTCGCACATGAAATCGGAATCGAGCAAAGAATTCAACTTCACCACGGGTGATTTTGAACGCGTGCGTGCGATGATCTACAAGAAGGCCGGCATCGCGCTGGCCGACAGCAAGCAGGAAATGGTCTACAGCCGGCTAGCCCGGCGCCTGCGCGCCACCGGCATCGACTCGTTCTCCCGCTACCTCGACGACCTCGAGAGCGGGCGCCTGGGCGACGAGTGGGAATCGTTCACCAATGCGCTGACCACCAACCTGACCTCGTTCTTCCGCGAAGCCCACCACTTCCCGCTGCTGGCCGAACACGTCAAGAAGATTCATGGCCCGGTCTCGATCTGGTGCTCGGCCGCCTCGACCGGCGAGGAGCCGTATTCGATCGCGATGACGATGTGCGAGGCCTACGGCAGCTTGACGCCGCCGTGCCAGATCATCGCCACCGATATCGACACCAATGTGCTGGCCACCGGCGAGCGCGGCGTCTACAGCATCGACCGGCTCGACAAGATGGACCCGGCGCGCGCCAAGAAGTTTTTCCTGCGTGGCAAGGGCGAGCAGTCCGGCATGGTGCGGGTGCGCCCCGAACTGTCGAAGCTGATCACCTTCAAGCAGCTCAACCTGCTGGCCGACCAGTGGCCGATCTCGGGCCCGTTCGACGTCATCTTTTGCCGAAACGTCATGATTTATTTCGACAAGGCGACCCAGCGCAAGATCCTGTCTCGTTTTGTGCCGCTGATGAAGCCGGATGCCTTATTGTTTGCCGGCCACTCGGAAAACTTCCTCTATGTGTCTGAGTCACTGAAATTGCGCGGAAAGACGGTGTACGAGCTCGATACGCGGCGTCCCGCCGCGAAGACGGCCTAGTTTGCTCGTAGTGAGAACAGATCATGAGCGTAAACAACGAACATTTTGCCACTAACGTCTATTACGACCGGACGTTCGACTGCGAGGCGGCCAAGATCCTGCCGGGCGAGTATTTCTACACGCCCAAGGACATGCTGATCGTCACCGTGCTCGGCTCCTGCGTGTCGGCCTGCATCCGCGACCGCGTCTCGGGCCTGGGCGGGATGAACCACTTCATGCTGCCCGATGGCGGCGGCGGCGACCCGAACAGCCCGGTGTCGGCGTCGGCCCGCTACGGCACCTACGCGATGGAAATCCTGATCAACGACCTGCTCAAGGCGGGCGCGCGGCGCGAAAACATGGAAGCGAAGGTGTTCGGCGGCGGCGCCGTGCTGCGTGGCTTTACCGCAATCAATGTCGGCGAACGCAATGCCGCCTTCGTCATCAATTATCTGAAGACGGAGAAAATGCGGGTCGTGGCCGAAGACCTCAACGACGTGTTCCCGCGCAAGGTGTATTTCTTCCCGCGCACCGGCAAGGTACTTGTCAAGAAACTAACGCAAACCCATAACGATACCTTGGCCAAGCGTGAAATGGACTACGCCAGCCGCCTCAAGATCGAACCGGTCGGTGGCGATATCGACCTGTTTTAACAAAAAAAACCCAGGGCCCGGCCCGGAAAGCAGCATTTATCATGAGCAAGATCAAAGTATTGATCGTCGACGATTCGGCGCTGATTCGCAGTGTCATGAGCGAGATCGTGAGCAGCCACAGCGATATGGAAGTGGTCGGCGTCGCGCCCGACCCGCTGGTGGCGCGCGAGCTGATCAAGCAGACCAATCCGGACGTGCTGACGCTCGACGTCGAGATGCCGAAAATGGACGGCCTCGACTTCCTCGAAAAACTGATGCGCCTGCGCCCGATGCCGGTTGTCATGGTGTCGTCACTGACCGAGCGCGGCTCGGAAATCACGATGCGCGCGCTCGAACTGGGCGCGGTCGACTTCGTCACGAAGCCGAAAATCTCGATCCAGAGCGGGATGCGCGAATACGCCGAGCTGATCGCCGACAAGATCCGCGCCGCCGCCAAGGCCCGCATCAAGCCGCGCACGCTGCCGGTGCCGGGCGCCGCCCAGCAGGGCCAGCTGGCGTCGCTGCGCAACCCCCTCATTTCGTCGGAAAAACTGATCATCATCGGCGCCTCGACCGGCGGCACCGAGGCGATCCGCGAATTCCTGATGCAGATGCCGTCCGACTGCCCCGGCATCCTGATCGCCCAGCACATGCCGGAAGGCTTCACGACCTCGTTTGCGCGCCGCCTCGATTCGCTGTGCAAAATTTCGGTGCGCGAAGCGGCCGGCGACGAGCGTGTGCTGCCCGGCCACGCCTTCATTGCCCCCGGCCACTCGCACCTGCTGCTGGCCCGTTCCGGCGCCAACTATGTGACCAAGATCGAACAGAGCCCGCCCGTCAACCGGCACCGGCCGTCGGTCGACGTGCTGTTCCGCTCGGCGGCGGCGGCGGCTGGCAAGAACGCGGTCGGCGTGATCCTGACCGGCATGGGCAAGGATGGGGCCCAGGGCATGCTGGAGATGAAGGAGGCGGGAGCGTATAATTTTGCCCAGGATGAAGCGTCCTGCGTCGTGTTCGGCATGCCGCGCGAAGCCATTGCGCTGGGGGCGGCCCAGGAGGTCGGCCCGCTGCAGGCGCTGCCTGGCATGGTGCTCGGCTACCTGTCGAGCCAGGGCGGACGGGCGCTTCGGGTTTGATTGCAAGAGATGTGTGTTTACTGCGACTTTGTTCGCTTATAAGCAACGAAAATGCTATCCTTGAGTTTATTTTGGCAGTGCCAATCGGTGTGACAAGTAATTCCATAACCACAGTAGAAGAACGACGGAGTAATTCATGGCTGATCCAAAGATGCGATTTTTAGTTGTTGACGATTTCTCGACGATGCGCCGCATCGTCAGGAATCTGTTGAAAGAACTGGGTTACGCCAATGTAGACGAGGCCGAAGACGGCGTCATGGCGCTCGCCAAGCTGCGCAGCGAGCCTTTCGATTTTGTGGTGTCCGACTGGAATATGCCGAATATGGACGGCCTGACCATGCTGCAAAACATCCGTGCCGATCCACAACTGGCCAAATTGCCGGTGCTGATGGTGACGGCGGAAGCCAAGAAGGAGAATATCATCGCCGCCGCCCAGGCCGGTGCCAATGGGTATGTGGTCAAGCCGTTCACCGCCGCCACTCTCGACGAAAAGCTGAACAAGATTTTTGAAAAACTCGGGGCCTGAAATGGGTGAGCACAACACCGACGGCGGCCTGTCTGGCGTCGCTTCGGCGGCGCCAGCATCCAGCGATGAATTCCTGAGCCGTATCGGGCACATGACGCGCACGCTGCACGACAGCCTGCGCGGCCTGGGCCTGGACAAACTGATTGAAAAAGCCGCCAGCGACATCCCCGATGCGCGCGACCGGCTCGATTACGTAGCACGCATGAGCGAGCAGTCGGCGCAGCGGGTGCTCAATGCCACCGACGCCGCCGGCCCCTTGCAGGACGGCATCGACGCCAGCGCCCGGCAACTGACGCAGTCGTGGCAAGACTTGCTCAACAAAGGCGCCAGCGAGGCGCAGTGGCGCGCGCTGGCCACCCAGACCGTCACCAGCCTGGCCGCCACCAGCGTCGCCACCAGCGCCACCAAGGGCCACCTGATGGACATCATGATGGCGCAGGATTTCCAGGACTTGACGGGCCAGGTCATCAAGAAGGTCACCGAGATCGCCCAGAACCTGGAGCAGCAGCTGGTCCAGATGCTGGTCGACTTTGCACCTGAAGACGTCAAGCGCGAATACGACAATGGTTTGCTCAATGGCCCGCAAATCAACCCGACCGGAAACGATGTAGTCGCAAACCAAGGCCAAGTCGACGACTTGCTCGATAGCCTGGGCTTCTGACCGGACAGCGCCCAAACCCGCGCTGACCTTTCACCGAATACACACCATGCACGATACCAATTTTATAGTCCGCGAACCCCTGCTGGATCCAAAACAAAGGGTCATCGGTTACGAGCTGTCGTGGCAGGCGCACGGCGCGCTGACCGCCTCGCGCGCCGCGCTCGACGACCTGATCGCCTTTGTCGCCGAGCTCGTCGTGCACGAGGACGACGGCTGGCTGCTCAAGGACAAGCTGCTGTTCCTCGACGCCGTGCCGGAAATGCTGTCAAGCGACGCGCTCCACGCGATGCCGCCGGAGCACACCGTGCTGACGATGCACGCTGACAGCCTGCAAGACCCCGATACCCTGTCTGCCGTGCAAGGCTTGCGCGCCGGCGGCGTCGGCATCTCGATCCGCGACGGCGACCTGGCCCACCTGGGCAAGAATCTCGGCAGCACCGCCTCGTATGTCGAAGTCAAGTTTTCTGGCTCGGACGTGGCGGCCCAGGCCAAGGCCTATTCGGCACTGAAGCAAACCAATGTGCGCATGGTCGGCCGCCCGGTCACCACCTGGCCCGACTTCGACGCCTGCGCCGCGCTCGGGCTGGACGCGTTTGTCGGCAAACTGCACCTGACGCCGCGCCCCGGCGCGCCGGTCAAGGGCATGAACCCGGCCCAGACCATCATCTTGCAACTGATGCAGATGGTGCAAAAGAACGAAGACATCCCGAAGATCGAAGCCGTGCTCAAGCGCGACCCGGCGCTGTCGTACAAGCTGCTGCGCTTCATCAACTCGGCCGGCTTCGGCGCTGCGCGCGAGATCCAGTCGCTGCGCCAGGCCATCGCCATGCTTGGCTATGCGCCAATGTACCGCTGGCTGACGCTGCTGCTGGCGACGGCCAGCACCAGCGGCTATTCGCCGGTGCTGATGGAAACGGCGGTGGTGCGCGGACGCCTGGCCGAACTGCTGGCGGCCAAATTCCTGCCGCGCGGCGAGGGCGAAAACGTATTCGTCACCGGCATGTTCTCGCTGCTGGACCGCCTGCTGGGCCTGCCGATGCAGGAAGTGCTCGACACCATCCAGCTGCCGGACGAAGTCGTGGCGGCCCTGCTGACGCGCGGCGGCATGTACGGGCCCTACCTGGCGCTGGCCGAAGCGTGCGAACTCAATTCGAACCTGGTGTCGTCGCTGGCGGCATCGCTGAACCTGACGCCGCTTGATGTCAACAAGGCGCACCTGAGCGCGCTGGCCTGGGCCCAGAACGTCAGCACCGCCACGTAATGAAATAATTTGGTGGGCACGCAGTGCCCACCCTACGAATCCGCGCCAACGTAGGGTGGGCATGCCGCCGCACAAACAACCGTGCGACGACCCCGTGCCCACCGCTCACGCAGCCTAGATCTCCAGATTGTCGATCAGGCTGCTAACGCAGGGTGGGCATGTCGCCGCACAAATAACCGTGCGACGACCCCGTGCCCACCGCTCACGCAGCCTAAATCTCCAGATTGTCGATCAGGCTGCAAACGCAGGGTGGGCATGTCGCCGCACAAACAACCGTGCGACGACCCCGTGCCCACCGCTCACGCAGCCTAAATCTCCAGATTGTCGATCAGGCGCGTCGTGCCCAGCTTGGCTGCCGCCAGCACGACGAGCGGCTCGTCCTTCGCCAGGTCGCCTGCCGATGGCGGCTGCAAGTCAATGCGCTTGCGGATCGAAATATAGTCCGGCGCCCAGCCGCGCGCGGCCAGCTGTTGCATCGCTTCGTGCTCGACCTGGAACACATCCTGCTGGCCGCCGCGCATCGCATTGGCGACATGGTTCAGCGTCTGGAACAGCGCCGGCGCCTCGGCCCGTTCCTGCTCCGACAGGTACATATTGCGCGACGACAGAGCCAGCCCATCGTCGGCGCGGTAAGTCTCGGCCGCGATGATCTGCGTCGGCAAGGCAAACTGCCGGCTCATATTGCGGATGATCATCAGCTGTTGGTAATCTTTCTTGCCGAACACCGCCACCTTCGGCTGCACGCAGGCAAACAGCTTCATCACCACCGTCGTCACGCCGCCAAAGAAGCCGGGGCGGAACTCGCCTTCGAGCGTATTGCCGAGGTCGTCAGGGGGGCGGATGCGGAACTCCTGCGGCTCCGGATACAGGTCCTTCTCGGTCGGCGCGAACAGCACGTAGACACCTTCCTTTTCCAGCTTCTCGACGTCGGCGTGGAAAGTGCGCGGGTATTTCTCGAAGTCTTCGTTCGGCCCGAACTGCAGGCGGTTGACAAAGATCGAGGCCACCACCGGGTCGCCGTGCTTGCGCGCCAGCCGCATCAGCGACAGGTGGCCTTCATGCAGATTGCCCATGGTCGGCACGAAGGCGGTACGCAACTGGCCACTCAACTGATCGCGCAATTCTTCGATAGAGGAAACGATTTTCATGCAAAGCTTTCGGGGAAGGGAATCGGTTCAGGCTGGCGAGTAGGCCAGCCGCACGTAGATCGGCGCGAACGGCTCGGCCTGCGTGATTTCAATCAGGGTTTCTTTGGCCAGTTCCAGCATGGCGACGAAATGGACCACGACAATCGGCACGCCATGCAGGCCATGGAACAGGTCGCCGAACTCGACAAAGCGGCTCGACTGCAGCTGGCGCAGGATGCTCGACATATGCTCGCGCACCGACAATTCTTCGCGCGAGATGTGGTGGTGGGCGGTCAGCTTGGCGCGCTTGAGCACGTCGACCCAGGCCTGCTGCAGGTCGAAGGCGCTGACGTCCGGGTAGTTCGGCACATTGCTCTGTTCAATGAACAGTTGCGGGCGCGTAAAGTCGCGGTCCAGCTGGGGAATGGCGTTCAGGTCGTAGGCGGCCAGCTTGATCTGCTCGTAGTCGAGCAGGCGGCGCACCAGCTCGGCACGGGGGTCGCCCGCTTCCTCGTCGTCGGCTTTCCGCTGCGGCAGCAGCATGCGCGACTTGATTTCGATCAGCATGGCAGCCATCAACAGGTACTCGGCGGCCAGTTCCAGGTTGTGCTTGCGGATCTGGTCGACATACTTCAGGTACTGCAGGGTGACCTGCGCCATCGGGATGTCGAGGATATTTAAGTTCTGCTTGCGGATCAGGTTGAGCAGCAGGTCGAGCGGGCCTTCGAAGGCGTCGAGGAAGACTTCAAGCGCATCGGGCGGGATATACAGATCGGTCGGCAGGCGCAGCATCGGTTCGCCGTACAGGCGGGCGTGCGGGGCGGCGACGGCGGCCTCGGCGGCGGCCAGCGTGTCGCCGGTGCCTGTCTCGCCGGCAGCGTCGGCGGGGGCGTCTTCAGGCGCCGATTCGATGACCGGATCGGCCAGGGCTGCTTGCGCCGCCTCGTCGTCTGGCAACATGGTGAAAGACCGTGGAGATTACAGCTTGTTTTGGTACACGTAGGCTTGCTGCTTGACGGCCGACTCGCGCTGGCGGTCTAGCTCGCTCAGCGCAGTTGGCGCCTTGTCCCACAACAGGGCGCGGCCGGCACGCTGCTGTTCTTCCAGCGCCGGGTTCTTTTCCTTCAGCGACTTGATGAACAGGGTGTGGTCGGATTCGTACAGGCTGAATTGTTTGGAGAGTTTCATGGTGTGGGCAAGGGTAAGGAACCCTGCTATTTTACCGCGCCTGAGGTAGGGGCGGGGAGGAATGGTCGTCGAAGCTGGCCTGTCATGCAAAGGGCGACGTCGCTAATGGCCTTGAGTCATGGCTATCGTGACAACATTTCCAAGCGAAAAGCAAGAGGGGCAGTGAAGAAAATGCTATTTTGCTGAAATCGCTCGGGCGTTTTTCTCTGCATGCAGCTGGCTTCGACTGAACCGAAATTGATGCAGGACTGTTGTTGTTAAGACAGTTCCGAAGCTTTTGGCAATCCAATAACGATATAATTTAACCTTCCGCATTGGGCAATTTACAAACCTGCGTCCAGTTCAGGTGAGGGCAGCTTATGCAGTTGGCACAGACGCGAAGCAATCCAGTCCAGTCCGAACCGGCGTCGCGCCAGGGCGGTGAACTGGCCTTGGAGGGGCCGCAAGGTGGCCCGCTGTCGCAATTGCAGGCCATGGTCGCCGCTAGCCCCCGTCAATTGCTGCAACGGCAGGCAATGGACGCAATCCATGCCAGCCCGCGGCAAGCTGCACAGCGCGCGGCCGCGCCGCAGCCCAATCGCACTGGCATGCCCGACCAGCTCAAGAGCGGCATCGAGAGCCTGTCTGGCTTGTCGATGGACAGCGTCAAGGTTCACTACAATTCCGACAAACCTGCCCAGCTCAATGCCCACGCATACGCGCAAGGCAGTGATATTCATGTCGGCCCGGGACAGGAACAGCATCTGCCGCACGAAGCCTGGCATGTAGTGCAACAAGCCCAAGGGCGCGTGCAGGCGACCCGCCAGATGAAGGACGGCGTTGCCGTCAATGATGATACCGGACTCGAGCACGAAGCCGATGTGATGGGCGCCAAGGCACTGGCCATGGGCGCGGCGCCGCCGGCCAGCGCGGTCGGCACCGTGGACTTGCCGGTTGCCGCTGGCGTCGGGCAACGGCGCGCGGCGGAACCTGTGCCGCTTGCAGAGCTTTCCATGCCGGCAAACCCCGTGGCCCAAGGTTACGACATGACGTATGGCGGTCTGAACAATGGTAGCGGCACCGATATGCACGTGTATATCGACGGCATGAATGATCCCGATCTCGGTAAAGGCTCTTCACCATCTACCACACCGCCTTGGTGGCCACTGGCCGGAACACCGGAGCGTGACTATCTTTCTCAATATGCGGTGCAGGGCCACCTGTTGAATGAACATCTGGGCGGGCCGGGTAATATCATGGAAAACCTGACGCCAATTACCAAGTCGACCAACACCACCCATTTCAAGAAAATTGAAGACACTGTCAAGCAGGCTGTTGCAGCCGACTATGGCGTTGAATACCGGGTCAGGGCGTTCTATGGTTCCGGCCCGCCACTGTCGGATTTCGGCAGCAACCCGCCGCCGGCACTGGCTGGCTTGCTGCCCTATTTTGCAGGCGAGATCGGGGCCGATTACGATATCTACGACCGACAGACCAAGCAAAAGATCGATGGCGCACCGGGCGAACTGATGATCAAGAACGAAGGCGCGCACAAAAAGGGAAGCTACTAGTTTGACGATGCCTGCTTCTTGAAAGGGATTGACAACAAAGCGGGCCCGGCTTACCTTTGCTTGGCGATATCAAAGTTTATCTCCGGTCAAATAAACGACATATTCAGCATAACGAAGGAGCGGAAATGAAAAGTATGCTTCGGAGTACCAGTGCCTGCCTGATTGCCATGACTTTGTGCGCCAGCTCAGCTCAGGCTAAAGACATCAATATCTTGTTCAGCTTTGCGATTCCGCCTTATGTCATCAAGAATGAGGGGGCAGCCGAAGCAACAGGTTTCGAATACGAAATCGTCAAAGCCGCCCTGACTGCCAAAGGACACACCGTCAAACCCGTTTTTGTCGCGATGGGCGCGATCCCGAAGATGCTCAAGGAGCATCAGGCCGACGGTGCGCAGCGCGGCAGTCCCGACCTGAAGGAAGCTGACGGCTATTTCTATTCGGATGAGCCGGCCGTGACCTATCAGGACGTTGCCATCACGCTCAAGAAGAACAATCTGGTCATTAATGGCACAGCGGACCTCAAAGCCAAAAGCATCAACACCTTCCAGGGCGCATCGCATTTTCTCGGCCCGGATTTCGCCGCTGTCGTCAAAGGCAACTCGAGCTATGCGGAAACTTCAGATGAGAAACGGCGCGTCATGCAGCTATATGCGGGCGGCGTGCAGGTCTATGTGGGGGACATCAATGTCTTCAAGTTCTACAAGGCCGGCGTGAGCGGCGTCGACACCAGCCAGGACGTCGTCTTCCACAAGATTTTTGGCAAGAGCACCCAGCAGTTCAATCATCCGGTGTTCCGGGATAAGCAAATCCGCGACGACTTCAATGCTGGCCTCAAGCAAATCAAGGGCAATGGCCAGTACAAGAAAATCATCAAGAACTACCTGAACGAGTAGTGCGACAGGCATTGTTGCTGAGCACCTTCAACAGGCCGGAGCTGGATGCGAAGTTGAGCGCCTCTGATGCGAGATTGGAGGCGCGTTGGGCATCCATGGATGCAGGCCCGCTTGGATCAAGGGCGGGCGCGCGGCAAATAGCCTAGCGAAGGAAGCGGCGCATCACCGAAGGCGCCGGCTCGGCCGGGTTGGCGTGCGAGTATTCCAGTTCTTCGGCCAGTTCAAATTCGAACGCTGAATAGAAGTCGAGCAGCTTGGCCTGGTCGCTGCGCACGGCCAGGCGCAGCTCTTCGGCGCCTTCACCCAGTGCGTGGTGGATCACGGCTTCCAGCAGGAATTGCGACAGGTTCTGGCCGCGGTACTCGGGCAGCACGCCCATGCGCAGGATTTCCCAGATATTGGCGTCCAGGTCGTGCGGGCCCCAGCGCACCGAGCCGACCGGCTTGCCGTCGGCCAGCAGCACAAAGCCGCCACCGGCGCGCAGGTGTTCGCGGACGACCACCGCCGTTTCACGATGCCCGCTGGAGCTGACCGAGACCTTGCCCGCCCAGCATGCGCGGGTCAGGTCGGCCATCAATTGGGCATCGTCATCCGTTGCAGCACGCACCACGATTTGCATGGGGTCGCCCTGGCTTAACGGATACGCATGCCAGGCGTCGCACCCGGCCATGGTTCGAGCACGTAGAGGGCGGGCGGTCCGTCGCTACGGTTGGCTTTTTCGTCGGCAGCCGAAGCGCACAGCACCATGCCTTCGGATACGCCAAACTTCATCTTGCGCGGCGCCAGGTTGGCCACCAGCACGGTCAGCTTGCCGATCAGTTGGTCCGGTGTGTAAGCCGACTTGATGCCGGAGAATACATTGCGCAGGCGGCCTTCGCCGACGTCGAGCGTCAGGCGCAACAGCTTGTCGGAGCCGTCGACCTGTTCGCAGTTGACGATCTTGGCAATGCGCAGGTCGATCTTGGTGAAGTCGTCGATCTTGATTTCCGGCGCCAGCACTTCGATGTCGGACGCCGCTGGCGCTTCGGCCGCAGCGGCTGCCGGTGTTTCCTGCACGGGCGGCTTGTCGAACAGGTCTTCGACCATCTTGGCGTCGACGCGGGTCATCAGGTGGCTGTAGGCGCCGATGGTGCGGCCGAGCATGCTGGCGTAGACGGCATCGCCCTTGGTGTCGGCCCAGCTGAAGGCTTTGTCGCCCAGCAGTTCGCCAACGCGCGCAGCCACTTGCGGCAGCACCGGCGACAGCAGGATGGTCAGCTGGCGGAACAGGATCAGTGCCGTCGTGCAGACGTCGTGCAACTCGGTCGCTTTTTCGGCGTCCTTGGCCAGGATCCATGGCTTGTTCTCGTCGACATACTGGTTGGTGATGTCGGCCACTTCCATGATCTCGCGCAGGGCCTTGCCGAATTCGCGGTGGTCGAAGTTGCTGGCGATGCTGGCCTGGCGCTCGGCGCCGTCGACCGTCAAGGCGCGCGCGATCCATTGCTGCGCATTCGGCGACAGGGTCGACGCTAATTTGCCGTCGAATTTCTTGGCGATGAAGCCGGCGCAGCGGCTGGCGATGTTGACATACTTGCCGATCAGGTCGCTGTTGACGCGCGCCACGAAGTCGTCGCCGTTGAAGTCCAGGTCTTCGACCTTGGCGTTGAGCTTGAAGGCGATGTAGTAGCGCAGCCATTCCGGGTTCATGCCCAGATTCAGGTAGCGCAGCGGCGAGATGCCGGTGCCGCGCGATTTCGACATTTTTTCGTTGTTGACGGTCAGGTGGCCGTGCACGGCAACCTTGAGCTTGTCGATGATCGGATGGTCGGCAAAGTTCAGCATCGCCGGCCAGAACAGCAGGTGGAAGGAGACGATGTCCTTGCCGATGAAATGGATTTGCTCGGTACTCGGGTCGTTCAACAGGGCATCGAAGTCGATGCCCTTCTTGCTGCAGTAGTTCTTCAGGCTGGCCAGGTAGCCGACCGGCGCGTCCAGCCACACATAGAAGAATTTGCCCGGTGCATCGGGAATCGGGATGCCGAAGTAGGGCGCGTCGCGCGAAATGTCCCAGTCGGCCAGCTTTTCGCCTGCTTCGCCCAGCCATTCGGACACCTTGTTGACCATTTCTGGCTGTAGTCGGCCCGGGGTGTTCAGCCATTCCTTGAGGAAGGTGTAGCAGCGCGGGTCGGACAGGGCGAAGAAGTACTGCTCGGACGGCTTGAGGATCGGGGTCGAGCCGGTGAACACCGAGGTCGGGTTGATCAGTTCGGTCGGCTGGTAGGCCGAGCCGCACACTTCGCAGTTGTCGCCATACTGGTCCTTGGCGTGGCAGTTCGGGCACTCGCCCTTGATGTTGCGGTCGGCCAGGAACATGCCCTTGACCGGGTCGTAGAAACGGTCGACGGTCTTGGTGACGATCAGGCCGGCATCGCGCAGTTTGCGGTAGATGCCTTGCGACAGCTCGACGTTTTCTGGCGAATCGGTCGAATACCAGTTATCAAAGGCGATGTGGAAACCGTCGAGGTATTGCTGGCGGCCGGCGGCGATCTTGGCCACGAATTCCTGCGGCGTGATGCCTTCCTTTTCGGCCGCGATCATGATCGGGGTGCCATGGGTGTCGTCGGCGCACACGAAGTGCACGTCGCCGTTGCCTTGCATTCGCTGGAAGCGGACCCAGATGTCGGCCTGGATGTATTCCATCATGTGGCCAATATGGAAGGCGGCGTTAGCGTAGGGCAGGGCGGTGGTGACGAACAGCTTGCGAGTCATGGTCAAAAGGCACTCTGATAATAAGGGAATAAGCATTTTACCAGCCCCGGCGCCCCTTGCGCACGCTCCACCCTGGCATCCTGGGTCGTTTGCGGGGCCGATCCGCCCCGATTTGCGCTAAACTTCGGCTTCACTACGGAGAATGTCATGAGTATCACAGCAGAAGATGTCAAGGCCGCCCTGGCGCCAGTCATTGATCCAAACACCCAGAAGGACTTTGTTTCTTCCAAATCCGTCAAGAATATCCAGGTCGAAGGGGCCGATGTGCGCTTCGATATCGAGCTCGGCTATCCTGCCAAGAGCCAGATCGACGCCATCCGCGCCAGCGTGCAGGCGGCCGTGCAGGCCATTCCGGGGGCTGGCAAGGTCAGCGCCAATGTCTATTCCAGGATTATTTCGCACACGGTGCAGCGCGGTCTGAAGATCATGCCGAATGTGAAGAACATCATTGCAGTTGCCTCGGGCAAGGGCGGTGTTGGCAAATCGACCACGGCCGTCAACCTGGCGCTGGCCCTGGCCGCCGAAGGCGCGACCGTTGGCGTGCTGGACGCCGATATTTATGGCCCTTCGCAGCCGATGATGCTCGGTATCAGCGGCCGTCCTGAGACGACCGATGGCAAGACGATGGAGCCGCTGGAAAACCACGGGCTGCAGGTGTCGTCGATCGGCTTCATGATCGACCCGGACGAGCCGATGGTGTGGCGCGGCCCGATGGTTACCCAGGCCTTGCAGCAGTTGCTGGAGCAAACCAACTGGCGCGAGCTCGACTACCTGGTGGTTGACATGCCGCCTGGCACCGGCGATATCCAGCTGACCCTGTCGCAAAAAGTGCCCGTCACCGGCGCCGTTATCGTGACGACGCCGCAGGACATCGCCCTGCTGGACGCGCGCAAGGGCCTGAAGATGTTCGAGAAGGTCGGCATCCCGATCCTGGGCGTGGTGGAAAACATGAGCACGCACATTTGCTCGAACTGCGGCCACACCGAAGCGATCTTCGGTGCCGGCGGCGGCGCCAAGATGTGTGCCGACTTTGGCGTGGAGTTCCTTGGTGCCTTGCCGCTGACGATGGCGATCCGCGAGCAGACCGACTCGGGCAAGCCGACCGTGGTGGCCGAGCCGGATGGCCCGGTGGCGGCGATCTATAAGGATATTGCGCGCAAGGTGGCGGTGAAGATCGCCGAAAAAGCCAAGGACATGACCAGCAAATTCCCTAACATCGTCATCAAGAACGACTGAGTGGCTCAGATGGTGGTGCCAGTGCGATGCTGGCAGGGGCAGGGGCAGACGCGGTAAAATAGCCCTTTCCCCTTACCGGCTGTGTCCGCCACAGCCCACGCTATCTGCCATGACCGTCCGCACCCGTTTTGCCCCCAGCCCGACCGGCTTCCTCCACCTTGGCGGTGCCCGCACCGCCCTGTATTCGTGGGCCTTTGCGCGCCATAACAAAGGCACCTTCATCCTGCGTATTGAAGACACCGACCTGGAACGCTCGACGCCGGAGGCGGTGCAAGCCATTATCGAAGGCATGCAGTGGCTCGGCCTCGACCACGACGAAGGCCCGTTCTACCAGATGCAGCGCATGGACCGCTACCGCGAAGTGGTGGCCCAGATGCTCGCTGCCGGCACCGCCTACCTGTGCTACTCGTCGCCGGAAGAAGTCGAAGCGATGCGCGAGCGCATGCGCGCTGCCGGCGAAAAGCCGCGCTACGACGGCACCTGGCGTCCGGAAGCGGGCAAGACCCTGCCGCCAGTGCCGGCCGACCGCAAGCCTGTCGTGCGTTTCAGGAATCCGCTCGATGGCGAAGTGACGTGGAACGACTGCGTCAAGGGCACCATCACGATCGGCAACAAGGAGCTCGACGACCTGGTCATCGCGCGCCCGGACGGCACGCCGACTTACAACTTCTGTGTCGCGGTCGATGACTGGGACATGAAGATCACCCACGTGCTGCGTGGCGACGACCACGTCAACAATACGCCGCGCCAGATCAATATTCTCAACGCCATCGGCGCGCCGCTGCCGATCTACGGCCACTTGCCGATGATCCTCGGCAGCGACGGCGAAAAGCTGTCCAAGCCCCACGGCGCCGTCAGCGTGATGGATTACCCGGCCCAGGGCTACCTGCCGGAAGCGATGCTGAACTACCTGGCGCGCCTTGGCTGGAGCCATGGCGATGACGAGATCTTCTCGATGCAGCA
Organism: uncultured bacterium; assembly: GCA_965233055.1. Lineage (GTDB taxonomy): Bacteria > Pseudomonadota > Gammaproteobacteria > Burkholderiales > Burkholderiaceae_D > Telluria_A. The sequence continues at coordinate 26,882 of CBDDRJ010000048.1, forward strand.
GTTCTGCGAGTGGTTCAACCTCGACCACCTGTCCAATTCGGCGGCGCAGTTCAATAACGAGAAGCTGGCCTGGCTCAACAACTACTATATCAAGCACACTGACAACGCGCGCCTGGCCGAACTGGCCAGGCCGGTGCTGGAACAGAAGGGCGCGCAGTTCGCAGGCAGCCCGGATGTCGCAGCGGTGCTGGGCCTGATGAAGGAGCGCGCCAATACCATCGTTGAACTGGCCGAGTCGTCGATGCTGTTCTTCCGCGCACCGGCACCGGATGCTGCGCTGATGGCGCAGCACTACACCGAGCTTGTTAAGCCGGCACTGGCGCAGTTCTTTGATCGTTGCAAGGATGTCGAATGGACCAAGGAAGCCTTGGGTGCCATGATCAAGGAGGTGCTGGCCGCGCACGGACTGAAGATGCCGCAGATCGCCATGCCCTTGCGCCTGATGGTGACGGGCCAGCTGCAGACCCCGGCCATCGACGCAGTGTTGCAAATATTCGGGCGCGAAGCGATCCTGGCCCGCGTTTCGAAGTTTTTGTAAGATTTTTAGAAAAGGGCCTTGGCATATTGCAAGGTCTTAGTCTATAATTCTGCTTCTTCACCGGACGGGGGTATAGCTCAGCTGGGAGAGCGCTTGCATGGCATGCAAGAGGTCAGCGGTTCGATCCCGCTTACCTCCACCACGTTGAAGAATAGTTTTAGTTCAAGGTCCCCATCGTCTAGAGGCCTAGGACATCACCCTTTCACGGTGAGTACGGGGGTTCGAATCCCCCTGGGGACGCCAGGATTCGAGAAGCAACACACTAACCCTGATGAGTCAGGGTTTTTTGTTGGTGCGGTAGTAAATTGCTTAGGATGTGCAATAATCATCCAGGACAGATTTCTGTCCCCATCGTCTAGAGGCCTAGGACATCACCCTTTCACGGTGAGTACGGGGGTTCGAATCCCCCTGGGGACGCCAGTTGATGCAAAAAGCCGCCTTGTGCGGCTTTTTGCTTTTTGCACTACCACGTCACTACCATGCCGCGCGGCCGAAGCCTCCCCCATACGGATACCCCTGCGCCCCCATCCGCTGCTGGGCATACAGCGCATACGGGTCGACCTGCAGCGGTGCGTACCACTGCTGCGGCAGCTGGCCCTGCAGCATCGCCTGTTCGCCGTAGGGGCTGGCGGTGTTGACGTGCATGCCGCTCATCATTGCGCTGGCCATTTGCGGCGCCAGCGCCTGCAGCCCCACTGCCACCAGCACGTCCGGCAGGCCGAAGCCGGTGCGCTGCGGGTCGCCCAGGTTGATGCGCCGGCTCGACAGCTTGATGATCTGGAACAGCCGCTCGACCCGCTCGGCGCTGCGGGCCTTGTACACGTTCTGGAAGTCCGGATGGTGGGCCAGCACCAGTGCCGCCAGGCCGGTGATATGGGGCGCCGCCATCGAGGTGCCATCCCACACGGCAAAATTGTTCGGTGGCACCGCCGACGCAATCGCCACGCCCGGCGCGCACACGGCAATCTGCGGCCCGAAGCAACTAAAGCGGGCCGAGAAGAAACCATTGGCGTCCGTCATCGGCGTCAGCGTCTGCGCGTGGTAGCTGTCCGGCGGGAATTCGTTGAGCTTGCCGATTGCCGACACCGCCAGCACATGGGGCGAGGTGGCCGGGTATTGCACCGGCCCGCCGGAATTGCCGGCTGCGACGATGCAGGCAATACCGGCCCGGCGCGCGCGCAGCAGCTGCTGCTCCAGTGCTTCCGATGGTTCGGCGCCGCCCAGGCTCAGGTTGACGACGTCGATCTGCTGCTCGATGCAGTATTCGAGCGCGTCGATCAGCTGGCTGATCTGGCCGCCGGGGAACAGCTTGCAGGCGTGGATTTCGGCGTCCGGCGCGAAGCCGCGCATGCCGAAGCGGTTGTCGGCCGCGCCGATGACGCCGGCGCAGTGCGAGCCGTGGCCGAGGCTATCCTCGTTCCAGGTGTGCGGGCTGGTTTTTTTGTTGATGATGTCGAAGCCGTGGCGGATCTTGTTGAGGTCCTGGTGGGTCGTCGCCGCGCCGGAATCAATGACGGCCACCTTGATGCCCTGGCCCCGGTAGTTGGCCGGCAGCTGGTCGAGCCGCATGGCTTTCTGGCCCCAGCCGTAGTTTTGCTGCTTGGGCAGGTTGGCCAGCTGCGGCCAGTCCGACAGCGGGCGCAGCACGACGACATTGGCTTCGTCCGTGCTGATGTCGGGGTCGGCCTGGTAGAAGCTCCAGTAGTCGGCCTTGGGCTTGACGTACATGCCGCGGACCGACTGCGCCGTCTCGCCGAACAGCGACAGGTTGACCTGGCCGCCGGCATCGGTGGTGCCATTGGTGGGCAGCATGCTGCCGAACAGGTAGACCTCGGCGTCCGGCAAGGGCTGGTTGTCGCGCCCGAGCACGGTGACCACCGTAGCCAGCGCCGGGCCCGTGCTGGGAATGACGCCGGTGACGAGGGAAGGCGCGCGGAACGCCGGTTCCATCATCTGCAGGTGCTGGTCCTGCTCGACCACCAGGCGGCCTTGCGCCTGTTGGTACAGCACGCTCGCCTTCTGATCCGTCATGCGCGCCACCAGCACGCTGGTGGCGGCGCCCATGCCGTCGGACAGGGCGCCAACGATGTTCCTGGGGCCGACCGTGTCCAGCACTTCGATATCGGGGCTGTTGCGCAATGCTTCCTCGATGGCGGAAAACTGCAGCGGCTGCAAGCCCAGCGCCTGCAGGCCGCCGGGCGGCTGGCGCGGCGCGACCAGGAATTGCCGCTTGCGTTCGTGCACCGTGCGCTGCCTGCCGTTGTCGCCGCCGCCCGAGGCACCGGAACCGGAGCCGCCGCTGCTGGCCGAGCCACTGCTGCCACTGCCGGCGCTGCTGCCGCTGCTGCCACTGCCGGTGCCACTGCCGGTGCCACTGCCGCTGCCGGTGCTGCTGCCACTGCCGGCGCTGCTGCCGCTGCTACTGCCACTGCCGACGCTGCTGCCGCTGCTGCTACTGCCGCGCGAGCCGCCGCGCCCGCTGCTACGCTGTTCTTCCGGGTTGGCCCCGCTCGCCGGTGCCGACAGCGATTCCTCGGTCGGATCGAGCGGCGAGCCATCGGGCCGGGTCGAGGTGAGGTCGGATTGAAAGCCCGCCCCGCCGTTTTGAGATTTAGCCATGTGAATTCCTTTCAGTGTGCCCGCTTTGTTCCGGGGAACAAGTCCTCGTTCAACGGAACAGGGACAGGGGGCGGTCAGGTTCGATCGTCAGTTGTTTGGTTTCGCGAAAACGCTGCTCGAGCAAGTTGGCAGTCGCGCGGTCCATCTCGATCACAGCCGTGTGCGGGGCGCCGGGCGGGCCGATGGTATCGACCACCGTCATGCCCGGGTCGACGCGTGCCGCGTCGAGGAAGCTGGCCAGCGGCGCGATGTCGCCGGTGGCGCGGATGATGAAGCGGACTTTCTTGGCGCCGGGTTCAAGCGTGGGCATGTGCTTCTCCTTCAGTGGTGCTGGCCTCCGCATTGGAGGCCAGCGCCACGTTGTCTACGAGGTCAATGGATCAGGCGGCATGCTGTCAATGCACAGTCTGCTGGCCGCCATACAAATTGGCTTGCTGGCCTGGGTTACCCTGGAAGCCGGTGAAATAGCTATTGGCTTGCTGGCCCAGCTGGGCTTGTTGCGCCAGCTGCTGTTGCGCCATCTGCTGCTGTGCCATCTGCTGCTGTGCCATTTGCTGCTGCGCCAGTTGCGCCTGTTGCGCATAGGCCGCTGCCGCCATCGGATCGACGCCAAATGGCAGCATGCGGCCCAGTTGGGCTGCCGCGCCGCCAATGGCATTGCCGATGCCCGACTGGCCAAAGATGCCGCCGATGGCGCCGCCGAGTGGCTGGCCGACCTGGCTCAGGATATTGCCGAACCAGCCCTGCGGTGCCAGCTGGCCTTGTTGTGCCAGTTCCTGCAACTGGGCTTGCTGCAGTGCCATTTGCTGCTGCTGTTCCTGCTGGGCATAGGCTTGCGCCACGGGATCGAGTTCGAAGGGCAGGAAGCGGCCCAGGCCGCCAGCGACGCTGCCAATGGTCTTGCCGATGCCCGGCCGGCCGAAGATGCCGCCGATGGCGCCGCCGAGCGGACGGCCGATCTGGCCAAGGATATTGCCGAACAGGCCCTGCGGTGCCAACTGGCCTTGCTGGGCCAGTTGTTGCAATTGCTGTTGCTGTTGCAGGTCTTGCAGTTGCTGCAGCTGTTGCAGTTGCATCTGTTGTTGCTGCTGCTGCGCATAGGCAGCACTGGCCGGGTCGGCGCCAAATGGCAGCAGGCTGCCCAACTGGGCGGCTGCGCCACCGATGGCGCCACCCAGGCCGGACTGGCCGAAGATGCCGCCGATGGCGCTGCCCAGTGGCTGGCCGACCTGGCCGATCAAGTTGCCGATCCAGCCTTGCGGTGCCAGCTGGCCCTGCTGCATTTGCTGTTGCAGCTGTTGCTGCTGGATCTGTTGGGCGTAGGCCGCCGTGACCGGGTCGACATTGAATGGCAGGAAGGTGCCGCCGATGCCGCCGACGGTGCGGCCGATCTGGCTGCCGAGGCCGGGATTACGGAAGATGCTGCCGATGCCGCGACCGATCAGGCCGCCCAGGGCGCCGCCGCCGAGGCTGCCGAAGATGCCTTGTGGTACCAGTTGTTGGGGTGCGAAGCCATATGCATTGGGATAGACTTGTTGAAATTCATTCATGACGCTCTCCATGTTCAATTGAGAAGTTTGCGATTGAAGTCCTTTGGATGTGCCTGCTGCGGGCGCAATGGCCTGACGCAGTCACGCTTTGCAATGAGAAGGCTGCCCGGCTGGGCAGTACCTGATGCACTTGCAGAGCGTTTGAGTGGGGTCGGTGGGATAAGTTTGGTGCGCCTTGCCCGAACTTGGTGCGGGTTTGCGCTAATCGATATGGACTGGCCAGGCAAATCGGCTATCATGTTTGCCTCTGGAAAATCCTGCCTGCCGACCATGCCATCCCCACTGCGCCTCGACCTGTTTTGCCGCGTCGTCGATAACTACGGCGACATCGGCATTTGCTGGCGCCTGGCAAGGCAGCTGCAGCACGAGCACGCCATCGCGGTGACTTTATGGGTCGACGACCTGGCGAGCTTCCGGCGCATCTGCCCGCCGGTGGCGGTCGACGCCGAGCGGCAGCTCATCGATGGCGTCACCGTGCGCCACTGGAGCGGCCAGGACGGCGTGTTCAGCGCGGCCGACGTGGCCGACATCGTCATCGAGTTTTTTGCCGTCGACCTTCCGCCCGGCTATATCGAGGCGATGGCCCGGCGCACGCCGCGCCCGGTGTGGCTGAACCTCGAAGGATTGACGGCCGAGCAATGGGTTGAGGGTTGCCACACCTTGCCGTCGCCCCATCCGCGCCTGCCGCTGGTCAAGCATTTCTATTTTCCCGGCTTCACGGCAAAGACGGGCGGCCTGTTGCGCGAAGCGGGCCTGGGCGCGCAGCGCGACGCTTTCCTGGCCGAACCAAGGGCGCAGCGCGCTTTCCTGGCGCAATGGGGAGTCGCCGCGGCAGAAGCGGCCGCATTCAAGGTGTCGCTATTCTGTTACCCGGGAGCGCCGGTGGCGGCCTTGCTGGCGACTTGGCAGGCGGGAGCAAAGCCGCTGACCTGCCTGGTGCCGGAAGGGGTTGCCAGCGAGGCGGTCGGCGCCTTCATCGGCTCGGCCACAGCCGGCGCGGTGGCGACGCGCGGCGCGCTGACGGTGCGCGTATTGCCCTTCATGCCGCAGCCCGACTACGACAGACTGCTGTGGGCATGCGACCTGAACTTCGTGCGGGGTGAAGATTCCTTCGTCCGCGCGCAGTGGGCCGGCAAACCCTTCGTCTGGCACATCTATCCGCAGGACGAGAACCTGCACCACAAGAAGTTGGGCGCCTTCCTGGACCGCTATGCCGGCGGCTTGCCGGCGCTGCAAGCGTTTTCGCTGGCATGGAACGGCGCCGGCGCGGTCGACTTTCCTGCCCAGTGGGCGGCGTTTTTTGACGAGATGCCAACAATGACGGCCAGGGCAGGGCAGTGGGAGCGGCAAATGCACGATAACGGCGATCTGGCGAGCAATTTGCTGGCCTTTTCAAGTATAATGCTCGGTTCGTGAGCTGACGGCGCAGTGAGCCTGCAGGCGACAGACACCTTAAGCAACCTATTTTTAAGTGTAAATTCTATGAAACCTGCAAAAGAAGTCCGCGTTGGCAATATCATTATGGTCGACGCCAAGCCATGGATCGTCCTGCGTTCGGACGTTAACGGTTCCTCCCGCACCGGCTTCACCTATAAGTGGAAGCTGAAGAACCTGCTGACCAACAGCCCGATGGAAAACGTGTTCCGCGGCGACGACAAGTTCGACGTCGTGGTGCTGGACAAGAAGCCAGTGACCTATTCGTACTTCGCCGATCCGCTGTACGTATTCATGGACGCTGACTATGAACAGTACGAAATCGAAGAAGAGAACCTGGGCGATGCGCTGCATTACCTGAAGGACGGCATGGAATGCGAAGCCGTGTTCTACGACGGCAAGGCCATCTCGGTCGAACTGCCAACGACGATCGCACGTAAAGTCGCGTACTCGGAGCCTGCAGTCAAGGGCAACACGTCGGGCAACGTCCTGAAGGAAGCCAAGCTGGAAAACGCGATCGAAGCCCACGCGCACACCGTGCAAGTGCCGCTGTTCGTGTCGACCGACGACATCATCGAAATCGACACCCGTACCAACGAGTACAAGCGCGTCGTTCGCAACTGATCGAGCCCGCCCGGCCCGCCAAGGGCAGTGCAGCGCAACAAAGCCGAGTCCTGTCTGGTACAGCGCTCGGCTTTTTTAATGTCAAGCTTATTTAACAGTCTTGTCGTTTGTGAAAATCACAGATTGTCACCGGCGGCAAGGGCTGGCGCCCCGGGGCTGTGGTAAATCGGTGGCAATCGCTTTAAGTTTAATTTATTTAACAATTACGCAAAACCTTATGGTAAAGTTATTTTCCGGCTGACAAGTTAAGTGCCGGAAAGACCTGCCATCGGGAACGCTCATGATTCACGCCAGCATTACCCATCTCGCCAATCACCTCAACCAGTTCCTGCGGTATCAATACCAGCTGGCCGAAGATATCGTGTCGGTATCCAATTTGCTGGCCCAGGATGGCAGCGTCGCGCCGCACATCAACAACAAGGTTGTCGTCAGCCTCGTCAACGTCGAAAAGGACACCACGGTCAACCGCGGCAATGGCGCCGCCTCGATGATGCGCTCGGCCGTGTACAGCCCGCCGATCTACCTGAACCTGTACATCGTGTTCGCCGCCAATTTCAGCGGCCCGAATTATCCGGAAGCGCTGAAGTTCATTTCGAGCACGATCAGCTATTTCCAGCGCCAGCCGGTGTTCGACCACTCGACCACGCCCGACCTCGACAACCGGATCGAGAAGCTGGTGCTCGATATCGAAAACCTCAAGACCCATGAGCTGTCGAATCTGTGGACCGTGCTCTCGGGCAAGTACCTGCCGTCGATCATGTACAAGGTGCGCATGATCGCCTTCGACTCGGGCGACTTGACCCGCTCGATCCCGAATATCGCCAATCCGCTGGGCAGCCTGGGCCGAGGATGAGTTCCCCCTATCTGCCCCTGATGCGCATCACGGTCGACCACGCCTTTTTCGCGCCTGGTCCCGACAGCCATTTCCGCCTGCTGCCGACCGCCCGCACCAGCAAACTGATCGACAAGTTCGGCATGCTGCTGCGCCCCAGCCCGAACGGGGTCGACCTGTTTTGCCAGCAAGACGAGCGCGCCGACCTGCTGGCCGGCGTCTGCGTCGAGGCCGACATGGCGCTCACCTTCCGCGGTTTTGCCAACGACAGCAATTTTTCGACGTTTACCGAGCTTGGCCGCAGGGTGCAGGACGAGACCGTGTTGGTCGACGCCTCGCGGGCAAAGCCCGGCCCGGACGGGCGTTTGCGCCTGCACGAGGGCGAGTTTGTCACCGACTCTTGCTTGCGAAAAAACGACAGTCCGGAGATCGCTGAGATGCTAGGTAGAAATTTTGATCCAGTGAAACCTAATTTCTTTGCTAATATCCAATTTTATGATCTTGTGAACGCTTTGCAAGAAACGCCCCCGGGCGTGCCTGCGGCGCCCCATTACTACCTGCGGTTTGCCGCCCGCTCCAGTGTGTGGAAATACTATTTCTTGAATGATGTAGGCAGTAAAGACATCGCCATCGTCGACTTGGACGGACGAACGCGGTTCTCGCGACGCGGCACCACCGCGCTGCCAGGCCAGCCGCGCGAAGCCGTCACTTTCGTCAGCGAACAGGCGATTGCCATGCAAAAGACTTACCCCCAGCGCTTCCAGTTGCGTGAGCAGGGAGAAATGGGAGAAAGAATTCTCGTCAAGCGGCTACCCAATGCCAGCGTCAACGCCATTGGGCGGGAAATGCTTGAGGGAAGTGCAGTTGCAGTACTCGTATCGGAAATTTATATCAACTGAATGCTACTTTTCTAAGGACGCACCATGGCGCAATATAAAACACCAGGGGTATATATCGTCGAGAAGAACGCTTTCCCGAATTCAGTGGTGGAAGTCGCCACTGCAGTTCCTGCGTTCATCGGCTATACGGCTTATGCCGACAATAAGGGTTCGTCGCTGACCAACAAGCCATGGCGCATCACGTCCATGGCCGAGTTCGAAGCGTTCTACGGCAGCGCCCCGCCGACCCACTTCACGATCGAAAAGACGGCCGACGCCAATGCGGAATCCGATTTCCGCGTGCCCGACGCCGAATACACCGTCAACAAGGCCGACAACGCCTACCTGCTGTACTACGCGATGCGCATGTTCTACCAGAATGGCGGCGGCCCTTGCTACATCGTGTCGATCGGCAAATACGGCGCCGACATCGATGCCAAGAAAATGTCCGACGGCATCGATGCGCTGCTCAAGGAACAAGAGCCGACCATCCTGGTGATCCCGGAAGCGGTGCTGCTGCCGGCGGCCGACTGCGCCACGGTCCAGCAGTCGATGCTGACCCACTGCGGCTACAAGATGAAGAACCGCTTTGCGCTGCTGGACGTGTATGACGGCTACAAGGACCGCCAGGACCCGTCGGGCGACGTCATCAATGCCTTCCGTGAAAGCGTCGGCACCAATTTCCTCGCCTTCGGCGCTGCTTACTATCCGTGGGTCAATTCCACCGTGGTGGCGATGAAGGACCTGGACTTCACCCGCTTCACCAACAAGGACCTGCTGCAGAGCCTGCTGACTGCCGACCTGTCCGGCGTGCTGAACCCGCCCGTGGTGGCGCCCGGCATGCAGACCAAGATCGACCAGATCAAGAAGGCGCTGGCCGACATCACCAAGGACTTCAGCGCCGAAGCCGATGGCGCCCAGCAGATCGAAACGCTGAACCAGACCCTGGTCGCGATCAGCCCGCTGTATTCGCGCATCCTGCTGGCGGTCCAGCGCAAGCTGAACCTGCTGCCGCCGTCGTCGTCGATGGCGGGCCTGTACACGATGGTCGATGCGACCCGCGGCGTGTGGAAAGCCCCGGCCAATGTCGGCGTGATGGGCGTGTCTTCGCCGACCGTCAACATCACCCATGACGACCAGGAAGACCTGAACGTCACCACCCAGGGCAAGTCGGTCAACGCGATCCGCACCTTCATCGGCGAAGGCACGATGGTGTGGGGCGCCCGCACCTTGGACGGCAACAGCCTCGACTGGCGTTACATCAACGTGCGCCGCACCATGATCATGCTGGAAGAGTCGCTGCGCCTTGCTACCAAGGCGTATGTGTTCGAGCCAAACACGGCCAACACCTGGGTCACCATCAAGGGCATGGCCAGCAACTTCCTGACCGGCATCTGGAAGCGCGGCGGCCTGGCCGGCGCCTCGCCGGACGACGCGTTCTCGGTCTCGGTCGGTCTGAACGAGACGATGACGTCGGAAGACATCCTCGAAGGCATCCTGCGGGTGACCATCCTGGTGGCGATCAGCCGCCCGGCCGAGTTCATCGAGATCACGTTCCAACAGCAAATGCAGAAGTCCTGACCGCGGGCTGAACCTACTTCCCGTCGTATTTAACTTTTAATCTATTTGAAAGAGGCTCGCTATGGCAGATGATGGCTCAACACAATCAACAACAGTCTGGCCGCTCCCGAAATTCTATTTCCAGGTGAAATGGGATTCCCAGGTCATGTCGTTCCAGGAAGTTTCCGGACTGGATATCCAGTCGGAAGAGATCAAGTACCGTCACGGTGACAGCCCGCAGTTCTCGGTGATCAAGATGCCGGGCATGAAGAAATTCGGCAATATCACCATGAAAAAGGGCATCTTCAAGTCCGACAACAAGTTCTGGGACTGGTTCAACCAGATCAAGATGAACACCATCAAGCGTGTTCCGGTCACCATCAGCCTGCTCGACGAGGCTGGCGCACCGACGATGGTGTGGACGCTGGCGAACGCATGGCCGACCAAGATCACCGGTACGGACCTGAAATCGGAAGGCAACGAGGCATCGATCGAGACCATCGAGATCGTGCACGAAGGCTTGACGATCGCCAACGCGTAATGGAGGGAAGGCGATGCGCGACTTGATCAGCGGCCAAGCCGATGAGTGAATACACTCAAGTCGCCATCGACCCTGAGACGGGGGAGGATGTTGTTTATTTCGATTATCCTCCTGCCGCCTTCTTCTTCATGGTGGAATTTGGCACGACCCTGAGCAATGGCGACAATTCCTTCCAGGAGGTCAGCGGGATCACCATGGAAATGGACCTGGAGCCGGTGCCGGAAGGGGGCGAGAACCGTTTCGTGCACCAGTTGCCGAAAGGGGTCAAGCATCCGCACCTGGAGCTCAAGCGCGGCGTGGCGTCGATGCTGTCGCCGCTGGTGCTGTGGTGCAAGGCCGTGTTCGAAGGCGATTTTTCGCTGCCGATCGTGGCGCAAACGGTCAATGTGTATCTGCTCAACGAAGAGATGGAAACCTTGCGGGGCTGGACCTTCAACAATGCATTTCCAGTCAAGTGGGAGGTCGAGGCATTCAATTCGACCAAGAATGAAGTAGCGATCGAAAAGATCACGCTCAGTTATACGTATTCTCAACGGGTGGTGTAGGCCTCATGTCGATCGAGATCAAACAATTGCACATCAAGTCCAATGTCGTGCAACGCGCCGACGAGGGCAAGGACGACAGCGAACCGTCCGAACAGATGGAAGCCATGAAGGAAGAGTTGCTGGCCGAGTGCAAGGAACTGATCCTCGACACGCTGCGCGACCTGCGGGAGCGCTAGCATGGCCACCTCCGGCTTAAAGGAAAAACTCAAGATTTCGCCGTGCCAGGTCGACGAGGCAGGCAATATCACGGTCGACGACAGCCAGACGGCGTTCGAGGCCCTGATCAACCCGTCGAAATACACGCACGAGCTCAAGATCTCGTACAACACCAAGAAGACCATGGGCCAGTTCGGCGGCGAACCGAAGTTCGCCGCGATCCTGCCCGAAACGCTGACGCTGCCGGAGCTGGTGTTGGATGGCACCGGCGTGGTGCCGTCCGACCTGCTCGAAGACGTGCAGGACCTGGTCGACCGCCTGCTCGGCGTCATCTATGCGTACAACGGCGAGAACCACGAGCCGAACCATGTGCGCCTGTTGTGGGGCAACCTGATCTTCTTCGGCCGCGTCAACTCGGTCAATATCGAATACACGCTGTTCCGGCCGGACGGCACGCCGCTGCGCGCCAAGGTCAAGCTGGGCATGCTCGGCTACATGAGCCGCGAGGAAAGCACGCTGCGCGCCAACCGCTCGTCGCCGGACCTGTCGCACATCGTCGAGGTCAAGGCGGGCGATACGCTGCCGCTGCTGTGCAACCGCATCTACAAGAACTCCGCCTATTACATCGAGGTGGCGCGCATCAACAACCTGACCAATTTCCGCTCGCTGGCGCCGGGCATGAAACTGCGTTTTCCACCATTGAGCTAAGCCATGCCAGTCTCCCCCAGCCTCAATGCCGCCGACGTCATCACCCTCTCCATCACCAGCGAAGGCAGCGCCATTGCCGACACCATCCAGATCATCTCGGTCGAGGTGACCAAGGCCGTTAACAAGATTTCCTATGCGCGCATCGTGATCGAGGACGGTAATATGCCGGAGGCGACCTTCCCGGTCAGCGACATGGCCACCTTCGCGCCGGGTGCAGCGATCAGCATCAGCGCCGGCTACGGCTCGGAGACGGCGGTCATCTTCTCTGGCATCGTCGTCAAGCATGGCATCAAGATCACCGGCAACAACCTGGGTCGCCTGATCGTCGAGTGCCGCCACAAGGCGGCGGCGATGGCGGTCGGACCCAAGTGCGCCAATTATGTCGACAAGAAGGACAGCGACATCATCACGTCGCTGGTCCAAGCCACCAGCGGCCTGTCGGCCACGGTCACCGCCACCACCACCCAATACAAGGAACTGGTCCAGTACAACTGCACCGACTGGGACTTCATGCTGGCGCGCGCCGAGGCCAACGGCTTCATCGTCACCACCGAGGACGGCGGGGCGGTCAAGGTCAATGCGCCCGTCACCAGCGGCACGGCGGCGCTGTCGGTCACCTATGGGCTGGACCTGATGTCGTTCTCGTCCGAGATCGATGCGCGCACCCAGCTGCAGCAGGCCAAGGCCACCGCGTGGGACCCGGCCACGCTGGCCAAGGTCGAACAGACTGCCACCCCGCCTACGCTGAACACCCAGGGCAACCTGACGTCGGCCACGCTGGCCGGCGTGCTGGGGCTGGCCTCGTACGCGATGCCGAGCATGGCGGCGCTCGACAGCGGCACGCTGACGGCGTGGGCCAAGGGGCGCATGCTCAAGGCCGGCATGGCGCGCATCCGCGGCAGCATGAAATTCCAGGGCAGCGAACTGGCGGTGCCGGGCGGCCTGATCACGCTGGTCGGGCTCGGCGCGCGCTTCAATGGCGACGTGTTCGTCAGCTCGGTGCGCCACATCATCGAGGACGGCAACTGGCTCACCGAAGTCGAGTTCGGCCTCGATCCGGAGTGGCTGGGCGACCGCAGCGGCTTCACTTCGATGGCGCCGGGCCTGACCCCGGCCGCTTCCGGCCTGCATGTCGGCATCGTCATGAAGCTCGACGCCGATCCGTCCGGCCAGTCCAAGATCCAGGTCAATATCCCGGTGTCCAACGCGACCACGGTCGGGGTGTGGGCGCGGCTGGCCAGCTTCTATGGGTCAAGTGCGGTCGGCTCCTACTTCGTGCCCGAGATCGGCGACGAAGTCATCATCGGCTACTTCGACAACGACCCGTCGCACCCGGTCGTGCTGGGCAGTCTGTACAGCAGCAAGAACAAGATGCCGTATGCGCTCGACGCCAATAACTACATGAAGGCGATCCTGACCAAGGCCAAGCTGCTGCTCGAGTTCGACGACGAGAACAAGGTCATCACGCTCGAAACGCCGGGCAAGAACACCGTCATCATCAGCGACAAGGACAAGTCGATCACGCTCAAGGACCAGACCGGCAATTCGGTGGTGCTGGGCACGTCCGGCATCACGCTCGACAGCCCGAAAGATATCGTCATGAAGGCGACCGGCAAGATCACGATGACCGCCACCGGCAATGTCGAGATGAAGGCGACCGCCGACGTCAAGGCCACCGGCCTGAACATCAACTGCAACGCCAATGTGGGCTTTGTCGCCAAGGGCGCCGCCACGGCCGAGCTGTCGGCCGCCGGGACCGTGACGGTCAAGGGCGCCATGGTCATGATTAACTGAAGGGACAGCGATGCCACCGGCCGCCAGAATCACCGATATGCACGCCTGCCCGATGGTCACCCCGGGCCTGCCGCCGATCCCCCATGTGGGCGGGCCGATCTCGGGCCCGTCCGCGCCGACGGTCCTGATCGGCAAGCTGCCGGCCGCCATCATGGGCGATATGGCGGTGTGCGTCGGGCCGCCCGATTCGCTCGTCAAGGGCTCGGCCACGGTCATGATCTGCAAGAAGCCGGCGGTACGGATGGGCGACACCTGCGCCCATGGCGGCTCGGTCGTGATGGGTTTTCCGACCGTGATGATCGGCGGCTGACATGAGCGCCGACAAATCCTTCCTCGGTGCCGGCTGGGCCTTTCCGCCCACCTTCGCCAAGCAGCCGCTGGCCGTCGGCGGCGGCGGCAAGGTGGCGCTGGCCTCGGGCGAGGACGATATCCGCCAGAGCCTGACGATCCTGCTGTCGACCACGCCGGGCGAGCGCATCATGCAGCCCGCCTTCGGCTGCGGCATCAAGTCGCATGTGTTCGACACGCTGTCGACCTCGGTCATCACCGAAATCAAGAACCTGGTCGAGCGCGCCGTGCTGTTCTTCGAGCCGCGTATTACCCTGCACAATGTGCAGGTGCGCGACGATGACGCCATCCACGGCCGGCTCGACATCCTGCTCGAATACACCGTGCGCACCACCAACACGCGCAGCAATATGGTGTATCCGTTCTACCTGCTGGAGGGCAGCAATGTGCAGCTCTAGGAGCCTGCGCGGCAGAAGCTCGTCGGCCCAAACAGGTGGGGAAAAGTCCCACTTCGCCCCCATTTCTCGGGCTGTAGCTACGGCTACAGTCCTCAAAAGTGGTGACGAACCGGGTTCTTTTCCCACCCGTTTGGTCTCGACTCCTTCTGCCGCGCAGGCTCCTAGTAACTTGAGGATCGTTGTTTAGTGTCGGGCGATATGAACAGGCTGGTCGTGCGCGATGGCTGGAGCCAGAGCGCGCGCGTGCGGCCTGCGCTGCAGGATGGCTACTTCCATCTCGACGAAATGCCGTTCGCCGACCTGCTGGCGATGGCCGCCGAACTGGCGCGCCTGGTCAAGTTCTACAAGCTCGACTACAAGACCGACGGCGACTGGAGCCCGTATTTTTCGGCCGACGTCACCATCGTCATCGCCCAGATCCTGTCGACCAAACTGGCTGCGTCCGAGCAGGCCTTCGATGCGTGGTGGAGCGCGACCGGCGACTACAAGGCGGGAGCGCCCGGCTGGACGGCGGGCGAGCTGCCGATGACGCCGCTGGCCGTGCTGCTCGACGGCTGGCTGACCACGCTGGCCGGCGCCGACAGCGAGGCCGCCGCCAAGCTGTGCGCGGTGCTGGTCGGCGTCATCGAGCGCCTGTGCGAGGACACGGCCGGCTTCGCCGCCTTCCTCTCGACCAGCGGCGCACCCAGGCTCGACCCGCTGTGGAGCGCGGCGCGCGCCCGCACCCACAAGGTGCAGGCCAAGCTGACCCGCGCCAACATGAAGTCCAATTTCTTCGCCTTCGTCAAGGCGGTCGAGATGGTGCAGAAGGAAGCGCTGCAGCAGCTGCCGGTGTCGATGAAGAGCCAGAACCACGATCCGGCCGTGGCGCTGCTGATCGCCTTCTGCGAACTGTTCGGCAAGCTCAAGTGCAAGCTGAACGGCTTCACGCGCCGCCACCTCGACTACTATTACGACAAGGTGCTCAAGGTGGCGCCGCAGGGCGCCGTCGCCGATTCCACCCACCTGGTGTTCGAGCCGGCGGCGCCGCAGCAGGAGCTGTGGATCCCGGCCGGCACCGCCTTCATCGCCGGCCAGGACCGGGACAAGCGCGACATCCTGTTCGCCAGCCTGAATGACCTGGTGGTGTCGGACGCCCACGTCGAGCAGCTCTACACGCTGTACTTCAATCGCGACCCGAACGTGTCGCCCGAGCGCGCGCTGCGCGACGGCCGCGCGATCGGCCGCGACAAGGGCTGGCCGACCCACGCCTGGACTGACAAGATCGAGTTCAACGCCAAGCAGGTCTTGACCGAACGCGACAAGCTGTCGGCCCGGCCTCTGCTCGGTGCGCCGAAAAAGGCGACCGACTTCCAGTACTTTGCCGATGCCCGCCTCGGTTTCGCGCTGGCCTCGAACGTGCTGCTGCTGCGCGAAGGGCGGCGCTCAATCAGCGTCAACCTGCGCTTCGAGACGGTCGACCTGGAAAGCCGCATGGCCAGGCTGGCCACCAAGATGCACGACGCCGAACTGGGCGAGGCTGCCGGCATCCACCGCAGCGACGTGTTCTTCAAGGTGTTCCGCAACCTGTTCAAGATCGGCATCACCACCGCCGACGGCTGGTACGAAGTCGAGCAGTACCTGCCGACCCACGGCGCGGCCAAGGTGCAGGGCGACTGGCTCAACATCAGTTTCGAGCTGCCGCTGGAAGCGCCGGCGGTCGAAGGCTATTCGCCCAAGGTGCACGGCGAGCACTACGCCACGTGCGAACCGGTGCTGCGCTTTGTGCTCAACCCGAATGCCTACCTGTTCCCGTATGGCCTGCTGCGCGACCTGCCGCTGCGCGCGGTGCGCATCGACGTGGCCGTCACCGGCTGCCGCCAGCTGGTGCTGCACAATAATATCGGCCAACTGTCGGCGGCCACGCCGTTCAACCCGTTCGGCCCGATCCCGGAAGTCGGATCCTTCCTGGTGGTCGGCTGCGCCGAGGCGGCCAGCAAGAACCTGTCGAGCTTCACCGTCAATGTCGAGTGGGGCGGCCTGCCGGCCGAGGGCGGCGGCTTCCCCGCCTACTACCATGGCTATGCCAACGCGGTCGACGCCGAGCAGTACCAGGCCACCGTCACCGTGCTGGCCTACGGCCAGTGGGCGCCGGCCGAAGAGAAGGCCCAGCCGTTCGTGCCATTGTTCCGTGCCGCCCACCCGAACAGCGCCAACCAGCAGGTCGACAAGCGCATCGAGCTCGCCTGCGATGGCGTGATCCACCGCTTCAAGCCGGGCAGCCCCCAGGGCACCCAGTCCTTTGCCTACAGCCAGGCGTCGCGCGTGGGCTTCTTCAAGTTCACGCTGGCCTCGCCCAAGTTCGCCTTCGGCCACCGCGAGTATCCGCAGGCGATGGCGCGTGCGCTCAAGAAGAACATGAAGTCGAAGGAAGGGCCGACCTCGGAATCGACCCCGAACCTGCCGTACACGCCGCTGATCAACGCCATTTCGGTCGACTACACTGCCTCCTGCAAGATCGACCTCGAGCAGCTCGGCGGCGCCAGCGGCGTCTGGAGCAACGCCTTCATGCACCTTCATCCGTTCGGCTGGGAGCTGCTCGGCTCTTCCACCGAGTCGGGCGTGACGCTGGTGCGGGGCTTCCGCGACGACGGTTACCTGTACATCGGCCTGTCGGCCAGCAGCCTGCAGTCGACGCTGACACTGCTGTTCCACCTGCGCGAGGATTCGCTGCCGCAGGACGCCGTCGCCACCGCCTCGCTGCGCTGGACCTACCTGTCGGACAATGCCTGGAAGCCCCTGCTGCCCCAGGAGATCATTTCCGACACCACGCATGGCTTCATGAAGACCGGTGTGATCGAACTGAGCGTGCCGGGCGATATCGGCTCCGACAACACCGTCATGCCGGCTGGCCTGCTGTGGCTGCGGCTGTGCGGCAGCGGCAACCTGGAAAAATTCTGCTCGATGTACGCGGTCCACGCGCAGGCGCTCAAGGTCACGCGCCGCGAACCGGAGCGGGCCGACGGCGAGCTGGGACTGCGGCTGCCGGCCGCCTCGATCACGCGCAGCGCCACTCTCGTCCCCGGACTGGGATTGATCACCCAGGTCACCGATTCGGTCGACGGCCGGCGCGCCGAAACGCGCGACCAGCTGCGCATGCGGGTGTCGGAGCGGCTGCGCCACAAGAACCGCGCCGTCCAGGCGCGCGATTACGAGCAACTGATCCTGCAGCAGTTCCCCGACATCTACAAGGTCAAGTGCTTTGCCAATATGGCGACCGACCGCGGGCCGGACGACTGCGTGCGGCCCGGCCATATCCTGGTGGTGGCGGTGCCGCACCGCCCGAGCGCGGCGCGCACCAACCGCATGCTGCTGCTCAACGGGAACCTGGTGCAGGAAGTGCGCGACTTCGTCACCAGGCTGGCGCCGCCAATGGCTACCATCTCGGTCGAGAACCCGGTGTACGAACAGATCCAGGTGCGCTGCACGGTGCGCTGGGTCAAGGGCGTCAGCGGCGGCCAGTACATCAACCGCCTCAACGACGACATCTCGGAATTCCTGTCGCCGTGGAACGACAGCAGCGCGCACCAGCATTTCGGCTGGAGCGTGCGCCAGCACGACGTCGAATCCTTCATCCTCGGCCTCGACTACGTCGAATCGGTCAGCCGCCTTTCGGTGCTGCGCATCGCGCCGAGCGGGGAAGAGCGCTACTCGCTGTTCGACACCGCCGCCCAGAAGGCCGTGCACGACCAGCTCGACATCCGGCCGAACTATCCATGGTCAATCGCGGTGCCGGTCCACAAGCATGCGATCGACATCACGCGCGTATCCGACAACCGGCCTGGCCAGCGCGCCGGCCTGAAGTCGCTCGACATTGGTCAGACATTTATTATTTCAGGGGACGGCAATGGCCCGACGAAGTAGGGATACCCTCAAACTCAAATTCAGCCAGGGCGCGATGCCCTCGTCCGAAGCATTCAGCGACCTGATCGAGTCGATGCTCAACATCGTCGACCAGCAGTTCGACAAGACTGCCCAGGACGGCTTGAAGGTCGGCCAGTTCAGCCAGGGACGGCTGCTGAGCTTCTACCATGACATCGACGTCAAGAGCCCGGTGTGGGCGGTGAGCATGGAGCAGCCGGGCGACGACCTGATGATCGGTACTCCGGACTTTCCGAGCGCCCTGAGGCTGCGCGACCGCAACGGCAACGCGACCGACGTTGCGCTGCAGCTCGAACCGTCGACCGACGACGACCGCGCCAAGCAGGGCCTGTTCGAACTGGACGTCAAGGGCATGGTGGTGACCGACGGCCGCCAGGGCCGCGCCGGCCTGGCCGTGCCGGCCGACGGCCAATGGCAATACATCACGCCGGTGCTGCACGGCTGCCAGGCATTCGAAGTGATGGCGGGCGCCGGCAAGACCGGCTCCGGCAAATACGCGATCATGCACGCCTTCGCGATGAAGGCCTTCAACGGCAAGGACGACATCACCTACCACCAGGCCTATTGCGGCAGCCGCTGCAGCCAGCTCGAGTTGCGCTGGAAGGCCGAATCGTCGCGCCTGCAGGATGGCTACCGGCTGCAGATCCGCTGCGGCTGCCCGTACGACAGCAAGGACGACCCGGTCGGTGCCACCAGCGCCGCCACCATGATCTGCTACCAGCTGACCCAGTTGTGGTTCGACTCGGGCATGAAGCAATGCCAGGTGGCGGGCCGGGAGGGGACGGTATGAATCGCCTTGATGCAGGCATCGTCTTCACCCTGACGCCGGCCGAAGGCCAGCTGGTGATCGAGGCGCTGGCCGAAGGCCCGTTCAAGACCGTGTTCGAGCTGATCGGCCGCATCAACCGCCAGGCCAACCTCGAAACCGGCCCGGACGGCTTGCGCCTGCAATGGTCGCGTGCCGACCAGGCGCTGGTGATCGGGGCGCTGGTCAAGCTGCCTTACCACCGGGTGCATCAGCTGATGGCCAAGCTGGAACAGCAGGCCGGCATGCTGGCGGGCCTGAAGGCGGTGCCGGCGCCGCGCAAGAGGAAGGCTGCCTAAATGGCACTAACGCCCGTCACCATCGAACGACTCAAGCCCGATCCGGACGGGCTGGACTTCGATGCGCTCAAGCGCGCGGGCATCGCTTTGCTGCAGGATTTGTCGGGCCAGATCTGGACCGACTACAACGCCCACGATCCGGGCATCACCATCCTTGAACAGTTGTGCTACGGCCTGACTGAACTGGGCTACCGCTCCGACTTTGCGCCGGAAGACTACCTGGCGGCGCCTGACGGCAGCATCGACCCGAAGCGCCATGCTTTGTTCCTGCCCAATGAGATTTTCCCCAGCGAGACACTGACCGAGCACGACCTGCGCACCGTGCTGTACGACCAGGTGCCGGAGATCGAAGACGTCTGGTTCGAGGACGTAGCGCCGGCCCAGGCTGGGGGCGCGGCGGCGGCCGGCAAGACCGGCCTGCTGCGCGTGTTCCTGCGGGTGGGCGACACCGCCACTGGCGAGCCCGGCCCGGAGCGCGATGCCATCGAATTGCGGATTCGCCAATCAGTCGCGCAACTGATCGTCAGGCACCGCACCTTGTGCTCGGACGTGCACGATGTGTGCATCGTCGACACTGTGCCTTTCCTGCTGGCCGGTGAAATCGAGATCGACAGCCGCCGCGACCCTGCGGCCATCTATGCCGATATCTTTTTCCAGTGCTCGCACCAGATCAATTCGGGCTTCCGCATCGAGCGCTATGACGAAATGCTGGCGCGCGGCACTTCGCTGGAAACCCTGTTTGCCGGGCCGCGCACCCTGCACGGCTACGTCGCCGACGACGATGCCGACGGCGAGCGTGGCGGCATCCCAGTGGTGCGCCTGATCGGCCTGATCCGCGCCATCCCCGGCGTGCGCCAGGTGCACCGCCTGACCATTTGCGATGTCGAAGGGACGCCGGTCGACCCGTCCGAGCTGTCGTCGGACACGCTGGTGCGCCTGCAGTTCCCGGCGACCGACGTGCAGAAAGGCCTGCTGCGCCTGCGCATGACGCGCGCCGGCAGCGGTCTGGAAGCGCCCGACCCGGTGCTCGAAGCCGAGCGCGACGCCGACATGATCGAAGACGCCCGCATCGAACTGAAGAAGCTGCGCTTCGAGTCGTCCGCCGGCCGCCACCGTACCCAGTCGCTCGACCAGGTCGTGGTGCCGCCGTCGGGCGTACATCGCCGCTTCAACGAATACCATTCGATCCAGAATCAGTTCCCTTCGGTGTATGGTATCAACGAATATGGCGTGCCGGCATCGGCGCCGAAGCAGCATATCCTCAGCGCCAACCAGCTCAAGGCCTACCTTTACCTGTTCGAGCAGCTGATGGCCAACTACCTGCAGAGCATCGAGGACATTCCGCAGCTGTTTTCGACCGACAGCGCAGTGACCCATACCTATTCGTCGCAGCGCATCACCAACGCGATGCTGCCGAAGATCGAAAGCATGTACACGCTCGATGCGGCTGACACGGAATCGGCGCTGGCGCGCATCCTGGCCAAGTTCGACCCGGTCGAAGACCGCCGCAACCGCGTGCTCGACACCTTGCTGGCCATGTACGGCGAAACCTTCAGCCAGCGCACCCTGCGCAAATTCGCCGTTTACCATGGACGTCGCACCGGCGAATGGCTGCTGCAGAACAAACTGGCATTCCTGACCCATATCGTCTCGCTCAACCAGCGCCGCGCTTCGGCCTTCTACTACGGCGACGTGTCGATCGACAGCAATAACGTCTCCGGTGCACAGGCCAAGATCGCCATCCTGCTAGGCATGCATGAACACCCTTCCAGCCGGTCGGTCTGCGATGCCATGCTGGCGCGCGGCGTCGAGCTGGTGCCCGACAGCGCGGCCGATGACAAGACGCTGGCGCGCCTGTATGCACACCTGTCGGTGCCACCCAAGGAAGAAGCGGGCGGGGATCAGGATGCAATTGCAAAACTCAAGAAGATTCCGGAGTCGCTGTTCCGGCGCGGCTTCAATTCGGAGCATTTCGTCACCGAGCGCGAGGGCGAGCGCACCGTGGTGTACTTCCAGCTACGGGCCGGCAAACAGAAATGGCGCCTCGGCAGCCATGCGCGCGAGTCGGCGGCCGCGCGCCACATGGAACAGATGCGCCAAGCGATCCGTGCGCTGAACCAGGCCTGCGAAGGCTTCCACCTGGTCGAGCACATGCTGCTGCGTCCGCACGGCGACAACGACGAACACAAGCGCGCCGGCATCAAGGATGACTTTTACCCGTTCCGCGTCAGTGTCGTCTTCCCGTCGTGGACGGCGCGCTTCGACGACCGCGAGTTCCGCAAGTTCGCCGAAGAGACCGTGTGCACGACGCTGCCTGCGCACGTCTACCCGGAATTCCTGTGGCTCGACTTTGCCGCCATGTGCGAGTTCGAGGAAAAGTACGACATCTGGCTCGACGCCCTGCGCCTGCCGGCCGAAGTGGGCGACAGTACCGCCTTGCTCGACCGCGCGGCAGTGCTGATCTACGCTTTCCTGCAGAAGCACCGTGGCAGCGCCTCGCGGAACCACTGGGTCTAGCCGATGAACAGCCCGCACCGCATAGATGATCTGGTCGTCGAGCTGTCGTTCGAGGCGGCGGGCAAGCGTGGCATCGCCGCGCCGGACGAGGACACGCTGCGCGCGCTGGTGTTGGACCTGTTGCTGCCGGCGCTGGACGAAGCCCTGTGCACCTTCCCGGAAGACGGCCAGGTCTGGCGCATCGACGCGGTCGACATCGACCTT
>CBDDRJ010000049.1:0-10742 GCA_965233055.1 uncultured bacterium
GAACGTGTCCGAAGCGCTCAAGGGCACGGGCGTTCCCTGCATCGCCGACGGCGGCATCCGCTTCTCGGGCGACATCTCCAAGGCACTGGCGGCGGGCGGGTCGGCTGTCATGATGGGCTCGATGTTTGCCGGCACTGAAGAAGCACCGGGCGAAGTGATCCTGTACCAGGGGCGCAGCTACAAGTCCTACCGCGGCATGGGCAGCCTGGGCGCGATGGCCGACGGTTCGGCCGACCGCTACTTCCAGGATGTCTCGGCCAAGGCCGACAAGTTCGTCCCCGAAGGGATCGAAGGCCGCGTCGCCTACAAGGGCAGCGTGCTGGCCATCATCTACCAGTTGGTAGGCGGCGTGCGCCAGTCGATGGGTTACTGCGGTTGCGCCTCGATCGACGAGCTGCGCGAAAAAGCGGAATTTGTCGAAATTACCTCGGCCGGCATGCGCGAGTCGCATGTGCACGACGTGCAAATCACCAAAGAAGCGCCGAACTACCGCTCCGGCGAGTAATCGGTCATTCCTTGAGCGGCGGCGCACCGCACGGTGCGCCGCCAGCCGCTGCATTCACACCAATACTAAAGCGCCTTTATGCACTCTAAAATCCTGATCCTCGATTTCGGTTCCCAAGTCACCCAGTTGATCGCGCGCCGCGTGCGCGATGCAGGCGTGTTTTCGGAAGTCTACCCCTACGATGTTTCCGACGAGTTCGTGCGCAATTACGGCGCCGCCGGCGTCATCCTGTCGGGTAGCCACAGTTCCACACTCGAAGGCGACGCCCCGCGCGCGCCGGATGCCGTGTTCGAGCTGGGCGTGCCGGTACTGGGCATCTGCTACGGCATGCAGACCATGGCGGCCCAGCTGGGAGGCAAGGTTGAAAACGGCAAGGTGCGCGAGTTCGGCTACGCCGAAGTGCGGGCGCGCGGCCATTCGGCGCTGCTCAACGGCATCAACGACTTCGTCACCAGCGAAGGCCACGGCATGCTGAAAGTTTGGATGAGCCATGGCGACAAGGTGCTCGACATGCCGCCCGGCTTCAAGCTGATGGGCAACAGCGAAAGCTGCGACATCGCCGCGATGTGCGACGAGAGCCGCAAGTTCTACGCCGTGCAGTTCCACCCGGAAGTGACGCATACGCTGCAGGGCAAGGCCATCCTGGGCCGATTCGTGCACGAGATCTGCGGCTGCAAGTCGGACTGGAATATGCCGGACTATATTTCGGAAGCGGTCGCCAAAATCCGCGCACAGGTCGGCACCGATGAAGTGATCCTCGGCCTGTCGGGCGGCGTCGATTCGAGCGTGGCAGCGGCGCTGATCCACCGCGCCATCGGCGACCAGCTGACCTGCGTGTTCGTCGACCACGGCCTGCTGCGCCTGGACGAGGGCAAGATGGTGATGGACATGTTCGCCAAGAACCTTGGCGTCAAGGTGATCCGGGTCGACGCGGAACACCAGTTCATGGGCCACCTGGCCGGCGTCGCCGATCCCGGGCAGAAGCGCAAGATCATCGGGCGCGAGTTCGTCGAGGTGTTTCAGGTCGAGTCCGCCAAGCTGGTCAATGCCAAGTGGCTGGCCCAGGGCACCATCTACCCGGACGTGATCGAATCGGCCGGCAAGGGCAAGAAGGGCCAGACGATCAAGTCGCACCACAATGTGGGCGGCTTGCCGGAAACCATGAAGCTCAAGCTGCTCGAGCCGCTGCGCGAACTGTTCAAGGACGAAGTGCGCAAGCTTGGCGTGGCACTGGGCCTGCCGCATGGCATGGTCTACCGCCATCCTTTCCCTGGTCCTGGCCTGGGCGTGCGCATCCTCGGCGAAGTAAAGAAGGAGTTCGCCGACCTGCTGCGCCGCGCCGACGCTATCTTAATCGAAGAGCTGCGCAATACGCCGTTCGACATGCCGCCGGTGCCGGGCGTCGACCCGTCGGACGTGCCGACCAACTGGTACGACGCGACCAGCCAGGCGTTCGCCGTGTTCCTGCCGGTCAAATCGGTCGGCGTGATGGGCGATGGCCGCACCTACGAGTACGTGGTGGCGCTGCGCGCGGTGCAGACCCAGGACTTCATGACGGCGCACTGGGCGCACCTGCCGCATGAACTGCTGGGCAAGGTATCGAACCGCATCATCAACGAAGTGCGCGGCATCAACCGCGTGGTCTACGATATCTCCGGAAAACCACCAGCGACGATCGAGTGGGAGTGATTTGCTTCTCCAGTCTATTGCAATAGCCTCCACCAATGGGTTGAAGTAGTGCTGCGGCAAGCCACACTAGCCTGAACGATCTGCGCGTTCAGGCCAGTCCAAAGGATTTTCTCAGTCCCTTTTCGACCGGGCCAGCCGGCATGAAACGGCGCAGCCTGGACAGAAGCGTCGCTTCGCCTTTGGGCGTATGGCGCATTTTCCAGCCCCCCAGTGCGGCATCGACGATTGTCGCGGCGACACCATCGGGTGCCGGCGCCTTGTTGACGTTGTTCTGGATTGCCTGGGACACCAGGCCAAGCTCGCCGTCATAGGCCGAGATGGCGGAAGCGGTCTGCGGCGCGTTGGCGTCCAGATTGGTCTTGGTGAAAGAAGGTTCGACCAGCACCACGCGGACGCCGAACTGACGCACTTCATGATCGAGTGTCTCTGACAGTCCTTCGACGGCATGCTTGGATGCGCAATACAGCGCCATGTACGGCGCCGGCAGAAAACCCAGCACCGAACTGACGTTGACGATGCGGCCGCTGCGCCGCGCGCGCATATGCGGCAGCACGGCTTGGCTGGTTCGCAAGAGTCCAAACAGGTTGGTGTCGAACAGTGTCTTGGCTTCCTCAATTGAGCTTGCCTCCGCCGCGCCCAGCAGGGTGACGCCCGCGCTGTTGACCAGCACGTCGATGCGCCCGGCTTGCGCGATGATGGTCTCGATGCCGTGCTTGACTGACGCTTCGTTGCGGACATCCATCTCGATCAGGGCGACCCCCGGTATGACTTGCGCCTTGTCGCGGTTGCGCACGGTGCCGAATACGCGGCAGCCGCGCTCGACGAACTCGATGGCGGCGGCCCGTCCGATGCCCGATGACACGCCGGTAATGATGACAACTTTGGTATCTGACATGAATCTTCCTTTTGTGAGTTTAGGCTTGGTTTGAAGAAGCGGCTGGTGCAATCTTGAACCAGATGGCGTACATGGCAGGCAGGAACACCAGCGTCAGCACGGTACCGGCAAACGTGCCGCCGATCAGCGTGTAGGCCAGCGTGCCCCAGAACACCGAATGGGTCAGCGGAATGAAGGCCAGAATCGCCGCCAGTGCAGTCAGCAGGACCGGCCGCGCTCGCTGCACGGTCGCCTCGACCACCGCGCGCAAGGGATCGAGCCCGCTCTGTTCGTTTTCGCGTATCTGGCCAATCAGGATCAGCGTGTTGCGCATCAGGATGCCCGACAGGGCGATCAAGCCCACCAGCGCGTTGATGCCGAACGGCTGCTGGAATAGCAACAGGGTCGGGACGACCCCGATCAAGCCGAGCGGACTGGTGGCGAACACCATGACCATCGCCGCAATCGACCTTACCTGCACAATGATGATGAGCAGCGTGAGCGCAATCATGATCGGGAACAGCGGCAGCATCGCCGTGGTAGCTTTGGCAGCTTCCTCGATGGAACCCGCCTGTTCGATCCGGTAGCCGGCAGGCAGCTGGTCGATCACAGGCTGTAGCTGTTTGAGCATGGCAGCCGAGACGTCCGGCGGCTGCATTCCTTCAGCGATATCGCCGCGCACCGTGATGGTGGGCGTGCGGTCGCGGCGCCTCAGAATCGGGTCTTCCATCCGCACTTCCACGGCACCGACCTGCGACAGCGGAATGCGTTGTCCCGCCGAACCAGCCAGCGTGAAGCCGGCGATCTGCGCAGGGTCGAGGCGAATGCCGCCGGCGGCGCGCCCAAGCACCTGTACCGATCGGATGTCCTCGCGCACCTGGGTCAGCGCCACGCCATTGAGCAGGAACTGCAACTGAAGGGCGACCGAACTGGTGCTCAGACCCACTGACTGCAGGCGGTCCTGGTCGAGCGTGAAGTGCAGGGTGGGTACGCGCGAACCCCAATCGGTGTTGACGGTACGCATCATCGGGCTCGCCTGCATGTGCTGCTCTACCTGCGCGGCGATTGCGCGCAGCTTGTCCGGGTCCGGCCCCATGACCCGGTAAGCGACGGGAAAAGGCGAAGGAGGCCCGAACACGATCTGGGTCACGCGCACCCGCGCCTCCGGGGCCAGGCCGTCGGCGGCCGCCTGGCGCAGCCTGAACTTGAGGGCCTCCCTTTCCTTGTCGTCGCCCGTCAGCACCACGATCTTGGCGAACGAGGGATCGGGTAGTTCAGGCGCCATCGCCAGGAAGAAGCGGGGCGCGCCCTGGCCGATGTAGGACGTGACGATCCTGGCTTCCTTTTGCTTTGCCAGCCAGGCTTCCACCTTGGCCGCGGCGGCGCTGGTCTGCTCGATCGAGGTACCATATGGCATCTGCAGCTCGACCAGCACTTCCGGCCGGTCGGAAGTCGGGAAGAACTGCTTCTTGACCAGCCCCATGCCTGCGACGGCCAGCACAAAAGTACCGATGACCGTGCCGGCCACCAGCCATTTGCGTGCAATCACGCGCGCCAGCAGCTGGCGAAAGCGGTTGTAGTTGCGGGTGTTGTAGATGGCGTCGTGGCCACCCTCGATCTGGTGCAGGTCGGGCAGCATCTTTACCCCCAGGTAGGGCGTGAATGCCACCGCCACCACCCAGGAGGCAATCAGCGCAATGCCGACGATCCAGAACATATTGCTGGTATATTCGCCGGCCGTCGAGCGCGCGAAGCCGTTCGGCATGAAACCAATCGCCGTCACCAGCGTGCCCGACAGCATTGGCGCTGCCGTGTGGCTCCAGGCATAGGCCGACGCGGCAACCCGGCTGTAGCCTTGTTCCATTTTCACGACCATCATCTCGATGGCGATGATGGCGTCGTCCACCAGCAAGCCCAGGGCCAGTATCAGCGAGCCGAGCGTGATGCGGTCGAAGTTCTTGCCCGATGCCGCCATGACGACGAACACCGCCGCCAAGGTCAGCGGCACCGCCGCCGCCACCACGATGCCCACGCGCCAGCCCATGCTGACGAAGCAGACCACCATCACCACCAGCAAGGCGACGAAGAACTTGACCATGAATTCATCGACCGCCGCGCCGATGTTGACGGCCTGATCGGTTACCTTGGTCAGCGTCATGCCCAGCGGCAAGCCGGCGCTGATGCGAGTGATTTCCCCCTCCAACGCCTTGCCGAGGTCGAGCCCGTTCCAGTCGTCGCGCATCACGACACCAAGCAATAGCGCCGGTTCGCCCTTGTTGCGTACCAGGAAAGTCGACGGATCTTCATAGCCACGTTCGACGGTGGCGACATCGGCCAGCTTCAGCGTGCGGCCCTGCGCGACGATCGGCGTCTGGCGGATCTTTTCCAGATTGTCGAACGCGCCATCGACCCGCAGAAAGACCTGTGCTCCCTTGGTCTGGATCGCGCCGGCCGGGGTCAGCACGTTCTGGCGGTCGAGGGCGCCGAAAATGTCCTGCGGCGTGACGCCCAGCGTGGCCAGGCGGTCGTGGGCGAAAGAGACGAAGATGCGTTCGGGCTGCTCGCCGATGATGTTGACCTTCTTGACGCCAGGGACACGCAGCAGTTGCTGGCGTAGCTTTTCCGCATCGCGCACCAGCAGGCGCTGCGCCTCGCCCTTGGCCTTGAGGGCGAACAACGCGAACGTGACGTCGGCATACTCGTCGTTGACGATCGGCCCGATGACGCCGGCGGGCAGCTTTTGTGCCTCATCCGCCAGCTTTTTGCGGGCCTGATAGAACTGCTGCTGGACCTCGGCGGGCGGGGTGCGGTCAAGCAGGGAAATCATCGTAAAGGCCAGGCCGGGGCGGGTGAAGGTTTCCGTGCGGTCGTACCAGCGCAGCTCCTGCAGGCGCTTCTCCAGCGGTTCGGCGACCTGGTCTTGCATTTCCTGGGCGGTCGCCCCTGGCCACGCCGTGATCACCGTCATCTGCTTGATTGTAAATGGCGGGTCTTCCGCGCGCCCGAGCTGCAGAAAGGCCAGCAGGCCGGCGACCGTGACCAGGACAATCAGGAACAGCGTGACCGAACGCTCACGGACGGCGAGCGCCGACAGATTGAATCGGCCCTCGCTCACGGCTGCGCTCCTGCGGTCAGGGCAGTGGCCGTTTGCGCGCCAAGGCGCACCAGCGCGCCTTCTCTGAGTAAATGGGCCCCGAGCGCGACAATCTGGTCGCCTTGCTTGAGCTGGCCCGTAACGACGGCGCTGTCGTCGCCCAATTGCTCGATGTTGATGGCGCGCTGGCTAACCTTGGCCGGCTTGCCGCTGACGAGCCACACGGCGGGCCCTTTGCCAGCATCCAGGATGGCACTGATCGGCACCAGCAGGCCTGCCTGCAACGAGTCTGGCTTGAGCGGGATCGTCACCGTGACGGTGCTGCCAAGCGGCGCGCCGACCAGCTCGCCTTCGAGCACAAACCTTGCCTCGAAGGTGCGGGTGAGCCGATCCGCCGCATCGGACAACTGACGCAGCCTGGCCGGCGACGACAGGCCCATGCCGAACAGCGCCGCCTGCGCTTGGGAGCCGATTGCAGGGCGCACAGTCTCGGGCAACTGAATGATCGCTTCACGGGGGGCGGCGTGGGCCAGGCGTACGACGGCCTGGCCGGCAGCGACAACCTGGCCCGGCTCGGCGAGCGTTTCCATGACGACGCCATCGCCGTCGGCCACCAGTTCAGCATAGCCGCTTGCGTTGCGGGCCACGACGGCCTGGGCTTCGGCCGCGCTCAGCAGCGCCTTGGCGGAATCGGCCGCGGCCTTGGCCTGGTCATAGGCGGCGCCGGAAACCGTGCCGGTGCCACGCAAGGTGCGGTAGCGCACCTCGTCCTGTGCAGCCTGCAGCGAGCGGGCGCGGGCAGCGGCGACCGCTTCTTGCTGGGCCTGGGCGGCGAGTTTCAGATCGACGCCGTCGATTCGCATCAGCAGCTGGCCACGCTTGACGGCTTGCCCGGCATCGACAAGCCGCGCCAGCACCTTGCCCGGAACGCGGAAACCGAGGTCGCTCTGCACGCGGGCAGCGACGATCCCGGTGAAAGCGCGCGAGGCGGCGGAGGCGCGGTGGACAGTTGCCGTGCGAACCAGAGGCGCTTCAGTACGCGGATCGGGCGGCGCCTTGCCGCCGCAAGCAAGCAGCGTCAGCGGCAATGCGCACAAAAATAGAGAAGGGGCGAGGCGGAGCATGAAGATCCCTTTGCTTGATAGTCGGGACCTTCATTATGGTACTAGTGACCAAATCAGTCAAGCGTCACCAAAAATCTACGGCGACAAGCTCCGCAATACCAGACTCGACAGCCGTGCCGGCGCTTCTTCGGCGTAATCGAAGCTGTGCTGAAGGATCAAAGGGTTGAGGTAAGGGCGCATCACCAGATGGATCGCCATGGTGGTTTCGTCGAGCGGCGTTTTGCGCTCGAAGTCGCCACTTTGCCGGCCCTGCTGCAGGATGTCGCGCAGTATCGCCTGGATCCGGTCTTCATAGTCCAGTGTGGTTTGCCAGCGCCCGGTGGCGGCAGACGCCGCAATTTCATAGAGTTTGCGGTCCTGGAAGAACAGCTTCAGGCTCGATTCAACAATGGCTTTGAACATGCGCCGTAGTTTTTCCGCTGGCTGGTCGGTCTGCTCAATGGCGGTCCGGACCGCAGCTTCGATCTCGCCCAGGCAATTTGCACAGATCATTTCTCCGATGGCCTGCTTGGACTCGAAAAACTTATAGATATAGGCCTTGGAAAAACCGATCACCTTGGCCAGGTCGGAAACAGTGGTCTTCTCGTAGCCGTAGCGACTGAAATGTTCGGTGGCCGCAGCAATGATCTGATTGCGCACTTCGTGGTCGGCAGGTCCCCGGGAGGAACGAGGAGCGGGAGTTGTCTTATCCATAGCTGCCAGTGTACGCCACTCGGATTGGTCGGGCAACTAGTGACCAGCTTGTAATCTAGTTATCGATCTCTGGTCCACAGTCCGGGCTGGACTTGCGCGCGTATGCTGATGACAGGCTGCTAAAGCGCAATGACGCGGTCGCCAGCGGCCGGGCGGCAGCCTTCGGCAATCGGGGTCCAGCCCCGGTGCACGACGATTTGCTTGTCGTCATGACAGATTTCGACCCGTTCGCTTGCCGGCAGGCGCTGCCGGACGAAGGACTCAATCGAAGTCGGCAAGCTCACTTGTAGCTTCATCGCGTTGCGGTCTGTTGCCGGATGGTCGTCGAGATTGATCAAGGGCACGAAGGCTGAGGCCCACATCAACCACCGGGAGCCGACATCGACCGGTTCCGGGGCGTAGCCTTCGGCACGCAGCCACTGCTGGGCGCGCTCGCGCAAGGCCTCGCCATTGTCCATTCCGGCCCAGCCGGCGGCCATCAGTTCAATCAGCCATTGATTGCAGTTTTGATAGGCCAGCCCAAAGGCATAGGCGTTGGCACTGTATTGGCCGGCCAGCACGCGCAATGCCCGTGGCGTGTCGAGCAAGGCGTCCTGCAAGACGTGGCTGGCTGCTGCCGGAATGTGTACGATAGAAATATAGCCGAGGCCAGGATCGTCTGTGCCGAGGGCAAAGCCGGCGATGCCCTGGTCGAAGATGCGAGGACGGCTTTCGTCGCAGGCGTAGTACAGCTGGCGGGCGGTCCAGTTGCCGCTGTCGCCGCGCCAGGCCAGCGCTGCGTGCGAATAACGGATGCCGAAACGCGCCAGATTGAGTCCCGAGCGGCTGAGCAGGGCGACGTTGCCCCTGGCGTCGGCCAGCTCTTCCTTGACGACGGCGGTAAAGCGCAGTACCCGGTCCTGCTCGGTTGCCGTCAGCATCTGGCCCTGGTCACAAAAACGGGCTGACATGCCCGCCTGGGCCGCATCGGTGCAGGCGGCCAGCAGCAGTGCCAGGGCAAGCTTGAATTTCAAATGCCGACGGGACGCGCGGCCAGTTCGCCCTGCCATTCATCGGCCAGCACCAGATAGAACGCCTTGCGGTCATCGTTGCGCGCGAACTCGATGCCGTAAGGGCGGTTCTCGGCGTACACGAAGTCGCCCTGGTCGAGGCCTTGCTGGTCAAAGGTTGACTTTGGCAGGTCAAGCACGATGCGCATATGCGGCTCATTGCCTTGCAGGGTCAAGCGCGCGCGGTCTGCGCGGTTCGGGGTCTGGGCGATGTCGATGATGCGGTAAGGGCCAGCGGCGGTCTTGTTGCCGCCGGATGCGCTGTTGCTCGATCCGCCGAGCGAATCGGAAACACTGCCGCTCGAGGCGGAACCGGCGCTCGACGCCGAAGAGGCGAAGCTGTCGGCGTGGGCGCTCATGGCCAGGCCGAGCGCAACAGCCGCAACGGCAAGTCGTAGGGTAGAGTGAATACGCACGGGGATTTCCTTTTCAAAAAAACATGGTCATTTGCCATGATAGCGCATGGCGCTGTGGCAATGTTCACTGAAGCAGTTTGTTACACTGTTCGCTTTTTGTCGCTAGGAATACTGTGGTCTTACCGAATGAATTGCGGGCCCGCGCCCTGGCCTGCCTGCTGGAACGTGATCCGCAGGCGAAGACGAGCGCCGTCGCTGACATGGCCGCTGCCGCGCTCGCGATCGATCCGGCCGCGATGATCGCTGCGCCAGCGGGAATTCCCGGAAAACCCGAGCGGCCGGAACTGGTGCCGCCGTTACAGGTGGGACGGCGCTCGATGGCGACGGTCGAGGGACGTGCCATGCTGATCCACGCGCTGGCCCATATCGAATTTAACGCGGTGAACCTGGCGCTCGATGCGCTGTGGCGCTTTGCTGGCATGCCGCTGCAGTACTACACGGACTGGCTGCAGGTGGCCAAGGAGGAAGCGACCCATTTTTCGCTGCTTGCAGCGCATTTACAGGTGCTCGGTTATGCCTATGGCGATTTCGCGGCCCACGCCAGCCTGTGGGAAATGGTCGAGAAGACTTGTGACGACGTGCTGGCCCGAATGGCGCTGGTACCGCGCACGCTGGAGGCGAGGGGCCTCGACGCGATTCCGCCGCTGCGCGCCAAGATTGCCCAGGCGGGCGACATGGCAGCGGCCGCGATCCTCGACATCATCCTGCGCGACGAAGTCGGTCATGTCGAGATCGGTAACCGCTGGTATGGCTACTTGTGCGAGCAACGCGGCGTCGAGAAGGTGGCGACCTATGCGAAGCTGTGCACCCAATACAAAGCGCCAGTCCTGAAAGGACCGTTTAATCTGGAAGCACGCCGGCGCGCCGGGTTTACGGAACAAGAACTGGTGTCGTTGAATCAGCCCAAATAGGAGGCCCAATGCCACATATTATCGTCAAGCTCTATCCGGGGAAATCGGAACAACAAAAGCGCGAACTGGCCGACCAGATCGTCAAGGACGTGATGAAGGTCCTGCAAAGCCCGGAGCGGGCGATTTCAGTCGGGTTTGAAGAAGTGACTGCGCAGCAGTGGAAGGAGCAAGTCTACCTGCCCGACATTGAAGCCAAACCGGAGACGATCTATAAGAAGCCTGGGTACACGCTGTCATAGCGGCGCCCAGTTCGGGGAATTATTTGTAGAAGGCTTCGACCTTGCCCTTGAGCTTGATCAGCATCGGCGAGCCCCTGCGGTCGAGCGCACGGCCGGCCGGCACGCGCACCCAGTCCTCGCTGATGCAGTACTCCGCGACGTCGAAGCG
>CBDDRJ010000050.1:0-4774 GCA_965233055.1 uncultured bacterium
TCCCTGCGGCTCGTCCGCGGTGCCGCGGGCTCTTGCCCTGTGCTGGTGGCACTTCAAGAGCATCGCGGAGGCTTGGCACGCAGTGCCCACCCTACGGTCTTATTTTTTCTTCGGCACCGGTGGTAGGCCGGGCGGCGGCGGCAACGCCGGATCGACTTCCGCCGGCGGCACTTCTTCCGGCGGCACCGCAATCTCCGGCATCACCGGCGCCTCCGTGGCCGGCGCCGGCTCCGCCGTTGCCGGCACTTCGGGCGGCGTCGGCGGCGGTTCCTCGATCTCCTTCGGCTGCTGCGGCGGCGGCCCTTCCGGCGCGGCTGCCGGGATCGCGGCCATGCCGGTGGCGACGAACTTCCAGTCCGACAGGCGCTGCCGGTTGTCGAATCCGACAAAGCGCGGATCGAAATTGGCCAGCTTGATCGGCTTGGCGCCGGACAGGCTGTACACGGCGACGATCCCCACCTTGTCGACACCACGCAGCAGGCCCCAGCTGGCTTCGCCCGTAATCGGGTCGGCATAGATCTGGCGCAGGTGGCGGCGCGGGGTCGGGAAGCGCGGGTCGAGCAGCAGTTCCTCGAGTGTGGCCGGGGTCAGGCGCTGGCCCGGCGCGCTGGCATTGGCATAACTCTTGAGCGCGTCGCCGAAGGCGGCCCCCACTTCCAGCAGCGCTTCTTCGGCGGCACGCCGCTGCATCAGCGCGCCCAGTTTGACGGTGGTGGCCGTCACCAGTCCGATGATCGCCACCAGCACGATCAGGCCGACATAGGTGAAGCCGCCGCTGGCGTGGCGCGCGCGCATCGCTACCAGTCGGCGTAGGGCTTGCCGTTGCGGTCAGTGCCCGGCGCCCCGCTCTTGATATTGTAGACGCCGCCCTTGCTGCCATCTTCCGGCGGCACCAGCACCCAGCTGGTGCTGCTGTTGGTGAGCGGATCGAGCGGCAGCGAGCGCAGGTATTTTTTCTCGACCAGCTGCTCGAGCGAATCGGGGTAGCGGCCGGTGTCGCCGTAGTAGTGGTCGAGCGTCGCGCGCACATTGCGCAGGTTCTCGGCCAGCAGCGCCTCCTTGGCCGAATCGACCGATGGGAAGTAGCGCGGTACCGCCAGCGTCAGCATCAGCGCGACGATGCCGAGCACGACCAGCAGCTCGATCAGGGTGAATCCGCGGCGCCCCGCCTTTGTCGTCATGCTTACCATTTCTTGTACGGGATGCCGTTCAGGCCCACCCGTGGTGAAGTCGAATAGACATCGTACACATCTTCGCCTTCCTGTGGATCGCCCGGCTCGCTGGCATAGCTGCGCTTGCCCCAGGTCTGCGCGTCCGCCACGCCGGGGTCGGCATGGAAGGGGTCGCGCGGCAGGCGCCGCAGGAAGTAGATCTTGGCATGCTTTGGGCTGCGCAGGTCCGGCACGCCGTCGACCAGCAGCTCGAGTCCCTTCGGAAAGGGCGAAGCGCCGGTCGCGCGCGCCACCCTGCCCTCCTCGGCTGCCTTCTTGTAGTCGTCGAGCGCATGGCGGATCTCGCGCAATGCCAGCCGCAGCTCCTGCTCCTGGCGGCGCTGCACCACCACCTGCGTCACCGGTATCGCCAGGCTGGCCAGCAAGCCCAGGATGGCCAGCGTGACCAGCAGTTCAATCAGCGTGAAGCCGCGCATCGTCGCCCTGTTACTGCTGCTTGGTCGGCACTGGCGGCGCCGACAGCGATGGCCGCTGCGCGGGCACGGGCTGGGCCGGCACTGGCTGCGCGGCCCCTGGCTGCGCCGGCACCGGCTGCTGCGCCGGTACTGGCTGCTGCGCCGGCACCGGCTGCTGCGCCGGCGCCGGATGCGATACGGGCGTCATCGCCGGCACCGGCATCGGCGCCGCGGCCGGCGCCAGTGCTGGCGGCGCCGCCGGCGCCAGGGCGCGCAAGGTATTGTCGGGGCGGCGGCGGAAACTCGATTCTGTGCCGGCCGAGAATTCGGAGGCCGACGCTTCCGGGCGGGAGATCGTGCGGATCAGGCGCGGCGTGATCGACAGCACGATCTCGGTATTGACGCTGTCGTCGGTGGTGGTGCCGAACAGGCGGCCGACGATCGGCAGGTCGCCCATGAAAGGCAGCTTCAGTCCGCCGCTGCGGTCTTCGCTATTGATCAGGCCAGCGAGCACCTGGTTCTCGCCGTCCTTCAGCTGCAGCAGGGTACTCGCTTCGCGCGTGCCGATGCGGTAGCCGACCGAGCCGTTGGTGGTGGTGACACTGCCCAGCAGGCTGGAGACGACCAGGCCGATCTTGATGCCCACTTCATTGTTCAGGTACACGGTCGGCTCGACGTTCAGGGTCAGACCGACGTCAGTGTAGGTGAACGATTCGGAGGCAAAGCTGTTCTGGCCGCCGGTGAAGGTCGTGGTGATGGTCGGGACCTTTTCACCGATGACGACCTTGGCCTTTTCCTTGTTGCGCACCCGGATGCGCGGATTGGCCAGGGTATTGGCGTCGTTGTCGGTCTTGCGCGCGTTGACGGTGGCGGCGATATTGGCCACGCCGATCGTGTCGCTATTGAGCTTGCGCAGGTCGGACAGGGTCAGATTCTGGATCGGCGCAAAGCCGACCAGCTCGGGCCAGGTGATGCCCAGCCTGGTCAGGCTGCTGCGCTTGACTTCCAGCACCTCGACTTCGAGCATCACTTCGGGCTCGGACACGTCCTGCAGGGCCACCAGCTTTTCGGCCAGCCGGATCGCCTCGGCACTGTCGCGCACGATCAGCAGGTTGAGCTTTTCATCGACCACCACGTCGCGCGTCTTGAGGATGGTCTTGAGCGTATTGGCCACCACCTTGGCTTCGGCGTTGGACAGGAAGAAGGTCTTGACGACCATCTCCTGATATTCCTTCAGCTTGGCCGGCAGGTTCGGGTAGATCATCACGGTATTACCATCGACCACCTGCTGCTCGAGCTGGTTCGACACCAGCAGGTAGTAGATGGCCGCTTCGATCGTGCTGTTTTTCAGGTAGATCGAGGTTTTGAGGTCGGACTTGACGTCCTTGTCGAACACGAAGTTAAGGCCCGAGCTGCGCGCCACCACGTCGAACACCTGGCGCAGCGGCGCGTCCCTGAACTCGATCGAGATGGGCTTCTTGAACATGGCGGACAGGGCCGATTCGGCCGGCGGCGCCGGCGGGAAGCGGTCGGCGATGGTGCGCATCAGGGCGCGCGCCCGGTCGTGGCCGGGCCGCTCTTTCATCACTTCGGCGGCCTTGCGGCGGGCGGCGTCCGGTTCCTTGCGCTCGAGCGCTTCCTCGGCGGCGGCCAGCAGCTTGTCGTGGCGCGCATCCGCCATCAGCTGGGCGATGCCGGCGCGGGCCCGTTCATTGCCCGGGTCGATGCCCTGCACGCGCTGCCAGCTGGCCAGCGCCTGTTCGGCATTGCCGGCGGCGCGGGCATTGTCGGCCTGGTCGAGCCAGGCGCGGGTGGCGCTGTCGCGCGAGCGCAGGTAGGCGATGCGGTACTGGCCGTTGCCCGGCTCCTTGTCGACCGCTTCGCGCAGCCTGGCCAGGCCGGCTTCGACCTGGTTCTTGGCGATCAGCTGCTCGCCGTCGCGGTAGGCCATTTGAGCGGCGCAGCCGGACAGCGCCAGCACCAGCAGGGGGAGCGCGCAGCGCGCGGAAAGCGACAGGGTTGGGTGACTTGACATCAGTCGAGGACTCCAATGTTGATCTGCTGGACCTGGTTAAGCGGCAGGTAGGTCAGCGACAGGACCGGCGGTGTAATGGCATCGACGCGGTAAGCACCATCGACCACCATCTTGTTACGGACAATATACGTCATGCTGCCGCGGGCGAGGTAAACTTCCCAGCGCCCTTCCTGCAGCGACTTGCCCAGATAGGTAAACGGCAGCGGCGGCGCAGCCAAAGCCGGCGGCGGCCCGGACTGGACGGCGGCCGGCAGCGGCGGCGGCGCCCAGTTCTGGCTGCCGAACACGCCGGTGCCGGTCAGCTGGGCCTCGCCGATCAGGTCGGCGCGCTCGCGCAGCGGCAGCACCAGGACGGCAGCGCCGGCGGCAAGGCTGCTGCCCTGCGCCGCACGCGGCACCGGCTTGTTGCGCACGACCGGTTCGGCCACGCCATTGGCGGGCGTCTTGTCGCCATACACGGCGACCAGGGCGGCCGCGGCCAGGCCGAGGGCGAGCATCAGGTGGCGTGCCTTCATGGCCTGGCCCCGCCTTCTTTCAGGTACAGCGTAAAGCGCACGCGCGCTTCGAGCACCGGTTCGCCGATCGATTCGCGCCGCACGCTGATTTCGTCGAGCGCCGCAAACGGCACCGTTGCCAGCGTCTGCAGGCAGAACTGCCACAGCGCGCGGTAGCTGCCCCTGACGGGCAGGCTGACCTGGTAGGTGTGGAAGCGGCCGTTCTGGTCATAGGCGGCGCGGTACTGGCCAGCCGTCAGCGACAGGCCGCTCTTGGCCGCCAGCGCGAACAGGGTCTTGAGCTGCTGCTCGGCGTCGCGCCTGTCGCCCAGCGTCGCATAGAACTGGGCGAGGTTTTGTTCCGGCCCGGCGGCGACCGCCAGCGCGGCGACCGGGGCTGGCGCCGGTGCCTGCATGGCGGCGGCACGCGCTGCCGCCGCCTGCCTCGCCTGCGGCAAGTACCACAGCCAGGCGCCTATGCCGGCGGCGTCCGATGGCGCCGCACTGGCCCAGACGGGAGCGCGCGCATGAAGCCCTTGCAGCTCGATTTCGCCCCCGCCTCGGTGCGCCGTACCCTGCAGACCACGCCGGCCGCCTGGTGGTGGCTGGCATTGGCTG
>CBDDRJ010000051.1:0-4249 GCA_965233055.1 uncultured bacterium
AAGGTGTTTGAGCCCCGCTCACCTTCGAAATACAAATAAAGCGGGGCGAGTTCTTTGCCGCCCACCCGGCAGGCTCGATTTTCGGGAATTCGGGGATGTTGGGGGCGCCTTTTCTTTGGTTACTTTCTTTTTGGCGAAGCAAAAGAAAGTGACTTGCCGCCGGGCAACCCCCGGCCAACGGTCAGCCGCCCCGCGAAGGTAGATCCTGTCGATTTAAATCCCACTCACCCAAACGTCAGCCCCATCGCCTCCCGCACGTCGCGCATGGTGTCGCGCGCCAGTTCCTGCGCCTTCTCGCAGCCGTCGGCGAGGATGTTGCGCACCTGGTCGGGGTTGTCCTCGTAATACGCTGCGCGTTCACGAATCGGCGCGAGCTCGGCCAGCACAGCGTCGATCACCGGCTGCTTGCAGTCGAGGCAGCCGATACTGGCGCTGGTGCAGCCGGCGGTGACCCACTGGCGGGTCGCGTCGTCGGAATACACCAGGTGGAACTGCCATACCGGACACTTGGCCGGATTGCCGGGGTCGGTGCGGCGCACGCGCGCGGGGTCGGTCGGCATGGTGCGGATTTTCTTGGTGATGACGTCCGGGTCTTCGCGCAGGGCGATGGTGTTGTTGTACGACTTCGACATCTTCTGCCCGTCCAGCCCGGGCATTTTCGACGCTTCGGTCAAGAGTGCTTCGGGCTCGACGAGGATCATCTTGCCGGATCCCTCGAGGTAACCGAACAGCCGTTCGCGGTCGTTCATCGACAGGCTCTGCGCGTCGTTCAACAACGCCTTGGCCGATTCCAGCGCCTCATCGTCGCCCTTTTCCTGATAAGCGGTGCGGCACTCCTCGTAGAGGCGGGCCTTTTTCGAGCCGAGCTTCTTGACGGCGGCGCGCGACTTCTCCTCAAACCCCGGCTCGCGACCGTAGAGGTGGTTGAAGCGGCGGCATATTTCGCGGGTGAATTCGATGTGCGGCACCTGGTCCTCGCCCACCGGCACCCGGTTGGCGCGGTAGATCAGGATGTCGGCGGACTGCAGCAGCGGGTAGCCGAGGAAGCCGTAGGTCGAAAGGTCCTTCTCACTCAATTTTTCCTGCTGGTCCTTGTAGGTGGGCACGCGTTCCAGCCAGCCGAGCGGCGTCATCATCGACAGCAGCAGATGCAGTTCGGCATGTTCGATCACGCGCGACTGAACGAACAGCGTCGCCTGCGCCGGGTCGACGCCAGCGGCGAGCCAGTCGATCGTCATGTCGCGCACGTTCTCGTCGATCACCTGCGGCGTATCGTAATGGGTGGTCAGCGCGTGCCAGTCGGCGACGAAGAACAGGCACTGGTATTCGTGCTGCAGGCGCAGCCAGTTTTTGAGCACGCCATGGTAATGGCCAAGGTGGAGGCGCCCGGTGGGGCGCATGCCAGAGAGAACGCGGTCGGAATACATTTTTCGGTTAGGCGAGAGGGGTAAGGGGAGAAGGCGTCAGGACAGCACGATGCGGATCAGGCCGACCAGCTGCGCGGGGTCGAGACCGCTAACCAGCGCGATGAGGCCGATGAACAGGCTGATGAGCGGCCACAGGATGATGCCGAGGACGCCGGTGAACAGCAAGCCGAGCAGGATGAACAGGCCGTACGGCTCCAGCCGCGCGTACTGCATCGCCTGCCTGACCGGCAGCAGGCTCACTGCAATGCGGCCGCCGTCGAGCGGCGGCAGCGGAAGGAGATTCAGGGCCATCAGGATGACGTTGATGAAGACGCCCGCGGCACCCATCAGCATCAGCGGCGCGCTGACGAAATCGCTGCCGAGCGCATGGCCGAGCTGGATCATCAACGCCCAGAACACGGCCATGACGAAGTTCGCGCCGGGACCGGCGGCGGCGACCCACAGCATGTCCTGCTTGGGGCGGCGCAGGTTGCCGAAATTGACCGGAACCGGTTTGGCCCAGCCGAACAGGATCATGCCGCCGCCCAGCAGCTTGCTGGTCAACAGGATCGCCAGCGGCACCAGGATGGTGCCTATCGGGTCGATGTGCTTGAGCGGGCTGAGCGTGATGCGGCCTGCTGCCGCAGCGGTCATGTCGCCGAAGTGGCGCGCGACATAACCGTGCGCGGCTTCGTGCAGGGTGATGGCAAAGATCACCGGCAAGGCGAAGATGGCGATCTTCCCGATCAGTGTGAGTTCTTCCATTCGCCTCAGCCTTCGAAATCGGACGTGTCGCCCTTGCCGAAGCGCACCACGGAGGGCGTATCGGTGGTCAGGTCGACCACGGTGGTCGGGGTCAACCCGCAGGCGCCGCCGTCGATGACCAGATCGACCAGATGCTCGAGGCGCTCGCGGATTTCCCACGGCTCGGTCAGCGGAACGTCCTCGCCGTACAGCAGCAGCGTGGACGACAGGATGGGCTCGCCCAGTTCGGCCAGCAGCGCCTGCACGATGGGATGATCAGGCACCCGCAAGCCGATGGTGTCGTGCTTCTTGTGCAACAGCCGCTTCGGCACTTCGCGGGTGCCGCGCAGGATGAAGGTGTAGGCGCCCGGGGTGTGCGCCTTCAGAAAGCGGAACTGGGTATTGTCCACCTGGGCATAGCGGCCGAGTTCCGACAGATCGCTGCAGATCAGCGTGAGGTCGTGTCCGCCGTCGAGCCCGCGCACCGACAACAGCCGCATGGCCGCTTCCTTGTCGCCGATGTGGCAGCCCAGCGCGTAGCACGAGTCTGTGGGATAGACGATCACGCCGCCGCGCTTGAGAACCTCGACCGCCTGCTGGATCAGCCGCGGCTGCGGATTGTCGGCGTGGATATTGAAGAATTGCGCCATAAAGCCTCAAGCAATGGAAGGAGAAAGATGGGCCGCCAGTTCCGGCCAGCCCTGCCACACTGGCTGGCAGTAGTGCGGCAGCGCGGGCAGGCGGCCGATGTCGATGCCCTCGCCCGGCGCATGGAAGTCGGCCCCGCGCGAGGCCTTGAGGCTAAACGCGCGCGCCAGGTCGGCAAACTTGCCGTATTCGGACGGATGATGGCTGCCGGTGATGACTTCGATGCCCTCGCCGCCCAGCGTGCGGAAGGCGTCCAGCAGCAGGTGCAGTTCGCGTGCGTTGAACGCATAACGCCCCGGGTGCGCGATCACCGCCATGCCGCCGCTGGCGCGGATCCAGCCGACGGCGTTTTCCAGCGAGGTCCATTCGTGCTCGACGTAGCCGGGGTTGCCGCGGGTGAGATAGCGCCTGAACGTGCTGCGCATGTCGGGCGCGTGGCCCTGCGCCACCAGCCAGCGCGCGAAATGGGTGCGCCCCACCATCTCCTTGTTGGCGGCGTAGTCGAGTGCGCCCTCATACGCGCCGGCAATGCCGGCCCGCGCCAGATCGTCACCCATGCGGCGGGCGCGCTCGATGCGGCCGCCGCGGATGTCGGCGAGGCCCGCAGCCAGTTCGGGGTTCAACGGATCGATGCGCAGGCCGACGATATGCACCGTCTGTCCGCCCCAGCTCACCGAGATTTCGACGCCGGGGATCAGCGTCAGCCCGGCCGCGTCCGCCGCCGCCCGCGCAGCGGCGATCCCTGCCACGTCATCGTGGTCGGTCAGCGCGAGCGCGTGCACGCCGTTGGCCGCGGCCCGCGCGACGACTTCAGCGGGCGGCAACACACCATCGGACACATTGGAATGGCAATGCAGATCGATATTGAGCATCGATGATCGGGATCGGACGACCAGGGCAAAAGCGCTTGGTCAGGAGGGGGAATCATAGCAAAATAAGCGGTCGCCCGAATTTCAGTGGGCTGAAGCGCTATCCAAACGCAAATAGCACCATGAAAAAACTGCTGTTCGACCTGTTTCCCGTCATCATCTTTTTCATCGCGTACAAAATCGGCGACGCCAACGCCGAAGCCACGCGCGCCTTCATGGCCAGCGTGGGCCTGCCGCAGCCCGCGGGCGCGGGCGAAAAACCCGGCATCTACCTCGCCACCCTGGTCGCCATCGTTGCCAGCTTCGGACAGATCGGCTGGGTCAAGCTGCGCGGACACAAGGTCGAAACCATGCTTTGGGTCACGCTGGGCATCATCGTGGTGTTCGGCGGCGCCACCTTGTGGCTGCACGACGAGAGCTTCATCAAGTGGAAGCCGACCGTGCTGTACTGGTTTTTCGCGGCCATCATTTTCGACGCCCCGGCCTTCGGTCGCAACGTCATCAAAAGCCTGATGGTCAAGTAAATGGAACTTCCCGACATCGCCTGGGGATGGCTGAATGCGAGTTGGGGCGGTTTTTTAG
>CBDDRJ010000052.1:0-57925 GCA_965233055.1 uncultured bacterium
CGCGTTATGGTCGCCGTCCTGCTTCGCCGGTAGCTGTGGTGGTGCGCCCATTGCAGTTATCCGCCAGTATATCGAGCAGCAACAGACGCCGCACTAGATGCACAAAACCGGACGGCTGTGCCGTCCGCGCTCTTGACCCCGTCCTGAAGGACGGGGCTTGCCGCGCACCTGGTCAGCAGAAAGGCGCCGGGCGGGCCGCCACACTCGGGCTCAGTTCCGCTTTGTCCTGAGGGCCTGCGTGACCAGCCGCCCAATTTTCGTCGCTGAAACGGGCAGGTGCGCGTCGGTCGCGCGGACCGGCCCTGCCCGCCCCGAACCGGCCGGCACCACGCCCGGCCGGAAGGCGAACCGACAAATCTGGCTGGTGATCGAGCACGATGTCGTCGCGCCGCAGGCAGGCCGCGCGCAAATGGGCACGGAAGGCCATGGATGGGGACAACAGGTGAGCGGAGGCAGAGGCAGAGGCAGAGGCAGAGGCAGAGGCAGAGCCAGAGGCAGGGGCAGGGGCAGAGGCAGAGGCGCGATGGGAGTCGGGGCGCAGCCGCCGCAAGATGTGGCGGCGGGTGTCGGCCAGGTGCCAGCGCGCATCGCCGGGGCAACGGATCCACAAGGCCAGCCAGGCATTGCGCACCTGCCCGGTCACGTGCATGACGAACTGGCGCGGCGAATAGCTGCGGCCCTGGAAGACGATATCGTCGCCGCAGACCGTCGCCACCGTGTACTCGCCGCCGACGAAGGTGCGCAGCAGCGTCCCTTCGGGCAAGAACAGGCTTTTCCACTGATAGCCGCGGTTGGCCGCCTTGGCGGCGCGCGGATCGGCAACGGCAGCCGCAGCCAGCCAGTCCTTGAGCGCAGCATTGACGACTTCGTTGACCAAACAACCGACACTGCGCGTGTCGCCTTGGTGCTGCAGCATCTGCAACACGGCCCGCTGGGTGTCTGGGTGAACCTGCACTGCTATCTGCTCATTCATGCTCGTTCTCCCTGTGCGTAAGCTATTTATCGGGGCGGTCTTAGTCTTAGACCTGCGCCGAACTTAGGCGTTCCCCTCCGGAGGCAGAACGGCGCCAAATAACAGCACGAAAAACGAGCACGAATGAGCAGAAGGATGGAACGCAGAAGGTCCACGGGCAGGCGCATCGCCGGGTGTGCCGCGTCTCCACCTTTCCCGCTCCACAGTGAAGGCCAGAAAAATAGCCCACGTTAAGGTGGGCCATTTCAATCGAATTAAGATTTCGGCTTCGGCGCTTCCGGTTCCGG
The DNA here is from genome assembly GCA_965233055.1 of uncultured bacterium. Classification (GTDB taxonomy): domain Bacteria; phylum Pseudomonadota; class Gammaproteobacteria; order Burkholderiales; family Burkholderiaceae_D; genus Telluria_A. The sequence goes on from CBDDRJ010000052.1 coordinate 1,261, forward strand.
CGCCGGGTCCGAGAACTGCAGCGGCGGCGGCTCGCTGTCGTCCTGCTTGCGCTCCTCGGCCGGCTGCTCCAGGATCAGCGCGCCCCCTTGCTCGGCCCCGCTCTTGCCGTGGTCGAGCAAGGTGGTGACCATTTGCGGGAAGGCGGCAACCAGCACCACCATCACCAGCTGCAGGCCGACCCAGGGCAAGGCACCCCAGTAGATGTCGGAGCTCTTGACTTCTTTCGGTGCCACGCCGCGCAGGTAGAACAGGGCGAAGCCGAACGGCGGATGCATGAAGGAGGTCTGCATATTCACGCACAGCATCACGCCGAACCACACCAGGGCCGCTTGAGCGGCCGCTTCCGGGCTGCCCATCATGCCTTCCAGTTGCGGCGCCAGGATCTTTTGCGCCACCGGTGCCAACAGTGGCACGACGATGAAGGCGATCTCGAAGAAGTCGAGGAAGAAAGCCAGGAAGAACACGAACAGGTTCACCACCAGCAAGAAGCCGATCCATCCGCCCGGAATGCCCGTAAACAGGTGCTCGACCCACAGGCCGCCGTCGACGCCCTGGAATACCACGGCGAAGCAGGTCGAACCGATCAGGATGAACACCACCATCGCCGTCAGGCGCATTGTCGACTGGTAGCTTTGCTTGACCAGTTCGCGCAGCGGGCCGATGCGCACGGCGCGCACCACCAGCAGGGCGACGCACACATACAGTACGGCCAGTGCGGCCTGCACGAACGGCCTGGCCGGCTCCGCCAGGCCCGTCTCCGTCTTGTAGAAGAAGACGCTGATGACGGCGGCAACGGCCATCGCGCCCAGCGCAACGCGCAGCACGATCCTGTCGCGGCGGTCGAATTGCTCATGGCGGATCACGGCCAGCACGACCGCGCCGAGTGCACCCATCGCACCCGATTCGGTCGGGGTGGCAATGCCGAGCATCATTGTGCCGAGCACCATGAAGATCAGGATCGCCACCGGCACGATGCCGCGCAGGCACTGGCGCCACAGCGCCCAGCCTTCCAGCGTTTTTTCGTCGCGCGGCGCGGCCGGCAGCCACTCGGGTTTGACGCGCGACAGCACGAAGGTGTACAGGGCGAACAGGCCGATCTGGATCACCGACGGGCCCCACGCCCCGAGATACATGCTGCCGACGTCGGCGCTGGCAGTCTGGGTCTTGAGCTGGTCCGCCAGCACCACCAGCACCAGCGATGGCGGCACCAGCTGGGTGATCGTGCCCGACGCTGCCAGCACGCCCGTCGCATAGCGCATGTGGTAGCCGTAGCGCATCATCACGGGCAGCGAGATCATCGTCATCGCGATCACTTGCGCCGCCACCGTGCCGGTCACCGCGCCGAGGATGAAGCCGACCAGGATCACCGAGTAGCCGAGGCCGCCGCGCGCGCGGCCAAACAGCTGGCCCATCGAATCGAGCATGTCCTCGGCCAGCCGGCACTTCTCCAGCACCGCCCCCATGAAGGTAAAGAACGGTATGGCCAGCAGCAATTCATTCGACAGCACGCTGCCGTAGATCCGCATCGGCACCGCCTGCATGAAGGACATGCCGAAGAAGCCTTGCCACATGGCGATTGAGCCGAAGAACAGGCCCACGGCCAGCAGCGAAAACGCGACCGGGAAGCCGACCAGCATGAACACGACCAGGCCGCCGAACATCAGCGGCGGCATTAACTCGACAGGGATCATTGCACTGGCCTTTCGTATTTGCTGTCAAGTTGCGCCAAGCCGGCCAGTGCGGCACAGCGTTTGATCAATTCGGAAAAGCCCTGCAAGGTCAGCAGTGCGAAGCCGAGCGGGACGATGATCTTGATCGGCCAGCGCGGCAGGCCGCCGGCATTGCCGGACTGCTCCATGACGGCCAGCGAAGGCATGAACAGCGAGTCCCACGACAGCCAGGCGAACAGGATGCAGGCCGGGAACAGGAACACCAGGATGCCGAACACGTCGATCCACAATTGCTTGCGCTCCGACACATGGCCGTAGATCAGGTCGACCCGCACATGCTCGTTGCGCTGGAAAGTGTAGCTCGCGCCCAGCATGACGGCGGCGCCGAACAGGTACCACTGCAGCTCGAGCAGCCAGTTGTCGCTCCAGTCGAAGCCGTAGCGCACCATCGCATTGCTGGCACTGACAATGCACGACGCGAGGATCATGAAATTGGCCAGCTGGCCACAGCGGTAGCCGATCCGGTCGAGCCCCCTGGATAGGCGGAGTAAAGCTTGCATGGTGGTCCTGTCTCAGTTGCCAGGTTGGGCCCGGTCGTTATTAATTTGAAGAACTATTGCACGAATATTAGTTGATTATTCTCTTGGCGGTCAAAAATACCCGCACTTGTGGATAACTTTGTGAGCAAGTCTGAAGAGTTTCTCGAAAGTCCTTGATCCATAAGGATTTTTTGCTTTCCGGCCAAATATCCACAGCCCATTAAATCCTTATAAATCAATTACTTACAAATATCCGTTCACGCACGGCATAATGGATGACATCTGCATGACTTCCACGGCCTCCTGTGGACAGCTATCCCCACTACCCGCGACATGAGCACGATTTTCACTGAAAACACACCGATTCTGACCGTTTCTGCCCTGAACCAGCAGGTGGCGCGCCTGCTTGAGCGCAGCTTCCCTTTGAGCTGGATCAGCGGCGAAATTTCCAACTTCACCCGGGCCAGTTCCGGCCACTGGTATTTCACGCTGAAGGATGATGGCGCCCAGGTGCGGGCCGTCATGTTCCGTGGCCGCGCGCAGTATGCCGACTTCAACCCGCGCGAAGGCGACAAGGTCGAGGTGCGCGCCCTCGTCACCCTGTATCCGGCCCGTGGCGACTACCAGCTGAACGTCGAAGCGATCCGCCGCGCCGGGGTCGGCGTGCTGTACGAAGCCTTCCTGCGGCTGAAGGAAAAACTGGCGGCGCAGGGCCTGTTCGACCCGGCCCGCAAGCGCCCCCTGCCCCTGTTTGCGCGCGCCATCGGCATCGTCACCAGCCCGCAGGCAGCGGCCCTGCGCGATATCCTGACCGCCCTCAGGCGCCGTGCCCCCCATGTGCGCATCGTGCTGTACCCGGCCCCGGTGCAGGGCCAGTTTGCCGCCGAGAAGATCGCCGCCGCCATCGACTGCGCCTCGCGCCGCGCCGAAGTCGACGTGCTGCTGGTGTGCCGCGGCGGCGGCTCGATCGAGGACCTGTGGAGCTTCAACGACGAAGGCGTGGCCCATGCGATCGCCAATTGCAGCATGCCGGTGGTGGCCGGCATCGGCCACGAAACGGATTTCACCATTGCCGACTTCGCCGCCGACCTGCGCGCCGCCACCCCGACCGCCGCCGCCGAACTGGCGGCGACCGCCCGTGCCGACTGGATCGCCTCGCTCGCCGGCGATGCCACGGACCTGCGCCGCGCGATGCGCCGCGCGCTCGACGACGCCAGTCTCGGCGTCGACAACCTGGCGCGCCGTCTGCAGAGCCCGTCTGCCCAGATCGCCCACCAGCGCCTGCGCCTGGCCGGCATGGCGCAAGCGCTCGGCCACGGCCTGCGCACGCCGCTGCACCAGGCCGGCTCCCTGCTGGCCCAGCTGCGTACCCGCTGGGCAGCCAGCCGGCCCGATGTGCGCTCAGCCCGCGCCGAACTGCAGTCGCTGCAAAGGCGCGCCACCAGCACCATCGGCACCCGGCTGCAACAGAGGCGCGAGGCGCTGACCGCGCTGTCGGCCCAGCTCGAGCTGCTGAACCCGCAGCGCACCCTCGAGCGCGGCTATGCGATCGTGCAGGATACCCGCGGCAAGGTGCTGCGTTCGCCCGGGCAGATCAAGGTGCCGGGCGTGCTGTCGCTGCGGCTGGCCGAAGGCAGCGCCCAGGTCTTTGTTTCCAGCGTCCAGCCCGAGCTGTAGCGCCATTTGGAACAAACCAGCACGCTTGGCGCATCCGCTTTACAATAGCTGTCGTTTTAGCCAAAAAGCACCGTATCAAACCAATCACAACAAGGAACAAACATGGAACATACTCTGCCGCCACTGCCATACGAAATGGACGCCCTGGCTCCAACTATTTCGAAAGAAACGCTGGAGTACCACTATGGCAAGCATCACCAGGCCTATGTGACGAACCTGAACAACCTGATCAAGGGCACCGACTTCGAGAACGCAACGCTCGAAGAGATCATCAAGAAATCCTCCGGCGGCGTGTTCAACAACGCAGCCCAGGTCTGGAACCACACCTTCTACTGGAACGGCATGAAGCCGAACGGCGGCGGCGCCCCGACCGGTGCGCTGGCGGACGCGATCAATGCCAAGTGGGGTTCGTTCGACACCTTCAAGGCTGAATTCACCAAGTCCTGCGTGGCCAACTTCGGTTCGAGCTGGACCTGGCTGGTCAAGAAGCCTGATGGCACGGTCGATATCGCCAACACGTCCAACGCCGGCTGCCCGCTGACCACGGCCGATACCGCGCTGCTGACCTGCGACCTGTGGGAACACGCCTACTACATCGATTACCGCAATCTGCGCGCCAAGTACGTTGAATCGTTCTTCGGCCTGGTGAACTGGGACTTCGTGGCAAAGAACTTCGGCTAATACCGAAACGGCAGCACCCGAAATACCGCGTGAGCATTGCAGCGGCTGCCGGCCGCCGCAATGCGACGCGCTGTTTCCTTACCAGAGCCTGACCCGCTGAGCCGGTGCCAGGTACATCGGCTGGCCAGGTGCCAGGCCGAACGCATCGTGCCACGCCGCCAGATGGCGCACCAGGTGCACCCGGCCCGCCGCCTGTTCGCGCACTGCCTTGTCGCGCCCCACCGCGCGCACGCTCTGTGCGTAAGCAATGAAGAAGCGCTGGTCGGCACGCCTGTCATCGACCCCGTGGCGCGCCAGCCTGAGCGCATCGTAGGCCACCACCAGGCCGGCCAGGTCGGCCGCGCCATTGCCCAGGGGCTCCGCGAGGCGGCGATACCGGGCCGCGTCTTCAGCGCTCCACCATGGCGCGAAGCGCCCTTGCGCATCGAAGCGGCTGCCCTGCTCATCCAGCGCCAGGCCAATGAACCGGGCAATGCGCACGCCAAGCGCACCATAATTTACCGCCTGCTCCCCCTTCGGGTCGAACATCGGCTTCTGCAGCTCCGTCATTGGAATGGTCATTGCATTCAGCGCCGGCATGACATTGATGCCAAATAGTTCGGCATTCCATATCCATTGACTGCGCTCGACCGGCCGGCCGATGCTGGCGAGCTGGTGAGCCGTCTTGGCCCCGTTGACGCGCTCAATGTTTCCGAACGGATCGCCTGGCATGAGCACCAGTTTGCTGCTGTCGTGCCATGCCGCCGGATGGCCCACGCCGATGACCATGGCCGCCAGCTTGTCCTTGGCCCGTTGACGGGTAGCCGGCGCCATCCATGCCAGCTGGTCCAGACGACGCTCGAACGCCGTGCGGATCATGTGCACCATGGCTTCGACCTGCCGCTTCGACTCCGCCGTAAAGTGGCGCTCGGCAAACAGCCGGCCAGCATTGGGCATCACCGCATTGGTCTGCGATACCACATGGTCCCACCAGGGGCGGTGCTGGCCCGGGCCGATAAAGATCGGGTCAAAAAACGCAAAATAACGGTCCGAAAACGAGCTGGGCAGGAAGCGCGCATTGGCATTGATGGCATGGAACTGGAGATACGACTTCCACACTGCCAAGGGCTGCGAAGCCACCAGCGCCGCAATGCCCTCGATCGCGCCAGCCTGCCACACGCCGACCGCCTGCGCCGCCGGTATGCCGGCCGCATCGAGGTAAGCATCCCAGTCGATCCCGCCGGCGCGCGCCTTGAAGTCGGCGCGGCGCCATACCTGTCCTGCCGTTGCCAGGTCTGCCGATACGTCAGGCGCGGCATGCTGGCCGGCGATGCGCGACTCCAGCGCCACGATCTGCTGTGCCTTGCCGGCGGCGCCGACGATACCGGCGTCGGCCAGCGTGGCCGCGATATAGCGCTCGTAGGCCGCCAGCCCGGGGCTGCCACTGTGGTAGGAGTCCGGCCCCGGCAAGCCCAGGCCGCCCTGCAACAGGTAGGGCAGATGGTGTGCCGGGTCCTGCAAGCCGGGGCCGACATGCAGGCCGAACAGGTCCGAGGCGTCGAACACGCCGAACGTCAGCGGGTCCGGTCCGGTATGGGCATGGCGTCCCAGGTAACGCGCCAATGCGGCCTTATTGGGTAGTGCGGCAATCCTGGCCAGCGTCGGCAGGATCGGTGCCAGCCCCCGGTTGTCGATGGCCGCGCGCTCTAGCTGACTGTCGTGGAAGACGGCGACTTTGCGCGCCCAAGGCTCGGTACCGGGGGCCTTGACCAGGGCAATCATTCTTTTCAGGTTGTCGTCGCGCAGTTGCAGGCGCGCGCCCCAGGCCGCCGCACCATCCGGGATGGCCGTGCCCGACTCCCATTGCTCGTTGACGTAACGATAGAAATCGTCGCCCGGCCCGATCGGTTCGGCCGCGCCTGCTGCGCCGCACATGGATACCAGCAGCGCACTCAGTGCGGCACGCTTCATTGTCAACAATGCCATACAGTTCCTTCAGTAAAGTCAATCGTGCGGAAGATTGTGAGCCGGGCGTCGGCCCGGTGGTTGGACTGTGGGGCCAATTGCCGCTGCGCTGGGACGAAACAGAGCGGCCGGCGCCGGCTGGCAGCTATACTTGCGGCAATGATTACCGCTTCCCTTCCCCGCCCGCCGAGTCCGGCGGGACGCCACCGCCTGAGCCTTTTTGCCGCCCTTGCCTGTGGCTGGGCCCTGTTGAGTGCCATGTTCGTGCTGTCGGCACTCAATGACGATGCACGGCGCGGCGTGCATGGCGATGTCTGGCTGATTGCGATCTCGTCCGGGCGGGCGGCACTGGTGCTGGTCTGCCTGGCTGCTGTGTTGTATGCGTGTTTCAGTCGTTGGCCCGCCTTGCTGTCGGACACCAGAAAAATCGTCGTCGGCTATGTGTTGCTGCTGCTGGCCTCAATGCCGCTGCAACTGATGTTCGTGATGAAACAGTGGCCAGGCTTTCAATGGGAAGCGCTGGAACAGCAAGCTGCCGTCATCGACAAGATTTCCTACGTGCTGCACTGGACCACCATCACGGCCATCTATTTTGCCGTCGTCGCGATCAAGAGCTGGCAGCAAAAGACCCGCGCACTGGCCGCTGGCCTGGCGCTGCGGCTGGCGCTGGAACAGCAGCAGGGCCTGGCATTGCGGGCCCAGCTGGAGCCCCATTTCATGTTCAATGCACTCAATGCAATTGGCGCACTGGTCATTTCCGGCAATCGGGAACGGGCGCTCAGCGGCATTGACGGCTTCAGCGATCTGTTGCGCTATGCGCTAGGCGCAGCCGAGCGCGAGTGGGTCAACATCGCCGACGAATTGCAGTTTATCAACGACTACCTGTCGTTGCAGCAGCTGCGCTACGGCGCCAGGTTGCAGTTGCGCATAGACGGCGCCAGCGCGGAGGTGCTGCAGGCGGATTGCCTGCCGCTGCTATTGCAGCCTTTGATAGAAAACGCCCTGCGCCACGACCTCGATTGCCACGACGACTATAGCGACATCCTGCTGGCGCTGCGCTGCGACGATGGCAGGCTCGACATCCATGTCAGCAACCCGGCCAGGCCGGCTACGGTGTTGAACCCTGGCACCGGACTCGGTTTGCGCCATATTGCCGCCCGCCTGCAGCTTGCCTATGGCGCCGCGGCGTCGATGCAAACCGGCATCCATGACGGGCGCTTCACCGTCAGTCTGCATCTGCCGCGGCACAGGATGCTGGAACGATGAGCTTGCGCCTGTTGCTGGTCGACGATGAAGAGTTGGCGCGGGTCAAGCTGCGCTACCTGCTGGCGGCCCACCCCCAGTGGCAGATTGCCGCCGAATGCGCCAGTGTGGCGCAAGCGTGCACGGTGCTGGCGGACACGTCGATCGACCTGATCCTGCTCGATATCCAGATGCCCGGGCAATCGGGGCTGAACCTGGCACGCACCCTGTGCGCCCGGCAGGAACCGCCGCTGATCATCTTCGTCACCGCCTTCAACCAGTATGCGTTGGAGGCGTTCGACGTCCATGCCCTTGATTACCTGCAAAAACCGGTCAGCGGACAACGCCTGGCGCTGGCACTGGCACGCGCCGGCGAATTGCTCGCCCTGCGCCAGCGCGCGCCATATGGAGCGGCCGTGCGCGCCTATCTGCAGGCCGAGGATCGGCGCGCCGCCGGCCAGCCGCAAGGTTACGTGCAACAGTTGACCGTACGTTCGGTCGGCAAGATCGAATGGGTGCGCATCGCGGACGTGCTGTGGATCAATGCCGCAAATAATTATGTCGAGCTCCATACTGTGCAGCGCTGCATCCTGCACCGGCAGGCATTGAACCGACTCGAGCTCGGCCTGGACCCGGCCAGCTTCCTGCGCGTGCACCGCAGCACCATCGTTCGCATCGACCAAATGGCGGCGCTGTCGGTGAGCGGCGATGGCAGCTACCGCCTCAGTTTGCATTGCGGCGCCCAGCTTGACGTCAGCGAGCGCCACGTCGGCGCGGTCCGGGCGCGCTGCGGATAGAACACTGCAGCGTCCACCCGTGCGAACCCACCTGCGTAATTGTGGTCAAATCCACACATGAACCACGTCGTCCTCATCCTCACAGCCGACAGCGCTGATGCGCAACAACTGCGCCATTGCCTCGCCGACGCACGCGACGGCCCATTCGACGTCGTCGTTGCGGGCACCCTGGCGCAAGCGCTTGAAATAACGTCCAGCACGCATATCGATGCGGTGCTGGCCGATCTCGCTTTGCCTGACAGCCAGGGCCTGGCCACCTTCGACCAGCTCGCCAAGGCGCTGCCGGCCGCGCCGATCCTGACGCTGGCCTCGACCGAACATGAAGCCGATGCCACTGCCGCCATCCAGCGCGGGGCCCAGGGCTTCCTGTCGAAAGGCTACTTCCGCAATGCGCTGGTGCCGCAGGCGCTGCGCAGCATGATTCACCGCCGTGCCGTCGAGCAAGCCCTGTTCGTCGAAAAGGAGCGCAGCCGCGTCATCCTCGAAGCGATCGGCGAAGGCGTCATCAGCACCGACCTCGAAGGCAGGGTCACCTACCTGAACCCGGTGGCCGAGACGATGACGGGCTGGGACCGCCACAGCGCCGTCGGCATGCCCTTTGCCGACGTCGCCTGCGTGGTCGATGTCAACAAGCGCGAACCGGTGTGGGAACACCTGAAGGCCGCCGTGCTCGACAAAAAACCGATCCAGGGCGTGGCCGGCATGCTGCTCAAGCGGCGCGACGGTGTCGAGCTGGCGATCGACCTGTCGGTCGCCCCGGTCGCCGATGGCGCCGACCAGCTCAGCGGCACCGTGGTCGTGCTGCACGACGCCAGCGCCTCGCAGGCCGACACCTTCAAGAAACTGACCTATCTGGCCGAACATGACTTCCTGACCGGCCTGCCCAACCGTTTCCTGCTCAACGACCGCATCAACCAGGCCATTTCGCGCTCGAGCCGCGACGGCACCCAGCTGGCGGTGCTGTTCCTCGACCTCGACAACTTCAAGCACGTCAACGATTCGCTCGGCCATGCGATCGGCGACAAACTGCTGCAGGCGGTCGCGCAGCGCCTGCGCGCCAGCGTGCGCCACAGCGACACCGTCAGCCGCCAGGGCGGCGACGAATTCATCGTCGTCACCAGCGACGAGCGCTCGCCGACCAATGTCGCCCACACGGCCGAAAAACTGCTGGCCGAAGTAGCGGTCGCGCACCAGATCGACAACCATGTGCTGCAAGTGACGACCAGCATCGGCATCAGCGTGTTCCCGGACGACGGCGACAATGCCGACACCCTGCTCAAGAATGCCGACACGGCGATGTACCACGCCAAGCACCATGGCCGCAACAATTACCAGTTTTTCAACAGCGCGATGAATGCGCGCGCGATCGAGCGCCAGTCGCTCGAGGCCAGCCTGCGCAGCGCCTTGCAGGGCCAGGAATTCGCCCTGCATTACCAGCCCAAGGTCAACCTCGACAGCGGCGCCATCACCGGCTGCGAAGCCCTGCTGCGCTGGCACCATGCCCAGCGCGGCCTCATGCTGCCCGACCACTTCGTGGCAATCGCCGAAGACTGCGGCATGATCGCGTCGATCGGGCACTGGGTGCTGTACGAGGCGTGCCGCCAGGCGCGCCAGTGGCACAACGAAGGAATCGACATCGGTTCGATCGCCGTCAATGTGTCGGCCTCGGAATTTCGCAGCCGCGGCTTCCTCGACGGCGTGCGTGCCGTACTCGACGACACCGGGATCGATGCCCACAGACTGGAGCTGGAACTGACCGAAAGCGTGCTGATGCAGGACGTCGACTCGAGCCGCGCCACGCTGCGCGCGCTCAAGGACCTCGGCGTGCGCATTGTCGTCGACGATTTCGGCACCGGCTACTCGAGCCTCAGCTATCTGAAGCAATTCCCGATCGACGTGCTCAAGATCGACCAGTCTTTCGTCATCGGGGTCGAGGCCGACTCGGACAATGGCATCATCGTCACCGCCGTGGTCGGCATGGGCCGCAACCTCCGGATGAATGTGATCGCCGAAGGGATCGAAACGCGCGAGCAATGCCAGTTCCTGCAATCGCGCCACTGCCACGAGGGCCAGGGCTATTATTTCAGCAGGCCGCTGGCAGCGGAGCAGTTCGCCAGTTTCGTCCAGCGCGGCATCAACCCGGCCGATTTGTCGTAAAAGTGTAGCGCCGTGTCGCCAAATGTCACGCCGCGCGCTTTCCCGGCTGAGCTCTTATACAATGGGCGGCAAGGAGAATGCCCATGTATCGAGTCATGTTGGTGGAAGACGATGAACGCCTCGCTGAATTGGTCAGCGAATACCTGGCCGGCTATGAATTCGCGGTGGACGTCGTCAACCGTGGCGACCAGGCGCTGGCCCGCTTCAAGGAGCTCGAGCCGCAGGTGGTCGTGCTCGACCTGATGCTGCCCGGCCTCGACGGCATGATGGTGTGCCGCCAGATCCGCGACGTCAGCGAGGTGCCGATCCTGATCCTGACGGCGCGCGAGGATTCCTACGACGAAGTGTCCGGCCTCGAGCAGGGCGCCGACGATTTCGTCAACAAGCCGATCCAGCCGCGCGTACTGCTGGCGCGCCTGCGCGCACTGATGCGGCGGGCCGGCGGCAAGCCGGGCGAACAGGAAGGCGACGCGCTGGTGTTCGGCGCGCTGACCATCGTCAAGAGCGACCGCTCGGTGGTGTGGCGCGGCCAGCCCTGCGTGCTGTCGAATACCGAATACAAGCTGCTGCTGGTGCTGGCCGAAGCGGCCGGCCAGGTGCTGTCGCGCGACGACTTGCTCAAGAAGATGCGCGGCATCGAGTTCGACGGCCTCGACCGCAGTATCGACAATAATATTTCCCGCCTGCGCCGCAAGTTCGACGATGCCGAATCGGACAAGATCAAGACGGTGTGGGGCGAAGGCTACCTGTTCTCGCCATCGGCCTGGGCGTAGGGTGGGCACTGCGTGCCCACGCGCTACCACCTGGACGTAGGGTGGGCACTGCGTGCCCACGCGCTAGTGCGTGCCCACGCGCTACCATGCCGACAAACGCGTGGTCACGCAGCCCTCGGCGGGACCGCCAACCCTACTCGAACACCGGCACCACGGCCAGCGGGGCGTTCTGGCTCACCACCTGGCCGGCCGCCGGCCAGGCGGCAAAGCGGTAAGAAACGATCTTGAAGCCGTCATTCATGTCGCCGTCAAAGGCGGCGCCTTCGACGGCCGGCAACACGGTGTCATTGCCGGCGCTGCGCAGGCGCACCACCGCATCGCTCTTCTTGGCAAACACGAACCGCACGCCGGCGCACGCCTTGCCGGCGGCCACCGGGCCCTTAAGGTAGCGCTCGAAGCCCAGCGCCTGCTCGCAAGCGGCGCGCAGGTCAAGCGCCTCATAGACGCCATCGGCGCGCGCCACGATCGACACGCGCGGCACCAGCTTGAATTGACTGAGCTTGCCATTGATGCGCAAGGTGGCGTTTTCGTCATACGCCGACTTCAACAGGGGGAACACGGCCCGGCCCAGCGGATCGAGCGGCAGATTGACCTGGGTGGTCTTGCCATTGATGCTCAGGCGCACGCCGTCGGAAAGCACACGCTTTTCGTTCGGCATCAGCTGCAGATTGTTTTGCAGGAAATGCTTCGGCTTGCTGAACTTATCGAACCACAGCATGGCGCGGTAGGCGTCACGGTAGCTGGCCCACTCCCCGTCGCCCGCCGTCTGGGCGAACGCCTGCGGCGCCGACAACAGCAGCGCGAGCATGACGGTGGAGAGGCGAAGGACGTTCATGGCATCAGAAGCGGTAAGCCAGCACAGCGCTGGCAGAAACATGGGTACGGCGTTCGACCAGCGGGCTGCTGGCCGCGCTGCCCGTCAGGTGCGACACATTCAGGCCGGACGACACCAGCCATGCCGGGCCCAGCGCCCAGTTCCAGCGCAGGCCGGCGTGGACGTCCTTGACACCGGCCGAGGCCTGGTAAGCCGTATTGACGCTATTGGCGGACTCAGCCTGCGTAACGCCGAAATAGGCCTGGTTGTAATTGCGGTTGGCCACCGTCAGGCCGGCCGACAGCACGACCGTATGGTGCGGCGCGACGTCGGCGGCGATGCGCTGCAGGTCGATATTCCAGCGCAAGCCATTGTGGTCATTGCCGGCGCCATACAACAGCGAATTGGTCAGCCGCACCGAAGGCGCCAGCGCGAAATTGGCGAAACCGCCGACCTCAAGGCGCGTGCTGATGTCTTCCAGTCCGGTCAGTCGGGTCGCGCCAGGCCGCAAGTAGCTCACCTTGTTGGGCGGCAGCGGCTGCAGGCTGATCGATGGCGGCGCTATCGACGACGGGCCCGTATCGGCGGCGCCAATGACACCGCCGGTTCCGCTGTCGGTACGGCGCGGCGCCAGCGCGGCCAGCGGGCCGAACTCCAGCGCGGGCTGGCTCGACAGGTGCATGCCGACTGACTGGCCGGCGACGAACACGCCATTGCTCCATTCAATTTGAAGGATGGGCAAGGCCCTGATCCGGCGTTCCTGCGCACCCTCGTAACGGGGCGCCGAACTGGCACCGAAGCCGACGAACATGTCGCGGCTGCCGTCCGGCATTAAGTTGGGCGCAGGAGTCTGAGCCGACGCCGTACAGCAGGCGGCAGCGAGGACGAAGGCAAGGATGCAGGGCTTTTCCATAATCGCAGTATCGAAAGTCAGGGTATTGCCATTTTACAATTGAATACCCTAACCCCGAGAAAACACGGTCACATCTCGACCTGGTCGGTCGAAAACTCGACTTTGCCTTCGACCCGTTCGAGTACCACCAGGTGGGCCGGCGCCGTCATCATCATGATGCAGCGCACCAGCGGGCCCGGCACGGTGTTGCGCACGGTGACGTTCAGTTTGTCGCCGCTGCGGTCGATGTTGACGATGTCGGTGTCATAGCAGCCATTGGCTTGCTGGCCGAGGAAGGAGCCGATCACCATATTCCTGGTAAAGTCGATCTCAGGCGCCTTGTTGCCCTTGCCGGCATGGCGTTCCCACACCGAAGCCCAGCTGGTCGCGTCCTTGATCACCAGGTGTTGCGCGCTGTCGATGCCCGACACATTGCTGCGGTGGACGTCCTGGAAATACAGCTTGTTGGCGGTGATATTGGCAAACTCCACGGCCGCACTGGTGCGTGCCACCGTCACCAGGTGGTAAGGCGAGGAAATCGCCTGGATGCACACCATCGCCACCAGGTTGTCGTGGTCGCTGTAGTTGACCACCAGCTTGTCGCCGGCCACGGCCACCTTGGTGATGCGCGCATAGTGGCAAGCGTTCGGATGTTCGCCCTGGTAGACGCCGATCACCATCTTGCTGTCGAAATCGATCTGCGGCAGCGCCGGTGCGCTGCTCTGGTGCTTGTGGGTTTCCGCCCACAGGCTGGCCCAGGCTGCCTGGTCCTTGACGACGACGTTCCTGGCGCTCGTGACGCCCGAGAACACGGCGCTGCCGATCGACTCGGTCGCCAGCACGGTGCCGCTGGCCGGCAGGAACTCGACGGCGCGCACGGTGTGGCCGGCGCCCAGGCCGAGGTCGGCCTTGTCCAGGTTCTTGACGATGGTGGTGAACTGGTCGCGCAATGTCTCGTCGCTGCATTCGGTGCGCGGGCCGGCGATGCTGTCGGACAGCGAGCACAGCGCCGTCTTGGACGAGGTGCCGAACAGTTTCTGGGCATAGCCATTGTCCGAGCAATTGCCGGCGCGGTCCCACAGCACCTGCTTTTCGTCGATCACGATCAGGCGGTTGCGCAAGTCATTGCAGCTGGCCGAACGCGCCATCGTGACGAACTCCGCGGTGTCGAGCTTGGCGCCCGGTGCCGGTTCGCCGACGGCGATCGAACCGGCCTGCTTGGGCGGCTGGGTCGAACTGCCAGCACCACCGCACGCTGTCAGCAGCGCAGCTGCCAACAGCGGTAAGGCGACCAGGGAATGTGAGAACTTGTTCATCGTCGTCATCCTTATTTTTAGAGGGGCGGCCCCGCTGCCTGCATTCGGCGCGGCTGGCCGCCCTGACTTCCAGAATAAAAAACGCCCACCCGACCGGGTCGTTCGATGGGCAAAAACACTTTCCCGACGGGACGCGGCCAAGCCACCAGGCGGGCCGCTAACCGGGAAAATGGAGGGAACCGGTATTAGCTAATGTGGCCATGTTAAGGACGAAGCGCTGCGCAATCTCCCGCGACATGTCGGCAAATTGTCATAAAAATGTACATTCGAGCCGTCGGCGGCGGACTCTTATAGAATACGCGGCGTGAACCGACTATTCTTCCGCTTCTTCATCCTGGTGATGCTCGCCATTACGGTGGCGACTTTCGTCATCTATTTTGCGATCAACCGCCTGTTTGGCGATCCGCTGGAAGAGATCGCCGCGCGCCAGGCATCGGCCCAGATCTTCCTGCTGGAACAGTATGTCGACAAGGCCCCGGCCGACGAATGGCTGAGCCGCCTGAACAAGGTGCGCGAGGTGTCGAACGTCAACCTTGAACTGAAGCCGCTGGCCGCCGCCAAAGCGGCCCTGCCCGAGCGCACACTGGCCGCCCTCGAGCGCGGCGAGGTCGTGCTCGATGTCGAACACAAGGCGTTCTACCGGCGCGTCGACCGCAGTGGCGAGCGCTATATCGGCAGCGACGAAGAAGTCATCCACGCCCAGGATTTGCCGATCGACGTAGGCCTGGCCCTGCAGATGGAAGTGGTGCGCTTCATCGTGGTGGCGCTGGCCCTGCTCATTCCGATCGCCTGGTGGTCACGTTCGCACTGGCGCAGCCTGCAGGCGCTGTCGGCGGTCGCCGACGACATGGGCGAAGGCAAGCTGGACGCGCGCGCCCATATCGCGCCGGGCGCCAGCATCTACCCCTTGGCCGAACGCATGAACCATATGGCAGGACGGATCGAAGGCTTGCTTGCCGCCCAAAAGAGCCTGCTGCACGCGGTCTCGCATGAACTGCGCACGCCGATTGCCCGCCTGGAATTTGCGCTGGAACTGCTGCGCGATGCCGCCAACGACCCTGCCCTCGACAAGCGCATCGCGGCGATGGAAGGCGATGTGGCCGAGCTCAATGGCCTCGTCAATGAATTGCTGGCGATGGCCAAGCTGGAACACCAGCCGGGGCTGCAGGCCGCCAGCTTCGATGTCGCGGCCATGTTGCGGCACTGTGCCGAAGGCACCGAATGGCGCGCGGGCGGGCCGCAACTGGAGCTCAAGCTCAATGACGGTCTCGGCAGTACGCTGGGCGATCAGCGCCTGCTCGAGCGCGCCATCGGCAACCTGCTGCGCAATGCCCTGAAGTACGCCAGCGGGCGGATCAGGCTGGCAGCCGGCCGCCTGCCCGACGGCCGGCTGGAATGCATCATCGAGGACGACGGCCCGGGCATCCCGGCCGAGGAACGGGCCCGCATCTTCGAACCATTCTACCGCCTCGACCGCAGCCGCGACCGTGCCAGCGGCGGCTTTGGCCTTGGCTTGTCGATCGCCCAGCAGGCGGTCAAGCTGCATGGCGGCACGATCGAGATCGACCAGGGTGAACTGGGCGGCGCCCGTTTCCGCATTCGCCTGCCGTGAACCGGCGCCCCGGGGCCCTGTTCATAATATAGGTTAAGAAAACTCCCGGCGGATGGGAAAGCGCTTCGCGCCTGCGGCAAGGCCAGCTACACTGGTAGCATGAGCAAGAAATTCCCCATCGTTCCGCTGCACCCTGAACGCCTGTGCTGGGGGTGCGACAAATACTGCCCGGCCGGTTCCCTGGCCTGCGGCAATGGCTCGGAACGCACCCAGCATCCGTTCGAACTGTTTGGCGCCGACTGGATGGATTGGGGCCTGGGGCCAGCGGAATCCGCTAACACGGATACCGGGGACCGGCCAGGATAAACGGGCCGCCGTGGAACGTGGTCCTGATCCTGGCGCGAAATAGTTCACTCGCTCGTGCATCACTGCACGGTCTTGAGCTCGGTGAACCTAGTGTAGTGCTTCGCAATTGTTGAAACTATGCAAGCGTGTCTTTTCTTGCCATACGTCGTTGCAAATCCTCGCGATAGGCCAGCTATCGCTGCGGTTTGCGCCTAGTCTGGCAAAAAAATCCATCGCCTCCATAGCTCCTCCAATTACGAAGCACTACACTAGCCGAAAAAAAATCCGCCGAAGCGGATTTCTTATTTTGACTTCGGCCTGACCAGCGCGAAGTACAGGTGATCCCACCAATGCTTGCGTGACTGCACCGTTGCCAGGCACCGCTTGTCGATCGAACCCTTGAACACCGGATCCTGGCACTTGCCAGTTTCCATCGCATAGCGTTCGTTCTCGGCGGTGACCAAGGCAATGGCCAGCCAGATCACAAACCCGAGCGCCAACACCAGGCCGCTCCAGGCCCAGTGGTTGATGGTGCTTACTTCAAACAAGTCGTTCACGTCAGGTGCCGACTTGTCATACATGGCGATGATTTTTCCTTCTTTGTCGCTCATTTTCCGGTTGGTTTCCCTGCTGGTTTTTCCTTCTGGGCCTTGGCAACGAGGGCATCAAGGGTCTGCAACAAGGCTTTGTTGACCATATTGCCAGGCAGCGAGGCATTGGCAGCGCCAACGGTCGAAGGCGATGTCAGATACTTGCCGTCAACCACCACCGCCGGCGCAAATTCCACCTTGTATGCAGCGACCATCGTGGCCAGACGCTTTAGCTTGGTCATGACGCCAAATGAATTCCAGAACTCCATGAACTTGGCCTTTTCCAGGCCGTTCTTGGTCGCCCACTCGATCACTGCGGTATCCGTCGACAGGCGCTGACGCTCAACGTGGATCGAGCGGAACACCTTTTCATGCAAAGCGGGCAGCTTGCCCATCGCCTCAAGCGTCAGGTACAAGTGCGCTTCCGGATCATTCGGACCCGAGTACGGGAAGTGCACACGTTTGAAGACAATATTGTCCCCCTGCTTTTTGATCCACTCCGCCAGTTCTGGTTCCAGCGTATTGCAATGAGGGCAGTGATACATGAAGAACTCGATCACTTCGATCTTATTGCCAGCCGGAACAGGCTGCGGGGTCTGCAGGGTGACATATTCCTTGCCGTTGATCGGGGCGGTTGGGGAGGCAATCGCCGAACCGGCGACGAGGCACAAGGCAACGAGGACAAAACGCAGGGAACGCATAAACTTCCTTCTGGATGGGTTAGACAAACGCGCCTGGACACGGATGAGCGCAATAATATCGCAAATTATGCACGCTTAACGGTCAGCAAGGCTTAAACGGGCCTTATTTGCGGCGCTGGCGGGCCTGGTCGATCTTCTCGCACAGGATGCGGGTGCCGTCGACCATGCGCGGGCCGGAGCGGGTCAGCGATTCACCGGCCATCGTCACCATATTGCCTTGTTTAACCGCCAACATCGTCTTATAGGGTTTCCAGATATTGATGCCGGCATCGGCCGGGTCGTACTGGCTGCCGCCGATGATCACTTCGGGGTTTTCCTGCAGCACCGATTCGAAACTGACGGCTGGCGCGACCGTCTTCTGGCTGGCGAAGATATTGACACCGCCGCACAAGGTAATGGCGTCGTTGACGATATGGTTGCCGCCCAATGTGTAGATCGGCTTGTCCCAGATCTGGAAGAACACCCGCACCGGAGGACGCTTGCTGTACTGGCTGGCCAGCCCCGCCAATTTGCTGCGGAAGGTTTGCGCCGCCACCTGGGCGGTCGCTTCGGTGCCGAGCAGGACGCCGAGACGGGTCAGGCTGGTGGCGATCTCGTCCATTTTCTTCGGCTCGCTGTTAAAGATCGGGATGCCGAGCCGCGACAGTTGCTCCAGCTGGCGTGCCGTATTGCCGCTCTGCCACACGACGATCAGGTCGGGCTTCAGGGCCAGCACTTTCTCGATATCGATCTGGCTATTGCTGCCGATCAGGGGGATCTTTTTCGCCTCCGCCGGGAAGTCGCTGTAATTCATGGTGCCGAGGATGCGGGCGCCGCCGCCGACGGCAAACAGCAGCTCGGTCACATGCGGCGACAGCGAGATGATGCGCTGGGCCGGTTTGGCCAGCGTCACCGGCAGGCCAAGGTCGTCGTTGACGGTGATGGCGTGGCTACTTGCCGTCGCCAGGGCCAGGGCCAGGCCGGCCAGCGTTTTTTGGAATGCGGAGAGCATGGTCAAGCTTTCATTCGTGTTGGGCGGCGATGAAGAGCAGGCGCTCCCCGTGGCGCAGGGTTTCGATCGGGTGGCCGAGGCATTGGGTCAGCGTCGGGCCTTGCATGACCTCGCCCACCGGGCCGGCCTGCCAGTGCCCGTCGCCCATCAGCAGCAAGGCGTGGGTGGCGACGCTATGGGCCAGGTTCAGGTCGTGGCCGACCATGACGACGGTCTTGCCCTGCTCGCGGCACAACTGCGCCAGCAGCCGCATCACGGTGGCCTGGTGCGCCAGGTCGAGGGCATTGGCCGGTTCGTCCAGCAGCAGCAACGGCGTGTCCTGTGCCAGCAGCGCGGCAATCGCCACGCGCTGGCGTTCGCCGCCGGACAGGGTGCGCACATCGCGCTGGGCCAGGCCCTGCACATCGAGCGCGCGCAGGGCCTGCTCGGCTGCGACATGGTCGTCGCTGCCTTCCCAGTAGCGGTCGGCATGGTAGGGATGGCGCGCCATCAGCACGGTTTCGATGACGCGGTAGGCGAAGGCATCGCTGCGCGACTGCGCGAGGAAGGCACGTTCGCGCGCCAGCGCTTCCAGTGGCCAGTCCGCCAGCGCCTTCCCTTCAAGGGACACGCTGCCGCCGTCGGCAGCGCGCACACCGGCGAGCGTGCGCAGCAAGGTGCTCTTGCCGGCGCCGTTGCGGCCGATGACGCACCAGCACTGCCCTGCCTCGGCTTGCCAGCTGAAATCCTGCAGCAGCGTGCGCTTGCCGGTCTGGAGGAAAAGACTGGTCGCGCTGATCATGGCCGGCGCACGTGCAACTGGTGCAGCTGGAACAGGAATACCGGCACGCCGATCAGCGAAGTGAGCACGCCGACCGGCAGCTGCTGCGGCGCCATCACGGTGCGCGCCAGCGTATCGGCCAATACCAGGAAGGTGCCGCCAGCGAGCGTCGCGGCCGGCAGCAGCAGGCGGTGGTCGGGGCCGAAAGCGTAGCGGCACGCATGCGGCACGATCAGGCCGACGAAGCCGATCGAGCCGGCGGTCGTCACGGCACTGGCCGTCAACAGGGCAGAAATGATGAACAGGGTGCGGCGCGTCCGGCCGACATCGACGCCGAGTGTGGCGGCAGCGTCCGAATGCAGGGCCAGCACATTGAGCGCCCTCGCCTCGCGGCGCGCAAACAGCAGGGCCACGCCCAGCACTAGCCAGGGCAGCACGCGCCACTGGGTGCCGGACAGGTCGCCGATCATCCAGAACACCATGCCGCGCAGGCGCGAATCCGGCGCGACCGACAGCAGCAGGGTCACCAGTGCCATGCAGGCCGAAGCGAGGATCACGCCCGTCAGCAGCAAGGTACTGGGGTCGCCCGCCGACTCGCGCTGCAGGTTGCCGCCGAGGTCGCGGCGCGCGAAGAAGTACAGCAGCAGCGAGATGGTGACGGCACCGCCCAGCGCGGCCAGATCGATGATCCACAGCGCCGCACCGACCAGCAACGCGGCCAGCGCGCCCACCGCGGCGCCGCTGGAGATGCCGAGCACGTAAGGGTCAGCCAGGGGGTTGCGCAGCAGGGCCTGCATCATCACGCCAGCCAGCGCCAATGCGCCACCGGTGACGAAGGCGCTGCTGGCGCGCCCCATGCGAATTTCGAGCAAGGTGGCGGCCATGCCGCTGGCCTTGCCCTGGAATGCTTCAATCAGTGCCGACGGCAGTTCGGCAAGCGATACGCTCACCGAACCGACCATGCCGGCGAAGACCAGGCTGGCCGCTGCCGTCGCCAGCAACACGGCCAGCACGGGCCTGGCCCGTGTGCGCATTGTGTGTACCGTTGGCGAATTGACGGCCATGCCTGTGCTCTCCACGACTTACTTGATGCCGTAGCGTACACCAACGAAGGCGTTCGAGCCCGCCGTCGCGTAGCCTTGCGCCAGCTCGTACCTCTTGCCGCCGATGTTGTTCCAGCGTGCGAACAGCGACCAGTCCTTATCGACCGCATAGCTGGCCTGCAGGTTGACGACGCCATAGCCACCGAGGCGGGTGAACTCGCCACCGTCGTTGAAGCGCGGACCGGAGAACACCGACTCGACGCCGCCCTTGAAGGCGCCGCTGGTGTACTCAAGGTTGACCGAACCGTGTTGCCTGGCGCGGCGCGGCAGGCGCTTGCCGGTGGTGTCGTCCTTCGGATCCTGGTAGTCGAGCGAACCGCGCAGCGTGAATGCGTCGATGCCGGTCGAGCCGCCGATCGACAGGCCGGCCAGCGTCGCCTGGTTGATGTTGTAGCCGCAGCCATACGGGTGGGTGGCCTGTTCGACCGGGCAGCTTGGCGCGTACACGATCAGGTCGGTCAGGCGGTTCTGGAACAGCGACGCACTCAACTGGTTCCTGCCATCGGCATAGACCAGGCCCGCTTCCAGGTTGCGGCCTTGTTCCGGGCGGTTGCTGGCCACGCCATAGCCAGGGTAGTACAGCTCGTTGATCGACGGGGCGCGGAAGCTGGTGCCTGCGCTGACGCTGGCGCGCAGTGCACGGCTGATGCGGTAGCCGTAGGCCAGGCTGCCGGTGGTGTGGTTGCCGAACTGCGAGTTGCGGTCGTGGCGGGCGCTGGCGGTGCCCAGGTGATCGCCCGACTTCATCTGGTAAGCCAGCGCCAGCGAATTGGTGGTGCGGTCACGCACCAGTCCCTTCGAGTCGGCTTCCACTTCTTCGGTGCGGTGTTCAAGCACCACTTGCAACAGGTCAGTGCCGATGGCGACATCGTTCTGCCAGGTCAGGTCGTCCTGGGTGGTGTTGGCAAAGCCGTCGCCATACGAGGCAAAGGTGGTGTTCTTGTCGACAGCGTGCGAAAGCTGCAGCTTGCTCTGCCAACCGGGCACGAACTGGTTGTGGCTGTAGGCCGACACGGTGCCGAGCTTTTCTTCGGTGCGGTCATCGGAGCCTGGGCCGGCATCGAACTGGCCTTCCAGCTTGCTGTGCATGAAGGTCGCGCCGATGTCGTGGCCCTTGGCCAGGTTCATCGACACGCTGCCGCTGGCGCTGCGGCGGTTATAGCCGTCCTTGTCGCTGTTGTAGGTGTAGGGGCCGCTGGCCGGGGTCGAGGCCGAGAATTCGTCGGAGCGGTCGCTGCCGATATTGAGCGCATAGCGCACGGCGTTGTCGCCGCTGCTCGAACCCGAGATGCCTGCATTGACCTGGCGGCGGCCGTAGCTGCCGGCACCGAGCGACAGGTTCGGGGCCAGGTAGCCGCTACCGCGCTTGGTGAAGATCTGGATCACGCCGCCCATGGCGTCGGCGCCGTACAGGCTCGAGAGAGGGCCGTAGATGATTTCGATATGGTCGATCTGGGACAGTGGAATGGTCGACCAGGTCGCGCCGCCGGTGGTCGAGGCGCCGATGCGCACGCCGTCCACCAGCACGATGCTTTGGTAGTTCGATGCGCCGCGCAGGAATACCGAGGCGTAGCTGCCACTGCCGCCGTTGCCGGAGATTTCGACGCCGCGGCGCTTTTGCAGCAGTTCGGCGACCGACACCTGGCCGGCCGCTGCGATTTCTTCAGCGCCGATATAGTCATTGTCGGCCAGGACATCCGATGCCGGCTGGGCCATGCGGGTGGCGGTGACCACTATTTGCGATGGCGCCGTCTCGGCCATGGCGGTGAGCGGGAAAGCGAAAGCGAGGCTTGACACAAGAACGAGCGGCTGCAATGCGGCGGCCCTGCGCTGGGTAAGGGTAGAGATCATCATTATTAACTTCTTAGAAAAGTGTCACCCGGCCGGCGTCCCCGCAAGCCAGGTTCAACGGAAGGCGCGCGAGGAGCGTGCGCGACAGAAGGAGTCGAGACCAAACGGGTGGGAAAAGAACCCAATTCGTCGCCACTTTTGAGGGATGTAGCCGTAGTAGCTACATCCCGAGAAATGGGGGCGAAGTGGGACCTTTCTCCATCCGTTTGGGCCGACGAGCTTCTGCCGCGCACGCTCCCAGGCGCTTCCACCTGTTTTGGCCGGTATCCGGGCTCGCAAGTCAGACCACCTCACCTTCCTATGCGTGGTTCGCACAGTGGTGTTCGAGGCAGCCAGTCGCCGCGATCCATCGCGGCGACGCTTGTTTACCGTTGCGGGGGCAGCACACGTTGGCGGCAGCAGCCCAGGGGCTGGCGCGGCGTCGTGTTTCCCGTTTAACTGCCCGCGTGATCACGCGGGCGGGCACCAAAACGCCGCAATTATAGCCTGTCCCCGGCCGAGGCGGCCTCCGGTCGCTACAAAACGAAACAATTGATATAGAGCAATTTGCGATCAAGGCGGGTAGAATTGTTTTCACTCTGATAACAGTGGAGTCTTCCATGAAGAAAATAGCCATCGCTGCGCTGCTGTGCTTTGCAAGCGCCGCCCAAGCGCAGACGCTGTCCGTGCGCGAGCAGGCGCGGGTCATGAATGAAGTGCTGGCCGAACGGCTCGAACAGGTACTGCCGCCGCTGATGAAGCGGACCGACATCGATATGTGGATCGTCATGTCCCGCGAGTACAACGAAGACCCGCTGATCAAGACCATGCTGCCGGCCGAGTGGATGAGCGCGCGCCGCCGCACCATCCTGGTGTTCCACCGCCTGCCGTCTGGCCAGGTCGACAAGCTGGCCGTGGCCCGTTACGACGTCGGCAATGCGATCAAGGCGTCGTGGGACATGAAGAAATTCCCCGACCAGTGGGATGCGCTGGTTGACCTGATCAAGGCACGCAATCCGGCAAAGATCGCGCTCAATACCTCGCACCACTTCGCCCATGCCGATGGCATGGACCACACCGACTATACGGAGCTGATGCACAAACTACCGCCGGCCCTGAAAGCGAAAGTCATCTCGGCCGAGAAGCTGGCTGTGGGCTGGATGGAGACACGCACCGAACGCGAAATGCAGATCTACCCTAAGCTGGTCAACGCCACGCACCAGATCATCGCCGAAGGCTTTTCGGAGAAGGTCATCACCCCTGGCATCACGACGACCGACGACGTCGAATGGTGGTTCCGCCAAAAGATCCAAGATAGCGGCTACGACACCTGGTTCCACCCGACCGTCTCGATCCAGCGCAATGACACCGAGGCGTTTGACCACCTGAAGAGCTTTTCGGCGCGCCCGAAGAACAACCTGATCGTGCCTGGCGACCTGCTGCACGTTGACATCGGCATCAGCCACCTGCGACTCAACACTGACGTGCAGGAACACGCCTATGTCCTCAAACCGGGCGAAAAGGATGTACCGACCAGTATCAAGGCCGCCTTCGGCAAGGCCAACCGGCTGCAGGACATCCTGACGAGCCATTTCAAGGAAGGCAGCACCGGCAACCAGATCCTGGCGGCTTCGCTGGCGCTGGCCAGGCAGGAAGGTATCGTGCCGACCATCTACACCCACCCGATCGGCTACAACGGCCATGCGGCCGGACCGACCATCGGCATGTGGGATGCGCAAGGCGCTGTGCCTGGCAGCGGCGACTATCCGATGTACTACAACACGGCGTACTCGATTGAGCTCAACGCCGAATCGATGATCCCGGAATGGAACAAGAACATCCGAATCATGCTGGAAGAAGACGGCTACTTCGACAAGACGGGCTTCCGCTATATCCAGCAGCGGCAGAAGGCGCCCTATCTGATCCCGCGCCAGATGCCGGGCACGACCGACTAAGACTAGGAGCCTGCGCGGCAGAAGCTACGCGACCCACGCGGAATCCGCGCCAAGCATGCACAAGGCGTGGGCAAGGTCGTTACCCACCCTGCTTGCGCTGCTGCGATCTGGCGGCGATGGTCCTACTTTCTCTGCTGCGACCTGGCGGCGATGGCTCTCACTTCAAACACATGCCTGTCCAGCTCGCGGCCCGCCGGGTCGTGCAGCACCAGCACATGCTTGCCTGTCGCCGGCAGCGCCAGCAAGGCCATATTCTGGCCGCAGTGCGCCACCGGCTTGCCGTCGAGGCGCATGCAGGTCCGGCCAGCGCTGGACGATTGCAGCAGCAGCGATTGGCGCCGTTCCGGGATATCCGGATCGGGCGCGATGATGGCGGTGTCCGGCGGCGCAATCAATTGCGGGCTGGCAGCGACGAGCTGGCGCGACACGGCGGTCTCCACTGGCCGCCTGCCGTCGGCGATGACCCAGTCGCTGCGCGGCGCCTCGAATGCCGGCTTGAACACGACGTCCTGCCGCTGCACGCCGGCTGGCGGAACCGGCGCGCGGCCGCCCTGCTGCTCGTGCAGGTGCTCGACGATGTCGCGCCAGATCGGCGCGGCACCCGTCACTCCGGACACATCCCACATCGGCGCGCCCGAGAAGTTGCCGACCCAGACGCCGACCGTGTAGCGCTCGGTGTAGCCGATTGCCCAGTTATCGCGCATGCCCTTGCTGGTACCGGTCTTGACGGCGGCCCAGCTGCGCGTCGACAAAGGGCTCGACAGGCCGAAAGTGATGGCGCGGGCATTCGGGTCGGCCAGCATGTCGCCAATGATGAAGCTCGCCTGCGGCGAAAATACCTGGCGGGTCGGCTGTTTGGCCTGTGCTGGCTCCCGCTCCTGCGTGAAGCGCACCGGCGACCAGGTGCCGCCGTTGGCCAGCGCGCGGTAGGCATTGGCAAGTTCCAGCAAGTTTGATTCGGCCCCGCCCAGCGCCAGGCCAAAGCCGTAGTGGTCGGCGTCGCGCTCCAGGCTGCGCATGCCAAGCTCACGCAGGCTGCCCAGGAAGCGGTCCACGCCCACCATCGTCAGCGCACGCACGGCAGGCACATTGAGCGAGGAGCCCAGCGCAGAGCGGACGCTGACCGCACCACGGAAGCGGCGGTCATAGTCCTGCGGGATATACAGGCCCGACGGCGTCGTCAGGGCCAGCGGGGAATCATCCAGGACCGAACTGGCAGTGAGCCAGCGCTGGTCGATCGCCAGCGCGTACAGGAAAGGCTTGAGCGTCGAGCCGGGCTGGCGCGCGGCGGACACGCCGTCGACGGCGGCGGCACTGGACAGGTCGCCGCTGGAACCGATATAGCTCAGCACTTCGCCGCTGCGGTTGTCGAGCACGACGACGGCGCCATCTTCGACATTGCGCCTGGAGAGATCCGCCAGATGGGTGCGCAAGGTCTCGCTGGCGAAGCGCTGCAGCGTCGCATCGACCGTCACGCGCAGTTTTTCGCCCGGTGCGCGCAATAGACGGCGGGCCAGGTGGGGCGCCTCGTTGATGCCGACAATCGGGAAGCCGGACTGCGGCAGGGCGTTGGCGACGAACCTTGCGCGTTCACATACGCTTGCCTGCTGCATTGCCTTGAGTGCCTGGCAGGCGCGCTGCCCGACACGGTAGCGCGCCGCACCGGGCGCGCGAATCAGCGAGGCCAGCACGGCAGCATCGGCGCTATCGAGCCCGCCGGCCCCCTTTGCCAGCAGGCCGCGGGCGGCGGCGTCGATGCCGACCAGTTCACCTCGAAACGGCACCAGGTTCAGGTAGGTTTCAAGGATCTCGCGCTTGCTCCACCATAGTTCGATGGCCATCGCGTCGCGCATCTGCCGCAGTTTGGCACCCACGGTGCGGGCCGGGCAAGCCTTGCAGGACCGGCTTTGCGGGTCCAGCAGGCTGGCCAGCTGCATGCTGATCGTGCTGGCGCCGCGCGGCCTGCTGCGCTTGAGGTTGTCGATCATGGCCGAGGCCGCGCCAATCGGGTCGACGCCGAAGTGGTACCAGAAGCGCCGGTCTTCGGCGGCCACGACTGCCTTCGGCAGCACCGGCGCCATGGCGTCGAGTTCTACCCACTCAAGCATGCGCTGGCTGTGGTCGAGCCGCAGGCGCTCGAGCACGGTGCCGTGCCGGTCGAGCAGCACCGACTCCGAACCGCGCCCGGCACTGCGCACCTGCTGGTAACGGGGCACGCCGGCCGCCAGCACCAACAGGACAACGACTATGGCGCAGGCGCCAAGCGCATAGCCGGACAGGCGCGCTATGTGGGCAATGCGCTGGCGGGTGATCAAGGGCTTCCACTGCATTTCATTTACCTGCCGGCGCGACGTCGAATTTTGCCACCGGCAGTTCGCCATACACTTCCGGCGCATACATCGCTTCGACCCGGCTCGCCGGCAGCTGGAACCGGCCCGCACTGTTCAGCCTGACCGTGTACTCGACGGTGAACGAACCTTTCGGCACATAGCCGTAGTAGGCGCGGAACGCGTCGAATGCCCGCTCTTCGAAGGCCGGGCGCTGCCACCCTGCCCTCTTCTCGCCCGACGCCAGTTGCGCCGAGTCGCCGCCAAGGCCGCTGCCGAGGATGCTCGCCCCTGCGGGCACCGGGTCGTTCAGGACCACCCAGGTACGATCGGACTGGGCATCGACTTCCAGCTTGACGCGGTAGGTATCCCCCACTTGCCAGCTGCCCGCCTTTTTCTGCTCGACCGGGCTGATGGTGCGCTTGATTTTGTATCCTGCGAAGATAGGCTTATCCAGAGGCAGCGCCGCACGCGAAGCGATGAAGGCCCAAGGTTTGCCGCCGCCCTGGTGCTGCAAGGACAAGGGCGCTGCAGCCGTTGGCCAGGCAAAATGGGTCGACAGGCCCTCGCCCATTGGAGTGCCCAGAGTCGGATCGCCCGTCTTGCCGCTGCTGGCATTGAACCACGCCAGCCGCCTTTCCTGGTCGGCCAGTTTGACGACGCTATTGCCACCCACCGGGTCGCGCTCATGGCGCTGTTTGAAGTGGCGCAGCGCCACCACGCCCCATGCGTTGGCGAGAGTGGTGCGCCAGCGGCCTTCTGCCTGGCGGCCCAGGGCACCGCGCGCAAGGCGACCCGCGTCGGCCGCATTGAAGCCGGGGTCATCGGTCAGCAGGCGCAAGGCACGCACGGCGTTCACGTCCGGCGACACCATCAGCCACCACAGGTAGTCGGATTTTTCAGTAGAGAAGCTCAACGTCGTCCCGGAGAACATCAGGCGCGAGCGCAGGATTTGCCTGGCCTCCGCCAGTTTGCGATCCCGCTCCGGCACGCCCTCCATATGCGTCAGCACGAAGATCCAGTCGATCACGCCCGAACTCGGCCACAGATTGGGGGTAGTCTCCAGCGACTCGAGCATCGAGGGCCTGGCCAAATCGTAGCGCGCCAGCGCATCGATGGCGGCCAGCTTGCGCATGACCAGGTCGGCCGTCTGCAGGGCGCCGTAGCGGTGGATTCGCCCGGAGACAAAGTTTTCCAGGCCACGCAGCATCTGGTTGCGGCTGGCGTCCGGAATCTCATAGCCGGCTTCGTTGGCGATCGTCAGCAGGTAGGCTGTCAGCGCATCGTCGCCTTCGATCCATCCCATCGGGAAGAAGCGCACCAGGCCATCGCGATCGAGGTGGGACGGCAAGCTGTTCATCACATTGGCCCAGCGCGGCTCGTCTTCCAGCGCTACCGCCACCGAAGCACGCTGCTCGATGCAGGTGTAGGGATAGCGCGTCATCCATTCGCGCAGCCCGCCCAGCTCTCCGCCCAGCGAATTGACCAGCCGGACGTCGACTCCGCCGCGGCCGGGCAGTGCGCCGGCTGGCCGTTGCACCGGGAAGCTGAGGGCCTTGCCGGGTTCGAGCTGTTCCAGCGTTTGCTGGTACAGGCGCACGGGGTAGGCCGCGCCCACCGCCTGCACCACTTTGAGCAAGTCGCTGGCCGGCTTGGCTGGCGCGCCCACTTCAATGGCCGCGATGGTCCAGTTGAGCTTTTGCACGTCGAGCGGCACATTGGTGGGGAACGAGAGCGTACTTGCCTCGCCCGCCTTCAGGCTGATGCGCTGGCTGGCTGCCTGCTTGTCCGCAAAGCCTGCGCTGACGTCGAGCGTCAGAGGCCGCTCGCCGCCGTTGCGGACCGTGACCATGGCCGCGAACTGATCGCCTTCGCGCACGAACGGCGGCAAGCCGGCAAACAGCATCACTTCCTGCGTGGTGCGGATGATTGCCGTTGCCGAACCAAAGCGCGCTTCGCCCGCATGGGCGATGGCGGCAATCCGGAACGCCGTCAGCGAATCGTTGAGCGGCACCTCGACGCGCGCCCTGCCGTTGGCGTCGAGCTGCACGACTGGCCTCCAAAGCAGCAGCGTGTCGAACAGTTCGCGCGCATTGGCGCCCTCCCCGCCGCCGCCACCGCCGGGTGCTGCAGCCTTTTTACCGAAGTGGCGCTTGCCGATCACCTGCGATTGCGCCGTTGAAGTGGCCACCTCCACCGGCCGGCGCTGCATCATCGCTTCGAGCAGATTCCATGAGGTCGGCGCAGCCAGCGTCAGCAAGCCTTCGTCGACAGCTGCCAGCGCCACTTCAGCATTGGCAGCCGGCTTGCCGGCACTGTCGGTGACGTGGATATTGACCACCGCGCGATCGCGCACCTTGAACACCTGCTTCTCGGGTTCGACCCTGACCTTGAGCGTGTAGGCATCCCAGCCGACCCGGATCTGGGCCAGCCCCATCTTGAACGACGGCTTGGTCAGGTCCACCAGCGCCGTCGGGTGGGTATTGATCTCGGGCGGCAAAGGCTTGGCCAGGCCGAGGAACACGCCGATGCGGTTGATCATGCGGCGCAGCCAGGAGTAGCGGTTCGACGTTTCAGGGTCGATGCGGCCGCGCACGACCATCACGGAGACGAAGGTATTCGGCCCGAAATTGCCGGCGATCGGCACATCGATGAATGGCGACTTGGCGCTGATCTGCACGACATTCGAGTACAGCACGCCTTCCCGTTCGACCGTCACCAGGGCAGTCGCCTCGCGGTACGGCATGCGTACTTCGAAACGCGCCGTGTCGCCGGGCTGGTAGTCGCGCTTGTCGGCGAGGATGTCAATCCGGTCGCTGCCGGACGCCACGTACCAGTTGTCGGAGTCGGCCACATACAGGTCCCGGCTGGCCAGTGCCGCGTTGCCGCCGTCGTCCCTGGCCGTGGCCACAAGTACCAGCTCGCCCGTTTCCGGCGCCTCGCCAGAGCAAATGAGCAGGCCGCGCTCATCCGTTTTCCCGCTGCAGACTTCGCCGACGCGCTTGACTTCGGCCGTTTGCTCGTAAGCGTAGAAGCCGCCCAGCATGCGCTTGCGATAGGCGTAGGTCTTGCGCGAGTAGGCGTCCACGCTGACCTGGCGGCCGGTTTGCAGCTTGCCTTGCGGGTCGAGCGCCAGCACCTTGAACGACAGCTTTTCCCTGGTCGCGTAGGCGCCGTCGATTCGCATGCCCAGAACCAGCGCCGATGGCAGCACCAGAGCGCGCGTCGAAGCGGTCAGTATCTGTCCGTTCGGGTCGGTGTATTCCATCTCGACTTCGAGCGCGCGCGGCTCGTCGCCTTTCGGCAGCCCGGAAAAGTTGACGCGGGCGCCGCCATTGCCATCGAGCGTCATGCTGCGCGTACGTACCGGATAGCCCGCTACGCCGGCAGGCACTTCCGCCGCATCGTCGCTGATCTCGCTTTCGTCTTCCGGGTCATAGGAATACGGCGCCACCGCTTCCACGCCGACCTTTGGTGCCTTGCCGCCGAACTGGAAATCATCATAGGCCGGAAACTGCAGCGGATAGGCAACCAGGCGGCTGCGGAACTTGACCGGCGCACCAGCGGCTGCACCGCCGGAGAGGTAGCTGAGCTGCGCATCGATGTCGACCTGGGTGGCCCGGACAAGGGGCCTGGCTGGTGGTTTCAGCACCGCCTTCATCAGCGGCAGGCGATACTGCTCCACGCGGAAGCTGCCCGATTCCAGCATCTGGCCGGAGACCATCGTCACGTTGTAGGTGCCGAGCTTGGCCTCCTTCGGGATCGGCCACTCCGACACGCCCGCCCCTCTGTTCCACTGGATGGGGACACTGTAGGTCTGGCCGCTGCCCTGGTGGGTCAGCGTCGCCGTTGCCGGTATCGAGTCCTCGAGCGCCGCGAATCCGGCGCCGACGCGGTTGCGCACAAAATGCTTCATCGAGACGGTTTCGCCGGCGCGGAACAGGGGACGGTCGAATACGGTATGGGCGACGACCCGGCCACCGGCGCCGTACGCGCCAAGGTTGAAGTTCCATGGCTCGATGCCGTTGTCCCATTGGGTCAGGGTGAACGACATGTCCGGGCCCTTGCGCGCGACCACCAGCAAGCCCTGGCAGCCCTGCTTGTAGTAGTTGCGTGGCAGTTCCCGCTCAATGCGCACGGTACCATCGCTGCCGGTGTTGCCACTCCAGACCGGGTCGCCATCGCAGGTGGAGATGCTGATGTGCGCCTGCTGCACCGGCCTGGCGTTGTCCAGCTGCGTCACCCATGCGAGCGAGGATTCGCGCCCCAGCTTGAAATGCACCGACATATTCGTCACCAGCGCGCTCGAGTAGACGTAGTACGGCTTGTCCGCGCCATGCAAGGCTTGCCCGAGCCGGCGGCTGGCAAACTCGACCACATAAAAGCCCGGCTTGGGCAGGGGGATGCCCATCAATTCAAAGCTGCGGTCGCCGGTCGCACGCGGCAGGTTCAACGGCGTGCTGGTGAAGTCCGCGCTGGTCCGGTCCATCAGCAGGGGGATCTCGCCTTCGCGTGGATACCTTCCGCTCCCTTCTCCGTCCCATCCGCTGCGGCCTTCAGCAGTATGGTGGGGCGGCACCAGCACGCGTCGGATCCATTTGGCGATGCCGGCGTCGCTGCTGGTGTCGATACTGGCCAGTTGGCCGGGACCACTGGATGCGGCCGGGCCGGCGCCGGCGGTGGCGGCACTGCCTGCCACTCTGGCCTGCACGCCCTTGAGCGTCGCTTCGACATTGCGGACACTGACTGGCAGCGCCGGATCGGCGTTCGCCTCCAGGATGCCGAAGTGCGAAGGGAACTTGATCAACGGCGGATCGTCGTCGATACGGATCTTCAAAGGGAAGGAATCGGCATTGGCCAGCTTGCGCCCGGCATCGTCCTGGAAACCGGACGGCAGCACGATGCTGACTTCACTCTTTGCCGGGAACGGACCGGGGAAGGAGACCTGGCTGACGGTCTTCTCCTTGTCCGCGAGCGTCGGCTTGAGCACCTTGCCGTCGGCAGTGCGCAGCTCGATCCTGCCCGCGATCGCCGCATCGACGGGGGCGCTCAGCGTAAGGTGAATCGGCAGGACGGGAATGCAGCCGGCATTGGCATTGACGCGCTCGCATGTCGACTTGGCCGAAAATTGTTCGCGCACCTGGAAATGGCGCTGCTGGTGGGCGCTGGTGCTGATCCCGCTGACACTGCGGATGCCCGCGTTCCACGCGATGTTGATGCTGTTGCCGGCGGCGAGCTTGCGGCCGCAGCGTGCAACCAGCACCAGCGCCGTGTCGTCAAGGCGCCTGTCCTTGACGGCCAGGATCCCGAGGCGCGCGCGGCTGCGCTTGCTGATGACCTGAAAGAAGTTCGCGGCGCGGCCCTTCTGCTCCGCCAGGATCTGTTCGCGCTCCCTGCCTTCGATGATTTGCAGCGGCACCTTTTCGCCGATGCCGCTGACGCTGCAGTAGGCATACTGGCGCACGCTATCGAGGTCGGGCACGGTGTCCAGGCCCAGCAGGAAGACCTGCTCTTCGTCGATGTCGGAGTCGCCATCGTGCGGCCAGCTTTCGATGATGGACGGGCCACCGGTATTGAAGTCGAACTTGGCCGGCTTGACGTCGCGGCCGGACATGGCCTTCAGATTGGGCCGCGTGCTGAAATCGCACTGGAGCCCGGCCGGCAGGTCACCGTCGAAATTGTAGACCCAGTTGCGGCCGTCGGCCCAATGGCCTTGCCCCTTGGCGTCGCAGCGGATGGCGAACGGCGCCTCGAGCCGCGGGTCGCCGAAGGCAACCATCGGTTCCGAAAAGCGCGCCGACACCTGCCGCACCGCTTTGACTTCACCAACCGGGTTGAAGGCTTCGACCGTGGCGGCCGGACTGGACACCGGCTGTGCGAATACGAGACCTGAAACGACTACGCCAACGCCGACAAGCGTCCGAGCAAAGTGCATGGCATCTCCTCTAGAGAACCAACAATATAACGTGATTATTGAAGGAAACCTATTGAGTCCGCACAACTATTCCGGCGCCAGTTAGCACCCTTGCTACCAATCAGGTGCCGCGCTTGCCCTTGGCGTTGGCGGCGGCCTTTTCAGCGGCGATGGCGGCGGCGCGTTCGGCCTTGGCAGCCATCTCGGCTGCGTGCTTTTCAAGCCGCGCGGCGCGCGTCTGCGGTGTCTCGAGGCTGATGCGGCCCAGCGCGCCGGTGCGGTAGTCCTGCAGGAAGATGTGCGAGGCTTTCTCGAAATCGAGGTCGCCACCCTTTTGCCGGTAGCCGCGCCGTGCCGCCACGCCTTCGACCACGGCGATGCCGTCCATGCCCTCGGTCTTGAAGCCGTAGCGCGCCGTCAGCAGGCCCGGGTAGCGCGCCAGCAGTTCGTCGGCCAGGAAGGTGGCCACTTCTTCTTCGATCAGCGCGTTCGAGCCGATCGCGTGGCTGGCAGCGAGCATCAGGCCGTCGCTGGCCAGCGCGATCTTCGGCCACAGCATGCCGGGCGTATCGACCAGGATGGTGTTCTTGCCGAGGTAGAGCTTCTGCTGCATCTTGGTCACGGCCGGCTCGTCGCCGACCTTGGCCACCTTTTTCTTCAGCAGCGCGTTCATCAGCGTGGACTTGCCGACGTTCGGGATCCCCATGATCATGATGCGCAGCGGCTTGGTCGGCACGCCGCGGTGCGGCGCCAGCGACTGCGCCAGCGCCGGGATGCGCGCCACGTCGGCCGGCTTCTTGGTCGTCATCGGGTAGGCGGTGACGCCTTCCTGGGCGTTGTAGTAGGCAGCCCAGGCGGCGGTGGCGTCAGGATCGGCCAGGTCGATCTTGTTGAGGATCTTCAGGCAGGGGCGCTGGCGGAACAGGCGCAGCTCCTCGACCATTGGATTGCAGCTCGCCTCGGGCAGGCGGGCGTCCAGCACCTCGATCACCAGGTCGGTATTCTCCATGGTCTCGGCCGCCTTCTTGCGGGCGGCGTTCATGTGGCCTGGGTACCATTGTATCGACATGCTGTGCTCTCAAAATCATCCAATCAAGACGGTATTTTACCCTTTCAGAGGCATTCGCTCGGCGGCATCGGGCCGCCAATGCTGATTTGTTCGAGTGCAGCCCGGGCAGCGCTGACGTCCTTGCCGTACTCGGTCAGGTAGCGGGTACGCTCCTCGGCCTGCCATTCGGCGTCCGAGAAGCCCTTGAGCGTGTAGTTCTTGCTGACGTGGGCCGTGCCTTCGATGCGCGGCATCAGCGCGCGGTCAGGGTCGGTATCTTCCTTGAGCAGGTAGGCGTCGACGTCGCGCAGCGTCAATGGCATGGCCGGCTGCTGGTCGCGCACCAGCTTGCCGAATGCCGTCAGGCGGATCTCCTGCGGCCCGGCCGGCAGCAGCTCGTTGAACGACAGCAGCGCGAACGGCTTGCCCTTGGCGTCGTCGACCCGCCCATGAACCACGTAGCGGCCAGCCTGCCGGATGTCGGCCTTGAGGATGAAACTGAGGGCGCCGTTCTCCATCACATCGCGGATCGGACCGGCCCACACGGCAGGCACTTCCGGCGTGTGGATCACGTCGAACACGACCACGCCGCGGCGCCCGTTGACGGTGTAATTGACTTCGGTGCGGATGGTGCCGTTGAAGCTGGCCAGCCCGCTCTTGGACGGCGTCAGCACGCCCGAGTGGGCGCCGTCGCCGGCAGTGGCGGCGCCATTGCGGCCATCATCGAGAAACGGCAGCACCACGCTGGCCGTGGGCCGCTTGTCATTGAAGGTCAGGCCGGCGGCGGTGGCGCGCGTGACGACGGTGTTCAAGGTCTTGCCGTTGGCGTCGACGGCGCGCACCGAGAACACGGCCGACTCGCCGGCGCCAAGGAACACGCGCGACTGTGCAGTCTGCACCTGCACATCGCGGTCGCTGCCGCCGCCCTGGTCGCGCATCGGATGCGACTCGGTCACTGGCTGGTTGGGGTAGACCTGGTCCGGATTGTCCGCGATCGGGCGCGAGCTCACCGGGTACTTGCTGCCGTCGCGGTAGCTGCAGTAGGTATGGTCGGCCAGCTTGAACTGCTCGGTCAGTTCACGCACGCGCTGCGCGCGGGTGGCCGGCTGCAGCCCGGCGGTGCCGGTGGCGAGCTGTCCGTACGACAGCGCGGCGGCGCTCTGCACTGCTGGGGCAGCCGCCGACCGGGCCGGTGCATCGGCCGGGCGCAGCCAGGCCGCCAGGCCAAGTAGCGCCAGCAGCACGGCAGCGCCTGCCAGCCATCGGCTGCGCAGCCACCGCCATGACCCCGCCTGCGGGGCCGGCTGCGGCGCCGGTGTGGAACGCTTGCGGCCCACGCCTAGATGGCGCTGCTGACCATGGCACTTCGAACGACGGCGATGATGCCTTGCCAGTTTCCGTTCGCGTAGTGGTTATAGGCCTCGTTGTCGTCCCTGAACAGCACCGAGTGGTAGCTCCACTTGGTGCGTCCGCCTTCATTGGCTGCGGTGCCCATGGTCAGGTCGTTGCAGAACCAGTCGGAAGGATTGCAGTAGGAGCCGCCCGAACTGCCGGACACGCCACCGGTGCTGTGGTAAGCGACGGCCTCGTCGTCCTGGCCTGGCAGGATGCCCGAGTAGACGGTGCCCTTGGCACCGGCATACATATAGAACCAGACATTGCGCGTCTCATTGTGGTTGTACATGGCGCGCGCGGTGCTGGTCTTGAGGTTGGCCACCAGCGGCTCGGACACGGCCCACGAACCGGCGTCCGACAACTCGGAGCCGCCACCCGCACCGGACGCCGCCCGCACCCACTTGATGTTCCAGCCCACCTGCGCGGTGCCGTCCGAATTGCCGCACTGGCCCGAAGAATTGGCCACTGCGTTCTTTTTCATGCGCGACGAGCCGCCATAATTGGCCATCGTGTAGCCCATCATCAGGTCACCGGCGCTGTGGGTGGCGATATAGCACCAGTTCGAGCCGGTGCAGAAGCAGTCGAGCGCGTCGCGGATCTTGCTGTTCTGCGAGGAGATGCTGTTGTAGCCATCCCAGTTGACGGCCTTCTTGTTGACGCCTGCCGCAGTGGTCGAAGGGCCCCAGTAATTGAAGCTGTTGTAGTTGCCGACCACCCCGCCGCCGCCGCGCCCGTTGACCCACAAGGTGTAGTTGGTGGCGCTTGCAATGGAAGAGACAGCAGATATCGACAGCACGAACAGTACGACGAGAATGCGTTTGAACCCGATCATGTAATTCCCCCTGATGTTGCGTTTAACATGGATGAGAACAGCGGATGATGCGGCGCCAACGGCAAGGCAAAGCGAGTAAATACAAATAGGCGTCGAGCCAGAATCTACCGAGGTGATCGGGGGCTGTCAAACGAATTAGTCAAGCGACCTATTTACAATAGTTTCTATCGAAGTAACACTTTGACGTAACACCAAGCGAAGGAAGATTTAACTGAGGAGGAATGTTAATAAAAACCGAGGAATCCCTCTAATCTTTGTCGCCGCCGGACAACGAAGACCTAGGGTCGGTAGCAGGTCTACCCACGAGTGACGGCAGCGTCATGTCGGCACCCGCGCGGGTAACAAGTTACCCGCGCTACGCCGCTGTCGCCGCCCGACAATGAAAATGCAGGGTGGGCAGGTCGCCGCACCAACAACCGTGCGACGACCCCGTGCCCACGCGTTAATCCAGCCCGGCCAACACCCGCACATGGGCCGCCACGCTGCGGCCCAACGCCGACAGGTTGTAGCCACCCTCGAGGCAGCTGACCACCCTCCCCTTGGCATACAGGCGCGCGATTTCCATGATCTGGGTGGTCATCCACGCATAGTCGTCCTCCACCAGCGCCATGCCGCCGATGTCGTCTTCGCGGTGGGCGTCGAAGCCGGCCGAGATGAAAATCATCTCAGGCTGGTGGGCGTGCATGGCCGGCAGCCAGTGCTCGATGATCAAGGGGCGGATCACGCTGCCGTTGGTGCGCGCCGGCACCGGGATGTTGACGCAGTGGGGCGTGATCGGCTCCGGTTCGGTGTATGGATACAGCGGATGCTGGAAGAAGCTGACCATCAGCACACGCGGATCGTTCTCGAACGAGGCTGCCGTGCCATTGCCGTGGTGGACGTCGAAGTCGACGATCGCCACCCGCTTCAGGCCGTGCACCGCCATCGCGTGGCGGGCCGCAATGGCGACATTATTAAACAGGCAAAAACCCATCGGCCCGGTCGGCACCGCATGGTGGCCGGGCGGGCGCACGGCGCAAAACGCATTGTCGATTTCGCCGGCAATGACGGCATCGGTGGCGGCGACGGCGGCGCCGGCCGCGCGCTGAGCCGCGACCCAGCTCGAGGAACTGAGCAGGGTATCGGCGTCGAGCGGGAAATAGGCACCCGGCTCGGACGGCACATTGTCGCGAACCAGGGCGATGGCGGCCGGGGTGTGGTTGCGGGCCAGGTCGGCGCCATCGACCAGCGGCGCCAGGCGGTGCTCCAGGTAGTCGTCGATCCTGGACAGGATCAGCTGGTCTTCGATCGCCTGCAGGCGGGCCGGCGACTCCGGATGCCATTCGCCCATTTCATGCCGCTTGCAATCGGTGTGGCTGTAAATTGCTGTACTCATCTTGCTGCTATCTTATAGAATTTGACGACGCGACGATCGTCAACGAACGACCATGACGCATCGTGACACATTTCGCCGACTTCTGTCTGCCCCGGCCCGCCCCTTTTGCGAAGATCTAAATCCATGTTCAACAAAATGCACGCCGTCGCAGCCCAAGTGAGCCAGATCGTGGTCGGCAAGGACCTGCAGGTGCGCCAGGCCCTGACCTGCCTGCTGGCCGGCGGCCACCTGCTGATCGAGGACGTGCCTGGGGTCGGCAAGACCACACTGGCCCATGCGCTGGCGCTGTCGCTCGGCCTGCAGTTCAACCGCGTGCAGTTCACCAGCGATCTGCTGCCGGCCGACGTGGCCGGCATTTCGGTCTACGAGCGCGAGAAGAATGCCTTCGTGTTCCACCCGGGCCCGATTTTCACCCAGGTGCTGCTGGCCGACGAAATCAACCGCGCCACGCCCAAGACCCAGTCCGGCCTGCTCGAGGCGATGGAAGAGCGCCAGGTCACGGCCGACGGCACCACCCGCGCACTGCCGTCGCCGTTCTTCGTGATCGCCACCCAGAATCC
Organism: uncultured bacterium; assembly: GCA_965233055.1. Classification (GTDB taxonomy): domain Bacteria; phylum Pseudomonadota; class Gammaproteobacteria; order Burkholderiales; family Burkholderiaceae_D; genus Telluria_A. Next base: position 39,042 of record CBDDRJ010000052.1, read on the forward strand.
GGCGCACCAGGTCGGCACCTTTCCGCTGCCCGAGTCGCAGCTGGACCGTTTCCTGATGTGCCTGTCGCTGGGCTACCCGGACTTTCATGCCGAGCGCGCCCTGCTGATGGGCGAGGACCGGCGCAGCATGCTCAGGGCCCTGCAGCCGGTGATGGTGCCGCAGGAACTGGAGGCGGCCCAGCAGGCGCTGCGCCAGATCCACACCTCGGGTTCGCTGATCGACTACGTGCAGGCGCTGGCGCAGGCATCGCGCCGCGGCGACCTGTTCGCCGAAGGCCTGTCGCCGCGCGCCGCCATCGCGCTGGTGCAGGCGGCGCGCGCCTGGGCCGCGCTGGAAGGGCGCAACCACGTGATCCCCGAAGACGTGCAGGCGATGCTGCTGCCGGTGTGCGCGCACCGCCTGCGGCCGGTCAAGTCCAGCCACGGTGCCGCACTGGCCAGCAGCGACCTGTTGCTGCAGCTGCAACAATCGGTCCCGCTCTGAAACCGGCCACCACGATGCAGGCGCGCCTTGAACAGGCCGTGCGCAAGAGAGCCAACCGCTGGCTGTTCCAGTTGCGCGAGGCCGAGCCGGGTGAAGTATTCCTGAACCGGCGCCGCGTCTTCATCGTCCCGACCGGCGCCGGGCTCGGCTTTGCCGTGCTGATGGTGGTGCTGCTGGTCGGTTCGACCAACTACTCGCTGGGCCTGGGCTTCGCATTGACCTTCCTGCTGGCCATGTGCGGCATGGTCGACATGCTCTACACCTTTCGCAACCTGGCCTACCTGCACCTGGTACCGGGCGCCAGCGCCAGCGTATTCGCCGGCGACGAAGCGCGCTTCGAGCTGCGCGTTGCCAACCGCAGCAAGCTTGACCGCTACGCCGTCTGGATCGACTTCCTGCACGCGGGCGAGCCGCGCCACCCGCTCGACGTGGCGGCCGGCGCCAGCGCCACCGTGACCCTGTCGTGCGTGACCGAGCAGCGCGGCTACCTGCCGGCGCCGCGCGTGCGCCTGCTGACCCGTTTCCCACTGGGGCTGTTCCGCGCGTGGAGCTACTGGCAGCCCGACAGCCGCGTGCTGGTCTACCCCTGCCCCGAGCCGGGCGCGCCGCCGCTGCCGGTCAGCGGCACCGCCACGATGGATGGCGTGGGGCGCGCCGGCCATGACGACTTTGCCGGCGTGCGCAGCTACCAGGCCGGCGACTCGATGCGCCACCTGGCCTGGCGCCAGATCGCGCGGCTCGACCCGAGCCTGGGCGGGCAAATCGTCACCAAGCACTTCGAAGGCGGCGCGCGCGCCGAGCTGGTGCTCGACTTCGACGCCATGCCAGGCTCGATGCACACCGAGCTGCGCCTGTCGCGCATGACGCGCTGGGTGCTCGACGCCGAGCAGCGCGCAGTGCCGTATGCGCTGCACATCGGCGCGGTGCGCATTGCCCCTTCATTCGGCGCCGCCCACAGTGCTGCCTGCCTGCGCGCGCTGGCCCTGTACGGCCGCCCGGAGAGCGCCGCATGATGCGCCTGTCCCACCTGGCGCGCGACAAGGCCGACGCCCTGCTGTTGCTGGTGGCGGCTCTGATGGTGATGGCGCCGCATGCCGGCCACCTGCCGCCGTGGATTTCGCTGCTGTGTGCCATCACGCTGACCTGGCGTGGCCTGATCACGTGGCGCGGCCTGCGCATGCCGCCGCGCCTGCTGCTGGTGGCCCTGGCCGGGGCAGCGATGCTCGGCGTGTTCAACCACTTCCACTCGGTACTGGGACGCGAGCCGGGCGTGGCCATGCTGGTGCTGCTGGTGACGTTCAAGATGCTGGAAATGCATGCGCGGCGCGACCTGTTCGTCGTCATCTTCCTGTGCTACTTCCTGGTGCTGACCAATTTCTTTTATTCGCAATTGATTGCCACCGGCCTGATGATGGCCGTATCGGTGGTGGTGCTACTGGCGGCGCAAATGACGTTCCAGTTCACCGGGGCCGTGCCGCCACTGATGCAGCGCCTGCGCAAGACCGGCATCATGGTCCTGATCGCGGCGCCGCTGGCGGTCGTGCTGTTCGTGCTGTTCCCGCGCATCCATGGTCCGCTGTGGGGCATGCCGGGCGATGCCAGCGCCCGCAGCGGGCTGTCCGACTCGATGGAGCCGGGCAGCGTGTCGAACCTGGCAATGTCGGACGAGCCGGCCTTCCGCGTCAAATTCGACGGGCCGGTGCCGCGCCAGCGCAGCCTGTACTGGCGCGGCATCGTGCTGTCCGCATTCGACGGGCACAGCTGGACGCGCCTGCAGCACGAGCGCGGCCAGGCCGGTTTCAATGCGCCCCGCATCACCGTTACCGGCGATCCGGTGCACTACCAGGTCACGCTCGAGCCGACCAATAGCCGCTGGCTGTTCGCGCTCGAGGTGCCGGACGAGCTGCCCAGGCTCGAGCGCAATTCCAGCTACGTCAGCAAGGAGCTGGAACTGTTCGCCGCGTATCCTATCGGCAGCCGGGTGCGCTACAGCGCAGCGTCCTACCCCGACTACACGCTGGGTGCGGAACAGGCGCCGGCCGAGATGGCCCGCTGGCTGCAGCTGCCGCCCGGGTACAACCCGCTCGCGACCGAATTTGCCGCCAGGCTCAAAGGCAGCCCTCAGCAGAAAGTCACCAGCGTGCTGACCCATTTCAGCAACAATGGCTACCGCTACACCCTGCAGCCGCCGCTGCTGGGCACCCACAGCATCGATGAATTCCTGTTTGTCACTCGGGCCGGCTTTTGCGAACACTTTGCCGGCGCCTTCGTCATGCTGATGCGAGCGGCCGGCGTCCCGGCCCGCGTCGTTACCGGCTACCAGGGCGGCCAGTTGAACCCGGTCGACGGCTATCTGCAGGTGCGCCAGTCCGACGCGCACGCGTGGGCCGAGGTGTGGGTCGAAGGGCGCGGCTGGCGGCGCATCGATCCGACCGCTTTTGTCGCGCCGGACCGCATCGACCGCAACCTGGCCAGCGTGGTGCCGCCCCGCCCCCCGTTCGGCATCGACGGCCTGGCCCCGCTGGGCGGCCTGACGCTGGCCAACGTCAAATGGCTGGCGCAGCTGCGCTACCAGCTCGCCGCGCTGAACAATGGCTGGAACCAGTGGGTGCTCAATTACACGCCGGAGCGCCAGCGCGACACCGTCAGCGCCATCAAGGACAGCCTGTCCGACCGCCGCATGCTCGCTGCCATCGCTGCGGTGCTGCTGCTGGCCTTTGTTGCACGCGCCTGGCGTCAACGCAGCCAAATCGACCGCATCGATGCGCTATACTTTGCGCTGTGCCGGCAGCTGGCGCGGCGCGGCCTGGCACGCGCACCCAGCGAAGGCCCGAGCGCGTATGCGCGGCGCCTGCAGCAAGCGCCGCTCGAGGCGGCCAGGCTGGCCGCAGCGTTGCGCTTCCTCGCTTTATATAGTGACCACAAATACGGCCCGCCCAAATCCGATGCCGGGCTGGCCGCCACCTTGCAACGATTGTTGATTGAGTCTGCATGAAATTAGCGCAACGCCTGACCGTACTGACCTCCCTTTTGCTGTCCTGCGCATTCGCCGTACCGCCTGGCTACGCCGCTCAAGCCTCGGCTGCCACTTCCGCCTCCGCCCCGGCCCGGGCTTCCGCTGCTGCCAGCAAGAGCGCCCGGCGCAAGGCGCACAGGGCCACGCCCAAAAAGCCGCACAAGGCAGCGCACAAGTTGCCGCACAAGAAACCGGCTCCCAAGACCGACTATGTGGGTGAGGCCGTCAATTTCGGCGAATGGAAAGCGGTCGGCGATTTCACTTCGATGATGGTCAGCAAGCATGGCTTCGAACGCAGCGAGATCGACGCCGTGATCGCGCAGATCCGCTTGGTCGACTCGGCCGTGCAGCTGGTCAAGCCGGCGCCGCCCGGCAAGCCGAAGAACTGGCACGCCTACAGCAAGCTCTTCATCGAGCCGGTCCGCATCCAGGCCGGCGTCGATTTCTGGAACGAGCACGCGGCGACGCTGGCCAGGGCCGAGGCCCAGTTCGGCGTGCCGGCCGACATCATCGTCGGCATCATCGGTGTCGAGACGGTCTATGGCCGCAATACTGGCCGCTTCCGCGTGCTCGACGCCTTGACCACGCTCGCGTTCGCCTATCCTGAAACGCCGAACAGGGCGGCGCGCATGGCATTCTTCCGCGATGAACTCGAGCAAGCGCTGCTGCTGGCCCGCAAGGAAAAGATCGACCCGTTCAGCCTGCTCGGGTCCTTCGCCGGCGCGGTTGGCATGCCGCAGTTCATGCCCAGCAGTGTATTGCAGTTCGGCCTGGACTTCGACGGCGACGGTGCCATCGACTTGCGCAATTCGCCGGCCGATGTGATCGGCAGCGTGGCCAATTTCCTGCGCAAGCATGGCTGGGAGTCGGCGGCGGCCGGCCCCATCGTCTACACCGTCAATGTGTCGCCGAACCGTGCGTGGGAAGGCCTGATCGGCCGCGAGCTGGCCGCCAATCTGCGCGCCGACCAGTTACAGGCAGCAGGAGTTGTTGCCAATCAACCACTACCTGAAGGAATGTTGTTCGGCCTGGTCGACCTGCAAAACGGCGCCGAACCGACCGAGTTTTGGCTGGGAAATGCCAACTTCTTTGCAATCACTCAATATAATCGCAGCTTCTTCTATGCCATGTCGGTCATCGATCTGGGGCGTGCGGTGCGCCTGCAACGGGGTGGCTGAGAAATATTTTTCTTGCCAAGAACAAACTTAATCGTGATTTTGTGAGAGAATTGCACAGAGGCCATGTTGCGAATAGACAACAGTGCCACATGGGCAACGTTAAAGGGAAATTGCCAAACAGTATTAGTTTGCAAAAGCTTGTACAATTAAAACATCATTTCCCCAAAAGTGTTTCCGCGGGTACACTGCAACTTCGTACTGAAGGCGTTGCGGCAACACCTAGCCCCCGTGTTGAACCGAGAACGATTACTCACCAGAGGAAGTTTAACTATCATGACAAACCAAGTCGGCATTGATATGAACAGCGATTCGGATTCCGATGATCTGTTGCAATACAACCCAAACCGTCTGCTCGACACGCTGATCGAGAACCTGCGCCTGAAGAACGATGCGGCCCTGTCGCGCGCGCTGGAAGTGGCACCGCCGGTCATCAGCAAGATCCGCCACCACCGCTTGCCGGTCGGCGCGTCGCTGCTGATCCGCATGCATGAAGTGTCCGACCTGTCGATCCGCGACCTGCGCTACCTGATGGGTGACCGCCGCAACAAGTTCCGTATCAGCGACAAGCAGTTCAAGCCAAAAGACGGCGAACCGCAAACCTGATCGCGCTGGTAAGCTAACACGCTCCTCCTCTTGTCATGAGGAGGGGGAGTGTCTGGTATTGCTCAGGCTGGGAAAACGCCAGTCGACAGATAGCGGTCGCCGCGGTCGCAGACGATGAACACGATCGTTGCATTCTCGACCGTTTGTGAAATCCGCAACGCAATCTCGCAGGCGCCGGCCGCCGAAATCCCGCAGAAAATCCCCTCTTCCGCCGCCAGCCGGCGCGCCATGTGCTCGGCCTGGGCCTGGCTCACGCTCTCGACCTGGTCGACCCGCGCCCGGTCGAAAATCTTCGGCAGGTAGGCTTCCGGCCATTTGCGGATGCCGGGAATCTGCGAGCCCTCTTCCGGCTGCGCGCCGATGATCTGGATCGCGCTGTTTTGTTCCTTCAGGTATTGCGACACGCCCATGATGGTGCCGGTGGTGCCCATCGCGCTGACGAAATGGGTGACCTGGCCGTCGGTGTCGCGCCAGATCTCGGGCCCGGTCCCTTCGTAGTGGGCGCGCGGGTTGTCGGCATTGCCGAACTGGTCGAGGATGATGCCCTTGCCGTCCTTTTGCATCTGCTCGGCCATATCGCGCGCGTATTCCATGCCGCCCGTCTTGGGCGTCAGGATGATCTGCGCGCCGTAGGCGGCCATGCTCTGGCGCCGCTCGATCGACAGGTATTCCGGCATCAGCAGCACCATCTTGTAGCCGCGGATCGCCGCCGCCATCGCCAGCGCGATGCCGGTGTTGCCGCTGGTCGCTTCGATCAGGGTGTCGCCCGGCTTGATGTCGCCGCGCTGCTCGGCCCCCTTCAGCATCGACATCGCGGCGCGGTCCTTGACCGAACCGGCCGGATTATCGCCTTCCATCTTGCCGAGGATAATATTGTTGCGGGCTTGGGCGTCGGCGCCCGGCAGGCGGGTCAGGCGCACCAGCGGCGTATTGCCGATGGTGTCTTCGATGGTCTTGTAGGGCATGGGAAGCGTTCCGGATTCAACAAGTGCCTATTCTAAACCCAGACGCCCAAGCGCGTATGGCACCAGGCTGGCTGTCAGGCATAGACGCCGGCCCGCACCCACTTGGTGGCGATCCATTTTTCGCCGCGGACGACCGGGTTGCCGCCATGGTAGGTCAGCGGGTCGATATTGCCGTTCCTGTCGTAATACGAGAAATAGACGGCCCGCCCCTGCACCGGCACGACATTGAAATTAATCTCGGGGAAGATGGTCTCGCCGCCCGCCTCGACCGTATTGAGGTAGATGATCAGCGTCGCCACCCGCTGCCCGCCGCGCGCGATGTGGACGGCGCTGCCGGACAGCTCGGGCGGGAAATAATCGTAGTGGGGCTTGTATTCGCCGCCGACCAGGTAATTGAGGATTTGCAGGCCTTCGCCGTTGGCCACCGGCAGCTGCATCAGCGCCGCGATGCGGGCGTCGAGCTTGGCGATGAAGGCAGTCTCATTCAGGTGGAAAAAGGTGCCTTCGCTGCGGCGGTCCGGGTGGGGGACGGCATTGCCGGTCAGGTCGTCGACCGTGGTCGACGTTGCCAGCCGCGCGCGCGACAGCTTGATCAGCTGCTGGCACTCGGCCGCGCTGAGTACATTGTCGAACACCACCACATGGGGCTTGTCGAGGCGGGAGACGACGCCGATGCGGTGGCCGTCGATGTCGACCGAGTTGCCGATCTGCAGCCCCATGCCTTCGTGCTGGTAGGGCAGAGCGCTGCGCTCCGTCGGCTCGGCGTGCCCATGGCGGGCCAGCGCGCGCTGCACGTCCAGCGACGGCTGCAGCGGTGCCTGCGCCTTGGGGTTTTGCACCAGGAAGCCCGGCGTGCGCGAACGCACCGCGTAGCCGGCGTCATTGGTCGCGACGCCCCTCAGTACCAGCGTGTCGATCAAGGTCTGCTGCGACACGCCGCGCGCGATATTGGTGTCGATCCAGCTCAGCCATTCGGCCGTCAACTGCGTCATGATGGGTCCTGCTTCAGGTCAATGGATAGGGTACTTGCAGAAATGTACGGCAATCTACGCCACAGGACAACTATTGCCTGCTTACATAAGAACATCGCTGCAAATTGCGCTAGACTAGATGGCATCTCCCCTCATCGTTGAGCCCCCCCCATGAGCAGCCTGTCGCCCCCTGATTTCGTGGCCGAATCGCCCGGCCCGGCGCCGCAGCCGGATCTCGGTTCGCTCGAGACCCGCCGCCACCAGATGTTCCCGATCCTGAGCTGCGCCGAAATGACGCGGCTCGAGCGCTTCGGCCAGCGCCGCATCTGGCAGCATGGCGAAGCTGTGTTCGAGGCGGGCCGCCACACGCCCGGCATGGTGCTGGTGGTCGAAGGCCGGCTGCAGATCAGCCGCGCCAATGGGCTGGGCAATAGCGTACCGGTGACCGAACACGGCGAAGGCAGTTTCGCTGCCGAGGTAGGCCAGCTGTCGGGCCGCCCCTCGCTCGTCTCGGCCCATGCGGTGGGTCGTCTCGATACGCTGGTGGTGCCGTCGGACTGCCTGCGCGCGCTGGTGGTGGCCGAGGCCGAACTGGGCGAGCGCATCATGCGCGCGCTGATTCTGCGCCGCGTCGGCCTGCTGGAAGCGGGCGCCAGCCTGCCCGCGCTGATCGGCCCGCCTGGCAACACCGACATCTTCCGCCTGCAGAATTTCTTGGCCAGCAACGGCCATCCGCACAGCGTGCTCGACCCGCAAGCCAACCCGGAAGCGCAGGCGCTGGTCGAGCTGTATGCGCCGCAGCCGCACGAGCTGCCGCTGGTGGTGTGCCCCGACGGCAGCGTCAAAAAGAATCCGACGCTGGCCGAAATGGGCCAGTGCCTCGGCATGCTGCCGCCCCTGAATACCGAGCATGTCTACGACGTGCTGGTGGTCGGTGCCGGGCCGTCGGGCCTGGCCACCGCCGTGTATGCCGCGTCGGAAGGCCTGTGCGTGATGGTGGTCGAGCAGCGCGCCTTTGGCGGCCAGGCCGGCGCCAGCGCCCGCATCGAGAATTACCTCGGTTTCCCGACCGGCGTGTCGGGCCGCGCCTTGTCGGGCCGCGCCTTCGTGCAGGCGCAGAAATTTGGCGCGGAAGTGGCCATTCCCGCCGTCGCCTCGCGCCTGATGTGCGACCAGTTCCCGCTGCGGCTCGCCCTCTCCGATGGCACCGAGTTGAAGGCCAGGGCCGTGGTGCTGGCCTGCGGCGCGCGCTACCGCAAGCCGCCGCTGCCGGACCTCGAGCGCTATGAAGGGGCCGGCGTGTATTACTGGGCCGGCCAGATCGAAGGCAAGCTGTGCCTGAACGAGGAAGTGGTGCTGGTCGGCGGCGGCAATTCAGCCGGCCAGGCCGCCGTCTTCCTGTCCGGCCACGCGCGCAAGGTCCACATCCTGATCCGCGGACCGAACCTGACGGCCAGCATGTCGAGCTATTTGATCGAACGGATCGAAGCGACCGCCAATATCGAGCTGCATCCGCATACCGAGCTGACGGCCCTGGTCGGCGACGGCACGACACTGGAGAGCGTGCGCTGGCGTAGCAAGGGGCAGGACGAGGTCGCGCAGCCGGTCCGGCGCGTGTTTCTGTTTGTCGGTGCCGATCCGAATACCGACTGGCTGGCCGACTGCGGCGTGCGGGTCGACCAGCATGGCTTTGTGATGACCGGCACCGAGGTCATGATGGCGCGCTGCCGCATCACCGGCCACATGCTCAACCCCGACGGCTCGCTGCATGGCCACCTGGAGACGACGGTCCCCGGCGTCTTTGCGATCGGCGATGTGCGCGCCGGCTCGACCAAGCGCGTCGCTGCGGCGGTGGGAGAAGGCGCTGCAGTGGTCGCGCAGTTGCATTCCTACCTCGCCGCATTGCCGGTGCTGGCGGATTGATGGCACCAAGCCGGGAGGCATGGCCATGGTCTCGATGACTGCGCTGGTACGCCTTGCCTGCCAGGTCCTGCTTGCCTGCCTCGCCTTGCCGGCACTGGCGGCGGACCCTGCGCCGACGCGCACGCTCCACTTCCCGCTAACGGTCGACCATGTGCAGGCAAGGCAGGTGCGCCATGCCCTGGAGCTTGCCTACGCCAGTTTGAATATCAAGGTGCAGTTCAGCGCGCGCCCCGCATTGCGCGCCATCGTCGAAGCCGATGCCGGCCAGCTTGATGGTGAAGTCATCCGCCCGATCCAGATCGAGGACAGCTACCCCAACTTGCGCAGGGTCGATGTGCCTTTGTATATGAATGGGGCGAGTGCGTGGGTGCGCAAGGAAACCGGTGCCGCGCCGGCGACGGTTGAGGCTTTGTCGAAGTTCAAGCGGGTCGGTGTCGTGCGCGGCATCCGGCACGCGGAAGAATCGACCAAAGGCTGGGCCAATGTGGTGCTCTCCAATAGCTACCCGGCCGGCGTGCGGATGCTGCAGCATGGGATGATCGACGTGCTGCTCGGCGGCGACGGGCCGATCAGGGACGCCATCGCCGCGAGCGGCGTCGAAGCCAGCCAGTTCAATGGTGCCGACATCTATTCGACCCCGCTCTACCACTACCTGCACAAGCGCCACGCGGACTTGCTGCCGTTGGTACAGCGCGAATTGAGCAAGCTGAAAGGCCAGACCGGCACCGTGCTCGACGGCCTGCTGGCCAGCGGCCGCACGGGCATACCGCGATAAACGTAGGGTGGGTAAGGCTGCGCCTTACCCACGCGTGACGCGTGCGTGGCATTGGCTGACGAGCGAACAGCGTTGGCCGCTGCGCGCATGACGTTGGCCTCCGCGCACGGCGCCGGTTCCGGGTAGGTACGATTAGACCGTACCCACCCTACCTGAGCGGCGACGGATAGCTCGCGACGCTGACGTTGCCGTCCTTGTCCACCGCCTGCACGCCGAAGAAGTAATTATCCTTTGACAGCTTGATCTTGTGCTCGGTCGCCTTGCCCACGTCAACCGCACCTTGCCAGTCGGCCGCCGTGGTTTCGCGCCACACGATGCGGTAGCCTGCCAGGTCCGGCTCGGTGTTGGCTTGCCATACCAGCGACGAACTGTTCTCCAGGCCGGAGGTCCGCACCTGCACTTTTTGCGGCGCGGCCGGCGCCAGCGCCAGCGAAGCGAGCGCTGCTGCATTTACCTTCGCCACCTTGGCGATGTAATTGTAGTCGTTGTACTCGGGCAGGTCGCCGATCTTGACGCCATTCTCGACACGCAGGTTCTGGTGCTGGTGGCTGAAGTCCTCGTTCGGCTCGGTGAAGCGCAATGCGGCAAAGCCGCGTTCGAGGAATGGCATGTGGTCGCCACCGCGCAGGTAGCGGTCACGGCGCTGGACGATCGAAACCTTGAAGCCATTGACATAGCGCTCGCCCGTTTCCTTCACGTGGCGGGCCAGCTGGCGTGAGATCGAATCGTTTTCGCCGCCGGTCGCGATCAGGTTCTTGACGGCGTCGGCATCTCCGCCGGCGACCGGGATGCCTTCGGCGAACAGGCGCACCTGGGTGTTATCGATACGGCCGTCGTCGGCACGCGAGCTGCCGATAATGTCGTTGGTGAACATGCCGGCGATGTTGAGTTTTTTCTGCTTGGCTTTTTCTGCCCAGTCGCGCGCGCCGAGCAGGCCCTGCTCTTCCGCCGCCACGGTCATGAAGACCAGCGTGGCGTCAAACTGGTGGCGCGCCATCGTGCAGGCCAGTTCCATCACGGCCGCGGTGCCGGAGGCGTCGTCGTTGGCGCCAGGGGCGTCGCCCTTGGCGTCCATCACGTCCGAGTTGCGCGAATCGTAGTGGCCGCTGACGACGTATATGCGGGCGGCCGATTCGGCCTGTGTGCCCGGCAGCGTTGCGACCACGTTGACGATTTCGGTCGGCACGGAGATGCGGGCCGAGACCGGTGCGATGTGGCTGTCGAAGGCCACCTGCAGGCGGCTGCCAGCGCCGCAGCGCTCCAGCTCGGCCTTGATCCAGCGGCGTGCCGCGCCTATGCCTTCGGTCTCGGAGACAGTGTCGGACATGGTGTGGCGGGTGCGGAAGCTGACCAGCTTGCGGATTGTCGCTTCGATGCGCTGGGGCGAGATATCGCCGACGATGCGCTCGATCTGGGCTTGCTGGCGAGGGGCGGCGGCGAATGCGGAGGTGCTGGCAAGTAACAGAAGAAGTGGGAGGCTGCGCATGGTGGATCCTTTGGTTTTGTAGGGTGGGTAGCCGGTCGTCGCACGGAAGTTGGTGCGGCGACATACCCACGCGTGACGTTTGCACCGTGCTGGCCCATGTACCCACGCGTAACGTTTGCACCGTGCTGGCCCATGTACCCACGCGTGACGTTTGCACCGTGCTGGCTCATGTACCCACGCGTGACGTTTGCACCGTGCTGGCTCATGTACCCACGCGTGACGTTTGCACCGTGCTGGCCTATGCACCAACGCGTGGCAATTGCACCGTGCTGGCCTCACGTGCGGGTATGTCGCCGCACCAACTTCCGTGCGACGACCGGTCACCCACCCTACGGGATTTTACTTCTTGGCCGATGCAGCCGAAGCAGCGGATGCCATCGAGGCTTTCGATGCGGCCGATGCCATCGATGCTTTTGAGGCGGCCGACGCAGCCGGTGCAGCCGATGCTTTTGATGCTGCCGATGCAGCCGATGCTTTGGATGCTGCCGACGCAGCCGATGCAGCTGCGCGTGCCTGGCCATTCACTTGCAGGCCGGCTTCGGACAGCGCTGCCGCCTTCTTGTCGGCCACGCCCTTGACGCGCGCCTGGAAGTCGGCCCAGTCCTTGAACGCGCCACCTTTGGTGCGCTCATCGAGAATCGTCTTGGACATGGCCGGCCCGATTCCCTTGACCGCATCCAACGCGGCCTTGTCGGCCTTGTTGACGTCAACCTGGGCAAACGCAAATCCCATCATGGCGACCATGGCGGCTACTGCGACTATCAGTTTCTTGATCATCTCATCTACTCCTGCGTGGTTGAAAAAAAGGATTCAGGCGGTGCCGAACAGCTCCTCGCGCGTCACGGTCGCCGTGCCCAGCTTGCCGACCACGATGCCGCCGGCACGGTTGGCAGTGGCGATGGCGTCGGCCATCGGCATGCCGGCGCCCAGCATGGCGGCCATGGTCGCGATGACCGTGTCGCCCGCGCCGGACACGTCGTACACTTCGCGCGCCGCCGCGTGCATGTGCAGCACTTCGGTCGCCGTGTACAGGCTCATGCCTTCTTCGGAGCGGGTCAGCAGCAGCGCGTCGAGCCCCAGCTGCTGGCGCAGCTGCTGGGCCTTGGCGGTCAGCTGCTCTTCGGTTTTCCAGCTGCCGACGATGCGGCGCAGTTCGGATTTGTTCGGCGTCAGCACGGTCGCACCCGCATACGGCGCGAAGTCGTCGCCCTTCGGGTCGACCATGACGATCTTGCCGGCGGCTCGCGCGGCCCTGATCATCTCGGCCACATTGACCAGGCTGCCCTTGTTGTAGTCGGACAGGACGATGACGTCGTAGTCCGGCAGCAGCGCGTTGAACTGGGTAAGCTTGTCGCGCAGGACGGTGTCGGTCGGCGCGTCTTCGAAGTCGACCCGGATCAGCTGCTGCTGGCGGCCGATGACGCGCAGCTTGATGATGGTCGAAATCGCGTCGTCGCGCTGCAGGTAGCTGTGGATGTGCGAATCGGCCAGCAATTGCTCGACCTGGGCGCCCGCCTCGTCGGCGCCAACCACGCCCAGCAGGCCGCAATGGGCGCCGAGGGCGGCGGCGTTGCGCGCCACGTTGGCAGCGCCGCCAAGGCGCTCTTCGCGTCGCTCGATGCGGCAGATCGGCACCGGCGCTTCCGGCGAAATGCGGTTGACTTCACCGAACCAGTAGCGGTCCAGCATGACGTCGCCGACCACCAGGATGCGCACCGCGTCGAGGACCGGCGCCGCGCCGGGCTGCAGGGTTAGCGCGCTCATTTGCGGGTCAGGACGGAACGTCCGATGCCATGGTATTCGAAGCCGTTCTCGGCCATCAGCTGCGGCTCGAACAGGTTGCGTCCGTCGAAGATGATCGGGCTCTTGAGCCTTTCCTTGATCTGGTCAAAGTCGGGACTGCGGAAGGCCTTCCATTCGGTAACGATGATCAAAGCTTCCGCGTCGGTCAGCGTATCCATTGGACTGGCGGCGAAGCGCACGCGCGACAGCTGTTCTTCGCTGAAGTCGAGCGCCAGCACGCGCCGCGCCTCCATCATCGCGACCGGGTCGTAGACTGCGACGGTGGCGCCCGCTTCGAGCAGTTCGCGCAGCAGCACTCTAGCCGGGGCCTCGCGCATATCGTCGGTGTTGGGCTTGAAGGCCAGGCCCCATACGGCAAAGTGTTTGCCCGCCAGGTTCTTGCCGAAGCGTTCGGTGACTTTATTGCCGAGCACGACCTTCTGTTTGTCGTTGACCGCTTCCACCGCGCGCAGGATCAGCAGGTCCTGGCCATACTGGCGCGCGGTGCGCTCGAGCGCCTGCACGTCTTTCGGGAAGCAGGAGCCGCCGTAGCCGGCGCCGGCGTACAGGAAGCTGTGGCCGATGCGCGGGTCGGAGCCGATGCCGTGGCGCACCGCCTCGATGTCCACGCCCACTTCGTCGGCCAGGTTGGCCAGTTCGTTCATGAAGGAGATGCGGGTTGCCAGCATGGCGTTGGCCGCATACTTGGTGAATTCGGCCGAACGCACGTCCATCCAGTAGGTACGTTCATGGTGGCGGTTGAACGGCGCGTAGAGCTTCTTCATCAGGTCCTGCGCGCGCAGGCCCAGCGGCGTGCTGTCGTGGCCGATGACGATGCGGTCGGGGCGCATGAAGTCTTCGACCGCCGCGCCCTCTTTCAGGAACTCGGGGTTCGACACCACCGAGAACTCGGTATCGAGGCCGCGCGCCGCGATCTCGGCGCGCAGCGCCTGGCTGACGCGGTCGGCGGTGCCGACCGGGACGGTCGACTTGTCGACGATGACTTTGAAGTCCGTCATGTGGCGACCGATATTGCGGGCCGCCGCCAGTACGTATTGCAGATCAGCCGAGCCGTCTTCATCCGGCGGCGTGCCGACGGCGATAAACTGCAGCACGCCGTGCGCCACGCTGGCGGCGACGTCGGTCGAGAACTGCAGGCGGCCGGCGGCGCGGTTGCGCGCCACCACCTCTTCCAGGCCCGGTTCATGGATCGGGATGCCACCGTTATTGAGCAGGTCGATCTTTTTGACGTCGAGGTCGAGGCAGAACACGTTGTTGCCCAATTCGGCGAGGCAGGCGCCAGTCACCAGGCCGACATAGCCGGTGCCGATAATCGTAATTTTCATAGTTTTCTACTTTTCATGTGCCTGGTGGGCATGTCGCCGCACTAGTAACCGTGCGACGACCAGCTGCCCACCCTACGGGCTGGCTTAGTTCATCACATTCAGTTCTTCGGTACGGCGCGGCGGGTAGGTCTCCCACAGACTGCAACCGGGGCACTGCCAGTAGAACTGGCGGGCCTTGAAGCCGCAATGGCTGCACTGGTAGCGCGCCAGCTTCTGGGTGTAGCCGTGCACCAGGTTCTTGACCATCGACAGTTCGGAGAAGATCTCCGGCGGCGCGTCCATCAGGCGCACTTCGAGCAGTTTGTCGAGCGCCAGCAGGGTCGGCGTGCGGCGCAGTTCTTCAATCACCAGCTGCTTGGCTTCTTCCACGCCGTGCAGCTCGATGACGGCCTTGAATACCACTTCGATCAGGTCGATCGACGAGGCCTCGGCCAGGTAGGATTTGAGCAGGTTGACGCCCTCTTGCGGGCGGCCCACCTTGCGGTAGCCATCCATCAGGCGGTTTGCCACCAGCGCAACGTGCGGCACCGATTGCTGCTCGACCCGGCGCCACGTCACCAGCGCGCCTTCGGTATCGCCCTGCACCAGCTGGGCGTCGCCGATCAGCATGGTGGCGCGCACGTTCTTGCGGTCGGCCTGCAGCGCTTTTTCCAGCAGCGGCATGGCGTCCTCGGGGTGCAGGTGCACCAGCGCGTCCTGCGCCAGCTCGCAGTAAAACTGCGCGATCTCCTTCTGGCGGGCGCCGGCGCCCGACTCCTGCAGGCCGATGGCCGACTCGATCGCGCGCGGCCACTCCTTCTCACGCTGGAAAATCTCCAGCAGCGCGCGGCGGGACTGCACCGCGTACGGGGTCGCGACGAGGGCGTTGAAGGATTCCTCGGCGCGGTCCAGCAGGCCGGCCTTCAGGTAGTCCATGCCCAGCTCGTACTGGGCCTGCAGCTTTTGCTCTTCCGGCAGGTCCGGACGCGCCAGCAGGTTCTGGTGCACGCGGATCGCGCGTTCGGTCTCGCCGCGGCGGCGGAACAGATTGCCGAGCGCGAAATGCAGGTCGGCCGTTTCCGTGTCGAGCTTGACGATTTCGATGAAGGCGTCGATCGCCTTGTCCGGCTGGTCGTTGAGCAGCAGGTTCAGGCCTTTGAAGTAGCCGCGCGGCAGGCTGCGCGCCTCGGAGACGATCTGCCTGATGTCGATCCGCGCTGCGATCCACCCGAAGGCGTAAAACAGCGGAATTCCCAGCAACATCCAGAATTCAATTTCCATGCTTTGGTTTTTTTAGTGTTGGGTGTTGACGCTGTCGGGCTGCGGCTGCGGCGCACGCGCCACGCTTTGCAGGGTTTCGATGGTGGTCTTGTGTTTCGAGCTTTCGCGCCGATGGCGGAACACGGTCGGCGTCAGCGCCAGGATGCCGAGGAAGGCGCCGGCGACAAAAAAGGCCAGCAGCATCAGCACCAGCGGGCCGCGCAATTCGTAATTGAGGAAGAAGTGCAGATCGACTTCCTGCGTGTTTTTCAGCGCGAAGCCGAAAAACAGGATAAACAGAACAATGCCTACGATGGTGGAGATGAATTTCATCAGCACATTCCAGTGAAAGAATTTCCAAGTGTGCAGTGTCGCACAAGATGCCAGTTTTTCAAACGTAGGGTGGGTTGCGAAGCAACCCACGCGGACGCAAGCACAAAAAAAAACGGCATCCTGAGATGCCGTTCTGACGACTTAGTCTTCAATGATCGGTTGCCCGACCATCGCGTCGACCCGTTCGCGCAACTGTTTGCCCGGCTTGAAGTGCGGCACCCGTTTTTCGGGAACCATCACCTTGTCGCCAGACTTCGGGTTGCGTCCGATCCGCGGCGGCCGGCTGTTGAGAGCAAAACTGCCAAAACCACGGATCTCGATGCGCTGACCAGTCGCCAGGGCGTTGGTCATGGCATCGAGGATGGTCTTGACGGCGTACTCCGCATCCTTGGCCACCAGCTGAGAATAACGCTCAGCCAGGCGGTTAATCAACTCGGACTTCGTCATCTGTCGGTTTCCGACGACTTAGTTCTTGTTGTCGAACTTAGCTTTCAACAGGGCGCCCAGGCTGGTGGTGCCCGAAGCGGCATTGCTGTCGGCCGAAGAAGCCATCTTCTGCATTGCTTCCTGGGTTTCAGCGCTGTCCTTGGCCTTGATCGACAACTGGATCGAGCGCGCCTTGCGGTCGATGTTGATGACCAGGGCTTCGACCGTATCGCCGACTTTCAGGTGGGTGCCAGCATCTTCAACGCGATCGCGCGAGATTTCCGAAGCGCGCAGATAGCCTTCGACTTCGTCCGACAACTGGATCACTGCGCCCTTAGGCTCGACCGACTTGACGGTACCCGTTACCAGGGCGCCTTTGTCGTTCATTGCAGCGTAGTTGTTGAACGGGTCACCTTCGAGTTGCTTGACGCCCAGGGAAACGCGCTCGCGCTCGACGTCGATGGCCAGCACGATGGCTTCCAGTTCGTCACCCTTCTTGAAGCGGCGCACTGCCTCTTCGCCCGTTTCGGTCCACGACAGATCCGACAGGTGTACCAGGCCGTCGATGTTACCGGCCAGGCCGATGAACACGCCGAAGTCGGTGATCGACTTGATGGCGCCCTTGACCTTGTCGCCCTTCTTGTGGGTAACGCCGAAGTCATCCCATGGATTTGCTTTGCACTGCTTCATGCCCAGCGAAATACGGCGACGCTCTTCGTCGATCTCCAGAACCATCACTTCTACTTCGTCGCCCAGTTGGACAACTTTGTTTGGAGCGACGTTCTTGTTGGTCCAGTCCATTTCGGAAACGTGGACCAGGCCTTCGATGCCCTGCTCGACTTCAACGAAAGCGCCGTAGTCGGTCAGGTTCGTTACCTTGCCGAACAGACGGGTGCTTTGTGGGTAACGACGGGACAGACCGGTCCATGGGTCGTCGCCCAGTTGTTTCACGCCCAGAGAAACGCGGTTCTTTTCCTGATCGTACTTCAGGACTTTAGCGGTGATTTCCTGGCCAACCGTCAGCACTTCCGACGGATGACGCACGCGACGCCATGCCAGGTCGGTGATGTGCAGCAGGCCGTCGATGCCACCCAGATCCACGAACGCGCCGTAGTCGGTGATGTTCTTGACGACGCCGGTAACCACGGTGCCTTCTTTCAGGGTTTCCATCAGCTTCTGGCGCTCTTCGCCCATCGAAGCTTCAATGACGGCGCGGCGCGACAGCACAACGTTGTTGCGCTTACGGTCGAGCTTGATGACCTTGAATTCCAGGGTCTTGCCTTCGAACGGGGTGGTGTCCTTGACTGGACGGGTGTCAACCAGCGAACCCGGCAGGAAGGCGCGGATGCCGTTGGTCAGAACGGTCAGGCCGCCCTTGACTTTACCGTTGACGGTACCGACGACGATCTCGCCCGATTCCATCGCTTTTTCCAGTGCCAGCCACGATGCCAGGCGCTTGGCCTTGTCGCGCGACAGGATGGTGTCGCCGAAACCGTTTTCCAGCGATTCGATCGCTACGGAAACGAAGTCGCCGACTTGAACTTCCAGTTCGCCCTGGTCGTTCTTGAATTCTTCAATAGGAATAAACGCTTCGGATTTGAGGCCGGCGTTGACGATCACGAAGTTGTGATCCAGACGCACGACTTCAGCGGAAATCACTTCGCCGGAGCGCATATCTTGACGCGACAGGGACTCTTCGAAGAGCGCGGCAAACGATTCCATACCGGAAGTTTGGGAGGTAGCAGTAGTCATAGGTTCTTACATGTTGACCAGCAGAGATCGCACGATGCGACTTAAACTGGGTTAGGTTAAAACAAACGCCCGCACAGGCATCTGGCCGTGCGGGCACCACGGTGAAACAACAGCTTTATTATTGCGAGTGTTTATTTTGCGCGTACCAGTGAAGCACCTGGAATACGGCCTCATTGGCCGTCAGCTCCGACGTATCGAGGATGCGCGCGCCTTCGGCGGGGACCAGCGGCGCGATGGCGCGATGGGTGTCGCGCTCGTCACGGGCTTGCAAATCTGCCAGAAGGTCTTCCATATTAGCAGAAATTCCCTTGTCAATCAATTGCTTATATCGTCTTTCGGCGCGCGCCCTGACGCTCGCCGTCATGAACACCTTCAATTGGGCATGCGGAAAGATGACGGTGCCCATGTCGCGCCCGTCGGCCACCAGGCCAGGTGCCTTGCGGAAACTTAACTGCAGGGCGAACAGCGCCTGCCGCACGGACGGCAAGGCGGCGATTTTCGATGCCATATTACCAACATCCTCGGCGCGGATCGCGTGGGTGACGTTTTCGTTGGCCAGATTGACCTCGCCGCCGGTGAAGCTGCACGGCAAGTGCTCGGCCAGC
>CBDDRJ010000053.1:0-17814 GCA_965233055.1 uncultured bacterium
GGCCGACGGCGGCGTGCGCCACCTGATTGTCGGCGACAAGGCGGCCCAATTCGCGCAGGCGATGCAGGCGGCCCGCTAACGCGCCGCGCCACGTTGCGGCCGCGCCAGCGCCGGCCGCGCCCTGCCTGACCTCAAACTTAACCTGAAAGCTCTCATCATGCAGACAGTATCTCGCGCACTGTGCGCCCTCATCTTCCTGCTCGGCGCCGGCCTGGCCAGCGCCCAGCCAGTCAAACCGGTCGGCGCCGTGCGCTCGGTCGAAGTGCGCGGCGCGCAGCTGCTGATCCGCACCGACAACGCCCACGTCGAACTGACGGCGTACAGCCCCCATATCTTGCGGGTGCGGGCCGACCAGCACGCTCTGGGGCGCGACTTCTCCCATGCGGTCGTGGCCAAACCGCAGCCAGTCGCCGTCGAAGTCAGCCAGAACGAGCGCGAAATCGTCATGTCGACTGGCGCCGTGCGCGTGCATGTGGCGCGCCAGCCCTTCGGCATCCGTTTCAGCACGCCCGACAACAAGACCATCAACGAAGACGAAACGGGCCTGACGCTGTCGTGGATCGGCAGCGACGTCACCAACTACAAGAAGATGCAGGAAGGCGAACGCTTCATCGGCCTGGGCGAAAAGACCGGCAACCTGGACAAGCGCGGCAGCGCCTACACCAACTGGAACACCGACGCCTTCCGCTATACCGGCAATACCGATCCGCTGTACGCCACCGTGCCTTTCTACATCGGCATCCACCACGGCCTGAGCTACGGCATCTTCTTCGACAACAGCTACCAGAGCGACTTCAATTTCGGCGCCAGCAATAATCGCTTCGCCTCGTTCGGGGCACGCGGCGGCGAGATGAACTATTACTTCATCCACCACCGCGAGGTGGCCGACATCATCGGCTCGTACACCGCGCTGACCGGCCGCATGCCACTGCCACCGCTGTGGAGCCTCGGCTACCAGCAAAACCGCTACAGCTACTACCCGCAGGCCGAAGTGATGCGCATCGCGCAGACGCTGCGCGAGAAGCAGATCCCGGCCGACGGCATCACGCTCGACATCCATTATATGGATGGCTACAAGCTGTTTACCTGGGACCAGGCGCGCTTCCCCGACCCGACCGGCATGACCGCCAAACTGGCGGCGATGGGATTGAAGACCACTGTCATCGTCGACCCTGGCATCAAGATCGAAAAAGGCTACGGCAGCTACGAGCGCGGCATGACCGACGACGTCTTCATCAAATACGCCGACGGCAGCAACTACAGCGGCGAAGTATGGCCCGGCTGGTGTCATTTCCCCGACTTTACCGGCGAGCGCGCACGCGCCTGGTGGCGCAAGGAAGTGCGCAGCTTTGCGGCGGCCGGCGTGGCCGGCCTGTGGAACGACATGAACGAAATCAGCACCTGGGGCCAGCGCATGCCCAATAATGTGCTGTTCGACTTCGACGGCGCGCCCACCACTCACATGCAGGCGCGCAATGTCTACGCGCTGGGCATGGTGCGCGCCAGCTACGAAGGCATGAAGGCGGCCACCGGGCAGCGGCCCTTCATGCTGACGCGCGCCGCATATGCCGGCAGCCAGCGCTACAGCGCCCTGTGGACCGGCGACAATACCGCCACCGACGAGCACATGCTGCTCGGCGTGCGCATGCTGAGCAGCCTTGGCGTGTCGGGCATGCCGTTCGTGGGCATGGATGTGGGCGGCTTCCTGGGCACGCCGTCGCCGGCTCTGTACGGGCGCTGGATGCAGATCGGCGCGTTCACGCCATATTTCCGCAACCATGCCGCCAGCGACAGCAAGTCGTCCGAGCCGTGGACCTACGGCGAGGATGTGCTGGAAATCTCGCGCAACTACATCAATCTGCGCTATCGCCTGATGCCCTACCTGTATTCCAGCTTCCAGCAGGCCGCCGCCAGCGGCATGCCGGTCATGCGCACGCTGGCGATCGACTACACGCACGACGCCAAGGTATACGAGCCGGCGTTCCAGAATCAATACCTGTTCGGCCCGGCCTTCCTGGTCGCGCCCTTCGACAGCAACCGGGACTTCGGCAAGGTGCACTTCCCCGCCGGCCGCTGGTACGATCTGTACACCGACCAGTTGCAGGAAGGTGGACAAGACCGGGTGATCGACACCAGCGCAGACAAGCTGCCGGTCTGGGTCAGGCAGGGCAGCATCGTGCCGATGCAGTCGCTGGTGCAGTCGACCGCGCAGCGACCCGACGGCACCCTGTCGCTGCACCTGTACCGCGGCGACGGCCAAAGCAGCATGCAGTACTACGAGGACGACGGTGCCAGCTTCGCCTACCAGCAGGGCCAGTATTACCGCCGCAACATCACCTACGATGGCGCCGCCGGCATGCTGCAAATCGGTAAGGTGGAGGGCCAGTACAAGTCGGCATTCGGGAAAATCGAACTGGTGCTGCATGGCTTCGGTGCCTCGCCCAAGGTGCAGCGCGATGGCAAGCCGCTGGCGCAAGTGGCCGGCACGGCCACCATGGTTTCAGCCAGGCTGGGCCACAGTGCGGTCACGCGCGTGCTGATGGACAATGAGGCGCAGGCAATTAGCATCGCTATCGATCACGCCAGATAAAGACTGGCGCGCAGGCCCCCGGCTTCCGGGGCGGCGCGCCTGGACGACAAATCCAATGTGCTAGACTGCGCCGTCTATTTTGAACAGGAACTTGACGGCATGGACTGGAAAATAGTGGCAATACTTGGCATCGGGTCCATCGTGATCGGCCTGATCCTCTATATTCCAGGGCATTTCCTGGCCAAGTACTTGCTGCGCCGCACGGCGGCAACGAGCATCCAGCGCAAGCGCATTACTGCACTTGGCGCGCTCGTCTACGGTACTCTGGTTTGCGCCCTGGTTGCCGGCTATGCACAGGAACATCTGTCACCGCACACGTGGTTCGGCCAATTCATGTCGAACCTGGGTGGCCAGTTTCTTTATGGCCTAGTACTGATAGCGGTATTGGGCATCATTGAAAACCTGCTCAAGGCGCGCGGCTACGCCCTGTGGGTCTCATCCACAAACGAGTGATCAACGAACACTGGCAGGGGTGACTATTTGGCGTGTGCCTGTACGACGAAAGCGATGCGCTTGCCGTCCGGGCTCACTGCGAGGCGCTTGATGTCGCCGCCCAACTCGCCCACATCGGCAAATTTCTGCAAGGCACCACCCGCCTTGGCGACGGCCTTGCCATCCCAGCGCAGCAGGGTGCTGCCCTTGGCCATCATCAGCGAACCGTCCGGCAGCCAGCAGTAATCTTCGCTGCGGGCACTTTCCTTTTCGCCTGGCAGGTTGGGCGGCGTCGCCACCAGAACGGTCGGCTTGGCATCGCCTGCTGCCATGGCGGCCACGACCCAGTTGGCGGCATCCGTCTTATCAACAAACGACACCCGCTTGCCATCGGGCGTGCGTCCCAGCGAGCGGCCCGGTGCCGAATTCAGCAAGGTCGACTTGCCGCTGACCAGGTCGGCCAGCACCAGCGTGTGCGGAATGTTCTTGCCATCGTCGCCAACCAGGAACATGGCGACATGAGTCGTATCGATCCAGGCGTGGTAACCGACGCGGCCGGCGGCCAGCACCTGGGCCTGCGGCTTGCCGTCCATGCCGTAGCGCCACAATTGCTGGGAATCCGTGTAGGCCGCCGTCGCTGCCGGATCCGCCACACGCGTCACGGTGAATGATTTACCGTCACTCGATGGCGTCGGCGAAAACTCGGCCGCGGCGGTGGCCGTCACCTGCGTGGTGGCGCCGCTGGCCAGGTCGTGCCGGTACACGTCGGTCGAGCCGGTGCGGTCCGACACGAACAGCACCGCGCCGGGCACGAACGCTGGCTGGTTGTTGTAACCATCGTGATTCGAAATATTGCGGATCTGGCGCACGGTGCGCGCGCCGATGTCGAGCTCGGCCAGGAAGACATCGCTCTGTACCGGGGCAGCCGCAGCTGCCGGAGTTGCCGGCGCTGCTGCCGCTGCCGGGACCGCAGTCGCCGCTGGCGTTGCAGGCGTCGCAGGCGTCGCGCTTGCCGCTACCTGGGCCACAACCTGGGCGCTGGCGGCGCACAGCGCCAGGCCGCCAATACAGAGGATTTTCTTCATCAGGCCAGGTTTTCCAGTCGGATCTTGACGACGTCGCCCACCACGGTGGCCAGCGCTTCGAATTTGGCAATGGCCGCGTTGATATTCTTTTCCTGGGTCTGGTGGGTCAGGATGATGATGTCGGTGCGGGTCTCGCCTTCGGCAGGTTCTTTTTGCAGCACGGCATCGATCGAGATGCCGGCGTCGGCCAGGATGCGGGTCAGGTCGGCCATCACGCCCAGCTGGTCCTTGACGTACACGCGCAGGTAGTAGCTGGTGGTGATTTCCGACATCGGCAGGATCGCCACGTCGGTCATCTGATTCGGCTGGAAGGCCAGGTGCGGCACGCGGTATTCCGGATCGGCAGTGGCCAGGCGGGTGATGTCGACCAGGTCGGCAATGACCGACGAGGCGGTCGGCTCGGCGCCGGCGCCGCGGCCGTAGTACAGCGAGGCACCGACGGCATCACCCTGCACCAGCACGGCATTCATTGCGCCTTCGACATTGGCGATCAGGCGCTTGGATGGAATCAGCGTCGGGTGCACGCGCAGCTCGATGCCTTCGACGCCATTGACGACGGCGCGCTTGGTGATGCCCAACAACTTGATACGGTAGCCCAGCTGCTCCGCATAACGGATATCGACCGCCTGCAGCTTGCTGATGCCTTCGACGTGCGCCTTGTCGAACTGCACCGGAATGCCGAAGGCGATGGCCGACATGATGGTGCACTTGTGGGCGGCATCGACGCCTTCGATGTCGAAGGTCGGGTCGGCTTCCGCATAGCCCAGCGCCTGCGCCTGCTTGAGCACAGTCGCAAAGTCGAGGCCCTTGTCGCGCATCTCGGACAGGATGAAATTGGTGGTGCCGTTGATGATGCCGGCAATACCTTCGATGCGGTTGGCCGTCAAGCCCTCGCGCAGCGCCTTGATGATCGGAATGCCGCCGGCCACGGCCGCTTCGAACGCGACCATCACGCCCTTGTCCTGGGCGGCCTTGAAGATCTCGTTGCCGTGCACGGCCAGCAAAGCCTTGTTGGCGGTGACGACATGCTTGCCGTTATGGATCGCCTGCAGCACCAGGTCCTTGGCCAGGCCGCAGCCGCCGATCAGCTCGACGACGATGTCGATATCGGGGTGATTGACGATCTCGAACGGGTCCATCACGACGTCGACGGTGCCGCCGGTGCGGGCCATGACCTTGGCCTTGTCGCGCGCCGACACCATGGTGATTTCGATACCGCGGCCGGCACGGCGGCGAATCTCTTCCTGGTTGCGTTTCAATACATCGAACGTTCCGCCGCCAACGACACCGACGCCAAGCAAGCCTACTTTGATGGGTTTCATATACTTTTTACTTTGATAGGATTAGACCGAGCCGTGGCGGCGTCGGTAGCCGTCGAGGAAGCGCGCGATGCGTCCGCATGCGTCGGTCAGGTCGTCGGCGTTGGGCAGGAAGACGAGGCGGAAATGATCCGGCGCGATCCAGTTGAAACCGGTGCCCTGCACGATCAGCACTTTTTCTTCCGACAGCAGCTCATAGGCAAATTGCTGGTCGTCCGCGATCGGGTACATCTTCGGGTCCAGCTTCGGGAACATATACAGCGCCGCCTTTGGCTTGACGCAGCTAACGCCGGGAATCTCGGTCAGCAGCTTGTGGGCCAGGTCGCGCTGCTTGAGCAGGCGGCCGCCCGGGCCGACCAGGTCGGCAATGCTCTGGTAGCCGCCCAGCGCCGTCTGGATCGCAAACTGGCCCGGCGCATTGGCGCACAGGCGCATCGAGGCCAGGATATTGAGGCCGTCGATGTAATCCTTGGCATGGCGCTTTTCGCCCGACACCACCATCCAGCCGGCCCGGTAGCCGCACGAACGGTAGTTCTTCGACAGGCCGTTGAGGGTGACGAACAGCACGTCGTCGGCCAGCGAGGCGATCGATTCGTGGCTTGCGCCGTCATACAGGGTCTTGTCGTAGATCTCGTCGGCGAACACGATCAGCTGGTGCTGGCGCGCCAGCTCGACGATCTCCTCCAGCACTTCGCGCGGGTACAGCGCGCCGGTCGGGTTGTTCGGGTTGATGACAACGATGGCCTTGGTGTTCGACGTGATCTTGCGGCGCATGTCCGCGATATCGGGCAGCCAGCCCGACTGCTCGTCGCACACATAGTGCACCGGATTGCCGCCGGACAAGCTCACCGCCGCCGTCCACAGCGGGTAGTCGGGGGCCGGCACCAGCACTTCGTCGCCGTTATTGAGCAGGCCCTGCATGCACATGACGATCAGCTCGGAGGCGCCATTGCCCAGGTAAATATCCTCGATGCCGACGCCGGCAATATGCTTGCCCTGCGTGTAATGCATGACGGCCTTGCGCGGCGCAAACATGCCCTTGGAATCCGTATACCCGGCCGCACCGTGCATATTGACGATCATGTCATGCACGATCTCGTCCGGCGGATCGAAGCCGAACACCGCCAGGTTGCCGATGTTGAGCTTGATGATCTTGTGGCCTTCCTCTTCCATCTGCTTGGATTTCTCCAGAGCAGGGCCGCGGATCTCGTAGCAGACGTCGTCTAGCTTGTTGGATTTTTGAATCGGTCGCAAAATCTTTTCCTATCTAGTTGGTTCCAGGGCAGTCATCGCTGCGCGATGCCGGCACTGGCACCAAATCCTGTGTATTTGTTGCAGTGCGAAAAATACCCATTCTGCCGAATGCTTCCCATTTAATCAACCCAAAAGCGGGGGTCAAACCCGGCAATCGGACAATCCCGCCCGCAAAAGCGGGGTCAAACCCGGCAATCGGACAATCCCGCCCGTAAAAGCGGGGGTCAAACTCGGCAATCGGACAAGTTTGTCCAGTTGCCGGGTTTGACCCCGCCGTTGGTTGCCGGGTTTGACCCCGCCGTTGCGATTCGCGCTTTTGGGCTGTTTATGGCATGCTAGCGCCCTCAAACGCCGCACCCACCACGCCAAAAAGCCCATGAAGCTCCACGCCAGCATCAATAAACAATACCAGACCGTCACCGGCTACGATGACGGCGGGGTCGAAATCAATGCCAAACGCTTCGATTTCTCCCTGCTCCTGATGCCCGAAGTGACGCCCCGGCCTTGGCCTGTGGCAACTTTTGACGCGCTCACGGCTGACCATTTTGCACTGATTGAGCAAGACGTGCCGGACGTGGTCATTATCGGCACCGGCGCCCGCCAGCGCTTCGTCCATCCGCGCCTGGTGCAGGGCCTGGCCGCGCGCCGCATCGGCGTCGAATGCATGGACAGCAAGGCGGCTTGCCGTACTTACAATATTTTGATGGGCGAAGGCCGCAAGGTCACGCTGGCCCTGATCATCGAGGCAGGGACGGCCGCCGATGAATGAACTGCATAAATCCAGGGCCTTCCTGTGGAGCCTGCTGGTGGTGTTCGCGCTGGTGTGGCTGTATGCGCTGGGCATCCGCACCCTGGTGCCGCCCGACGAGGGCCGCTACGCCGAGATGGCGCGCGAGATGTTCGTTACCGGCGACTGGATCACGACCCGCCTGAACGGCATCAAGTATTTCGAAAAGCCGCCGCTGCAGACTTGGATGAATGCGCTGTCGTTCGCCGCCTTCGGCGTCGGCGAATGGCAGGCCCGGCTGTGGACCGGCCTGTCCGGCCTGCTCGGCGTGCTGCTGACCGGCTATGCCGGCTGCAAGGTATTCAATCCGCGCATCGGCTTCTATGCGGCGCTGGTGCTCGGCTCCTCGTTCTACTGGGTCGCCAGCGGCCAGGTCGATTCGCTCGACATGGGCCTGTCGGGCATGATGACGATCGCCCTGTGCGCGCTGCTGATCGCCCAGCGCGACGACGCCACCGAGCAGGAGCGCCGCAACTGGATGCTGCTGTGCTGGGCCGGCATGGCGCTGTCGGTGCTGTCGAAGGGCCTGATCGGCGTCGTGCTGCCCGGCGGCGTGCTGGTGTTCTATACCTTCGCCTCGCGCGACTGGACCATCTGGACCCGGCTGCACCTGGTCAAGGGTCTGTTCCTGATGCTTGCCATCGCCGCGCCGTGGTTCGTGCTGGTCGCCATCCGCAACCCGGAACAGCCACATTTCTTCTTCATCCACGAGCACTTCGAGCGCTTCCTGCTCAAGACCCACCACCGCGAAGGCCCGTGGTACTACTTCTTCGTGATCCTGGCGATCGGCATCGTGCCGTGGCTGGGCATGCTGGGCCAGAGCCTGTGGCTGGCCGCCAGGCGCGAAGCGGGCACCTTCCGCCCGCGCCTGTTGCTGCTGGTGTGGGCGGTGTTCATTTTCGCGTTCTTCTCCAAGTCCAGCTCCAAGCTGCCCGGCTATATCCTGCCGATCTTCCCGGCGCTGGCCCTGTTGATCGCCATCTACCTGGAAGTGGGCTCGCGCCGCAGCCGCACCGCGGCCGCCTGCATCATGGCGCTGGCCGGCGCCGGCCTGATGGCCCTGGTGCCCTTCATGCCGGGCATGGCGCGCCACGCCGGCGAAGATTTGCTGATGGTGGCCTACCAGCCGTGGGTGCTGGCAGCCGGCTTCGTCGCGCTGGCCGGCGGCGGCTTTGCCCTGCTGCATGCCCGCCATCTGCGGCGCGACCTGATGGCGCTGAGCATGGCGCTGGCCGGTTTCCTGTCGACCCACCTGATCCTGGCCGGCTTCGAGCCCTACGGCAAGCAGCGCGCCGGCCTGCCGATGCTGGCCACGATTCAGTCCGAGCTCAAGCCCGACTCGACCATCTACGCGGTCGGCACCTACGAGCAGTCGATGACGTTTTACCTGCAGCGCACCGTGACGCTGGTCGATTACTGGGACGAATTCAGCTTCGGCCTGAAGCAGCAGCCCGAGCTGTCGATCCCGACCGTCGACGCCTGGGCCACCGTGTGGCGCGCCCATGCGTCGGCAGGCATCCAGGATATCGCCTTCATCCGTGCCGATATCTATGCCAGGCTCAAGGAACAGGGCGTGCCGATGCGCGTCATCGCCCGCGATGCACGACGGATTGTGATTGCGAACCAATAAAATGAACCTGTCCACCTTCGGCTTCATCCTCAGCGGCGTGATCCTCAATGCGTTCGCCCAGTTATTCCTCAAGGCCGGCACCAATGCGGTCGGCGCCATCCACTTAACCAGCGAAAACTGGTTTGCCACCGGCATCAAACTGGCGACCCAGCTGCCGATCCTGGCCGGCCTGGCCTGCTACGCCATTTCGCTGGTGGTGTGGGTGATCGGCCTGTCGCGCGCCGACGTGACGATGGCTTACCCGATGCTGTCGCTCGGCTATGTCGTCACCGCCGTGCTGGCCTGGATGTTCCTCGGCGAAGTGGTCTCGCCGCAGCGCATGGTGGCGCTGGCCGTCATCATCATCGGCGTGGCCATGCTGGCGCGCACCTAAGCTAAAATAGCTAATTTGCAAACAAGAGTACATCCATGACACTGCCCTTCCTCCCCTTCTCCAGGCCGTCGATCGACGAAGACACCATTGCCGCCGTCGGCGAGGTGCTGCGCTCCGGCTGGATCACGAGCGGCCCGAAAGTCCAGGCCTTCGAAGCGCAATTGTCGGAGTATTTTGGCGGCCGCCCGGTCCGGACCTTCAATTCCGGCACCTGCACGATGGAAATTGCGCTGCGCATCGCCGGCGTCGGCCCGGGCGATGAAGTGATCACGACCCCGATTTCGTGGGTCGCCACGGCCAACGTCATCATCGAAGTGGGCGCCACGCCGGTGTTCGCCGACATTGACCCGATCACCCGCAATATCGACCTCGACAAGGTCGAAGCAGCCATCACGCCACGCACCCGCGCCATCATTCCCGTCTATCTGTCCGGCCTGCCGGTCGACATGGACCGCCTGTACGCGATCGCGGCCAAGCACAAGCTGCGCGTGGTCGAGGACGCGGCGCAGGCGTTCGGCTCGCTGTGGCAGGGCAAGCGCATCGGTTCGTTCGGCGACTTCGTCTCGTTCAGCTTCCAGGCCAACAAGAACCTGACCACCGGCGAAGGCGGCTGCCTCGTGCTGAACAATATGGAAGAAGCCCGGCTGGCTGAAAAATACCGGCTGCAGGGCGTGACCCGCAGCGGGGTCGACGGCATCGACGTCGACGTGCTGGGCGGAAAATACAATATGACCGACATCACGGCCGCCATCGGCCTCGGTCAGCTCAAAACCATCGCTGCCGTCAATGCCCACCGCCGCCTGCTGGCCGAGCATTATTTCAAGTGCTTCGGTCCCGATTTCGAAGCGCAGACCGGCGCCCAGCTGCCGCTGCAGGCGTTTGAACCGGGCCGCGCAGTATCGAACTGGCACCTGTTCCAGATCATCCTGCCCGACCGTGGCCCCGGCACCCGCGCCGCCTTCATGACGCGCCTGCAGCAAGAACACAATGTCGGCACCGGCTACCACTACGCACCGATCCACCTGTTCAAGATGTACCGCGAGCGCGGCTTTACCGAGGGTATGTTCCCCGTGTCGGAAAGAATCGGCCGCCTGACCGTGACCTTGCCTTTGTTCTATGCCATGACGACCCAGGACGTCGAGCGCGCCGTCGCCGCCGTCAAGTCGGTACTATCGCACTAAGGGGCGCACATGAAACCTGCACTGGGCGCGATGCCGGAACTGTCGGTCGTCATTCCAATCTATAACGAAGAGGCGGGCCTGGCCAATCTGTTCGCGCGCCTGTACCCGGCGCTCGACAAGCTGGGCCTGTCGTATGAAATCGTGTTCGTCAACGATGGCAGCCGCGACCGTTCCGTCGCCATCCTGGCCGAGCAGTTCCGCACCCGCCCGGACGTCACGCGCGTGGTGCTGTTCAACGGCAACTACGGCCAGCACATGGCGATCCTGGCCGGCTTCAACGCGACACGCGGCCAGATCATGGTCACGCTTGACGCCGACCTGCAGAATCCGCCCGAGGAAATCGGCAATCTGGTCGCCAAGATGCGCGAAGGCTACGACTACGTCGGCTCGATCCGCCGCAAGCGCCAGGATTCGGCGTGGCGCACCGTCGCCTCCAAGCTGATGAACCACCTGCGCGAAGGCATCACCAATATCAAGATCACCGACCAGGGCAATATGCTGCGCGCCTATGGCCGCAATGTGGTCGACCTGGTCAACCAGTGCGCCGAAGTCAACACCTTCGTGCCGGCGCTGGCCTACACCTTCGCGCGCCGCCCGACCGAGATCGTGGTCGAGCACGAGGAACGCGCGGCCGGCGAATCGAAGTATTCGCTCTACAGCCTGATCCGCCTGAACTTCGACCTCGTCACCGGCTTCTCGCTGGTGCCGCTGCAGATGTTTTCGATGATCGGCATGCTGATGTCGATCCTGTCGGGCTGCCTGGTCACGCTGCTGCTGGTGCGCCGCTTCTTCCTCGGCGCCGAGGCGGAAGGCGTGTTCACGCTGTTTGCCATCGTGTTCTTCTTCATGGGTATGATCCTGTTCGGCATTGGCCTGCTGGGCGAATACGTCGGCCGCATCTTCCAGCAAGTGCGGGCGCGCCCGCGCTATGTGGTGCAGACGATCCTCGAGAGCAGGCCGGGCGACCCGGAGCAGCTCGAGCAAGCCGACATCGAAAAACGCCTGGTGGCGCGCTGATGAGCAAACGTGCCGTCGTATTCGCCTACCACAATGTCGGCGTGCGCTGCCTGAAGGTATTGCTGGCCGGCGGCGTCGACGTGGCGCTGGTGGTCACCCACCAGGACAGCGCGCAGGAAAACATCTGGTTCGAATCGGTGATCTCGCTGTGCGAGGCCGAGGGCATCGCCTATGTGACCCCGCCCGACGCCAAATCGCCCGAGCTGCTGGCGCAGGTGAGGGCCGCCAGCCCCGACCTGATGTTCAGCTTCTACTACCGCCACATGCTGCCGGCCAGCCTGCTGGCAGTCGCCCCCGCCTTCAATATGCACGGCTCGCTGCTGCCCGAATACCGCGGCCGCGCGCCGACCAACTGGGCGGTGCTGCACGGCGCCACCCGGACCGGCGCCACGCTGCACGAAATGACGGTCAAGCCGGACGCCGGCGCCATCGTCGACCAGACGGCGGTGCCGATCCTGCCCGACGACACGGCGTTCGAAGTGTTCGGCAAGGTCACCGTGGCGGCCGAGATCACGCTGTGGCGCGTGCTGCCCGCCCTGCTGGCCGGCACCGCCCCGCGCCTCCCCAACGACCTGGGCAAAGGCGGTTATTTCGGCGGGCGCACGCCGGAAGATGGCCGCATCGACTGGTCCAGGCCGGCACAGGACGTCTATAACCTGCACCGCGCCGTCGCCCCGCCCTACCCCGGCGCGTTTACCGAGCTGGATGGCCATCGATATGTAATCGAACGGGCAAGATTGCATCCAGGCAATGCAAATACAAGTTTGCAACAAGGCTTGGCGGTAGTGGATAATCACGTCTTTGGCGTATGCGGCGATGGCCGTATGCTGGCAATTTCCTCCCTGCTAGCTGACGGCGTCCACATCACGCCCGCGCAGCTGTACTCCCGCCTGGCCCAGCCGGCCGGCGCATAACGAATCGGTAAAGAGAGCATCCTCATGAAAAAAGTCCTCATCCTCGGCGTAAACGGCTTCATCGGCCACCACCTGTCCAAGCGCATCCTGGAAACGACCGACTGGCACGTCTATGGCATGGACATGCAGTCCGACCGCATTACCGACTTGCTGGACAATGAGGCCTACAAGTCGCGCATGCACTATTTCGAAGGCGACATCACGATCAACAAGGAATGGGTCGAGTACCACATCAAGAAATGCGATGTGATCCTGCCGCTGGTGGCGATCGCCACGCCGTCGACCTACGTCAAGGCGCCGCTGAAGGTGTTCGAGCTGGACTTCGAGGCCAACCTGCCGATGGTGCGTTCGGCCCACAAATACGGCAAGCACCTGGTGTTCCCGTCGACCTCGGAAGTGTATGGCATGTGCCACGACGACGAGTTCGACCCCGAGAACTCGGAACTGATCTGCGGCCCGATCAACAAGCCGCGCTGGATCTACTCGTGCGCCAAGCAGCTGATGGACCGCGTGATCTGGGGCTACGGCATGGAAGGCCTGAACTTCACGCTGTTCCGCCCGTTCAACTGGATCGGCGCCGGCCTCGATTCGATCCACACGCCAAAAGAAGGCTCGTCACGCGTGGTGACCCAGTTCTTTGGCCATATCGTGCGCGGCGAGAACATCTCGCTGGTCGACGGCGGTGCCCAGAAGCGCGCCTTCACCTATATCGGCGACGGCATCGACGCGCTGATCCGCATCATCGCCAACAAGGACGGCGCGGCCACCGGCAAGATCTACAATATCGGCAACCCGACCAATAACTACTCGATCCGCGACCTGGCCACTATGATGATCAAGCTTGCGGCCGAGTACCCGGAATACGCCGATGGCGCCAGCAAGGTCAGGATCGTCGAAACCACGTCGGGCGCCTATTACGGCACCGGCTACCAGGACGTGCAGAACCGCGTGCCGAAGATCACCAATACCTGCGAAGAACTGGGCTGGGCGCCGACCACCAATATGGCCGATGCGTTGCGCAATATCTTCGACGCCTACCGCAGCCAGGTTGCCAGCGCAAAAGCGCTGATGGATTGATGCATTGACGCGCGATCCCCGCCCGCTGCTGACGCTCAAGATCGACGTCGACACCTTTCGCGGCACCCGTGAAGGTGTCGGCAATCTGGTGCGCATGCTGTCCCAGCATGGCGCGCACGCGACCTTCCTGTTCTCGATGGGCCCGGACCACACCGGCTGGGCGTTGCGGCGCGCCTTCCGCCCCGGCTTTTTCAGCAAGGTCTCGCGCACCTCGGTGGTCGAGCACTACGGCATCAAGACCCTGATGTACGGCACCCTGCTGCCGGCGCCCGATATCGGCAAGCAATGCGCCGACCAGATGCGCGCCGTGCGCGACGCCGGCTTCGAATGCGGCATCCACACGTGGGACCATGTGCTGTGGCAAGACAATGTGCGCAGCCACGACGCCGGCTGGACCACCCGCATGATGCGCAAGGCGCAACAGCGCTACAGCCAGGTGTTTGGCAGCCAGCCCCAGACCCACGGCGCGGCCGGCTGGCAAATGAATGTGCATGCATTTGCCGAGCACGAAGCGGCCGGCTACGGCTACGCCTCGGACGGCCGTGCCGCCCTGCAGCCGGACGGCGCGCTGGCCGACCCGCAGGCCGGGCCGCACCGGCTGCTGGGGACGCGCTGCATCCAGTTGCCGACCACGCTGCCGACGCTGGACGAGTTGCTGGGCCGCGAAATTGGCGGCAAAGTCATCACCACCGCCAATATCGCCGCCCATCTGCTGGCGCTGACCGAAGG
This sequence comes from uncultured bacterium, assembly GCA_965233055.1. Lineage (GTDB taxonomy): Bacteria > Pseudomonadota > Gammaproteobacteria > Burkholderiales > Burkholderiaceae_D > Telluria_A. Next base: position 14,389 of record CBDDRJ010000053.1, read on the forward strand.
CGCCGCGCGCGACCACGTCTACACCCTGCACGCCGAGCTTGAAGGGCAAAAACTCGCCCCCATCTTCGAGCAACTGCTTGAGGGCTGGAAAGCCCAGGGCTACCAGCTGGCGTCGATGGCTGACTATTATCAGAAAGTAAAAGACCTGCCGCTGCCGGACTTGCCGGTCACGTGGGGGGAACTGCCGGGCCGTTCGGGCGAACTGATCGTCCAGGCCCCGCCCGCAGCATAGATCCTTGTTAAGGAGAAACTTGTGGCTGACAGCCCGACCGTAGTAATCGATGATTTCAGCGCCCCGATGACGGGCGGCCAGACCTTCCAGCTGTCCGGCCGCAAGGCCAGGTACACGGTGCTGTATTTCTACCCGAAGGACAACACGCCCGGTTGCACCACCGAAAGCATGGCGTTCCGCGACCTGCACGACAGCTTCCGCCAGGCCGGCGCCGAGATCTACGGCATCAGCCGCGATTCATTGCGCTCGCACGAGAACTTCAAGGACAAGCTGGGCCTGCCTTTCGAGCTCATCTCCGACCCGGACGAGGCGGTTTGCCTGCAGTTTGGCGTCATGAAAATGAAGAACATGTACGGCAAGCAAGTGCGCGGTATCGAGCGCAGCACATTTATCATTGACGGGGCCAAGCAATTGGTGAAAGAATGGAGAGGCGTGAAGGTCGCACACCACGCGGACGAAGTGCTGGAAGTTGTGAAGGGCCAGCCTCAGTAGTTGACGTATAGGCAAAGCTGGCTCCACCGTTGATCAACCTGCTGCAGAACCTAGTTTGAATCAGCCTATTTTGAGTCTCACCAACCACCGCACTCGACGAAACCCAGTTCCAATCCGGGGTCAGTTCCGGCAAAAGGACATTAGTGTCCGTTTGCCGGAACTGACCCCAGTGTTTTTGGAACGCCGGTTTCCATTTTTAGATTGAGATCCTGATGCCTCTGCCAAAACTCCCCAGCAAGCCAGCCGCCCTCCTGCTGGCAAAAGATTATCCCAAAGCGGGCAAAACCACTGCAGTGGCCAAACCGAAAGCCGCCGCCGCTGCTGCTGAACCTGTGACGCCAGTCGCGCCGGCAAAGCCGTCGCCCCTGAAGGCTGTCCCCAAAGCTGCGCCGGCACCGGCGCCAGCCCCGGTCAAGGCCAAGGCCCCGGCCTCGAAACCGGCCGCCAAGCCGGCCCCGGGCCGCGGCAAGGAAACACCGCACGACCTCGAAGGCGCGCACCCGATCAAACACAAGCCGGTCGAAGTCGTCGCGCGCTCGGCCAGCAGCCGCCGCGCCGACAAGGCGGGCCTGAGCAAGATGTTCGTGCTCGACACCAATGTGCTGATGCACGACCCGTCGTCGCTGTTCCGCTTCGAGGAACACGACGTCTACCTGCCGATGATGACGCTCGAAGAACTCGACGACCACAAGAAAGGCATGTCGGAAGTGGCGCGCAATGCACGCCAGGTCTCGCGCACGCTCGACGCGCTGGTCGGCTCGATGGAAGATGGCGCGATCGAAGACGGCTTGCCGCTCAATAAACTGGGCAACAAGGACGCCAAGGGCCGCCTGTTCTTCCAGACCCGCCTGCAAGCAGGGCCGGTGCTACCGGAAGGCCTGCCACAAGGCAAAGCCGACAACCAGATCCTGGGCGTCGTGCGCAACCTGGAAGCGGAGCAGCCTGGCCGCGCGATCGTACTGGTGTCGAAAGACATCAATATGCGCATCAAGGCGCGCGCGCTGGGCCTGCCGGCCGAAGATTACTTCAACGACCATGTGCTGGAAGACACCGACCTGCTGTACTCGGGCATCGTCCAGCTGCCGGACGACTTCTGGAACAAGAACGGCAAGGACATGGAGTCCTGGCAGGAGAACAAGCACGGCAGCTCGTCGACCTTCTATCGCGTGACGGGCCCGACCGTGCCGACGCTGCTGGTCAACCAGTTCGTCTACCTTGAACCGAAGAATGGCGAAGCGTCGTTCTACGGCCAGGTCAAGCAGATCAACGGCAAGACTGCCGTGCTGCAAACCCTGCGCGACTTCAGCCACAGCAAGAACAATGTGTGGGGCGTGACTGCGCGCAACCGCGAGCAGAACTTCGCGCTGAACCTGCTGATGAACCCGGAATGCGACTTCGTCACCCTGCTGGGCCAGGCCGGCACCGGCAAGACCCTGCTGGCGCTGGCCGCTGGCCTGGCGCAGGTGCTCGAGACCAAGCTCTACACCGAAATCATCGTCACCCGCGTCACCGTGCCGGTGGGCGAAGACATCGGCTTCCTGCCCGGCACCGAGGAAGAAAAGATGTCGCCATGGATGGGCGCCTTCGACGACAACCTCGAAGTGCTCAACAAGTCCGATTCGGACGGTGGCGAGTGGGGCCGTGCGGCGACGCAGGACCTGATCCGTTCGCGCATCAAGATCAAGTCGCTCAACTTCATGCGCGGCCGCACCTTCGTCAACAAGTTCCTGATCATCGACGAAGCGCAGAACTTGACGCCGAAGCAGATCAAGACCCTGGTCACGCGCGCCGGTCCCGGCACCAAGATCCTCTGCCTGGGCAATATCGCGCAGATCGACACGCCCTACCTGACCGAAGGATCGTCGGGTCTGACGTATGTGGTCGACCGCTTCAAGGGCTGGTCGCACAGCGGCCACGTGACGCTGGCACGGGGCGAGCGTTCGCGCCTGGCCGACCACGCGAGCGAAGTGCTGTAAGCGGCACCAGCGGGCCTGTCGCCCCTTCGCAACCAAAAATCCCCGCCAAGTGCGGGGATTTTTTTTACCCTGGAGTCAAACCCTACCCTGGGGTCAAACCCGGCAAGTGGACATCGATGTCCACTTGCCGGGTTTGACCCCCAGCTGCTGGTTTGACCCCAGCTGCTAGCGCACTTCGCAGTCGACCGCGGCGGCTTTGCCGCTGTTGGCGCTGCTCTTGTTGCTGGTCTGCGAGAAGGTCGGCGGCGGCGTGAATTTCAGGCCCGGATTGGCCGGCACCACCACCGGCGGCGCCTGGATGTTGGCCGTGTAGCCGAATTGCCCGGCCGCGAAATTGGTCGAGCCGCCCCGGTTGGTCAGGTTGATGGCGCCGTCGATCACCGACACGTACAGGCCGGCCGGCAAGCCGGGCGGCTTGGGCGGCTTGGGCGCCGTGTTCGCCTGCGCCAGCTGCAGCGGCTGGATCGGCGCGATGCCCGCTTCGAGCGCGGCCGTGCTGGCCAGGTTGTAGGCCGCCACCGCCGCCACCCCTTCCCCGGTCGCTTCGATGTAGTCGGCAGTAAACGTGGTGCCGCGGATGCCGATGGTGGCCGTCGGCGTCTTCAATGCAAATTTCTCCTTGCTGCGCTTGCCCAGCAAGCCCGTCACCGAACGCAGGCCGCCCTTGACCAGGTTCAGCGTCGCGCTGTCGGCGTCCGGCTTGCCGTCGTCGAAGGCAAAGCTCTC
>CBDDRJ010000054.1:0-317102 GCA_965233055.1 uncultured bacterium
GTAGGGTGGGCACTGCGTGCCCACGCGGAAAGTCGCCGTGGAGGTAGGGTGGGCACTGCGTGCCCACGCGGAAGGTCGGCGTGGAGGTAGGGTGGGCACTGCGTGCCCACGCGGAAGGTCGGCGTGGAGGTAGGGTGGGCACTGCGTGCCCACGCGGAAGTCAGTTTGCTATTCGTGCTGGGCCAGCCCCTGGGTGGACCGCACGGTGCCGTTTTCGGCCCGCTCGAGCACCACTTGCCGGTTGCTCGACTCCTGGTCGCGCTGCGCTTCCCGGTGCCACAAGTGGAACACCTCGGTAGCGAACGCCCCATCCTTGCGCAGCACGCCCGCATTGAACAGGCGCACCACCAGGTCCGAGTCCTCGTGCCCCCATCCGGTAAAGCTCTCGTCAAACCCGTTCACCAGCTCCAGGTCGCTGCGCCAAACAGCCAGGTTGCAGCTCTTGATCCGGCGCCACGAGAAGCGCTTGCGCTCGCGTCCCCGGTCGGGCCAGCGCACCAGCAGCTGCAGCACCTTGTTGATGTCGCCGCGCAGGCGCGAGCGCAGCATCTCGCCCGCATCCATCCGGTTCGGGTCGGCCTGGCCGGCCAGCACGCGCCCGGTGTATTCCTGGCTGAGCAGGATCCGGCTGCCCGAAACGAGGTAGCCGCGCCGCGCCAGGGCCCGGTGCCGGGCCACGAAATCAGGCTGGGGAATGCAGTCGCCGTCTAAAAACACGATATAGTCGCCGCGGGCCGCCAAGGTGGCGCGGTTGCGCGCCATGGCCGCCCGGAAGCCCTGGTCGGCCTGCCAGACGTGTTTGATGGCCACTGGCGCCCCTGCGGCGAGCCGGTCGATGCAATCCTTCGTATTGGCAGTGGAGCCGTCATCAGCGATAATGATTTCGAAATCCTTATCGGTTTGGGCAAAACAGGCCTTGATGACCGTTGCCAAAGCGTCCGGCCGGTTGTAGGTTGTGATGACGACGGAAACGCCTGGTGCCTGCTGCATGATCGATAACCTTGGATAGCTCAAGGTGGCAAGAATATCCCAAAAAAAGATGAATGAACAATAACCCGACACAAAAGATGGACCGCAAGCAGATCGCTGTCGGCGCGCTAGTGTTCATGTTCCCGTTTCTCAGCCTGATCACCAAGGGCGGCATCAGTGCGATCAGTTTCTGCTTCGTCATCGCCGCCCTGTTCGTGTTCGGCCAGGCCAGCACCGTGCTGCGCCGCCATTGGTCGGACGTGGGCATGGTGGTGCTCGCCTTCGTCGTCAACTTCCTGTTCGCCCTGATGCAGGCGGCGACCCAGGATGGCGCCCACATGGGATCGCTCGAAAAGCCGCTGCGCATGCTGGCGGCCGTGTCGGCCCTGGTATTGGTGCTGGCCCTGCGCCCCAGCCGCAAATGGTTGTGGTGGGGCGTCGCCCTGGGGGCGCTGGCCGGCGCGTTCTTTGTCGGCTACCAGCGCTGGGCCTATGGCCTCGACCGTCCTGGTGGCCTGATCAATCCGATCACCTTTGGCGACTTGTCGCTGTGCCTGTCGCTGATCGCGCTGGTGAGCGCAATCGACCTGCGCGGCACCTCGTTGCGCTGGCTGCCTGCGGTGGGCGCGCTGGCCGGCCTGGCCGGCATGATCCTGACCGGCAGCCGCGGCGGCTGGGTGGCGTTCGCGTTTTCGGCGCTGGTGTTCGTTCGCTATAGCCGCGTCATCATGCGCGGCCGGCTGGTCGGCTTCCTGATCGGGCTCACCTGTCTGCTGGCCATTGCGGCCTACCTGCTGCCGCAAACGGCGATGCGCGAGCGGGCCCACGAAGGCGTGGCCAACGTCACGACCTATTTTAACGGCGGCAGCTCCTACACCAATATCGGGTTGCGCCTCGAGCTGTGGAAAGGCGCCGTGATCATGATCCAGGAGAATCCGATACTCGGCCTGTCGACCTCCGCTTACCAGGCACGGCTGGCAGCGATGGCGGAGCAGCGCCAGATCAACCCGCTCGTCATGCCGGTCTCCCATGTGCACAACGACATCCTGCATTCAATGGTGACAGGCGGCCTGTTCGGCCTGCTGATCTGGGTATTCACGCTGGCGGCCCCGTTCATCTTCTTTGCCCGCATGCTGTCGGGTGCGCGCGACATCTCCAGCGAACTGCTGGCACTGTCGCTGGCCGGCATGCTGGTGGTGGTCTGCTACTTCAGTTTCGGCCTGACCGAAGTGATTTTCTGGTCGGTCAAGGGCAGCATGTTCTATGCGCTGATGATCTTCCTGCTGATGGGCTTTTGCCTCAATGCGAAGGGCAGCGATGGAAAATAAAACGATCGTCGCCCGCTTGCTGGCGGTGGTGCGCCCTTACCGCGTGCGGGCCTTCTTTTCGGTGCTGGCCATGGCCGGCACTGCCGCCACCCAGCCGATGCTGGGCCGGGCCCTGGAGCTGCTGCTCGATAACGGCTTCGGCGCGCACAAGGTCACCTTCAGCCTGTGGCTGGTGCCGGCGGTCCTGCTGTCGATCTTCATCCTGCGCGGCGTATTCACGTTCTCGACCGCCTACCTGAACAACTGGGTCATGAGCCGCGTGCTCAACGACCTGCGCGGCATGGTGTTCGACCGCCTGCTGCGCCTGCCCGTCGCGCGCTTCCACGAGGAGTCGACCGGCAAGATCATCAACACCGTCATCGGCGACGTGCGCCAGGTGGTCGACATGATCAACTCCGTCTTCCTCGCCTTCGTGCGCGACTCGCTGGTGGTGCTGGGCCTGCTGATCGCGCTGCTGTGGCTGAACTGGCAGCTGACCCTGATCGCCATCGTCGTCGTGCCGCTGACGGCCGTGATCGTGCGCACCACCACCGGCCGCCTGCGCCGCCTGAACCGCGACAACCAGCGCGTGACGGGCGAGATGACCCAGGTGGTCGAAGAGGCGGCGCGCGGCCACCAGGTGATCCGCGTGTTCTCCGGCGAGCGCTATGAGCGCAGCCGCTTCGAGGCGCGCAGCGAAGCGTTGCGCGGTTTTTCGCAGCGCATGACCGTGGCTGCCGCCGCCACCGTGCCGATCACCCAGATCGCCACCGCGCTGGCGGTGTCGGTCGTGATCATCATGGCGATCAAGTCCGACATGAGCGTGGGCGAATTCACCAACTTCATCACGATGATGCTGATGCTGCTGCAGCCGCTCAAGGCGCTGGTGGAAGTGAACGGCCCGATGCAGCGCGGCATGGCCGCGGCCGAAACCGTGTTCGCGATGATCGACGCGCCGCTCGAAAGCGACACCGGCACGCAGGACATCGGCCGCAGCAAGGGCCGTCTGGAGCTCGCCGACGTCAGCTTCCGCTACGGCGGGCAGGGCGCGCCGGCGCTGGCCGGCATCAGCCTCGACATCGCTCCGGGCCAGACTGTGGCGCTGGTGGGCATGTCGGGCGGCGGCAAATCGACCATAGTCAACCTCGTCACCCGCTTTTACAAGCCGAGCTCGGGGCGCCTGTTGCTCGATGGTGTGCCGTATGACGACATCAAGCTGGCCAGCCTGCGCGCGCAGCTGGCGATGGTCAGCCAGAACGTGGTGCTGTTTGACGATACCCTTGGCGCCAATATTGCCTACGGCGTGGCAAAGCCTGATCCTGCGCGCCTGGCGGCCGCCGTCAAGGCTGCCCACTTGACCGACGTGGTGGCCGAGCTGCCTGAAGGACTCGATACAAGAATCGGCGAGAACGGTATGCGCCTGTCCGGCGGCCAGCGCCAGCGCGTCGCGATTGCCCGCGCCATCTACAAGGATGCGCCGATCCTGATCCTGGACGAAGCGACATCGGCACTCGACAACGAGTCCGAGCGCGCCGTTCAGGCGGCGCTCGATTCGCTGATGGCGGGCCGCACCACGCTGGTCATCGCGCACCGCCTGTCGACCATCGAGCGGGCCGACCGCATCGTCGTGCTCGACCATGGCAAGATCGTTGAAGCGGGTCGCCACGACGAGCTGCTCAGCGCCGGCGGCGTGTATGCCAACCTGTACCACCTGCAGTTCGCCAAGGAACCTGCATGAGCGTGGGCCGCACCCTCGTCATTTCCCCCAACTGGATCGGCGACGCGGTAATGGCCCAGCCCTTGCTGCAGCTGCTGCGCCGCCAGCATCCGGAACGCCCGATCGACGTGCTGGCACCGCCTTCGGTGGCGCCGGTATGGCGCGCGATGCAGGAAGTGAGCGAAGTGCTGGAGACGCCGTTCCGGCACGGCCCCTTGCAGCTGCGCGAGCGCTGGAAGTACGGCAGGGTACTGGGCAAGCGCGGCTATGTGGACTCCTACGTTTTGCCCAATACGCTCAAGTACGCACTGATCCCCTGGTTTGCCGGCATTCCCAAGCGGGTCGGCTACAAAGGGGAGATGCGCTATGGCCTGGTCAACCAGATGCACCACGACAGCTTGCCGCCGTTGCCGATGGTGGCATTCTATGGCGCTCTGGCGTCGTCGACGGATGCCGTGCCGCGCCCTGCGATGCAGGTTGCGCGCGCAGCGATCGACGCGGTATGCCAGCGCCTAGGCATTGCAGTTGGCCGGCCTTTGGTGGTGTTTGCTCCTGGTGCCGAGTTCGGCCTGGCCAAGCGCTGGCCTGCCAGGCATTTTGCGGCGCTGGCGCAGGCCATCGTCGCGCAGGACGCCGGCGCGCAGATCGCATTGCTCGGTTCGCCCAAGGACAAGGCGGCATGCGACGAGATCATGTCGATCACTGGCGCGGCCAATATATTCAACGTGGCAGGTGCCACCTCGCTGTCCGAGGCGTTTGCGCTGATCGCGCAGGCGAGGGCAGTAGTTGCCAACGATTCCGGCCTGCTGCATGTGGCGTCGGCGCTGAACAGGCCGGTGATCGCCCTGTACGGCCCGACCGACCCTGACCACGCGCCACCGTTCTCGGACATGGCGCGCTCGATGTCGCTACGACTGGAATGCTCGCCGTGCCGCCAGCGCGAATGCCCGCTAGGCCACCAGGACTGCATGCAAAAATTGAAACCGGAATCGGTTTGGAATGCGTTGATGCCGATGATGCAAAAGGAGGTTTAGATGAAACGCAGGCGCTTCATACAAGTCGCTTCGGTGGGGCTGGCAGCCGGTGCCGGCGGCCTTGTCTGGTTAGGCAGTGGCGCGCCGGCCAAGGTGCTGTCGGTCGATGCCGCCTTGCGCCATATCGACTTGCTGTCCAATTCGGTCATCAAGACCAGCGGCAGATGGAATGCGTTCCAGGTGTTTTCACATTGCGCGCAAACGGTGGAGTTTTCGATGGCGGGTTATCCCGCGCCGAAGTCGGCCGTGTTCCAGCACACTGTCGGCAAGCTGGCTTTTGCGGCATTTTCGTCGCAGCAGAAAATGAAACACGGCTTGAGCGAGCCTATCGCCGGCGCCCCCACGCTCGAATCCGTCGGCGATCCCTTGCAGGCGCTGACTCGGCTGCGTAAGGCCTTCACCGACTTCCAGCAATTCCAGGGCCCATTGGCCCCGCACTTTGCCTACGGCGCGCTGAGCAAGGACGACTACGCGCTCGCTCACGCTCTGCACTTTTCGAATCATCTGGAAGAGATACAACTAGCTTGATTATGACGTAGGGTGGGCACTGCGTGCCCACGCGGACGATGGCGGGAAGTTAGCACCGCGTGGGCATGTCGCCGCACCAACTACCGTGCGACGACCGGTGCCCACCCTACATCAGGATGACGTCGTACTGTTCCTGGTGGTAGGCGGTTTCCACCTGTAGCGAGATCTGCTTGCCGATGAAGTCGCCCAGCATCGCCAGGTGCTGCGATTCTTCTTCGAGGAACAGATCCACCACCTCCTGCGAAGCGAGGATGCGGAATTCGCGCGGGTTGAACTGCTTTGCTTCGCGCAGCAGCTCGCGCAGGATCTCGTAGCAGATCGTGCGGCTGGTCTTGACCTGGCCCTTGCCGGCGCAGGCCGGGCACGGCTCGCACAGGATGTGGGCCAGCGATTCACGCGTGCGCTTGCGCGTCATTTCCACCAAACCCAAGGCCGAGAAGCCCGACACCGACACCTTGGTGCGGTCGCGCGACAGCGTCTTTTTCAGCTCAAGCAGCACCGCATTGCGGTGCTCGACGTTCTCCATGTCGATGAAGTCGAGGATGATGATGCCGCCCAGGTTGCGCAGACGCAGCTGGCGCGCGATCGCGTGGGCCGCTTCCAGGTTGGTCTTGAAGATTGTGTCGGCAAAATTGCGCCCACCGACGAAGCCGCCGGTGTTGACGTCGATCGTCGTCATCGCCTCGGTCTGGTCGACGATCAGATAGCCGCCCGACTTGAGGTCGACGCGCCGGCCCAGCGCGCGCAGGATTTCTTCTTCGACGCCGTACAGGTCGAACAGCGGGCGCTCGCCTGTATAGTGCTGCAGGCGCGCCAGCTCGGTCGGCGTGTAGGCCCGGGCGAATTCGACCAGCTTCAGGTAATTCTCGCGCGAGTCGACCTGGATACTGGCGGTTTCGTCATGCACGAAGTCGCGCAATACGCGCTGGGCCAGGCTCAGGTCCTGGTACAGCAGGGTGGTCGGCGGGCGGGTGCGCGCGCCGAGTGTGATTGCGCTCCAGGTCTTGCGCAGGTAGTCGACGTCGGCGGCCAGGTCGGTGTCGGAAGCGTCTTCCGCCATGGTGCGCACGATGTAGCCGCCCCGTTCATCCGGCGGCAGCAGGCCTTGCAGGCGCGAACGCAGCAGTTCGCGCTCGGCTTCGTTTTCAATCTTTTGCGAGATGCCGATGTGGCAGTCTTGCGGCAGGTAGACCAGCATGCGGCCGGCGATCGATATCTGGGTCGACAGGCGCGCGCCCTTGGTGCCGATCGGGTCCTTGATCACTTGTACCGTCAGCACCTGGCCGTCGAACAGGATCTTCTCGATCGGGGTCGGGGCGACGTTGGGGCTGTCCGGCGTGCGCGCTTCCCAGATGTCGGCCACGTGCAGGAAGGCGGCGCGTTCGAGGCCGATGTCGATGAAGGCGGACTGCATGCCGGGCAGCACGCGGACCACCTTGCCGAGATAGACGTTGCCGGCCAGGCCGCGCGTGAGCGTGCGCTCGATATGCAGTTCCTGGACAGCGCCCTGCAGGATCAGGGCGACCCGGGTTTCCTGCGGCGTGATGTTGATGAGGATGTCTTCGTTCATGCCCAGATGATACACGGGGAACGGGAGAATTTGGGGTAGAAGCGGTGGGCACGGGGTGCCCACCCTACGGAGGCGGCAAGACGGTAGGGTGGGCATTGCGTGCCCACCGCTTACAGAAGTGGCAGACCGGCCTTGCGCAGCAGCTGCGCCGTTTCGAACAGCGGCAAACCCATGATGCCAGAATGGCTACCTTCGATGTGTTCGATGAACAGCGAAGCGAGGCCCTGGATACCATAGCCGCCGGCCTTGTCATACGGCTCGGTGGTGGCGCAATAGGCCTGGATCGACGCTTCCGACAGCTTGGCAAAACGCACCTGCGACACCTGGGTGATCTGTTCGGCCACATGGGTGTGGTGCACCGCAACCGAGGTGAGCACCTGATGGGTGCGGCCAGACAGGCGGCGCAGCATGTCGATCGCTTCTTCGACCGTGCCGGGCTTGCCAAGGATCTGGCCATCGATGGTGACGGTCGTGTCGGCCGCCAGCACCGGGCGCAGCGCCAGTCGGCGCGACTGCACCGCATTCCAGGCAAAGGTGGCTTTCTCGTTGGCGATGCGGGCCACGTAGTCCAGCGCCGGTTCGCCCGGCAGCACTTCCTCGGTGACGTCGGCGCCGCGCGGGCCGTCGCTGCGCAGCATCAGCAGCTCGAACTCGACCCCGACCTGGCGCAGCAGTTCACGCCGCCGCGGGCTTTTGGAGGCGAGGAAGATTTTTTTGTCGATCGGTTTCATGGCCATGCTGCTTATTCTACAGTCCGCGTGGGTTGGAATCCAACCCACCCTACACGCGATGATAGGGGTGGTTCTGCGTGATCGACCACGCGCGATACAGTTGTTCGGCCAGCAGCACGCGCACCATCCCGTGCGGCAGCGTCATGCTGGAGATGCGGATCATGCCTTCGGCGCGGTTTTTCAGCTCCGGGTCGAGGCCGTCGGCGCCGCCGATCAGGAAGGCGGTGTCGCGTCCATCCTGCTGCCATTGCATCAGCTGCTGGGACAGCCCGACCGAGGTCAGATCCTTGCCGCGTTCATCGAGGGCGATGATGCGCACGCTCTTGGGCAGCACCGCTTCGATGCGCTCGCGCTCGAGCGCCATCGCAGTCGCTGCCGTCTTGCTGCCAGACCGTTCGACCGGCTTGACTTCCTTGAGCACCAGGCGCAGTTCGGGCGGCATGCGCTTGGCGTACTCCTGGAAGCCGGTCTCGATCCACGCCGGCATCTTGTGGCCGACTGCAGCAATGATAAGCTGCATCGGCGCCTACTCAGCGTCCTTCTTGACGATGCGCTTGATGACCTTCTTGGCCGGAGCTTCCGCCTTTTCGGCCTTGGGCTTGGCCACGCGCTTCGGCGGCAGGGCCTTGAGGGCCTTGACTGCTGCTTCTTCCGACTTGGTGGCGGCGACCTTGACGGTCTTGCCGACGGCTTTGGCGGCTGGCTTCTTGGCGGCGGCCTTCTTGACTGCCGGCGCTTTCTTGGCCGCTGGCTTCTTGGCAGCGGCGGCTTTCTTCTCGATCACCGGCTTGGCTGCTTCAGCAGTCTTGGTCGCGGCCAGGTGCTTCGACGGCACGGCCTTGGCCTTGACTTCGGCCGCTTCGGCGGTCGACTTGCGCTTGGCGGCGCCCAGCTTGATTGGCTTGTCGCCCCAGATTTCTTCGAGGCGGTAGTAGGCGCGGATCGCCGGCTGCATGATGTGGACAATCATGTCGCCCAGGTCGACCAGTACCCATTCGCCGGTGTCCTCGCCTTCGATGCCGACGACGTCGCCGCCGGCGGCCTTGACCTTGTCGCGCACCGAAGCGGCGAGCGCCTTGGTCTGACGGTTCGAGGTGCCCGAGACGACGGCGATGCGGTCGAACAGGCTGGTGAGGTGGACGGTGTCGAACAGGTGGATGTCCTGACCCTTGACGTCTTCGAGGGCGTCAATGACGAGGGTTTGCAGTTTTTTGATGTCCATTAGCTTTTATATAAATTATGTTGGTGAATATAGTCTAGCACTACCGGGGGGATAAGCGAATTTGCCTGTTGTTCCCTTGGTAATGCAGCTCGAATCTCGGTGGCAGATATATCTACCGCCAGCTCCCTGGCCAGGCAGATCAAGCCATGCGGTGTGGTGCGCAGCTGTTCTGGGGTTCCGGTGCGGCGCTGTAGCTCGGCCAGTACTGCTGCGGGTAGCGCCGCCTCAGTCAGGGCAAAACCGGGGCGTGCCGCCACCCCAAAATGGGCCAAATCGAACAAATTGCGCCAGTCGCGCCAGGTGTCGAGGTGCTGCAGCTGGTCGGCGCCCATCAGAAAAACGATCGAGGCGTCCGGGCCCAGCTCCGCGCGCATCGCGCGCAGGGTGTCAATGGTGTAGCTAGTCGTACCCCGCTGCAGTTCCTGGCAGTCCAGCGTGACGGCCAGGCCGGCTGCGCCGAAGGCCAGTTCCAGCATGGCGCAGCGCTGTTCGGGAGTGGCCACCAGGCCGCCTTTTTGCCATGGGCGCAGCGCGGGAACGATGCGCAGTTGGTCGGGCTGGAGCAGCTGCGCGAAGTGGCTTGCCAGTGCCACATGGCCGTTATGGACCGGGTCGAAACTGCCTCCCAGCAGTGCGACGCAGCGTGTCACGTCTGGAGCCAGTCGCGATGTGGCAGGAAGTCGGTGTACAGCTTCGACTCGGGGCTGCCATCTTCGGGCGCCCAGTTGTAGCGCCATTTGACCACGGGTGGCATCGACATCAGGATCGCCTCGGTGCGTCCGCCCGACTGCAGGCCGAACAGAGTGCCGCGGTCGAACACCAGGTTGAACTCGACATAGCGCCCGCGGCGGTAGGCCTGGAAGTCGCGTTCGCGCTCGCCGTAGGGCGTGTCCTTGCGGCTTGACAGGATCGGCAGGTAGGCCTTGAGGAAGGCGTCGCCCACGCTTTGCGTCATGGCGAAGCTCTGCTCGAAGCCGGCGCTGTTGAAGTCGTCGAAGAACACGCCGCCCACGCCGCGCGCCTCCTTGCGGTGCTTGAGGTAGAAATAGTCGTCGCACCAGGCCTTGAAGCGCGGGTGCAGATCAGCGCCAAACGGGGCCAGCGCGTCGAAGCAGCACTGGTGGAAGTGGCGCGCGTCAATTGCATTGCCGTAGTAGGGCGTCAGGTCCATGCCGCCGCCGAACCACCAGACCGGCTGCTGGCCTTCGGCGCTGGTGGTGAAGAAGCGCACATTCATGTGCACGGTGGGCACATACGGGTTGCGCGGGTGCAGCACCAGCGATACGCCCATCGCTTCCCAGGCGCGGCCGGCCAGTTCGGGGCGGCTGGCCGCGGCCGACGGCGGCAGGCTGGCGCCCATCACATGCGAAAAATTGACGCCGCCACGCTCCAGGACATTGCCCTCTTCGATCACGCGCGAAATGCCGCCACCGCCTTCGGGGCGTTGCCAGGCGTCAATCAAGAAGGGCTTGCCGTCGATCTGTTCAAGGGCGGCCACGATTTGCGATTGCAAACCGAGCAACCAGGCCTTGACGGCTGCGGGGGAGGTGGATGACATCAGGGACGTGGCAAATAAAAAGGGAGGGTGGATTGTACACGTTTACCGGGTGTTACGGGAGATTGGCGGGTGTCCCGCTTGGGCAACACAGTTACCCACCCTGCGTAGCTATGCGGACATGGTGGGCACGCAGTGCCCACCCTACGGCGCGCGGGCACAATGCGACGTTGCGCGGGCACAATGCGACGGCGCGCGGGCACAATGCAACGGCGCGCGGGCACAATGCGACGGCGCGCCGGCACAATGCAACGGCGGCGGGATACCACCATATCCGTCGGGTGGGCACTGCGTGTCCACCATTGCATGCCAACAACCGTAGGGTGGGCACTGTGTGCCCACCATTGCATATTGACTATTTAATCGCGCGCCAGCCGATGTCGCTGCGGTACTGGGCGCCGTTGAAACGGATCTTTTCGACCGTGTCATAGGCTTCTTTCTGCGCCATCTTGACGCTGTCGCCCAGGCCCACCACGCACAGCACGCGGCCGCCATCGGTGACGACCGTGTCGCCGGCCGGCTTGGTGCCGGCATGGAAGGTCACGCAGCTGGCCGTCTCGGCCGGGATGCCGTCGATGACGTCGCCCTTGCGCGGGCTGTCCGGGTAGCCAACGGCTGCCATCACGACGCCGACGGCGGTGCGGCGGTCCCACTCGAGCTCGACTTCGTTCAAGGTGCCGTTGACGGCATGTTCCATCACGCCCACCAGGTCGCTCTTGAGGCGCGCCATGATCGGCTGGGTCTCCGGGTCGCCCATGCGGCAGTTGAATTCGAGCGTCTTCGGGTTGCCGGCGGCATCGATCATCAGGCCGGCATACAGGAAGCCGGTGAAGACGATGCCGTCCTTGGCCATGCCACTGATGGTCGGGTCGATGATCTCGCGCATCACGCGCGCATGCATCGCCGGCGTGACGATCGGGGCCGGGGAGTAGGCGCCCATGCCGCCCGTGTTCGGGCCTTCGTCCTTGTCCTTCAGGCGCTTGTGGTCCTGGCTGGTAGCCAGCGGCAGGATGTTCTTGCCGTCGCTCATGACGATGAAGCTCGCTTCTTCGCCGGCCAGGAATTCTTCGATGACGATGCGGGCACCGGCGTCGCCGAAGCGGTTGTCTGACAGCATGTGCTCGACCGCCTGGTGCGCTTCCTCCAGCGTCATCGCGACCACCACGCCTTTGCCTGCTGCCAGGCCGTCGGCCTTGATGACGATCGGCGCGCCCTCAAGGTCGATGTAGGCATGCGCTGCAGCAGCATCGGAGAAGGTCTGGTATTTGGCTGTGGGAATCTTGTGGCGCTGCATGAAGGCCTTGGCGAAGTCCTTCGAGCTCTCGAGCTGCGCCGCTTCCTTGGTCGGCCCGAAGATCTTCAGGCCGCGGCCGCGGAACAGGTTGACGATGCCGGCCGCCAATGGCGTTTCCGGCCCGACAACGGTCAGCCCGACATGCTCGGCCTGGACGAAGTCGGCCAGCGCCTGCGGATCGGTGATCGCGACATTGACCAGGCGCGAGTCGCGCGCGGTGCCGCCATTGCCCGGCGCAACATAGACCATCTGGATGCGTTCGGATTGGGCCAGTTTCCAGGCCAGGGCGTGTTCGCGGCCACCAGAGCCGACTACCAGGATTTTCATAGGGGCTTATTCTTCGATCAGAGCGTTGGTATAGACTTCCTGTACATCGTCGAGGTTTTCCAGTGCGTCGAGGATCTTTTGCATCTTGATCGCGTCTTCGCCGGTAAACACGGTTTCGGTCGCCGGCTTCATGATGATCTCGGCCACTTCGGCCTTGAAGCCGGCCGCTTCGAGCGCATCCTTGACGGTGGCGAAGGCGTGCGGGTCGCACAGCACTTCGAAGCCGCCTTCGTCGTCCGGCAGCACGTCGTCGGCGCCGGCGTCGAGCGCTGCTTCCATCAGCTTGTCTTCATTGGTGCCCGGTGCAAACAGGAACTGGCCGCAATGCTTGAACATGAAAGCCACCGAGCCTTCATTGCCCATATTACCGCCATGTTTGTTGAACGCGTGGCGCACTTCGGCAACCGTGCGCACCCGGTTGTCGGTCATACAGTCGACGATGATGGCGGCGCCGCCGATGCCGTAGCCTTCGTAGCGCACTTCCTCGTAGTTGACGCCTTCGAGGCCGCCCGAACCGCGCTGGACGGCGCGGGTCACGTTTTCCTTTGGCATGTTCGCGTCGGCCGCCTTGTCGACCGCCAGCCGCAGGCGTGGGTTGGTGGCGACGTCGCCGCCGCCCATGCGGGCTGCAACGGTGATTTCCTTGATCAGTCGGGTCCAGATTTTGCCGCGCTTGGCGTCGGTGGCGGCCTTCTTGTGCTTAATATTGGCCCATTTGCTGTGTCCAGCCATGTCAAATCTTCCTTAGACGGTATGCAAGAGTGGGCGATATTTTAACATGGCGCCTCGCACCCGCCGCATCTTGGGTGCCCCACAAGTTTGTCTGTTAAGAAAGTTCACAAACTTGGTACCTAGCAATAAAAGTGTTGCAAATTTGGGAATACATTGTTACCTTGCGGCGACTTCCTATGTTTACAAAAAAGTGGATTTTGTGACCCGTTCGACTTCGACCGCAATTGATTTGGTGTTCAAGCACTGGAATTTGATGGCCCGCCATGTATTTGCTGCGATGGCTATTGCCAGTCTTAGCGGTTGCGGACTGGTGCCACGCGACATGGAACGACGTGATGTCCCCGCTGAAATTGAAGCTGCCAAGAATGCCAATGGCATTGATCAGGGCGGTGCCGGCATACTTGACGTCGGGGCGGACCAAATCGGCACCTCGCCATTCTGGTTGTATCCAGTCGTGCGCCAGGGCAGTCAGCGGCTTCCGGACAAAGCGGTGAGTAACGTTCATTTGTCGGAAGTATCCCTATATGACGGTCTGCGTTTGCTGCTAGATGGAACAGGCATTGCGCTCAGTTTCGAGGGCGGCCAAATGCAGGGCAGCCGCTATCAGTCTGTGATGATCAACGACTTGTCTGGCAACTTGCCCGATGTCGTGGAACGTCTGTCAAAGGCACTGGGTTTCTTCTACAGATTGGAAGACGGGGTGCTCTATGTGAACCAGGAAGAAGTGTTCGCGATGGAGTTGCCACCGATCTTGAACGACGATTCGCTTGCTCACCTGACCAACGCCCTGCAGTATCTCGGCGCTAAAGAGGTCTACTTGGATCGTGCTAACCGCGCCCTCAACTTCAAGACCAGCCGCTCTCGGCTGGACTACCTGAAGCAGTACATCAATCGTATTCGTGAGACGCGAAGCATGATTATTTACGATTTGTACGTCTACCAAGTGGACCTCACTGATGGCAACCAAACGGGAATTGAGTGGAATAAATTCAAGTTCAATCTGCACCAGGGCGGCTCGCCGCTGGACCTGTCGGGCACGGGCGGCTTTGGGGGCAGCGGCACTGACAAACCAGGCTCGTTTGGTGTCGGCTTGGTTTACAACTCGTCGCGATTCTCGCTGGATGTCTTGATGAAGTTCCTCAAGACGCAAGGCACCGTCAAGACAGTGTCACAGCCACGTATCGCGATTATGTCCGGGTCTCGTGGGAAGCTGAGGATGGGGCAGTCGACTCGCTATGTCAGCAAGGTCGGAACTAGTTCGAACACCAACATCAACCAAACTACAGTGGAAACGAGTGACCTGCAAACGGGCTTGGACTTGTCCGTCTATGGCGACTTGCATGATGGTACGGTATATACCAGGCTGTCATTGTCGCTGACCAACCTAATTCAGTTTAACCGTTTCACCGCACTGGGGACCGATTTAACTTTGCCTCAGACAGCGGATCGTGAGTATCGTTCGACGGTACGCGCCTTACCCGGCGATACGATTCTCCTCGGCGGCTTGATCGAGGAACGCGACGCAATGAGCATTTCCGGCATGCCGGTATCAGAGCGCGCTGTCGCTCTCGGAAACAAAAATCATGAACAGTCGAAGTCGGAACTGGTCTTGGTATTGAAGGCAAAGGTAGTCGCTTTCTCCAAAACGGAAACTGCAAAGACCGCAGGCGCCGGCATGGTGTCGAAAGGGGGGGCGCAATGACCATGGCAATCCGAATTTCGATGGTCGTCGTCGTGTCGCTGGTGCTGCTGACATTGCTGCCCATGAGTCACGCTCAAACTGGCCAAGCCTTGATCGCCAATCCCTTGTTATCGCAAGCCAAAGTTAAGGAAGTGAAGCGGCAAATAGCTGAGGCTGCGCACAAAGAGGCAGCGCCGCCATCGGTGGCACCTCCGGCACCGGCACCGATGATGGCTGCCGTTCCGGACCATTTGTTGCAGCAGATGCGCGGGGGGTTACCGAATGTATCTGGCCCGGCGAGTCCGGATATAAGCAAGGCAGCGTTCTCGCGCCTACAAGTGATGGCGATCGTCGGCAAGTCTGCGTTCATTGCAATGCAAACAGGCGGCCAGGATCCATCGCCGATGCAGGGGATGCCCATATTAATTCCTGGCTACGGCGGCGGGGCAAATTACCAAGGTGGTACCGGCACAGCACAGGCACCAGCTGCGCAGCAAGCAAATCAAGCGCCACGGCGTGCTATGTCGATATTGATACGTGATCGTGAAACGGTATTCATCGGTGGCTATGATGTCATCCCTACGATCCGAGGCGACTCGGTACGTCTCGTGCTGGCGTCAGCGCCAAATGAAACCGTGTTCCAGGCATCCATCCAGCCGACGCTTTTTTCTCCACCGTCTTTGGCTTCGGCTGCATCGTTGGAAAAACAAAGCGCCGACTACACCAATGTGGTGAGTCCGGACCCGACCTCCATGGCGCCTGCTGCCGCGCCCAATGGTGGTCAGGTACCTGCCCAACTGCAAGGACAACAGCAGCTCAGGCCGCGCCTGCCGCTCAATGGCGAAGGTTACTAACGTGGGCGAGTCGATTCAATGAGCCTACTGAATGCACATACGTACGCAGCCATGATTGGCGGTAGTTTCGCGGTCAGTTCGCGCGATACTGACGACGTTGTCGCAGCCATTGCCGCTGATGCATTGCATGACGCCCGTGTTCATGCCTTGATTGTCAAGGAAAGCGGTCACGCGTATTACCTGGCCGTGCCATCCCAGCGCGTTACCAGCGCACAGAAGTTCACGACACCTTTGGCTGCCGCTTTGCCTGGCCATTCCGCACATCAAGGTGACGGCGTTTATGTACTGAGGCTCGGTGAGCAGGCGGTCGTCGTGTCAAAACAGGGAACAGAATTTTTTGTCGAACACCTCGACAGCTCGGCAGTGGAAGACATTGCGCGCGCTCGCGGCCTGGCTCTGTATCATGTTGCTGCGGGAGACGACGGATGGGCACTTGAGTCCCTGTTCGGCCGGGATCGAAGGGCCATTGAGCGCTACAGTGCCTACTGGGCACGCGTTTCGTCCCGTGTTATTGCTGGTGGTATTGCAACTTATCTCCTGTTGATGGCTGGAGAAGCTTATTCCCTCCAGCATGGAGGCCGCCTGTGGCAAACGAAACCGTCGCCTGAATCTGTGAAGCAGCTTCAATACACGTCGCCGCTGTTTGAGCAGTTGGCGCACTTTCAACAAATTTCCGCGACCGTAGTGCGATCCGGCGGCTGGATTGAGGCCTATGTCTGGAAGCCGGGCAAGGGCGAAGCGTTCGACATCGTCATGCCAGGCTGGATCAGCCAGGACTATATCGAGGCGCTTGGCCCTGGCGCCGTTTCTGAATACAACATTCCGGACAACCTCGTTATTGTCCGCAAGGGCAGTATTGAAAAATTGAGCAAACTATGAACCGGCTCCAGGACCTCGCAAAACGTCTAAGTTCGAAAAGATGGTTGCCCAATCATCTCGATCTGATGCTGCCAGGCATTGTCCTGTCTATTCTTGCCGTCGGCGTTCTGGTGCTGACGATTCACAAAGGGCTTTCTGTGGCGAATGCCATTTGGCCTGTGCAAAAGAGCGCAAGCGGCAATGAAGTGGAAGTGCAGCGAATCTATTTGGCACAGACGGATTACCTCGAGTACGCCCCCACCTTGGGACGGCTCAATCCGGGAGTCGCATTTGCAACCTCGCAAGCTGATGGGACGCTGACCTTGTCGATTGTAAACGAAGAGATGTTTCCCGATTTGATGATGGCATTGCATACGATGCAGTCCTTCAAGCCAGGCGTGGCCTGGGAAATGGTGGAGTTATGTGTGCGAACTTGTCCGGATAAGGCAGTGGCACAGGTGGCAGTCAAAGGATTTAAACAGGAGATGCGTTAACGATGCAAACACGTACCAAAATTGCCGCAGCCATTGGACTGCTTGCGCTTGCCGGTGTGGCGCTGGCCATTGCGAAACCCGAATTGCTACCTTTTGGTTCGGCCAAAAGCAATACCAAGCAGTTCATCTTGGCAACCGTGAATGGCCATTCCGTGACGGCGGCTGATGTCGAGCCCGCAATGACAAAGGGGATGGCCAAGGCCGTTGCCATCGAAAACGCAGTGAACCGCACATTGACGGCCGAGGCAGCAATGCGCTTGTGGCCGGAAGACGCGCAGGCCTTGTCCGATTCAGTAGCGCGCGAAGCGCTGGCAGGACTTTACGTGCGCAAGAAATTTGCAGAGATTCAGAAGGCCGTTCCCGATGCCGACATTGCGCGATATTACGCCAGCAATGTCACCGACGAAATGTACTCAGGACACGTACTCAAGTATTACCTGACGCAAGATGTCAAGGATGCCACCGACACGGCCGAGGCGGCAAAGCAAGGCGGCGGCTCGTCGTTGAGCAAATTCACTTGGGTGAACAAAGACAATGACCATTCCGTATTGCCAGCAGGCGTGCCTTACAACCTCTACCAGCAGGTCAAGTCCATGCAAGTGGGGCAAGTCACCGGCCCGTTCCGCGTCCGTGACGGTTTGCTATTCCTGCGACTGGAAGAGCGCAAACCTGGCAAACGCCCGGATCTGCCAAAGGTATCAGACGAGATTCGTGGTTTGATTGCCCAACAACGACTTGAGGCGTCTCTGAAAGAGCTACGTGGGCAGGCAAAGATTCAGTTGAAGTAGATAGGGTGGCAGCGCTGACAACAGGGTCAGCCTCATCACGAACGGTTGAAGTAATTGTTTCTAACCTTTTGCAGGAGAAAGCAATAATGCAAGGTAAATTGAATTGCGCAGGCTGGCTAGCCCTATCATTTGGTGTAATTTCCTACGCTCCAAGTGCATCTGCACAAGTACTGCCTAATGGATACTATTCCGGAACTCTTACTGTCGACGGGCAAACCTATGCCAACGGTGGTGTGGCGACGACGGTCTTGGACGCTTCGCAAGGCTTGAAGGTTAACGGCGTCGAGGTCGTCAGCTCTAGCCGCAATCTTACTGTAGCCAATGGCAACTTCAGTGGCGCAGTGGCGGTTGGCGGTTTGCTGAGTGCCACTGGAGGCCTGGCAGTGACTGGCAACACTTCCATTGCCGGCAATCTTGCCGCTGTTAGTGGCACGTTCTCAAGTCAACTCACGGTTTCTGGCCTGCTACGCGCCAATGGTGGGTTGACGACTCCGGGGAACGTCACTGTTGGCGGCAATCTGTCGGCAAATACGGGCACGTACTCTGGCATGTTGACGGTCAATGGCGCGCTGAATGCGAATGGCGGGCTGACGACGTCAGACCTTTCGACGACCGGCAACATTGATGTTGGTGGAACGCTCAATGCGCAGGACGCCGTCTTTGCCGGTTCCGTATCGATCTTCGGGATGCTGAATGCCAGTAGCGGAATCGCAACGACGACCTTAAACGCGACTGGCGGGATCACAACGAGTACAGTCAATGCAACTGGCGCGATCAGCGCAAGTACCCTGAGCACGGTGGGAAACGCGAATATCGGCGGCAATCTTGTTGCAAAGAACGGCACCTTTACTGGTCCGGTCACGGTATCGGGTCTGTTCAAGGCAAACGGTGGCATGACAACGACGACCATGTCGACGACCGGTGCCTTGACGGTTGGGGGCGACCTGAGTGCGCACAATACTGCCATAGACGGCACGCTTGGTGTGACAGGCTTGCTTAGCGCAAATGGCGGGATCTCGACGAGCACACTGTCAACCACGGGTGATGTGTCCATCGCCGCGAATCTGGCTGCAGTCAACGGTTCGTTCTCCGGACCAGTAGCAGTCGCAGGCATGCTCAACGCCAATGGTGGAATGACAACAACAACAATTGCAGCATCCGGTGACGTCTCAATTGGCGGCAATCTCAGCGCCGCTAATGGCGAATTCAGCGGCCCGGTCGCGGTTGCTGGAATGCTCAATGCAGATGGCGGACTCGCGACAACGTCCCTGACTACCACAGGCAATGCCACGATTGGCGGCAGTTTTAGTGCAGTCAATGGTTCGTTCAGCGGTCCCGTTACGGTGACAGGTCTCCTTAGCGCGAATGGCGGATTGACGACGACGGCATTGACAACCAGCGGAGACGCAACGATCGGTGGCAATTTGACGGCGGTGAACGGCTCGTTCACCGGACCAGTATCGATTGCTGGCATGTTGAATGCCAGCGGCGGCATTAGTGCATCGACCCTGACCACGACGGGAAACGCGACAGTTGGTGGCAACTTCACTGCGGTTGATGGCGCTTTCTCCGGCCAAGTATCAATTGCTGGTATGTTGAATGCCAACGGCGGTTTCAACACCACGACATTGAACACCAGTGGTGATGCGACGATCGGTGGCAATATTTCGGCAGTCGATGGTGCTTTTTCCGGCGGCGTTTCAGTCGCAGGAATGTTGAACGCAAACGGCGGCATCAGTGCTTCGACATTGAGTACGACGGGCAATGCCTCTATCGGCGGCAATTTGGCAGCGGTCAACGGCATGTTCGCCGGCGCCGTGGGCGTCGAAGGCATTTTGAATGCCAATGGCGGATTGACAGCCTCAACAATCACGACCAGCGGCGCAGTGACAATTGGCGGTGCGCTTTCCGGTACCAGCGCTGGGTTTACTGGCCCGGTTGCAGTAACCGGTTTGCTGACCGCTGACGGTGGTGTCGCCGCAAGCAATCTGACCACCACCGGCAACGCAAATATTGGCGGCAATCTGGCTGCAGTCAACGGTAGTTTTAGCGGGACACTCGCGGTAGCCAGCGAATTGAACGCTAACGGGGGCCTTTCCACCACACTGTTGACGACATCGGGCAACGCATTTATTGGCGGTGCTTTGTATGCGGGCGATGCTGGCTTCTCTGGCGCCGTTGAAATTGCCGGTCAATTGAATGCGAATGGCGGTTTGACGACAAGTATATTGTCAACCACCGGCAATGCCAGCATCGGTGGAAACCTGACGGCAGTCAGCGGTAGCTTCGCCGGCCCGGTGTCAATTTCCGGCATTCTCAATGCGAACGGCGGAACAGCTACAACCACATTGACCACTACGCAGAATGCCAGCATTGGTGGCGACCTGAGCGCAATTAGCGGTTCATTCTCGGGAATGCTTGCTGTCAACGGCGGCTTGAACGCAAACGGTGGGCTGGCAACGACCTTGCTGTCTGCGAATGCCGCGAGCATTGCGGGCAATTTGTCCGCTTCGAGCGCTTACTTCAATGGCCTGACCGTAACTGGAATTCTCAACGCCAATGGTGGCTTGGCCGCTTCCACCTTAAGTACGACGGGCGATGCGACGATTGGCGGCAATTATTCGGCCATCAACGGCACATTCTCCGGCACGGTGTCCGTCGCTGGCCTGCTCAGCGCTAACGGCGGTATCGCGACCACAATCTTGACTACATCCGGAAACGCTACAATCGGCGGTCATCTTGACGGTTCCAGCGCGGCCTTCTCCGGAGCGGTGGCCGTCAACGGCGTGTTGAATGCCAATGGTGGCATTTCGACGACGACGCTGGCAACATCGGGCGATGTAACCATCGGTGGCAATGTCAGTGCGGTGGCAGGCAACTTCAGTGGCCCGGTTAGCATTTCGGGCCAGTTGTCTGCCAATGGCGGCATCGCGACATCGACTCTGACAACTACGGGCAATGCAATGATCGGCGCCAACCTAAGTGCCGTCGGCGGCACTTTTTCCGGGATGTTGAACGCAAGTGGCGGTTTGGCTACGACCAACTTTAGTGCCTCTGGCAGCGCGATTATTGCCGGACTCCTGAGCGCGAATGGCGGACTGACGACGACCACATTGACTGCTTTAGGCGATGGCGTGGTTGGCGGCGATTTGACGGTAGGTACGAGCAAAGCGAACTACGTGCATATCGCTGGTGCCTTTGTTGGTGGCGCACCCGTGTTGGCGGTCCAAGGCACAGACGCGAATATTGACTTAGTGCTTGCTGCCAAAGGGGCAGGTGCTCTGCAATTCAAATCAAATGGCGGGTTGGCGCTGTCGGCTTCCGCACCAGCATCGGCCGCCAACTATATGCAAATTATTGCCGCCTTGACGGGCGATGGTCCTACCCTGAGCGCGCAAGGTACGGACAGCAATATCGCACTTTATCTCGCAGCCAAAGGCAATGGAAACATTGTCGCCAAGTCGACCCTGTCATTTGATGCCGCTGCACAGAGAGTTGCCGATGCGAGCTGCGCAGGCGTGCCGATCGGGACGATGACGACGACAGTCGCAGGTGATCTGCTTGTATGCCGCATGTAAGTTCAAACTGCAACCAAACACTGATTGGAATTGGTTATGTTAAAAGTCTTTTCGAATACTCGCCACTGTCTGGCAGTTCTCGCCTTGCTGTTCGTGATCGTGCCTCAGGCAGGCGCGCAAACTTGGAAGAATCAAGGCAAGATCATGGTGCCGGTGGTGACGCTCGGAGCCTCCTGCAATGAAGCCAATGATTCGATTGCGATGACAAGTGACCGTACACAACTGCTCTTTTGTCAAGCTGGCGTCTGGGTTAAGCAAGCTTCAAACTATGATGAGTCTGAATTTCAATGTGATGGCTATACGTATACTTACCCAGGCGCAGTCTGCGTCATAAAGAAAACCGGCCAGTTTATCGCTGCGACATATGATCCTTTTTATCCAAGTCAAGCTCAATGGGCCGGTACAGGGTGGCCAGCCGTGTGGAGTTCTGGCGCAGAGAAATTTTCTTGTGGTGCTGCGATCAATGGAACCAACGTTGGAATGACTTGCATGTCGCCCACGTCACGTCGACTTTGCTTTACAAATACGACATCCAGCGGGAACTGGTCTTGTAAGGTCAACTAATTTGACGAATTCTCAGGAATTGTTAATTCGATGTTTTGGCAATTTGATCGACTAAAGGTTAGTTAGAGTTGCCCTGGCGCTTTTAGCATAAACGGTGGCAATTCAGTACAAACTCAGTTCATCTCGTAGCGAAGCGACCAATATTGACTTACTAGGTGCGGCGGGGACTGGAAATTGAATTTACTATTACAATTCTCGGATGAGTAATAGCAATTCGCTTCCCAGTACCCGCAAGGCCCTGATTGCCGGCCTGTCGATCGCCGTCGGCGGGGCGGTGCTGTTTTCGACCAAGGCGATCGTGGCGAAGTTGCTATATCGACATCAAATCGACGCCATCACCGTGCTGGCGTTCCGCATGCTGTTCTCGGTGCCCGTGTTCGCCGCCATTGCCATCTGGAAGATGCGTACCGAAGCGCCGTTGTCCGCGGCCGACCGCTGGCGCATGGTGGGGCTGGGGCTGATCGGCTACTACCTGTCATCAATGCTCGACTTCCTCGGGCTACAATATATTTCGGTCGGGCTGGAACGGCTGATCCTGTTCCTGACGCCGACCTTCGTGTTGCTGCTGACGTCGATGTTCCTCAAGCGCCATATCAGCCGCGTCGAATGGCTGGCGCTGGCGCTGTCCTACTGTGGCATCGTGCTGGTGTTCGTGCATGACCTGGGCAGCGGCGGCAGCAATATCGTGCTGGGCGCCGTGCTGGTGCTGGGGTCGGCCGTTGCTTACGCCCTCTACCTGTTGCTGTCGGGCGAAATGGTACGCCGCATCGGTTCGCTGCGTCTGGTATCGTATGCCTTGTGCGTGTCGAGCGCGGCCTGCATCGCCCAGTTCTTCGTGCTGCGCCCGGCCAGCATGCTGGTGCAGCCGATTCCGGTCTACTGGCTGTCGCTGGTCAACGCCGTGTTCTGCACGATTTTCCCGGTCTTCATGACGATGGTTGCCGTGAAGCGCATTGGCGCGGCCACGGCCTCGCAGGCCGGCATGGTGGGTCCGGTATCGACTTTGTTTCTCGGCGCACTGATCCTCGGTGAGCCGATCACTGCTGTGCAGCTGGCTGGCACCGTGCTGGTGCTCGCTGGAATTTACATATTGTCCAAGAAAAAATAGAGAACACGACCATGACGAAGATACGCCTTGCCCTGATTGCCCACGATAAGAAAAAAGACGAAATGATCTCGCTGGCATCGGAATATACCGATTTCCTGCGCGACTGCATCCTGATTGCGACCGGCACCACCGGCGGCCGCCTGGCCCACGAGCTGGGGCTGACGGTCGAGCGCATGCATTCGGGGCCGGTCGGCGGCGACCTGCAGATCGGGGCGCGGCTGGTCGACGGGTTGATCGATTGCGTGATCTTCCTGCGCGACCCGATGACGCCGCAGCCGCATGAACCGGACATCAACGCCCTGGTGCGGGCCTGCGACGTGCATAACGTGGCTTGCGCGACCAATGTGTCGACGGCCCACCTTGTGCTGTCGCAGCTGCAGGCAGCGCGCCGCAAATAAAAATGGCTGGTGGGCACGGGGTCGTCGCACGGTTGTTCGTGCGGTGACATGCCCACCTACGGTGGCAACGCCAACTTTAGAGGTAAACTGGATGGCCCTGGCAAAAGCAATTCGCATCTCCCGCACTGGCGGCCCCGAAGTTCTCGATTACGTCGACGTCGAAGTCGGCGAACCTGGCCCGGGCGAAGCGCGCGTACGCCACGCCGCCTGCGGCGTCAACTTCATCGATGTCTATTTCCGCACCGGCCTGTACGCGCAGCCGCTGCCAGGTGGCATCGGCATGGAAGGGGCGGGCGTAGTGGAAGCGGTCGGGCCGGAGGTGACCACCGTCAAGGTCGGCGACCGTGTGGCCTACGCTGGCCGCCCGGTCGGCGCCTATGCGAGCGTGCGCGTGATGCCGGCGTCGATCCTGCTGCGCCTGCCAGACACCATTTCGTTCGAACTTGCGGCGTCGATGATGCTCAAGGGCCTGACGGTCCAGTACCTGTTCAACCGCACCGTGCCATTGAAGCGCGGCGACACCATCCTGTTCCACGCGGCGGCCGGTGGCGTCGGCCTGATCGCCTGCCAGTGGGCGCGCGCACTCGGCGTGAACATGATCGGCACCGTCGGTTCGGACGAGAAAGGCAAGCTGGCGCTGGCGCACGGCTGCAGCCACGTCATCAATTACAACACCGAGAACTTCACTGAGCGGGTGCTGGAAATCACTAAGGGCGAAAAGGTATCGGTCGTGTACGACTCGATCGGCAAGGATACTTTCATCGGTTCACTCGATTGCCTGCGCCCGCTGGGCCTGATGGTCAGTTTCGGCAACGCGACCGGACCGGTGGCTAATTTCAGCCTGGCCGAGCTGGCCTCGCGCGGTTCTCTGTTCCTGACGCGCCCGACTTTGTTTGCCTACACGGCAAGACGGGAAGACCTGGAAGCGATGGCAGCAGATTTATTTGAACGAGTTGCGAGCGGCCAGATCAAAGTCGATGTACACCAAACCTACCCGTTGGCGGAATCTGCCCGCGCCCACCAGGATCTGGAAGCGCGCAAAACGACGGGGTCATCGATACTGTTGCCATGAGTTGAGCCATGAGCCGGATGCCGGACGATAACAATGTGCCCCTGCCCGACAAGCCACGCCGGGTGGGGCCAGTGCTCATTGCGGTGATTGTGGCGGTGCTTGTGCTGGTGCTTGCTGCAGTGGTGTGATTTGGTGGGCACGGGGTCGTCGCACGGTTGTTGGTGCGGCGACATGCCCACCCTACGCCATATCCACGTAGGGTGGGCACTGCGTGCCCACCATGGCGGCGACGTCATATCCATGTAGGTTGGGCACATGGTCGTCGCACGGTTGTTAGTGCGGCGACATGCCCACCATGGCGACTAACCTTCCTGCTTCAATTCGACCTTGCGTGCCACGCCATTCGGGCCAGGGAAGCCGACAAACGCGCTATGCACCAGCGCCGGCATCATCGCCGGCGTTGACGCCACCTTCGACACATTTTGCACGGTCACGTCAAACAGGCGCTTGCCGCCTGCGTCCTTGATCGCCACCTGCAGCTGGCGCTGGTAGACATTCTCGACATCATCCTCAACCACCGCCGGCCGCGCCCAGACGGGGTCATAGAACGGGTGGAATCCACCATACCAGTGGCTGAATCGAGGCCGCAGATACCACATGTGGGACGGATACATGAAGAACGGATCACGTAGTTCTACCACGCGGATTGGCTGCTCGACCGTGGTAAAACGCATCGACACCAGCAGCGCCGGCTTGCCGGCCGCCTCGGCAAAACCCAGCTTGGCCAGTTCGGCGCGCACCAGGTCCTGGTAACTGCGGTACTCCAGCGTGTCCTCCTGCGCGGCCGGGGCCTCGAAGGCATAGGACTTGTCGGCAATCGTGGCCGGCCATTGCTGGAAAGTGGTCACATCGCTGCGAATGGTCGTGGCGCAGCCGCCCAGCAACAAGGCCATTGCCGCCATCGCCACACATGCAAAACGTTTCATCTTGGTCTCCCTGAATTCGGAACTACGCTCACCTTACAGTATATAAAGCTTGCGCAGGCCAAAGTAACAATTTACAGAATGTTACGCCGCACCGCAGCCGCTTCGTTTTCCGAGCTCCAACTTGGTAAAATAGCGGCTTCCTTTCTTCTACTGCCGAGCCTCCATGCGCAAATCGACCCCGCCGACCATTTACCGCAAGGATTACACCCCGCCCAGCTACCTGGTCGACACCGTCGAGCTGGGCTTCGACCTCGACCCTGCCCGCACCATCGTGGCCAGCCGGCTGGTCATGCACCGCAACCCGAATGGCGCGCACAATACGATCGAACTGAACGGCGAGCACCTCGAGCTGGTCTCGGTGCACATGAATGGCAAAAAGCTGGGCAAGCGCGACTACCGCAAGAGCGCGACCATGCTGAGCATTCCCGATGCCCCGGAACAGGTGACGCTCGAGATCGAAACCATCATCGCGCCGGTCAACAACACCAGCCTGTCCGGCCTGTACGTTTCTAACGGCAACTTCATCACCCAGTGCGAAGCCGAAGGTTTCCGCAATATCAGCTATTTCCCGGACCGCCCGGACGTGATGGCCAAGTTCACCGTCATGCTACGCGCCGACAAGAAGAAATACCCGGTACTGCTGTCGAACGGCAACCTGGTCGAAGAAGGCGAACTGCCCGGCGGGCGCCACTATGCCAAGTGGGAAGACCCGTTCAAGAAGCCATCCTACCTGTTCGCGCTGGTCGCGGCCAGGCTGGTCTGCCAGGAAGAAACCATCAAGCTCAAGTCCGGCCGCAAAGCCTTGCTGCAAGTGTGGGTCGAAGACGGCAACCTCGACAAGACCGACTACGCGATGCAGTCGCTCAAGCACTCGATCCGCTGGGATGAGGAACGCTACGGCCTGGAACTGGACCTCGACCGCTTCATGATTGTTGCCACCAGCGACTTCAATATGGGCGCGATGGAAAACAAGGGCCTGAACATCTTCAACACCAAATATGTGCTGGCCAACCCGCGCGTGGCGACCGACTTCGACTACGCCGGCATCGAGGCCGTGGTCGGCCACGAATACTTCCACAACTGGACCGGCAACCGCGTGACCTGCCGCGACTGGTTCCAGCTGTCGCTGAAGGAAGGCCTGACCGTGTTCCGCGACCAGGAATTCTCGAGCGACATGATCGGCACCGACACTGGCCGCGCCGTCACCCGCATCGACCAGGTGCGTACCTTGCGCCAGGCCCAGTTCCCGGAAGACGCCGGCCCGATGGCGCATGCGGTGCGCCCGGACTCTTTCGTCGAAATCAATAATTTCTACACCGTCACGATCTACGAGAAAGGCGCCGAGGTCGTGCGCATGTATCAAACCCTGTTGGGCCGCAAGGGCTTCCGCAAGGGCATGGACCTGTACTTTCAGCGCCATGACGGCCACGCCGTCGAGTGCGACGACTTCCGCGCCGCCATGGCCGATGCCAATGGCCGCGACCTGAGCCAGTTCGAGCGCTGGTACAGCCAGGCCGGCACGCCAGTGGTCAAGGCCGAGACGGCCTACGACCCGGTGGCCAAGACCTATGACATCACGCTCAGCCAAAGCTGCCCGGCAACGCCGGGCCAGTCGCGCAAGCTGCCCTTCCATATTCCGGTGGCGGTCGGTTTGCTCGGCGCCGATGGCAAGGACATGGCGGTGAAACAAGGTGGCGTGGCCGTCAAAGGCAGCGCCATGCTGGAACTGCGCGAAGCGCGCCAGACCTTCCGTTTCACCGGCGTGGCGCACAAGCCGACGCCGTCGATCCTGCGCGACTTCTCGGCACCGGTCATCCTCGAATACAACTATACCGACGTCGAACTGCTGCACCTGTTTAAGCACGACAGCGACCCCGTCAACCGCTGGGAAGCGGGCCAGCGCCTGGCGATGGCACGCCTGCTCAAGCTGACCGCTGCCGCTGCCGACCGGCGCGCGATGTTCCTCGACGACACCTTCATCGAAGCCATGCGCCACTTGCTGACCGACGACACGCTCGATGCCGCGTTCCGCGAGCAAGCCCTGATGCTGCCATCGGAAAGCATGATCGCCGACCAGATGAAAGTGGTCGACCCGCAAGCCATTCACAGCGCGCGCCAGTTCGTGCGCCGCACGATCGGCGCCCGCCTGCGCAAGGAGTTGCTGGCGCAATACCGCGCCAACCAGACGCCGGGCGCCTACAGCCCGGATGCCAAGTCGGCCGGCAAGCGTGGATTGAAGAACCTGGCGCTGGCCTACCTCGCCAGCGCTCCGACCGACGCCGACATCGCTCTGGCGCAAGCGCAGTTTGACCAGGCCGGCAATATGACCGACCGCGTGGCGGCGCTGGTGGCCTTAATTCATGCCAACACACCGGCAGCGGCCAAGGCGCTCAAGGAGTTCTACCGCGACTTCAAAGGCGAGGCGCTGGTGGTCGACAAATGGTTCGCCATGCAGGCGACGGCGCCGGCAACGGATGTCGCGCAAGTGCGCGCATTGATGGAGCATGCTGCGTTCAACATCAAGAACCCAAACCGCG
Organism: uncultured bacterium; assembly: GCA_965233055.1. Lineage (GTDB taxonomy): Bacteria > Pseudomonadota > Gammaproteobacteria > Burkholderiales > Burkholderiaceae_D > Telluria_A. The sequence goes on from CBDDRJ010000054.1 coordinate 27,845, forward strand.
CCCGCAGCCTGATCTTCAGCTTCTGCGGCAATGCCGCGCAGTTCCATGCCACCGACGGCAGCGGTTACGCTTTCTGGGCCGAACAGGTAACGACCCTCGATGCGCTGAACCCGCAAGTGGCGGCGCGCCTTGCCCGCACGATGGACCGCTGGCGCCGTTATGCACCGGCCTTGCAGGCAAAGATGCGCGCAGCACTGGAACAGGTCGCCGCAGTGGAGGACCTGTCCAACGACACCCGCGAAGTCATCACCAAAGCGCTCGCCTGAACGAAATACCGCGTGGGCACGCAGTGCCCACCCTACGACAGAAAGAAATACCGCGTGGGCACGCAGCCACCCTACGACAGAAAGAAATATCGCGTGGGCACGCAGTGCCCACCCTACGACAGAAAGAAATACCGCGTGGGCACGCAGTGCCCACCCTACGACAGAAAGAAATATCGCGTGGGCACGCAGTGCCCACCCTACGACAGAACGAATTACCGCGTGGGCACGCAGTGCCCACCCTACGACAGAACGAAATATCGCGTGGGCACGCAGTGCCCACCCTACGACAGCAAACGTAGGGTGGGCACTGCGTGCCCACCATCACACAAATTCTAAAAACCAAAGGACCTCCATGAAACGCATCAGCCTTACCCAGTACCTGGTCGAAGAGCAACGCAACAACAACTCGATTCCAGCCGAGCTGCGCCTGCTGATCGAAGTCGTCGCGCGCGCCTGCAAGACCATCAGCCACTCCGTCGGCAAAGGCGCCCTGGGCGACGTGCTCGGCAGCGCCGACATCGAAAACGTGCAGGGCGAAGTGCAAAAAAAACTCGACGTCATCTCCAACGAGATCCTGCTCGAAGCCAACGAATGGGGCGGCCACCTGGCCGCGATGGCATCGGAAGAAATGGAATCGATCCACCCGATCCCGAACCGCTATCCGCAGGGCGAATACCTGCTGCTGTTCGACCCGCTGGACGGTTCGAGCAATATCGACGTCAATGTCTCGATCGGCACCATCTTCTCCGTGCTCAAGGCGCCGGAGGGCATGGGCGTGCCAACTGAAAATGACTTCATGCAGGCGGGCAGCCGGCAAGTGGCCGCAGGCTATGCCGTGTACGGCCCGCAAACGATGCTGGTGCTGACCACTGGTAACGGCGTCAACTGCTTCACCCTCGACCGTGAAATGGGTTCGTGGGTTCTGACCGAGCGCAATATGCAGGTACCAGTCGAGACCAAGGAATTCGCGATCAATATGTCGAACCAGCGCCACTGGCATCCGCCGGTCACCCGCTACGTCGACGAAGTACTGGCCGGCAAAACCGGCCCGCGCGGCAAGGACTTCAATATGCGCTGGATTGCCTCGATGGTGGCCGATGTGCACCGTATCCTGAACCGTGGCGGCGTCTTCATGTACCCGGCCGACCTGCGCGACACCTCGATGCCGGGCAAGCTGCGCCTGATGTACGAGGCCAACCCGATGGCCTTCATCATCGAGCAGGCGGGCGGCGCGGCCACCGACGGCGTTAGCCGCATTATGGATATTGCCCCCCATAAATTGCACCAGCGGGTGCCGGTTTTCCTCGGTTCCAAGGCGGAAGTCGAGCGCGTGACCGAGTATCACAAGAACTAAAACGGCCAAATTTGCGGCAAAAACGCCAAAAAAGTGCTTGCCACCGGCGCAAGACCTTGGCAGCCTGGCGGATTGGTTGCTATAATGTTGGTCTTCGCCGATTTAGCTCAGTTGGTAGAGCAGCACATTCGTAATGTGAAGGTCGCCAGTTCGATTCCGGCAATCGGCACCAGAACTCAGCAGTAAGAAGTCTCAAGAAGTCTTAAAACCCGCTCCTGTCATAGGGAAGCGGGTTTTTTATTGTCTTATTTGATTTCAGGTAGTACATTGAAATTTTAGCCCCCATGATGGACTTCTGGGGGATCTTGAACAAGTTTCTTGAAGGTAAGTCCATCACGGAGTCAGCTATGCCACTCACTGATCTCTTCGTTCGAAAGCTCAAGTTCTCTGGAAACCCCTCTGGCGACAAGTATAGCGATGGCCGTGCACTCTACTTACTTGTCAAAGAGGCCAATAAATATTGGCGCATGAATTACCGCTTTGGGAACAAGCAGAGCACCCTAGCCATTGGCATTTACCCTGAAGTGTCCCTCGCCGAAGCCCGCGAGAAGTGCCATGAGGCGCGCAAATTGCTGAGGGCAGGCCAGGACCCGAAACAAGCCAAACGCGATGCACGCGTCCGCCAGCAAGCCGAGCAAGAAAACACGTTCGAGGCACTGGCGCGCCAATGGCTCGCGAAGATGGAGCCAAGCCGTTCCGCCGGCACGCAAGACAAGGTCGCAACCTGGTTGGACCATGACGTGTTCCCATTCATTGGTGCCATGCCGGTCGCAGCGATGAAGCCGCGCGACATCCTGATTGTGGTGCAAAAGGTTGAAGCGAGAGGTGCGATCGACTCGGCGCACCGGATCAAACAGGTGTGTGGCCAGATATTTCGATTTGGCGTTGCAATTGGTTGGGTAGAGCGCGATGTCACGACGGATCTGCGAGGGGCACTGGCGGTTGTTCCCAGGACGAATTTTGCGGCGATCACAGAACCGAAAGAAGCCGGTGCTCTCATGCGTGCGATCTTCGGCTACCGGGGCCATTGCGTGGCCGTGGCGGCGCTAAAATTGTCGCCGCTTCTGTTTGTTCGTCCTGGCGAGTTGCGTGCAGCAGAATGGTCAGAATTTGATCTGGATGCTGCCGAATGGCGCATCCCGGCCACGAAAATGAAAATGAAGCACGAGCACATGGTGCCGTTGCCCACGCAAGCTGTGGCGATATTGCGCGAACTGCATCGGGTTACCGGGCACGGCAGGTTTGTCTTCCCCAGTTTCCGGACCGACCATGCTTGCATGAGCGAGAACACCATCAACGCCGCTTTACGAGGAATGGGGTATCCGAAGGAAGTCATGACCGGGCATGGATTCCGCGCGATGGCGCGTACCATCTTGGACGAGATTCTGGGTGAGCGCGTCGATCTGATCGAACACCAGCTCGCGCACAGAGTGATTGACCCGAACGGCCGTGCGTACAATCGCACCGCACATCTGCCAGCGCGGCGCTTGATGATGCAGCGATGGGCGGATTACCTGGACAAGCTTCGGATTGGTGCCGACGTCATTTCGATGAGAACTTCGACGTAGGCTGGCTGCTTTTCCGGCCAAAGTTTGCAATGGTCGTTACGGTTTTGGATTGCGCGAAGCCGACCACGACCGCTGCGTCGATGTGCGAAGCCTTATCCGAGATGCGGCCCACTCAGCGACTTCGTTTTCCAGCCATCCGACTGAGCGCGCCGAGAGTTTGACCGGTGCCGGAAATTCGTCGGCCTTGATGAAACGGTACAGCGATGCGCGTGACATGCCGCAAATCCTCAAGACTTCGCGAAGTCGAATAAAGCGAACGGGTCCAGGTGCCTTTGAGTTTTCGGTCATGTTCACCTCGGGTGAAAGTACCTTCAAGTTTCCTTCTGTATAAAATAGCAAGTTGACATATCGGTCGATTGATAATTTACAGGCGAAATGGGGAGCAGTAACCGCTGGCGCGCTGGCCGTTGATCTCGCACAGAGCCGTACCGCATCGATGGTGCCGACGATGTTGAGCAGATGGTCCTTCAGGAGCAAGCACTCTGTAGTTTCTTGCAATTTGACTTGCGCCGCACAGCCACGACACTTGAGCTAAAGGTCAGCGCACCGGCAGACGCCGGCGTTGACGCGCATTTCCTGTTTGCCCAGTTGGTGCTCTAATAAATGGCTGACAAACTGCGATTGCTTGCACCCAATGCCAATCGAGCACCAAGTGTGCGGTGGATCACAGTCGTTCAATGTGGTCAATACGATGCGTTTGCTGGGCCGTTGGATGCGCATGTTCACGATCCCGAACCAGTCGTCGGTCCCCAAGGCCTATATGGAGTTCGATGACGCTGGGCGGATGAAGCCTTCGCCATACTACGATCGCGTCGTCGACGTCATGGAAGAACTTTTCAAGTTCACCTTGTTGCTGCGCGGACGTACCGATTACTTGACGGACCGCTACAGCGAGAGCAACGAGCGAGTGATGAAGGCAATCGATAAGCAGGTCAGCAAGATATAGTTTGAACCGTGGAAATGTTGGAGCATGCAAACTCACTTCCCATGCGGTCCCTTGTGTGAAGCCGAAACCTTGCCTGTTTCAGCATGTGCAGCGCCGTTGGGTTTGATCGCAGTCAGTAGTGCTTGATGCTCAGCGCCAATCGCTTCCAGCTGGCCCCTTAGACGCGCGATTTCTTCGCCTTTGGCAGCATCCGTTTCGGCCCTGCGCAGGAGAACGTCGTTCAAATGGGCGATTTTGGATTCGGCCCGATCCGCTTTTTCCGATGCCAAACGTCGTGCATGGTCCGCGCTGGCGTGCGCCAGGCTCAGTTCCGTGCGCAGATCGTTGGCGCGCTTTTCGATTTCCAGTGCTCGCACTTCCGAGGTCGTCGCTCGCGCTTCCGCCGCGCTGGCTCGATGCGCCAGTGCATTGCACGCATCGGCTGCCTGCCTTATTTGCTCCGCCTGGGCGGCCAGCTGTCGCTCGAACTCACGAATCCCCTCTTGCGCCAATGCGAGCTCGGCCGACTGGCTGTCGAATGCGCTCGATATTTGCTGGCGGCATGCCTCAGCTTCGACGCGTTCAAGTTCCCAACCGGCCTGTGCGGCCTGCAGATTGGCGTTGGCGCAATCGGTGGCCACCTTCCAGGCGGTGCTAAGGAGGGTATTGCCTGCTTGTTGGACCGCGTCAGGTATCGCGGCGCTCAATGGCGTGGCGGCGGCAGTTTGGGTCCGGCGCCAAACCCGCATGACTATCGACGCGTCGTTCATGTTCACCCGAGCCCGCCGACGCACCAGATCGACGTTGGGAAGCGACGTCTTGCCGCTCTCCTCATACAACTGGTCTGCCGCCACTGTGATTCGCTTCACAATGTCATTCGACACATCGGGAATGGAAAGGTCCATGGGGAAGCGGCGCCCGTATCCAACAAGGTACTTCAACGATATGTCGATCAGCAGTTCCTCGAACGGAGGTACATCAAATGAACCGGGTGGTAAGTACGGAATTATTATTACCCTCTCATTACTATCATTATTCTTATTCTTACCAATCTTTCCGGCCTATTGCTTAATGGAATTGCATGATGGATACTCCTTTTTTCCGCTGCCAGATGTCTGTGCCTTTGATGGCGCGGCCCGGGGAGGTAGCGCATGTAATCAGGAGCGTTGATGGCGCCGTCGGAATTTACGCAGGGAACTGAACCAGCTCACGTCGATGCCGACCAGGTCGTGTCGGCGATGCCGGCGCGCGCCGACTCGGTCGCCGGTTCAGGAGGGCGAGATGTGGACGCTGGCAAAGGTGGCGATCGGGACGATCAAGCTGATGCAATGACAAAAGCTGAGCTGGCCGAACTCCTGTTCGAGCAGGTTGGCCTAAATAAGCGTGAGGCAAAGGACATGATCGACGCGTTCTTCGATGAAATCCACAAAGCGCTTGAGCGGGGCGAGTCGGTCAAGTTGTCCGGATTCGGGAATTTCCAATTACGCGACAAACCGGCACGGCCAGGCCGCAATCCCAAGACTGGAGAAGTTGTGCCGATCTCGGCACGCCGCGTAGTGACTTTCCATCCAAGCCAAAAATTGAAAGACATGATTGAGGAAGGGTAGGGAACGGCCTTCCAAAGTGACGTGCGCTGCAACTGGCTGGAAGTCAACCAAGCTCAACTTGCAGGGTGCGGAAGCATCGTCCGCTGCATGCAAGCGCTAAAGGTTGCGCTGTACCTTAAAAGTGCGGAATCGTCGTTCCAGCCCATCGCTGCTCGGCATCTCAGATGGATAGCCGGGCTGCCTGAGATCCTTGCCGTCATACGCCTTATATTCGGATTGCAGCAAAGCCGGTGCCAGGCGAACCCGCAGACGTGCGTCAATGGAGAGCAGCCCTAAATCGAAAAGGGTGTGGATGTCGGTTCGCAGTAGCAGTCCATTGGTGACACTGTAATTGGGCTCGTCGGAATGCGGTCGAATATGCGCCGCTTCCAGTAGATCCACGATCTTGCACCCGGTAACTGCGCAGGTCCGGCCGTAGGCGGCCAATAGGGTCTCACGAAATCTCGCCTGCCCACGACGAATCGAGATCGCGCGCTGCTGGACAGCATCGGGCGGACCGGTCTCAGTACCGGCACTTTCGGCGCCATCAGGTACAGCGTTAGTGGGCGCAACGCCACGCACCAACAAAGTTGCCCCTGTGCCTACGTTGTACTCGTGCACATACCACTTGACTGGATCAAGGGCGCGCGCATGCACCTTTGACGACTCTTCGCCAAGCTTGTCGCTGTTTCGCCGGTCTCCGTCAGTCAGAATCACTGAAACGGGAAGTTTCCCTGCGTATGATACATTCAGCGCGTCATCGACCGCGCGTGCGCGACTCGCTTGGCTCAGCGCTCGGCGCCGGTAGCTTGCATCGGCCGACGAGCTGGCCACTTCTGATTGCAAACGCTGTGCGAGTTCACGGTAATTGTCGGCAAATACAATGTGCGAAGCGCGCACCGCCAAGGTGTCGTGCCAGATACAAAGCGCATAGTGTTCACGCGGGGAACCAAATGACCAATTGTAGCAAAAATTCGGATTGGTCTTGACTCCGGTGACCAGTGTGCCGTCTGCTTTGGTCAGCCAGTCCGCGGTTGAAATGCCAGCCAACTGGACAAGGTCGAAAACGGTTTCCAGCGTCGTGGGATATAGGGACTCCCGCACATCATCGATACTGCCGACGTTGCGGCGGAACGAGACGACGCGTTGGGTAAGGTCTATCTTCCCACTCAGCCATCCCGCCGATTGCCACAAGTGGGCCCAGCGGTGAGATCCGCTCTTCTCGTTTGACCACCAGGCAGGGTGAACGCTGGCAGAAGGTGGCAAAGTGTCCCCAATGATGGATTCGACCTGCGCAAAGGAGAGATCGACCGTATCAGCCGCGACAGTAGACAGGTAAGCACTCAGGGCGCTGTAATTCCTCATGGTAATCCATCATAACCGGATTCGCCGGCACTGGCGGAATGAAAAGTTGCCGCCGCGCGGACCAGTACCAAAGTCCCACGAAGACTGTTACGCCCCCATCATTCTGTTGGCGTTGCCTTCTTTTCCTGGCGGCGGTCGTAATGCTTGTGGGTGGTACTTGGGTTCGCATGGGCGGCGAAGTCATAGGCATCCTGCTCACGATTGCGCAGTTTGGTTGTGATGGCAGCGGGGCGCACGTCTAGCAGCGAGAAATACGCTGCGTGATCGACCAGCTTGATTGCGGGAACGAACTTGGCGATGGCTTCGGCGCGTTCTTGCGCCGTCTTGTAGGCCCTCTCCCATTGCTTTTTTCGTGCAAGTTCAGCAGCGACCATCGCATCGAACGAGGCGATCCAAGCGAACATGGCGTCGTTCCATATGCTGCCCCATCCGCTTCTGGAGTACATCTGGCCACTGGAATTGGCGAACAGGAAATCGCGCGGAACTTTGTGGGTTTGCCTGGCGCGCGCGACGACGGTGCGCAATTTGGGCGACCACTCGCGCACCTTGACGACCGCTGCTTGACCTTTTTTTCGCTTGGCGCCAAGGACCCGAACGCCGTCCTGGCTCAGCCCTGCGACGCGAAACGGTCTGACCTCGGCTGCGCGAAATCCTGTCAGGTAAGTAAACATGACTGCACAACCGAGATTTCTAAATGTCGACGGCTGCCGCAGCGACCACAGGTAGAAGCGCACGATCTGGCTGCGCGAGATGGTGCGCACCGACTTTTCTGTCCTGTTGAGCATCATGCCGACAAAGGGATTGGTGCGCATCACGCCCCAGCGAATGCCGAAGTTGCATATCGTGGCCATCAAGGACATTTCCTTGTTGGCCTTGGCCGGTGCGCCGGCGGTCGCGCGCGCGTCGAGGTACTGATAGCCATGGAGGGTTTCAAGCGCCATCGGGCGCATCCGCCCGAAAAACTTGATCAAATTGTTGTACGTCGCTTGTCGGACCGCCAGTCCATCCTTGGACTGGTCCAGGAAATGCCGCGGCGCCTCCGCGTCCATGAAACGCTCGATCATGGCGGCCACCGAACTGACGACGATTTGGCCTTCCTGGATCTCGAGCGCCATGCGTTTTGCAGTGCGCTCGGCAACGGCGATCGCAGCGCGATCCCCGGCAAGGGCCGTTGCCAAGGTCTCCCGCTTGCCGTCGCTGTATTGGTAGTAGTAGGAGATCTTGCGCACGCCAATGCACTTGTACAGGCGATCGATCCCGGTGCCTTCACTTCGAGAAGGCCTGGAGGTTGGGGACGTCGGCATGCTTGGCATGAGCCTTCTCCTCAGAAATTCCCATCTTGCGGTCGTGGAAGGCTCTGGCGACCTTGGGTAATCCATGCGCATCAATTTCAAAGCGCCAATTGTTCTTGGTGAGCCAAGTGGTCATGCGGCTCCTTTGATTGGGTTTGCAGCCTATAAGTTCAGCGAGTTCGGATGCGTTCAGGTAGTTCATGCGGCACCTATTGTAGATACACGGAATCGAAGGGGCGTGTTGCCGGCCACACTCCAGCACGCAAGGCGATCTGTATACCAGCCAGCAATCGTGATTGCTTTGCACTCAATGCCAAGATTCGTGCATTTTTGACATGGCCAATTTGATCTCGGGCGCAAATCGCAATACTTTCGCCGTGTTCTTGTGCGCTCGCTGATCAAGCGCAAAGCGCCCGAAGCGTCCGACGTTTTGGAAGCAAGTACTTCCCGCACGCCTACAGGCGATGGCTGCGAATTGCGCGTCGCGTTGCAGTGCCCATCCGTTTTCACCCCCATAAAAGCCAAATTCATTTTCGATAGGAAAAAACGAGTTTGCGTTTGGTTTAATCAACAAAGAATCCACCCCAGCAATGCCACTAGGTTTGCTCGATCTCAAGGGCCGAAATGGTGCATTAACTAAATTGTAATTATTCAGTTTGCAACATCTTGCGGCGCATATAGGGAGCGAAAAATGCCTGGCCATGACAACGTGAAAACCCAATTTCCCAAAACGGAGGCGTCGTGATTCGCTGGCTGAGTTTTGGTGCAGGCCTTGTCATGCACATGCATGTCCAGGCCGCTTGTTGGCAGGACGCCGGTGCACCTTACGGCATCGATCCGCTGTTGCTTAAGGCGATCGCGTGGAAGGAATCACGTGGTCATGCCGATGCCATTGGTCCGCTGCTGCCCGACGGGAATCGGGCCCTTGGGCTTCTGCAAATTAACACCATTCATTTGGGCGACCTGGCTCAGTTCGGCATCGGACGCGATGACTTGTTCAGGCCCTGTGTCAGCGCTCGGGTTGGAGCCTGGGTGCTGTCCAAATGCATTCGGCAATTCGGGACAGTGTGGAAAGCCGTCGGATGCTACTACACGGGCCCGGCCTCGCCGAACATCCTCGCGCAACAAGAATATGTGCGCGACGTGCAGCGCTACTATCGTGGCTACCTGCGCCAAGCATTGGCAGCCACTGCGTCGACGCATTTCAGCGCCACCTCTCCGGGCCTCTGACATGAAAGCCCTGCGCCCATTGCTCTCAATGATCGTCGAGCTGGCCGCTGCCAGCGCTGACGCACAGACGCCGGCCGCCGCGCCATCAGCCGACATTCAAGTTAGTCAGTTTGGCATGTCGGTCAACGTACAGTTTGTTTTCTGTCGTATCGACCAATGCCCGCGCCTCACGGCCAAAACGCTGGCCACTGCTAGCACGGCCCCCAACGTGTCGAATAGGAGTCCAGTACGCTCTGCGGAAGCCCTGCCGCCGCCAGCGCAGCTGCCAGAACCACCTCCCAACCGGGCAGCATCGGAGCGCCCGATGCATACACCTTGCGACCCGCCTTGAGGTGGCCGACGTTTTTCCCGTTGCGCGCCCCTCGCAATGGACCCATGGTGGGTTGATACGGGGCTGTTTCTTACATTGATAGGAGTGGTCGATGAACGCAATTCCAATGAAGGCTGCGGTATTTTCGCCGGGCCGGGTCAAAGTGGCGTGGATCAAGGCAGCACTCGCGGTGCTCGCGATGGCTGTGCTGCTGTATTTGCTAATGAGTCATGCGAGCGCGTCAGACGGCGCCGAATTTGCCGACGCATCGACCAAGTTCGAAACCTGGGTCAAAGGCAATCTGGGCAAGCTGGCCGCATTCGTCGCGCTCGGTGTCGGTTCGGTGGTCGCGGCGATCAAGAAGGACTGGACCTGGTTCTTCGGTGCAGTCGTGCTGGCGGTCGGTGTCGGCATCATCGCCGGCATCATCAATGCCTCGTTCACTGCAACCATCTGAGGCGGATGCCAGCCATGTCGCAAGCACAAGATACCTCGCATCTGATTCCGCGCCGCCTCGATGCTGCCGGTAAGTTCCTATTCTGGGATGTCGACGTGGCGGCGTTCGCCTTGCTCGGCATGTTGATCGGTCTGGGCACGGGATACAACCTGTCGGGCTTGATTGTGGGAATTGCCATGGCCTTCGCTTACGCGAAACTCAAGGCGGGCCGTCACCCTGGCATGGCGACCCATCTGCTGTATTGGTGGACCGGCATGCCACAGCCGAAGGAACTCCCAGGTTCCCATTTGCGCGAATTGAACGGCTAAGGGATGCCATGGACCCCAAGAACGGAAAGAACGAGCGCGATGCGCTGCAGGTCCAGCTTCGCTACCACCGCAGGATGGGAGCTGGTCTGCTTGCGCTGGCCGGCGTACTCGCCGCAGGCTGGCTGTGGGCCGAGATCAATAGCAAGGTGGCGCTGATACCTGCCGAGGTGCGGCGTCCCTACGAGATTGGCGCGCACTACGCCGATCGCGACTATCTGGCCGACATGAGCGAGTACGTGTTGAGCAAGATCCTGACCACGTCGCCGGAAGTGGTCGATCACAACAACCAGGTCATCCTCAAGATGACGGATCCGGACGGCTACGGCGCCTTCAAGGCCGACCTCGACGCGGCCGCCTTGCGCATCAAGCGCGACCGGATCGCCACCGTGTGGATACCTGGTAAAGAGGAGATTTTTGAAGGCGCCAAGCGCGTCAAAGTCAGCGGGCGACTCAAGACCTATATCGCCGACGTCCTGACCAGTAACCACAGCAAGGAATACATCGTCGATTTCACCATCAATACTGCGGGGCGTCTCTATGTGCGTACAGCTAAAGAAGTGGTCAAGCCTGATCCTGTTCGCCCTAGCGGCCAATAGCGCAGGCGCGAGCCAATCGGTGGTCGGCAGCGACCGCCAGGCGGCGCAGGTCAGCGTGTCAGCCAGGGAAACCAATCGGATCGCCATCGATGGGAGGCGCATTGCCAATGCGGTGCCGGCCCAGCCGGGTCTGATCGAATACAAGAAGGACGACGCGCAAGGTGCGCTGTACTTCACGATGACAGGCAAGCAGTCCGAAACTGGCACGGTCACGTTGTTCGTGACCGACGACCACGACAGCACCTATCAGCTGGTGCTGGTGCCGCGGCCGATCGGCGCCGAAGACATTGTGATCCGTCCACAGGTGCGCGCCGCCGCCGAACAAGGCGCGCGCCTCGCTTCGTATCAACGGCGCGTCAAGGATCTGGTGCTGGGCATGGCCGATCAAGGGCCGGCCAGCGCGCGGCTTGATCCCGTGGCGATCGGGCGCGAAGTGAAGTTGTGGCAGGAAGGCAGGATGGTGCTCGCCACCCGATATGCAGAGCGTGAGCTGGTGGGGGAGAAGTACGTGCTCACCAATGTGTCGAGCAAGGAGATGGTGCTGGCCGAACAGGAGCTGTACCGTCCCGGCGTGCTGGCCGTTGCGGTCAAGCTCATGACGCTGGCGCCAGGTGAGGCAACCGAGATATTCGTCGTGCGGGAGCGCCGCGGCCATGAATGATCCAAACGCCAAGATCAAACTGCGCCAATACCTGCTGGTCGGCACTGCCATCGTGGGTACTGCGGTGATTGCTGTCGCTCTGATGTTCCTGTTCGATGGGCAACCGCCACCACCACGCGAAAGGCCGAGGACGGTCAATCTGACGCCGCCCGGGTCGGTCGACGACAAGGAAGTGTGGCGCGCCAACGAGGCGGCGCGTGCCCGCGCGACGGAAAAACTGATTGCCGACATCGCAGGCAAGGTGCGGGCGGCGGATGAACAGGCTGCCAAGCTGGGCAAGGAAGTCGAAGCACTCAAGTCGGACAAGGCGAAGGCGGCCGCGGCACTGCCGACGCCGCCGTCGACCGGCGCCGATCCGCTGGCCGACCCCTTGCCGACTGGGGGCGGCGCCCGCCGGGTGCTTGACCCGCCCGACGCTGGCAGCAGGCTGGCCAGCGCCAAAGGCGGGGCAGCCGCAGCCAAACCGATCAATGTTTCGATGGTCGAAGCCGTCGCCCACAGCGACAGCATCGAAATGATCTCGTTCGCCTCTGCTGCATCAGCGCAGACAGCTTCCCCCGGCAAGCCCGGGGCTTCCGCCATGCCGGCCGTGGCCAAAGGCAACGGCGCGCCAAGCGGGGCAGAAGGCGCGCGCGACGACGACACGGACGGCACCGAATTCATCCCGGCCGGCTCCTTCGTGCGTGTTTCCATGCTCAATGGCATTGATGCCCCCACCGGTGGGCAAGCCCAGAGCAACCCCTTGCCGATCGCCTTCCACGTGCTCGACACCGCAAACCTGGCCAACCGCTACCGGCTCGACATTCAGGATTGCCGCATCATCGGCGCCGCCTGGGGCGACCTGTCCAGCGAGCGCACGATGGCGCGCACCGAGACGCTCACCTGCATCATCAACGGCAAGGCTGTCGAAATGCAGATCAAGGGCCAGGCCATTGGCGAAGATGGCAAGGCTGGCATTCGCGGGCGTCTCGTCACCAAGCAGGGCCAGTTGCTCGCCAATGCGCTGTTTGCCGGCAGCCTGTCTGGCATTGGACGCGCCTTCCAGTCCGCAGCCACGACGACGGTGGCCGGCGGTGCGGGTCTGACCCAAACCATCGACGCGGACAAGGTCGCCCAGGCGGCCATCGGCGGCGGTGTCAGTTCGGCTTCGTCGATGCTGGCCCAGTACTACCTGAAGGCGGCCGACAAGCTGTTTCCCGTCATCGAAACGGACGGCGGGCGCACGGTGGAGATCTTGATTACCAAGGGCGCGATCTTGAAGGGCAAGGCCGCCCACCGCGATCAAGGCCGCGGCCTGTTGCGCCGCGATGGCGCTATGCCAAGGAGTGACGACGATGACTAAGCGGGTATGGATGGCTGTAGCCATGGCATTGGCCACGGCAAGCGCGGCGCAAGCGGCAGTGCAGGTCGAAGAGACGGGCGAAGCGCCGCCGCAGGTGGTCGAGCGCTTCAAGGCGCTCTACCCGAATACGGTGTTCCGCAAGATCCGCAAGGCGCGCATTGCCGGCCTGTACGAATTGACGATGGGCGAGAACACCGCCTTCGCCGACGAGTCAGGACGCTATTTCGTGTTCGGCCACCTGTTCGACATGCAGGAACAAGTCGACTTGACGGCGCGCAGCCAGGCCGAGGCGAAGCGCACCGAGTTTCCAGGGCGCTTCCTGTCCAACGCCATCAAGACCGTCAAGGGAGATGGCCGGCGCATCGTGGCGCTATTCAGCGATCCGGATTGTCCCCATTGCAGGCGCCTCGACAGCGAACTGGCGCAGCTGGGCAATGTGACGATCTACACCTTCCTCTATCCGCTGGCAGCGCTGCACCCGCAGGCCACTGCCAAGGCCGTGTCGATCTGGTGCGCCCCTGATCGCGCCCAGGCTTGGGGCAAGGCTGTCGCCGGCAGCACCATCAGCCTGGCGCCAGCCGCCTGCGTCAATCCGATCAACGACAACCTGGCGCTTGGCGCAAGTCTGGGCGTGGCCGGCACGCCGACCCTGATCGCCCAGGATGGCCGCATGCTGGCGGGTGCAGCGTCGGTCGAGCGCATCGAGCAATGGCTGGGAGCCGTGCCGACGACACAGGCGCGCATTGAGGGGAGCAAAGCAAAATGATCAGGTATTTCCTAATGTGCGCCGCGGCGCTCGGCCTGGCCGGCTGCGCCAATATGTCCGGTCTGGACGCAGGCAAGAGTTTTTCTTGCAAAGCGCCGGACGGCATCCAGTGCGAATCAATGAGCGGCGTCTACGCCAACACCCTGGCCCGCACCTTGCCGGGTCAGCGCTTGCAAGGCAATGCCACGCCGGCCTTGCCAGCGGAGCAGGGCGGCACAGGCCGCATCACGAATCAAGCAATGACCAGCGGTATGCCGGTCCGCAGCGCGCCCCAGATCCTGCGGCTGTGGTTCGCGCCGTGGGAAGACGCCGACGGCGACTTGCATGACCAGCACTTTGTTTATGTGACACTGGACACCGGAAAATGGCTGATCGAACACAATCGCCGCCGGATTCAGGAAACTTACCGTCCCGTCACTGCACAGCACACCAAAATCGCCGGTCCGGTCGCCAACCCGGCCGAATTGCCAACACCCATCCAGGATGAGGCGTCTATCCCCATGCTGCCGGCGATGCCCGAGCTCACCTCCAGGGCCGGCGACCGCGCGCTGTGGCCGCGTGGATTTGGGGGCAATGAGCAGCGGAGGCGGCCATGAAAATGTCGATGGCGGCACGCGCCATGGACCAGGTCAACGCGCTGTGGGAGCGGAAGGTGCTCGGCAAGGTCGACGATTGCGGGCGGCAGGCAGCGCCGGTCGAAGCGTCGCAGCGTGTGGTCGACGGTGCTCCCGGCGCCGACATCCATGACGTCGCCAAGAGCCTGAACGGCATCCACAACATTCTTAAGTACGACCAGTACGATCCCGAGACAGGGCTGTTCTACAACGACAGTTCGGTCGCGTTCTGCTTTGAAGTGATCCCGCAGACCGGTGCCGACGAGGACATGACGTCCAAGTTGACCCAGCTGTTCACGCCGATCCCACCCGGATACGGCATCCAGTGGTGCCTGTTCGGCTGCCCACTATTGGACGATCAATTCCAGGCCTATCTGGACCAGCGCCATGTCGCGGTCGACAATGCCCGCACGCCGGACTTCTTCCTTGAACTGGCACAGCGCCGGGTCGATTACATCAAGCGCGCCCATGGCAGCCCCTTGTTCGCTGCCAGCAATTTCATGGTCAAGGGCACACGTCTGGTGTTTTCCGTCACCCGCAGCGGCTCGCACGAGGACGGCAAACTGTGCGAGGAAATGTGGAATCTATGTGAAATGCTCAGGGCCCAGCTCAAGACCTCGAGCCTGCCTGCGTTTTCCGTCGATGCCTCCGCCCTGATCGGCTTCGTGCGCCCAATCCTCGATCCGTCCCTGATGTTCACCGGGGCGCCGCTGCCCGCCGTCGACTACGATCCGGGCAAGTCGATCAAGGACCAGGTCACGCCGTTCGGCCATCAAGTGCGCGTGCATCACGATGAAATCCTGTTCGGTCAACCGCCGGCCAGCGCCGCCGACGCCGACCAGCGCATCGCCGTGCGTGCATTCAGCGTGCTGAACTACCCACACAAGAAAGAGCTGTGGGAAATGGCCAATATTATCGGCAGCTTCTTCGACGATGGCCTGCAATATCCATGCCCTTTCCTGATCTGCGGCGGGGTATACACCCTCGATCCGGCCATCGTCGACGCCAAGGCCCAGCTGCAGCATGCACGGGCCAAGGCCAATGCCAAGAGCAAGATGGCCGAGTACCAAACCGAACTTGGCTTGCAGGCCGAGGACTGGGACATCGTCCAGCGCCAGATCAATGCCGGCGGCACCATGACGGAGCTTTATCATTCGCTGGTCCTGTTTGCACCGCGCAAGCTGATGAACCGCGCAGCGCAGGTTGCGCTCAATATCTGGAAGTCCGAACGATTCACCATCGGCACTCTCGACGCCCTGCATTTGCCCTTGCTGTACGCTAGCCTGCCGATGACCTTGACCGAGGCAGTGCGCCAGGACCTCAAGCGCTTCCGGGTGGTCACCACCAAGACCACCGTCAATGCCGTCGATATGGCGCCGGTGATCGCCGAGTGGCCCGGTGCCGGCGACCCGGTCATGATGTTTTTCGGGCGGCGCGGCACGCCGACCTTCCTCGATTTCTACAGCAATGCGCAGGGCAACTACAACGTGTTCGTCGCTGGCGTGTCTGGCTCCGGCAAGTCGGTCACAATGAACGAGATCGTTAGCGCTTACCGCGGCATCGGCGCGCGGGTGTGGGTGATCGACGTTGGGCGCTCCTATCAAAACCTGGTGCGGCTGCAAAACGGCACCTTCATCGAATTCAAGACCGATTCGCGCATCTGCATCAACCCGTTTTCGTGGGTCGGCGCCGACAGCGAAAACAGCTTCAAGGACGAATTGAGGCTGCTCAAACCAATGGTGGGGCGGATGGCGTCGCCCAACGCGCCGCTGTCCGAATTCCAGTACGCCCTGATTGGCGAAGCCATCACGGCAGTGTGGAACGACTATGGACCCGACACCAATCCGACCTTGATCCGCGACTATCTGCTCAAAGGCGTGGTTAACGAGAAGGGCGGCCCCGAGCGCATCGCCTATGAACTGGCCAAGCAGTTGCAGCCCTTCACCAAGGACGGTATCTACGGCGGCTTCGTCAACGGCCCGGCCAATATCCGGCTCGACGGCGATATCGTCGCCATGGAGCTCGAGGAACTGAAGGCGGCACCGGATCTGCGGCGCGTGGCCCTGTTCATCCTGACCTCGCGCATCGCCCACGATATGTACCTGTCGCGCGACCGCAAAAAACTTTGCCTGGTCGACGAAGCCTGGCAGCTGCTCGGCGCCGACAAGGAGACCGCCGATTTCATCGAAGAGGGCTACCGCCGCGCCCGTAAGTACCAGGGCATCTTCGCGGTCGGCACCCAGGGCATTGAAGACGCCTACAAGAACGACGCCTCGCGCGCCGCCTACAACAACGCGGACTGGAAGATCCTGCTGCGCCAAGACCGCCAAAGTCTCGAAAAACTGATCGAGGACAAGGTCGTCAACTTCAGTCCGGCCGTCAAGCGCATGCTGACCTCGTTGCGCACCGAGGGCGGCCAGTTCGCCGAAATGCTGATCAGTTCACCGAATGGGCAAGCGGTGGTGCGCCATATTCCCGATCCTTTCTCGCTGCTAATGGCGTCTAGCAAAGCGTCCGATTTCAATGAAGTGCAGCAGCTGATGGAACAGGGTCACAGCACGCTCGACACCCTGACCATCATGCTCAACCGCAGGGGGCACCATGTTTAAAGTCCAATTTGGCACCGCGATGGTCGCGGTGTTTCTGACCATGCTGGTGCTGTCGCCGTTGGCATGGATGGCCCGCCGATCCTTTCCGCCTCCTATCGCGACGGTTGACCTACAAAGGCTGATCGAGGAAGAGCAGAAGAAGGCCGTGGAGGCGCTGGCCAAGGGCAGCACCGGGCCGGAGCAGCGTGCCGCCCTCGACAAGCGATCGCTCGACTTCGCCAAGCGCCTGTCCGCCAGCATCGATGGGCTTGGCCAGGACTGCAACTGTATCATCGTCAACAAGGCCGCCTTGCTCGGTGGCGCCGCCATTGACTATACCGAGCAGGTGCGCGACCGGATGCGCAGGTAAGACCATGAAAGGACTTATCTTTCCTATCGCCCTGTGGAGCCTGGTCTTGTCGCCACTTGCGTTCGCTGCCCTGGGCGCTTCGCGCCGCACGTTCGTATGGTGTGCGTGTTCCCTGACGATCGTTTGCCTGGCCGGCTGGTGGACCGGTGCCTACTACGGCTGGCGCCTGACCGAGAACCAGACCACCAGCTTGAGTGGCCACCTGTACGCCTTCCAGCGCGGCGCGCCATTCGTGCGCGGCGACCTGGTGGCTTACCGCTGGCGCGGCGGCGCCAGTTATCCGGTCAACACCATCTTCATCAAGCGCGCCGAAGGGATGCCAGGGGACAGGGTCGTGGTGCGCGCCGGTGCCGTATGGGTCGCGGGACGCTTCGTCGGTGTCGTCAAGGCGCGCTCACTGGCTGGCTATGCCTTGTCGCCTGTCGCTGGCGGGACCATCCCAGCCGGCGAGTATTTCATGGCGACGCCGCACCCGGACAGCCTCGATTCGCGCTATGCGCTGAGCGGCAATATCAAACAAGCCGAGATCCTGGGGAGGGCCTATGAACTGCTTTGAATGGGGGGCAAGGCGTCCAATTGCGCGCCTCGTCGCGTGCGCGCTGGCGCTGCTGTCGATCGGTGCAACGCCGGTCGTACGCGGCGAGAACCTGGGCGTGATCGGCCCCGTGTACGCCATCGCCGAAGAGAATGCACTCGATACCATCATGCGGCGCCTGAAGGAAAAGCAGCGCAGCGGTGAGCTGAAGCGGATCGAGCAGCAGGCGGTGAAGCGGGCGGTCGATGGGGCCAAGAATCCGGCGCCGGTGGCTGGGTTGACCAAGGTGCTGGCACGCTCGTCCCAGCTGCTCGATCCGACCGTGGTCTACCAGCAGGCAGTGACCACCGACGAGGGCCAGATCGTGGTGCCGGCCGGGGCCCGCGTCAACCCGCTGCTGGTGACTCGCCTGACCAAGCGCCTCGTGTTTTTCGACGGCCGCGACCCGGCCCAGTCGGAGGCCGTGCGCAAACTGGTGGTCAAGCACGCGGCGGCGGTCAAGCCCATTTTGGTGGCCGGCTCATGGTACGACACGGCCAAGGCGTGGAAGACCCAGGTGTATTTCGACCAGCAGGGAAGGCTGTCGCAGCGCTTCGGCGTGCGTGCCGTGCCGACCGTAATCAGCCAGCAGGGCGCGATGCTGCTGCGCGAAGAAGTCCCGGCGGGAGAATTGCAATGAAATCCCTGTACAGCAAGCTCATCGCAGTCCTGTTGGCATGGACCGTTTTCATTGGCAGCGCCACGGCCGGCGTGTGCCAGGGCGCGTTCGCCAATCCCCTGACCGATATCTGCTGGTCCTGCATGTTCCCGATGACCTTGGGCGGCTTGCCGCTGCTCGGCATGGACCAGGACGACACGGCCAATCCGGGTGGCTTCCTGTGCGCCTGCGCCTCGCCGCCCCGGGCCGGCATCAAGGCGGCATTCTGGGAGCCGGCGCGGCGGGTCGACGTGACTCGCTCGCCCTATTGCTTCGTCTCGCTCGGCGGCGTGTCGCTCAATCCGGGCATCCGCGCCCCCGAAGGTGAAGTGCGGCTGCAGCAGGACGGTACGCGCCAGTCGAACTGGCAGGCCCACTGGTATGTCGATCCGATCCTGTACTACCTCGAGGTGGTGCTCGACAACCCCTGCCTGGAAACGGGTTCCTTCGACGTGGCCTATATGACCGAGCTGGACCCAACTTGGAACGACGACGAATTGACGATGCTGCTCAATCCCGAGACCTTTTTGTTCGGCAATCCGGTGGCGCAGGTTGCCTGTGCTGGCGATTGCGTGCTGGCCACGGCCGGCTTCGGGTCGAACTTGCTGTTCTGGTGCGCCGGCTGCAACGGCAGCATCTATCCCTTCAATGGCCATGTGCAGGCCCATGTGTCGCTGGTGCAGGCCAGCTCGCTGGTGGTGCAGCGCATGACGGCCAAGATGCATCGCGAGTTCCTGATGTGGGGCACCTCGGGTGCCGATGCCCTGTGCTCACTCTACTTGCAGCCAGTGATGGACAAGACCCAGTACAAGTACCAGATGCTGTATCCAGTATCACAAACGGCAAAGATCGCCGGCAAGTGCTGCCAGCCATTTGGCCGCTCGACCGCATTGTGGGGAGCGGGGCGATCCTATCCGTATATGGGCGAAGACTTCGCCTATATGGTGTTCCGCAAGCGTAATTGCTGCCTTGGCGTGGGGTTGTGACATGAAAGCGCAGAAACTTCACATTCTTTTATTGGTTTGCCTGGCTGCAGGGACGTGCGCGGCAGCGCCGGAGCAGTCCAAGCCGGCTATGCCGGACCAGGCGGCGATGGCGCGTGAATTGCAGCGGATCGAGCGCGAGCGGCGCGAGATATTCGGTACGGCAGAAGGCGGCCAGCGCGGCGCCTTCCCAACGATAACGACACCAGCGCCCAGCTCCATCGACCTGGAGCAGCTGGCAGCTCGCTACGAGCGCAAAGCGGCGGGGCGCAAGCGCGCCGGCCTGATGGCCTTCGCCAGTTTCGCCATGCCGCCAGCCTCGCTCAAGCGCCTGATTGCCGACGTCGCCAAGATCGGGGGCGTGGTGGTGCTGCGCGGCTTCAAGGACGGTTCGATCAAGAGCAGCAGCGCCGCAATCGCCGACTTGCAGGTCGATGCGGGCGCGGTGCAGATCAATCCCAACGCGTTCACGCAATACCGCGTCGCGGCCGTGCCCACGATCGTCCTGGTCGCCCCGGACAGCGGCGACACGCTCGATGCGGAAGGCTGCGCGCTGCCGGCCAGTTTCGTTAAGGTGGCGGGTGACGTCACGCTGGCGCACGCAGTGGCAGAAATCGAAAAGCGGTCAGCCCCGTTTCGCGATCAGGCTGCGGGCTACGGACGGCGTCTCGCGGGAGGTCTGAAATGAAGCGGCGGGGATGGTGGCTGGCCATGGGCACTGCTGTCTTCATGACTTGCTCAGCCCAGCAAAGCCCGACGGCGGCCGACGCGTTCAAGGAGGGACGCGATTTCGCGAAGGGTCCGGCCGGTGGCAATGCGGCCAGCGGCAGTGTCAATCCGGCGAGCGGGGCGGCCAACGTTCCGCTGTATGGCAGCAATGCGGCCGAGGCGGGCATCTATGGCGGCGGCAAGAGCCTGATCGGCGCCGCCGGCAGCAACAAACTGGCTGGCTGCGTCGGCCATGTGGCCTCGAATGCCTATGCTCAGCAGGAATGCAATGCGGTCAACTACCTCAATCGCCTGCCGACCGAGCGCGTACGCTTTGGAATCGACCCGGTCAAGGATCCGCTGCTGGTCGCATCAAGCCCGACCGTGGCCAATCCCGGCACCGTGCCAGCAAGCGGCGCATCTGCCTGTCATCTGGAGACGCGCACGACGCCAGGCACGACCCGCACCGAGACCTGCGAAGAGTCGCTGGCGCTCGAGCACCTCGTTTGCACGAAGGTGCTGGTGCCGCGCTGCACACCTTCCGGTTGCCAAGTGGAGTGGGACGATCAATGCGCGCCCTTGCGGGCCGCGCTCAAGAGGTAGAGCCATGCGCACATTCATCTTCATGCTGATGGTGCTGCTGTCCGGCTGGACGTGGGCGGCACCCAGCCGGGAACCCGGCTCGTGCGAACAGGATCAGGCGGATATCTGCATCGATGCCACTCCATGCAAACGGCTGGGCGATCAGACCGTCTGCCTGGCGAACGCGCCGTCGCCACCCGTTGGCGCTTTGATCCTGGCGTCCAATTGCTGGCAATACCGTGCGGCCTTCAGTTGCCGGGCCAGCGACACCCTCAGTACCTGCACTCCCTTGCGTGACCGTGGTTGCGGCCAGACTGGAACGAGCTGCCTGTCGGTCGACGACCAGGGACGCTGCCTGTCGTCCCAATTGACGTTTTCTTGCCCTGACAAGCCAGCGACGACGACCACGACGAACGTATGTGATCGGGCGTTGTGCCAGTCCGACGGCCTTGGGTGCTTCGATACGTCGCGGCCGGACGACCAGGACTTCACCCGTGCCGCCGTCATGATGGAAGCGTCGCGCGAGGCTGGCGTGTATGGAGCCAAAGGCGAAAGCGTCGAATTGTTCAAGGGGTATATGGAACAGTGTTCAGTCAAGGTGCTGGGTGGCTCCTCGCTCAAGAGCTGCTGTTCGGCCGCTGGCGGGGGCGGCGCCTTTACCAACTACCATGTGATCGGCCTGGCCGCCGATGCGGCCTACGC
The DNA here is from genome assembly GCA_965233055.1 of uncultured bacterium. Lineage (GTDB taxonomy): Bacteria > Pseudomonadota > Gammaproteobacteria > Burkholderiales > Burkholderiaceae_D > Telluria_A. The sequence goes on from CBDDRJ010000054.1 coordinate 49,650, forward strand.
GGTGGGCAAAGAGGAGCTCAAAGCCGGCTCGAAATACCTGTACGACGCGCTGTTCACCGCCCAGGACGGTTCGTTGATGAATAGCGGACTGGCGGCAGCGAGTGGGGGACTGTCGCCAGGCGCGGCCACTGGTGTCGCGGCCCAAGCAGGCACCAATTTCGGTGCATATGGTTTTAGTTTTTCCTATTCGTCCGCCGGAGGGTTCCAGTTCGTCGGCTTCGACCCGACGACGTTCGCTATCGCCATTGCGATGCAAATCATTACCGAATGGCTTTCCTGCGGCCAGGATGAACAGATCCTGCAAATGAAGAATGGGCAAAGCCTGTGCACCTATATCGAGACCTATTGTTCGAGCCGGGTGCTGGGCGTGTGCGTCGAGCGCAAGCAGCGCCATTGCTGCTTCAACAGCGTGCTTGCGAAGCTGATTAACCGCCAGGGACGGGCGCAACTTGGACTGCCGCAAGAGCAATGCGGAGGCTTGTCGCAGGAGCAATTGGCAGCACTCGACTTTTCGCGCATGGACTTGAGCGAATTCATTGCGTCAATCAGCCCGCGGCAGATCAATGCCGAGGAAGAAGTCGCCCGTATGCGCGACAGCATCAACCGCCGCAGCCAGCAAGGGGAGGGAAGCTACTATGAGCAATGACCGGATCGGTGGCCGCGCCATTGCTCTGGCGATGGCTTTATTGTGCCTTGCCAGTCATACCCAGGCGCAAGACATGTACGCCAGCCAGCATGCCTTGCTGGCTGCCGCGATCCGCACCGGCCAGGCCAGCGGGATACTGGGCGGTCCTGCCGCTGACCAGTTCCGCCGGCAGTTCGGCGGGACCATGCCGCTGCGAGCAGAGGCCAAGGTGATTGCCGCCTATACCAGGGGCGACTGCAAGCGCATCGCCGTGGTCTACCGCTACGCGGCCCCGGGCGATTCGGCGCGGGGTGAAGCGGTCTTGCGCCTTGAACTCAATTATTGCCTGGACGGTCCGCCGCCAGCGCAGTTGGAGCCGAAATGAAAGCCCGGCTCTGCATCGCATTGATGATTGTCGCCGGCTTGGCCCGCGCGCAGAGCGGCGTCGCCGACTATCCCTCTGTATGGAACTGCGACGCAGCGAAATTCAATTGGTATTGCGACGACGAAGAAGAAAAACCCAAAGCCGCACGCCGCAAGCCCGAGGCGACACCACGCACCGGGCCGGCAGAGATTCAAACCGCCGAGCAGTTGCGTGCCGAACTCAAACGGCGCGAGGACATCGCCGTCATGCAGCCGACCGACAGCAATTTGAAGGACTACCTGGAGCTGTGGCAATTGACGCAGGAGAAGGGCGCCGTCTTCGCCGACAATTGGCGGCGCGTTGTATGGCAAAACCCCGCACTCGACTACTCACTGCGGCGGCCCAGCAATAACGCGGCGATTAAGACTTTCGACGCCCAGCGCGACACCGCGCAGGACCAGCAACTGCGCACCCTCGCCAAGGATCACGGGCTGATTTTCTTCTTCCGCTCCGATTGCCCGTATTGCCATGCGATGGCCCCCATGCTGAAGGAACTCGCCAACAAATATGGCCTGGATGTACTGGGCGTGTCGATTGATGGCGGCAACTTACCTGAGTTTCCAGCGCCCAGCGATGGGCGTGCCCATGCGAGCGCCTGGGGCGTGGAGCGTGTTCCTGCTCTGTTCATTGGGTCCAAGAAGACCGGCGACCGGGCGCCAATCGGGTTCGGCGCCATGGCCATGAGCGACATCGTCAATCGCATCTTCGTCCTGACCGGCACCAAGCCGGGAGAAAACTTCTAGGAGTCTGCCATGTTTGAAAAACGCAGCACGTCCGCACGCCTGGTCACATTGGTGGTGGCTTGGGCCGTAGCCGGCCAGGCCGGCGCAGGGTCGATGCGGGAACTGTTCGACAGCGTCAATGCGCAGGGCAACGTCAGCAGTCCGGCGGTGATCCAGGGACAGACGATGAACCTCTACACGGGCGGGAGCATGTTCATGCGCATGCCGCGCCGGACCTACGACATCGCCGCCTTCACGCCGCCCAGCTGGAATGCAGGATGCGGCGGCATCGACCTGTTCGCCGGTGGCTTCAGCTTCATCAACAAAGAGCAGTTCGTCGCCATGCTGCGCAATATCGGCTCGAATGCACTCGGTTATGGCTTCAAGCTGGCGATCCAGAACTTGTGCCCGACCTGTGACAACGTCATGCAAGCGCTCCAGGCGACGTCGCAGGCAATCAACCGCCAGAACATCGACTCGTGCGAGACCGCCAAGGGTGTGATCAATGCCGTCATTCCTGACGCCTGGGCGCGTGACAAGCAGAATACGGCCAAGAATTTTGGCGTCAATACGGGCCTGTTCGCCGACATCACGGATGCCTGGAGCTCGGTCATGAATAACGAGGGCAAGGCCAATGATGCCCTTGTTAAGGTGGCCGCGGCATCGCCGGAAGTCAAAGACTCTCTTCCAGTAGGCAACGTGACCTGGAACGCACTCAAACGATTGAATGGCTTATCCGACGAATACAGGATGATCCTGATGTCGATGATTGGCACGACGATTTTTCCGACCGATGGCTCATCAGTTAGACGGATTGTAAGGAAGGAAATCAATGTCCAAACCCTCATCGGCGGCAATATGGTCGACGCTGACGGCAATGACATGGGCATGATCGAGGTTCCCATCTGGCGCTGCGACGATATGGCTGACTGCCTTACGGTGCGCGAGGATGTCATTTCTACCGACAGTTTCAAGCAGATGGTGCGGGCGAAAATGAACATGATCAGCGACAAGATCGCCACGCGCTCTGCCTACACGGATGTCAACAGCGTGATGCAATTCTTGAACACGACCGATCTGCCTGTCTACAAAATGATCGCCGTGGCGACCAGCCTCGACAATACGACGATGGCAGACAACCTGGTGAACCGTTACGAGGAACTGATTGCGGCAAAATATGCCGAGGTCTATATCGAAAGAGCCCTTGCTGATCTGCGTGCGGCAATTTCCAAATACACCGCGCAGGCAAGCTTGACAATGTCGAGCGAGATGGGGCGGCTATTGTCGGACCTTGATCAAATTGGGCAAGATACTAGAAAGGTGCTTTTGACTGCCTATAACCAGACTGTCAGTACCTACACCATCGCCCAGGAAGTGGCATACATGGAAAGGGCGATGAACGCCAACCTGTCTCAGACATTGCGCTCGTCGCTCGCCTTCGGCAAGAGTCTGCGTTGAGAGGTCACAATGATCGATATCAGCATCGGGACCTATTGGAACGTCGAGACGCTCTTCTACGTGTTCAATGGCGTCGCATCCATCATGGGCGGGAACGGTTTTTCCGGCTTGCTCAAGATGGTGTTTTTCTTCGCGCTCTGCCTTGGGATCTTTGCTTATGGCGGAAATCGCCAATTTGAAATGGCCGGTTGGTTCATCCAGGCGCTGATCTTCACGACACTGCTCAACCTCCCCATTGCGCGGGTCACTATCACCGACAATACCGGACTGGAACCTCCCCGCACCGTCGACCATGTGCCTTATGCGCTTGCCATAGTCGCGCAAACCGTCAACCTCGGATTCGGCTGGGCGACGCGTGGATATGAAACGGTATTCGGCGTCCCGGAGGAACTTGGCCTCCAGAAGGGCGACTTAGCTTTCGGGCACAGGATCCTAAAAGGAGTGAACAAGGCGATCATCCGGGAGCCTGGTTTGCGGGCCGATCTGATGCAATTCATCAAGGAATGCACGCTGTACGATATTAAGGACGGCATCATCACGCCGCAGCAAGTGATTGGCGAGACTGGGTCGTGGAATACCATATTCGGCAACACCAGTCCGGCGCGCTTCACCACCTATGACACGTTGACGCCAATGCCCAAGACCGACACCTGCACCGGCGCGGCAACCGTGCTGAAGGAAAGGGTGGAAGGTGGCATTCTTGCGGCGCAGACTTTCTATGGACGGAGGATCTTCACTCGGGCGGATAGCGATACGCTGGCGGTCGACTTGTTCACTTCAGCCATAGGCAGCTCCTACGACTGGATACTCGGCAGTTCGGCGACCGCATCCGATGCAATGAAACAGGCAATGTTCAACAACCTGTGGCGTGACGCTGGTGCGGAACTACCTGCTCTGATGGGTGATACCGCGCGGATTCTGGAACTGCAGAGTATGGCCGGCGCGGCGCAGGCTGCCCGGCAGACGGACGGATCCAACACGACCTTGGCGATGCTGGCGCAAGAGACCCTGCCGCATTTGCGAAACTGGATCGAGGCGATCATCTTCGGCATGTTCCCCGTCGCTATCGTCCTGATGGTCGTCGCCTCCGTTGAGGGCGCCAGGAAAATCATCGCCGGCTACATGATGTCGCTGGCTTGGGTCGGGATGTGGCCGATCATGTTCGCGATCATCAACCATTTGTCGCTGATGCATTTGCGGCACAAGCTGGCCGCGCTGAAACTGGCGGCGGGTGTGCCATTCCAGCTCTCGGACGCTTTTGACGCCACCTTGGTCGACGAGCAAGCCGCCATCGGCTATTTGGTCGTGCTCGTGCCCTTTCTCTGCGCAGGAATCATCAAGATGGGGCAGGGCGGTTTCATGTCTGTTGCCGACCGCGTCGTTTCCGGTTTTAGTGCCGCCGGCGCATCAGTCGGCTCAAGCCTGGCATCAGGCAATCAAAGCCTGGGCCAAACCGCCATCGATACCGCTTCGGTAAATTCCACCTCGATGCACAAGTACGACAGCAATATTGGGCTGAGTGGCGGTGGCGCCGTGATTGCCTACGGCAACGGCAATTCAGGGACGATGGCGCTGAACGGCGGGATGGCACTGCAGGAATTTCAGAACCGCATGATCTCGTCAATCGGCATGGAGAAGCGATACCAAGCGGAACGGTCCAGCGAGGGGCACACCTCGTCAACTTCGTCGTCTGGTCACCAGGTAGCCAAACGCCACGGTACAGCATCGTCGTTCGCTGCGGTGACTGGCCATGATGACACACGTGGATCGTTCCAGAACAAGGCGTCAAACGCCCAGGTGACGGAGTCGGGAAGCACGTCCAGGAGCCATGAGACCGGACAAGGATTGAATCATTCGCTTAGCGAGAAATCGGGCTTCTCTTTTTCTGCCGGCGCGAACGACAATGGAACGATGTCATTGAACTTGGGAGGCAGCCAGGGTAGCCCATCAAGCGGAGCAGCTTTGGGCGATGTAGCCCGTTCAAGTGTGCCGGCCCGCGGACGCATGACACCATCGGTTGCTGCGGAGGAAAAGCGTATCGCGGAAGGCATGAAAAAAGGGGGCGCGACCGAAGCGCAAATTGATGCAGCAGTGAAGAACTACCGTGGCGGTACACAATCGCAGGCATTTCGGACCATTACCGACGATTTCGGTAACCTTGTGAAAGTACCGATTTCTGGTGGCACTCAGGAGTCGAAACCTTTCAAAGGCCCGCCTTCGAGGACCAAGTCTGCTGGCTGGCCAACTATTGCTGGAAGTATTGGATTTAACTCGCAAAAAACCTATGATGCCCGACATGGACGTGACCGTGACGAGAGCTACGCGCACACGTTCAATGAAGGGGTCCAAAGCCAGCAAAATCATTCGACGACCGGGCAGTCGAGTCTTAACGAAGGTGCAGGCAGTCAGTCCGCACAAGGCGATCGGTCTGCTCGGGATGCGTCCCTGACTAACATCGACGAACACAATGTCCTTAGGGACGTTTCAGGTCGTGACGAAGTCGGTGTAAGCAGCAGGGGAAGCATCAGTGAAACAGATAGCTACGCCTTGCGCCATGACCTTTTAAGCGATCCCAATTTGATGGCGAAGGTTGCTATGCGCAATGATATGACATCGGCTCGCTTTATTGGGCAGGCCAAAGGCCGGATGCTAAAGATGGTCCGCGACTACTTGGCTGAGAAGGCCGCGATGTCTGGTGCCGTGACAATGCCGGCGCACTCTGCGAACGGCGAGCTGATTCCCAAGAGTAGGGAGCAAGTCAAGGGAACATCGGAAGCGGCAGAGAACCAGTTGCTCAATGACGTTCCCGAACTGCACAAGCGAAAAATTGCCAAGACTGGATTTAGTGGCGTTGAGCCGATTGCCGTTGGTACAGGTCTGCCCGAAGCTGCTACGGCTACCAAGGATGTAGTCAACTCTTTAGGTGATCCCAACATGGCCGGCAGCATTCAGCAACGCGCGGCGGCGTTTGACGAGAATGTCCGTGCTTGGGCAAGCCATGACAAGCGAGTGGGTGAGGGACGCGCAAATCCCATGAGTGTCGTGGAAGGCATTGAAATGCGCGATGCCTCCGATACCGTCAAGAAGGTATGGGATAAAGTCACCGGTGGCGACGGCACGGCAGACGGCGAACGGTTGAACGAAAACAAGAAGAGGGAAAGTGGGGCAACGATTCAGATCAATTCTAACGGCAAGAAAAAATAGATCAGTAGGTGTGTGGCGAAACAATTGGGATACCGGTTTCTGCATTGACCGGCACGACTTGATATTTTCCTGTGTGCGGATCACATCTCGGTTCGTACCTTATAGGGGGCGGGTCAACGGGCTCCCAGCCGGCAAAGCCATCTGCTAGCCACCAGACGAACCATACTGGAAAACCATACATGACGGCGCCAACAATCCATGGCCCTATCGCATTTAAAAGATCAGACATGTCTATTTCCGTTCTTCGATAATCAGATAAAAATCGTATGTCAGTGGTGGAAATCCAGGTCTTGGATCAGGAAGGAAGCCGGAACTGACTACCCGAAATCCACGTTCGTAAATTTCCGCCACGCTGCCAAATTGTCCGATCCCTTTGCAAGCGATCAATGTGTGCTTTTCCCCGGGCACCATTAGACTATTCGAAGTACACATGGTTCCCTTGACTTGGCCTCCTGGCGGATCCGCGGCTACCAGCGGTGCGGAAACCAACAAGGAAAGCAAGATGAGGCAAGGAAATTTTTTCATGTTTTTCTCCACGGTTCTCGTAATTGATCAAAGATTCTCCGGTCCGCAGTGGGACCGCTGAACTGGTCCACTGACTTTTTGCTCTTAGGCTCAGGATATTTTAAGTAGATCGTTGCGACTGGATTGGACGCAAATGTGTGTCAGATTCAATCCAGCTCGATCGACGAGGCCTTGCTAACTGTGGAAGCTGATCATGATCCCAAGTTCTTGGTGGCGGCGAGCGCTGCTTCTATTGATGTTTTGGCTTTTTGCAATTGGAATGCTGTGGGCGGCGTATTCAGTGTTCCCTGATGATCCTGGCGGTCTTGGCGTTACCGTTGTTGGAATTGTGCTGCTACTCTCCATTCATGCGGGAGCGCCAGTGACCGCGCGTCTCTTGGCGCCTATGCCATGTTCAGATTCTCGTCTTGAAGCTCGCTTGACCAATGCTGCCAGTGCGGCAGCGGTGTTGCGACCGATCGTCCTCTATGACTATGCGGAAGCGGGCGCGTGCGCGGTGGGAATTCTTGCCGGGCACGCCCGGATATATCTCACCAGTGGGATGTTGAAGAAGATGAGCGATGAGGGACTACGGGGTATTCTGGCCCATGAAGAGACGCACGTGCGGGAACATCATGTGCTGTTGATCTTTCTTTACTCGGGCGCGTACTTGCTGCTTGCTCAGGTGGTTGGCCACAATGGATTTTTCGTCGTCGCCTTTTTTTCCTATTTGGCTTTGCGACGATACTTGGAGTACCGTGCCGACGCCGGTGCAGCCATGCGTGTCGGTGTATCGGCAGCGATCATTGCGTTAAAGGAGTTGGCAAATGGCCTCCCACCACGCAAATGGGAACGATGGATGACCTTTGCGATGTACTACCCGTCGCTGCCGATGCGGATCGCGGCCTTGGAAAATGGATCCATTCGTCTGTTCTAGTCTTTGCGGCCGTTTCTCCGCCACTGCTTGATCTGCCCCATATAACTTCGTTCCCGTTCAAATATGATCTACATGTGTCAGTTGGCAGTACGTCAAATAGCTGAGCCTGCTGCGCGTTTTCTGCTGGGAGGATACCGTGAGCCGAGAAATTGATGCAAATGATGGCGCGGCGCCGCATGCTGGTGCTTCGCGATTGGCCGAACAGCGTGCCGATGCCTTTGACCGTCTGCCGGCCTTGGAGGCATTGGCAAAGCATCCCCAGCTCGACGGCGCCTACGCCCAGCTTCGCGATGCACACCAAAGGCATGCTGGCCACGCAGTTGCAGACGAAAATTCGCCACTGTCAGCTGTGCGCGAACGACTTTCCGAAGAATTGAGACTCGGAGGAATTCCACAAGGATCCGTGACGCGCGCCGAATCCGAGAGGGTTATCGAATTGGCGGCGGCGGATCGCGGTATCAAGAGCATTCGCGATGCCGCAGATTTGCAGCGTGATGTGAGGGGGGAGGTTGTCGCCGTCTCGTCCCATCATTCTCTCGTCAAGATTGGCGACGGCATTGCTGTCAGGTTTCATCAGGACAAGTTGGATCGTGGCCTAGATGTCGGAGAGCAGGTGGCAATCAAACATGATCAGGTGACCAGCAAGGTCTATGAGCTTAGCAACGAACCGCAACGACAAGGCCAGCGTGACCTCGGCTATGGCCGAGAGATCGACGGGCGCTGATTAGTGGGAATGTATCAAGTGTTCTGGATGGAAACTCTCTTTTTCGCGAGAGCCTGATCTAGTATTGCCATTGGCTTAATGTCCATATAAATTCAATGTCCACGTTACGTGGACATTGACATTTTGTGGACATAGTCCATAATCTACTCATGTCCACGGACCGTGGACAAGTTAGTTTTCATGGACAATAAGCCAGTGAGCGCGATAATGTTGCCAAAACAGTATGATATGAACTCTGTACCCGACGCCTTGGACGCCCTGCAGCGCACCACTGGCCTGCCTATACAGGTGATCATGAGCGACGCTGCACATCAGGACGGATACATTGTGGTTGGGACAGAGGATGGTCGCAGATTCGAGCTGCCCTATGAAATGAAGCCCATCATCGACCGCCGTGATCAGTTGATGACCTTCAAGAACCTACATGCTCCAGCCATCCTGATTACGCGATCGCTCACCAGCGCCATGGCGGAGCAGTGCCGCGAGCTCGATATTCAATTTATCGACCATGCCGGGAACTGCTACATCAAACAGCCAGGTTTGTACGTCTTCGTTGCCGGCGCAAAGAGCGCATCCACGCCGAACCAAGCAACCGAACGCGGACTAACCCCATCGGCCTTGCGCGTTGTACTGGCCGTCCTGACCCGACCAGCCATCTTGCATTCCAATGTGAGAAGAATTGCAGAAGTTGCCTCGGTATCGCATGGTGCGGCCGGTGCAGCCTTGGTCATGCTCGAGGAAATCGGATTCTTTACCACCGTGAAGCAGGGGCACCGTGTCATCGCCATGCCCGAGCGATGGCTCGACACATGGACGGAAGGCTATCTGGGCCGTATCCGGCCTAAGCTGGAGCGGCACAGAATGAGCGCGCCCACCCCGTTTCATGAACTGATCGAGCGAGTAAGCCCACAAATGCGCGAGGTTGCACTAGGCGGCGAGGCCGCTGCGGCACACCGCAACTTGGGGCTGAAGCCGGGTACGCTCACGCTCTACCTTGATTTCAAAAATCCGAGCGTGATGCGCCATCTTGTCCAGGAGTTCAAGCTGCGCCGCGATCCGGACGGAAAAATCGAACTAATCAATATGTTTTGGAATACGCTCGATTTGCCGAGTTTCCCGACCGTACCCGACGCGTTGATATATGCTGACCTGGTCGGTATCGGCGATGAACGGGCGATGGAGATCGCGACCAAACTCAGAAAGGAAATCTGCAACCATGTTGCAAGTGAATCCTAATCGGCCGCTCTCAAGGACGCTGCTTTCCTTGATCCATGTCCTCGACGACCAAGCGAAGCAACTGGGTATTTCCTATTTCATCATCGGCGCCACTGCGCGCGACATCGTACTGCAGCATGTGCATGGGGTAGAGACGGCACGCGCTACCGTCGACGTTGATTTCGCCGTGGCGGTGTCCACATGGGAAGCATTCTCGCAGTTGAAGGAAAATCTCACTGCAACAGGTGCGTTCGTAGCCGGCGCGGCCTCGCAACACCTCATCTTCGACGATGGCGTCGTCAAGTTTCCCCTGGACCTGGTGCCTTTCGATGGCGTTGAGCGTGACGGAGAAATTGTGTGGCCGCCAAAGGGCGACTTTGTCATGAATGTCGCTGGATACGCGGATGCGTATGACAGCGCCCTCGAAATCGAACTGGAGCCGGGATTCCCGGTGAAGGTGGTGTCGCTGCCTGCCATGACAGTGCTGAAGATGCTGGCTTGGAAGGATCGTGCGGAGCGGACCAATGATGCCACCGACGTCTTGCTGATCCTGCGCAATTACCATCTCACTGGTCAAGCAGACCGCATCTTCGCAGAGGCGCCAGACTTGATGGACGCATTTGGCTACGACCTTGAACTGGCAGGCGCCGGCCTGCTTGGTCGGGATGCGAAACGCGACGTCGCACCAGAAACATTGGCGCAAGTGCGGGACTTGTTCGCGGATGAAAAATACTTCCTGCGGTTCTGTACCCAAATGAACAAAGTGCACGTTGGCGGCATGGAGGCGGTAATTCGCCTATTCAATGCATTTCTAGACGAGATCCGCAAATGAGTGAGCGCTTTTAGCGCTTCGATTCAAGCCTTCAAAGTGGTCCAGATTGGAGCGCAATCCTAGCGGGTCATGCCGCCTTGTTCACCAATTGACGGCGTCGAGATTTCTTTGCGGCCAAGGGCTTCTACGGCGCTGCTCTTTTCCTGTTTGCCTGTGACAGCCTTCGCTGCCGCCGCCTTGTCGTCGGTATAAATACGCAGTTCATGGCTGGCCCGCGTGCTGGCGACGTAGAAGCTCCGATCGCCGAAGACCTGAGCCATGGCCAGCAGCTTCGGATCTGGACGATCGCCGTCGGCATCAATGACGGTCGGAATGTGAAAGATCGTGCGATGCTGTGTCACACCTTGCGATGCATGGACGGTTGACGCGTAGGCGTGCTCCCAATGGCGGAAGCGGGAAAAGTCGATCTCCTGGCGGCTGACATCATGCTCTCCGCGCATTTCAATAGCGGCTACATTTCCTTTAAGGGCTGTGATGGTGGCGACTTCACCGTTCTTGTATTGCCCGTCATTGCGGGTAAAACGAATCAAGTCGCCCGTCGATAGCGTCCGCTGTTCGGATTCGTAGACTTCCACGATATTGTGCTTGGAGGGCGACCATACGATCTGGCCGCCATCGGCGCGCTCCAGAACAGTCCGGCCGTGTTCCGCGTCGACCTGCAATACCCGCATGTACTCGCCCTTGGCGGCGTCGATCGTACGGTAGTCGCGTCCGAATCGAACAATGTCGCCCGGCGCATAGTACTGGGTCTCCTTGATGGCCGCTCGGGTCCAGCCTTTGGTCGTATAGATCTCCATTGGATGTTCAACTGAACCCAGTTCACCGAGATCGCGCAGTCCGCCGCGCACGGCTTCATTGATCGCCAGGCGATCTCGATTGAATGGCGTAATCACGAGCGTGCGTTCACGCTCTGCCTTGTCCATGGCGAGCAGATCCCGGCTCATTGCGCCGATGACGTCACCGCCTTGAACCTCACGCACCATGCCGGCCTTGTCCATGAAGGCGAGGGCGCGCGCATTGTGATTGAGGGCGACGGTTGATGGCAGTTTCTTTGCTACCAGGTCCTGTTCGGTGATGATGCCGACTGCGGTCTTCAATTCCTCCGTCTTCTGGCGACCGATCTGGGTCATGTGGGCGGTTTCCGCGCCAGCCCGTTGTGCCATTTCGAACGGTTTTCCCGCTTCGACGCCTTGCAGCTGCAAGGTGTCCCCCAGGTAGACGACCTTGGCGCCGGCCCGGATGGCCATCAGATCGAGCTGCTCTTTCTGGCGCTGAGACAGGAAAGAACTCTCGTCGACCACCCAGAGTTCCTTCTGCCGCTGAAAACCCGGCGCGTACTGCTTTGCAAACGCAATGTCCTTTTGCAACTTGCGCTCCTTGATCTGAAACATCGCCACCGTGTCGGATTGGATGCCGGTCTCGCGTGTCAGCGTCTTGCTGGCGACGCCGGTCGGCGCCATGCCGCGGACGACGTAGCCCTGTTCGCGGGCTAGTTCGTGCAAGCCAGCGAGCATCCGTGTCTTGCCAGTGCCGGCCAAGCCCTGTACGGCGACAAAGCGATCGTGCGAAGACAGCGCCATGACAATGGATTCAGACTGCCCCTGCGTGAACGTGAAGCCCTGTCGCGCCTCGATGGCGCTTAACCTTTGTCGGGTGGTTTCAGGGCCGAGGATGCGTTCGGCCTGGCGTTTGGTGGCACGCACCTGTTCCTCCGTCCACATTTCCGAACCGAGCATCTTGGCGCTGGTGTACATGCCATCGGGAAGGCGCACAAGGCGCCCATCCTGTTCCAGTTGCGTGAACGCCTCGTTGATCTCATGGGGTGAAACGCGGCCGGTACCGTGTTCCACCGCAGTCTTGATCAGGTCGCCCTTGCTGACCACCGCTTCACGTTCGATCAGGTGGGCGGCAGCGAACTCGAGCGCACTCCGGCCGCTCAGTCGATCGGCGCGCGACACTCCGCCCCGTTCGCGGTTCGATGCGGCCAAATCAGCGATGGCGGCGAAATCGACACCCGCTTCCTTGGCGCGTTGGCGCCAAGAGTCGACCAGGGCATCGTGGTCGACCGCGTGTTTGCGCGCCCGAGTGGACAACGCCGCAGCCTCCCGCTGTTCGCGCGTGGCGCCGGCGATGTCGATTCCGCGCGCCGCCATGGCCGCCGCGATCTCGGCGCGCCGTTGGCTGAACTGTTCGATCTGCTCGCGCGTAATTCCGTTGATCTCGAAATTTCCGCGGCTGTCGGTTCGCCTGAGTTCATAGCCGAGCCGTTGCAAGCGGTCGGCAAGGTCGGCGTTGTAGATGGCCGCCACGACCTTCGTCGCCTGGTAGATTTCGTCGTTCGATAAGGAACGCCATTGACCATCCGGCCGCTGTGTGGCGTTCATGACGATGGCATGCGTATGGGTTTGCGGATCGAGTTCGCGCGAGGTCGTGTGCTGAAAAAGGGCGGCGACCAGGTTGCCAGTCCTAACGACTTGCAGCGCGCCGTCCTGCATATGGCGGGTGGCGGCCAGTTCGCGCTCAACGTAGACTAGCGCGGTATGCACAGCCTCCTCGTGGGCCTGGCGTACGTCGGCCGCGCCGAATACCTCGGCCAATAAAGAGACACTCTTGGGTGCAGAGAAAGTCAGGTCGGTCGCCGGACGGTGGTCGCGTTCGAGGACGCCGGTGTCGGCGTTCCTGACCCATTTTCCCAGTTCGGCACCGCCGACCTTGCCATCCAATGTGTCAAGAAATGCCGCCTTATCGACCTTGCCGCTCAGTCCAAGTGTCTCTGCACCCTTGCCAAACCAAGTCGACTCCTCCAAGCCCTGGTCTTCCGTGTAGTAGTTGTCCTGCGAGAAGTAGTGCAGCGCCTTGGCGGGTGTGGCGACGTTTTGCAGGGTGAGCATGGCGGCTCCAGGTTGGCGCGGCGGAGGACAAGTAGGCAGCGATGCGGTTGGCCGTGGCGGATGTTGAGTCGTCAGTCGGGTTCACAGCCGATGTCGACGTTTTGCTGGCTTACCAATTCCTTGTGGCGGCGCAAGTGTTCCAGCGTCGCCAGACTGGGCGGGACCAGATGGCGGGTCGATGGGCGCTGTTTCGCTGTGCTGCGGTGTTCTCTCGTCCGGCGCCGGCGTAGTACTTGGGCCCGGTGTGGCGGACGGCTGCGTTGGATTGGGAATGCCGCCGAATAGATCAATCTGCTGACCTGGACTGTTGGTGGATGGCGGACCCGAACCGTTCGGCGCTGGCCCCGGCGTGGTCGGAGCCTTGCGCAAGTTAAAGCTGACGCCGAAATCGGGCCGCTCCTTGAATCCGTCCGCAATTGGCGGATTCGGCTGGTACTGGTATTCGACCCTTGCCACCGGATAGTCGCCCGGCACGGTGATGTAGCCGGTCATGTCGGGCAGGGTCAGGATTTCAGAGGTCAGGACAATGTCGCGCAGATTGCGTCGCCCGAAAACGCTGACGCCGTCGCGCGTGGAATCCAGCCCATAACTGAGCGTTTCCTCCTTTTCGTCGAGTTCCGCTTCCCCCATCAGCTTGGCAAGGATGCGCGCTGCATCGCCGTCTGTCACCCGCAGTAGGAGCTTGGTCTGACAGCCAGAGATGATGGTCCGGGCCAGGTACTTGCCATAAATTTCGAGCAGCTGAGAGAAGTCCTGCACGCCCAACACGCAGCACAGGCCGTACTTGCGCGTATTGGTCAGCGCCAGCTTCAGGATGTCCAGTTTTTGCAGCGTCGGCAATTCGTCGAGGAAGAACCATTGGCGTTCACGGTGGATCGGTTCAAGGTCGAGTACGGACTTGATGGCGGTGTCGATCCACAGCGACAGCAGCGGCTTGAGCGCTTCGCGCATCGCTTCGCGCGCCGTGATGAACATCCAGGAATCCGATTCAGTCTGCACCCATTGCCGGATAGAGAATGGCTTGCCGTGGTCGTGCAGGAAACGGAACGATTCGAGCTGATTTTGCACCGTCATCTTGAGCGACATGCCGGTGCGCTCCGTGATCGGGTCGACATAGGTGGCGCCCGCTGTGCCGAGCAGGAGCGCATGCAGCGATTGCAGATTGCTTTTGGCGATGGCGTTGTAGAGATCGGCATTGGTGCGCCGGTCCTCTCGGGCCAGCACGCGGTAGACGTCCTTCAAGACCATGCGCCCCGCCTGCGCCCAGAATGGGTCGGCTTCGGCCGGATCGGGAATCAGGCCGTTGGCCATATTGTCGAAGTGATAGTCCTTGCTGATCTCGTTCCAGATCGACCAATTGGGGCTGCGGACGTCAAGCGGGTTCATCAGGATGTCCTTGCCTTCGCGGTAAAAGGCGCGGGTGAACTCGCCGGTCGGATCGTAGACAATAGCTTGCTTCTTGCGCGACTGGACCTGCTCCATCATGCGGAAAAACTGCTGTGACTTGCCGGTGCCTTGGGCGCCGCCGATCATCGTGTGCAGGGTTTCGGAGCCTTTGCGCATCGGTACGCCGGCGATCATGTAGGGGCTGCTGTCCTTTCGTTCCTCCATCAGCTTCTTGAGTTCCGGGCCATTGACCAGTTGCGCGCCGCGCAGGCGCTTGTCCTGCATCTTTCGGCGCCCGTACTGCCACCAAAAATAGGTCAGAAGGAGCAGCAGGACGGTGGAAACGGCGCCACCAAATAGCGCCGCGCTGGTTAATTTCTGCCATCCGTCGTCTGCGAGACTGGCCGTCTTCTCGGTCACCACGGCCACGTCGAGCAACTGGCGCTGTCCGTCGAGATACAGTTCCATCTTCGCGTTGGTCATCATCAGGATGGTGCGCAGCTCGGCGATGGCGTGGCGTTCCATGGCATAGCGCTCGACCACGTCGCTGGCGCGATGGAAGTACAAACCGCTGACCAGGGTGCCGACCAAGAAAGCGATCAGCGTGGCGGTGAATGCGGCCGAGAAGAAGAGGCGGGCCTGGTGCATCCACAGGTCGGCGCCACGGGCGAAGTTGCCCATTGATCCTTTCGATTCGCGCTCGGCCATGTCAGGACCCCTTCAATTTTGCAAGTTTTGCCCTGGCCGTCTCTTGGGCCGTGTACAGCGCCTGTGGGTCCTGCGACTCGACGATGCCTTTCAGGATCGCCTCCGATGTCAGCATGGCGAGCGCCAAGGCATCGGGGAACGGCGCGTGCTTGTCACCGTCGGATTGGAAGGCGCGGCTGACCAGCGCATCCATGCGATCGCCGAACTCGATCAGATTGTGGGCGACGGCGCCATCATGCAAAGTCACCCGCAATAGCTCGGAAACGCTGACGCCGCTTTCCTTGGCCCGGCGTCGGAAATACGCGGCCGTGTCGTCATCGAGGCGTACATTGAAGCGCTTCGATTCGCCTTTTCCTACGCCTTTCGGCCATGCCATGGCAGCCTCCAAATTTGGATTTCTCTTCCATTTGAAACCGACTGCGAATTGGCATATTGATAATGGTCGAATTGACGCTGAACAGGGCTCACTGAGCATTTGCCGGGTTTGATGTGGCGACAGTCTTAAACCGATTTTTGACCTGGTGGTGCCGCGAAAACGCGGCCGTTTTCATAGGAGGTTGACCTTGGATTTCCGTAACGAAATCGGGCTTCGCTACGGCTGAGCTGTCGCCACACGGGGGCATTGCTGTCGCCACCCCGTACGCGGCGCCAGTGCTGGCTTTGGGCGCATGCAACGCAGTTGCGTTATGTGTGACACTTCTTCTGTGGGGCAGGGGGAAACCCCCGGCTTGCTCGATTGCACAAGAATGATCTCTGTCCCGCCTCAAGCGGATGCCCGGCGCGGCGCGTTACGATGGCTGCATGCGATGGCGCGGCAATTGGGCTGAGGTGCCACAGATCGTATTTCGACTGGCAGGAGGATAAGCGATGGAAGCGGATAGCAAACCGGTCAAGCCAGGACGCGCGGCCAGGACGTTGGCCGAGGAAATCGCGGCAGCAGAGGTCAAACTACGCGGGCTGCGTGAGCGCAAAAAGGACGAGGACCGCCGCGAGTACGAACGCAATCAAAGGGCAATCTACGCCCTGTTGCGCGATGAAGGACTGGACCGGATTGGGTGCACTCAATGGCAGCAGGCGCTGCCCAAACTGAGGCAGTTGCTTGGTGCGGCACCAGCGGTGCCGCCAGCGCCTATCGTACGCAAGAAGAAGGCAGCCGCGCCACTGGTGGCACAGCCACCAGTGGCGGCAGTGCCAACCACTGCGCTTTTTTCCAGCGAAGCCGGCGCGAGCGCTTGAGGGAGAAAATGGAAAGGGCGGGGCGGCGGAGGCAATGAGCGCTGCCGCCGATGTCGCAGGAAAGCCCACCACCCAAATGGCGGCGAGTAAGCAGGCAAAGTTTAAGGGGCGACGGTCAACAACTCAGGCAACCAGCCGGTTCCGGTCAAGGCCCGTTCTGCCGCTTGTGCCACTGCGGTCCTCGGCATTTTCTCGAGAGGCACCGCCGCTTGCTGGGACTGGACTTGCGTGACGACCTCGATGGAGCGCCCTTTGGGCACATGCGAGAAATAGCTGTCGGCAGTGGCTTGCCACCAATTGCGCATATCGAGTCCAACGACACCGGCGAGGCGCTGGAAGTTTTGTGACGGCCCGTCGCGGTATTGCATGGTGTCGATGCCATCGGCAGCGCAGACGGCCAGCAGGTCGAGCAAGTCCGCTTGCGGCAGCGCCAGCAGGCGATCCAACAGCGGCGCCCCCTCGTCATCTTGCTGCAAACGCGACAGGCAGGCGTTGCGGCGCGCTTCGACCGCATCCCACGCCGCGCCACGCCGTGCCTCGTCCGGCAGTTCGGCCTGCCGCACATTCAGGTGCAACAAGCCGTCCGCGCCGCTACGGTGCGCATCACGCCCGCCCAGTAGTGTGTGCACCAGCAAGGCCAGCGCCACGGCAGGCTTGTGCATCAATTCGGCTTGCAGGGCAAGGGTACGCTGCGCCGTTAGTAGCCGGGTCAATCGCTCCGAGTGGGCCGCTTTCGTCTTGGCCGCTTCGTCCTTGCCACTGGCAGCGGCCAGTTTTGGCAGTTTTACCGTGTCGGCTGGACGGATCAATCCTTGCATGACGACCGCCTTGCCCTCAGCGTCGAGCGTGACAATCGCCCCGGCCAGCGCCTTGTCGGCAGCCAGCGGCGTGTTCAGTGCTTCGGTGATAGCCTCGCGCCGTTGCAGTAATGCGGCATCGCGCCGGTTCAGTTCCTCAAGCTCGCCTTCGGCTCCTTCTTCGTCGGTCGCCGCGATGGCCGTTTCGATGTCGTTACGCTCGCTGTCGATGGCGTCGAGTTCGGTCTGTTCCTCTTCGGTTGGCGCACGGCGCGTACTGCGCACCCGGCCATAGGTCGCCAATTCGGACTGGTCGATGCGTGGCCTGACTTCGACCCAAGCCAGTTGATCCCGGTCGAGCCCTTTGGCGGTCTTGGCCAGCTTTTGTGCTGCCAGATTTTCCAGCAACGCCACGTCACTGATCAGGCCAGCACCATGGTCGGTGAACAGATCGCAAGCGACCATGCCGCCAGCCTGCTTGAAGGCCTTGACACCGACGAAGCGCGCCACGCGGTCGGTGCGCACATCGACCTGCTGCGCGGTCAGCAGGCGGCGGATCACATGGGGTTGGCGCGACCATGTATCGAGGCTGTCCCATGCATGCTCTTGCTGCGCGTGGTCGTCGCTGATCGCCAGCGCCGCCATCTGCTCGAAATTGATCTGGTCGGCGCGGTATAGCGTGACCAAGCGCGGCGACACTTTTGCCAGTTTCAGGCGGCGGCGCACTGTGACCGTATCGACGCCGAAGGCCAGCGCGATGTCCTCAATCGCCACTCCGCGCAGCGACAATTCAAGCATGGCGTCGAAGACGTCGGCCGGGTGCATTGGTTCCCGCCCCATGTTCTCAGCCAAACTGATGGCGATGGCTTCCTCGACCGGCACCAGTAGGTAGGGAATCTGGAAATCAAACGGCAATTGACCCGCTGCGATCAACAGGGCGAGGGCGGCGAGGCGGCGGCCACCAGCGACGATTTCGACTACGCCGGTGAAGACTTCGCCGATACGCTGTTCGTAGCCAACCAGATTTTGCAGCAGCCCTTGCGAATTGATCAGGGCCGCCAATTCCTCGATATTGCCCGACTCCTTGCGCCGTACATTGAGCTTGGAGCGCACCATCTGGTGCAGGGAGGCGGTGCGGTAGGTCGCATGCCCGGTGTGAAAAACGGGGGCGTCGGGCACGATGCAAGCGAGATCGGTTCTGCAGTCAAGTAAAGCTGACATGATGGACTCCTTAGTCAAGTATGTGGTGCTGCCGGAGCGGATAGCTGGCAGCGCCGCCCGGCAGCGCGGCGGCGTGCACAGGAAGGCAAAAGGGCATCAATCGAGGGCGCGGAACAGCGAACCAGCTTCCGCGTGGTCACAATAGAAGTCGCGCAACAAATGGAATTTGGTAGCGGGACGTTCGTCGCGGCAGCTGAACGACAAGTGCGACAGCGCCATCGCGCAGGCATAAATGCCTGCCGCATCTGCGCTCAAATAGCCGTCGAAACCATTGCCGAAGCAGCACAGGTGGAATGGCGTATCGACCTTGGGCGCCATATAGAAGCCACCGTTCGACAGGGTGTAGAACTCCCAATCGGCACCGGTGTAGTCGGCGCTGGCATCGGCCAGCATGGTGAAGGCGGAAGTCTCGAAGCGCAGGAAGGATTCGCCCAACTGGCGGTACAGGAATTGATCGCGCAGGGCGTCCTGGACGACAGCGGCGACGATGCTGCCATGAGCGCGCGCGCAAGCGATGGCATTCGATTCGGTGTGCATGGTGTTCTCCTTTGGTTGGTTGTCGAAGTGAAAGGGGTGGCAAATTCATCCTCTCGCTCGGACTTCCTCGCTCCCGCCCTGGGGCGGGCGGGGGGTGGGAGATAGCCCTTCCCTCAGGGAAGGGTTGGGTAGGGTGGTCTGCAAGGCAGCGCGAATACGGGCCGCTGTTTCTAGCCCGTTCCGCGTGTTTATCCCCCCACAAGTCCCCCTCACGAACCATCGGGGGACTTGTGGGGGGATTGCGGAATGGGCGGCGCGGCCCGTGCTGCCACCTCGATGTGGATCAGGTGACGGACGCGGCCGGCTTCATAGCGGAAGCGGCGGCTCACACGGCGTGACAGCGGCATCATCGCTGGCGCGCCGTGTGAAAGCGACCGTCACCCGTTTGTCGCGCACCGCGCGGCCCGGCAAGCACCGCAGGTGCGGCCTGGTTCACCTGACTAGGGTGTGTCGGGGGCAGC
Organism: uncultured bacterium; assembly: GCA_965233055.1. Taxonomy (GTDB): domain Bacteria; phylum Pseudomonadota; class Gammaproteobacteria; order Burkholderiales; family Burkholderiaceae_D; genus Telluria_A. The sequence goes on from CBDDRJ010000054.1 coordinate 69,532, forward strand.
GGGGCGCGCAGCGCCGCGCGTCGGTTTGGGGATTAGCCGTGCGGCCAAGGGGGGAGTGCAGCGCACTCGCCCCTTGATGAGCAGGTGTGCCGAGAGGAGGACTGGAGGCGGGCGGGTCAACACCCGCCCGGTCCCGCAGGGACGGAGCGCAGCGACCCGGAAGGAGGACGGGCCCGCAGGGCCGAGCCTGGGCTTGATGGGGGTGATGCATGCCTGCACGTCACTTAATTATTTCCGTAAAAATCCGAATACTGTATATAAAACCAGTTAAAATCACTGCAATACGGAGAATCGGGAGGCGCAATGGATCTTGATAAGCTGGCAGGCATGGCGAAAATCGTCGAAGAACAGGAACGGCTGGAGAGGCAGGCGGCACTGTATGGCGGCGGCAGTGTGGCTGAGGCCTTGCGCCTGTCAAAGATCGGAGACCTGGGCGCCACCTATGCCGCCCAGCTTAGCGCCACCCAGCAGATCGAAGCGGCAGCACGCGCGCAGCAATTGGCGACCAGCACGACCGTAGGCTCTACCCACGGCGTGCTGTATTCCGCCACCGAGCAATTCGCAGCCGATGCAAGCCGGCATCTACTGACCAGCGGCATTGACGCCAGTAGCGTGATTACCGGCAAGCTGATCAGCGATGCAGGCGCGAGTTATGCGACCCAGCTCGTTGCCAGAGAGCGCTTGGAGGCCGAAGAGCTTGCCCTGAGACTAACGGGCAGCGCGACGGCCAGCGCTGCACACGCGGCGCTTGGCGGCGCCAAGGCGCAATTCGCGGCCGATGCAAGCCGGCATCTACTGACAAGCGGAGTTGACGTAGGCACAGCGATCTCCGCAATGCAGATCGCCGAGGAAGCGCGCCATCGGCAGGACATGAGTAATTTGCTCGGCGGTGGCGTGGCTGCAAGCCTCGTCGCGGCCGACGAGGCGCGACTTCGCACGCTGGTGGACGGTGCCTTGGGCGTGAATTACTTAACTGCAACTGGCCAGACCAATGCCCTGACGCTTTCGTATGCCGATCAAATGCGCGCCACCGCCGAAGGCCGCTTTTTGCTGCCGGGATTCTCAGAAACGGAACGCATGCTAGGCGTCATGCGCGGCAACTATTTCAGTAGTGTGCTCGACCGTTATGGCAATCAATTACCAGACGCCCAAGCAGCGATGCTGGCGATGCAAGCGCCCTGGCTCGACAGCATGCGCACCGTTCACTCAATTCGAGCGTTTGCGGAATTGCAGGCGATCGGCGGCGCGCTCGATATCGCCCCTTCGTACGGCGACGAATTTTCCAGCGCACTACGCGCGGACTTAGGCGACTGGCGTGACCCAATCACCAACTGGTCGCAGGTGACCGGCGAGAGTGCCGACACAAGACGCCGTTTTTACATCGAGCGCGGCTTCAACACCGATTTGACCGATTTCCCGGACGAGGCATTCGACGAGAGCCTAACTATCGCCAAGATCAAGCGCAAGCCTTCGATCCTGGTGATTGAGTATGGGGAACTGACGTCTTTGTTCATTGACAGCGACGAAGACGAGGCGCTGGTGCGAACCAATGTCGCCCACAATCATCTGCAGCGACTGGAATTCCAGCTGCGAAAATTCATCGACCAGTCCATGACCAAGGTCTATGGCGCGGATTGGACCAAGCGGCGTATGCCGAACGGTCTCAATGACGAGTGGATTGCCAAGAAATTGTCCGATTCGGGTAAAAAGACGGAGTCACCATTGATTGTCTACGCAGATTTTAGGGACTACGAGAGCATCATCTGCCGCACCGATAACTGGAAAGAAGTGTTCACACCAACGTTCAAGCGCAAGGAAGACGTGCGGGAATCCTTCCAACGCTTGTATCCGATCCGACTCGCGATCGCACATGCCCGACCAATCGACAAAGAGGAAGCATTGCTGCTCTATGTTGAAGCGAACCGTCTGCTCAAGGCCATGCAGCCAGTGACGTAGCGTGGCCACCTGTCCCAATGCAAGCATGACGGGATAAAACGTCATTGATGACATGTCGAACGCCTAAACTATTTTCATGAGCGCGTGCATTGCTCCGCAAACAGAGAGGTGAAATCAATTGGTTGAAAGTGAAGAACCTTCGCCGTTTGTCAAGGACTGGGTTATACCTTGGTATACCAACGCGACTGTTTGGGCACTAACGGTCAGCTTAGTCGTGACAGGTTGGACGATCCAAAGCCCGAGACTTCTTGCCGGACCACTGCCGAAGGCCGAGAGTGAGGCGATGCTCGGCCTCGCTGACAGTCGCACTGTGCTATGGCCCATCGTGGCTATAGCATTATTGGGGCTATTGACTTGGCTACTGAGCCTGCGCCCCAGCAAGAGGCGAAAGGGGCGCAAGACCACGAAGTACTTTAAGGACCAGTTTGTTGCGGAATTGCGCTCGTTTGCGCTCAATGCCTCGTCATTGTCCATGATTTCCTGCTATTACGCCGGAAGTACTGCGCTCCTCACTTCAGCCATTGTATGTTGGCTGGGCTGGGTCGCATTGCATCGATCCTGGTTGAAACAACATGGTTCATCCCCATTCGACTCCTAAGCTATTTTGCTGTCTTGCGTTGAGCAGCCCATTTTTTTGTATTGAGATTGCCGTAGCAGGCTTCCTGTCATTGCCATCGGCGCAAACCTTGCATCGTATGTCGATCGCGCAATGGATACGTTAAGTCAGCCATTTAATTAGCAGTGATTGGACGACCGCCGGTTGATGATCCAGGTTGAATTGACTGGACCGTTCATAGATTTGGATGCCGTACAGAGTCGCCAGCAAGTTCATCCCATTCTCGCGTTCAGGCGAACAGGCGGGATATGCCTTCTTGAAGGCGTTTATCGCGGCTTCGAGTTCGGTGATCTTGACCAGTGCGGGCATAGAAGGATATAGGGAGTTGTTGCATGTGCGACTAATTTGGCGTGATCCCGGCAGTTGGAGATTGATTTCCGTCAATCTTCAAATCGATGTTTTTCGAAATAAACATGCCACAAATTTGCAAGGAACTAAAATAGTTACTTTGGCCGCATGACATACCGGACACGGAACTAACTTGAAAGGATTCGTCGCTGATGGGTGTAAGCAAGACTAGAATCTTCCTTCCGGTTAAGAGGGTGACTCATGACATGGACTGGCTGCTCGGCAGTCCGGACGGTCAATCGCTGCTGGAAAAAGCACATGTTCAGCAAAAGATCCAGCGCTTGCGCTGCCTGTGCCGGGACGATCCCAACGCACAAGCCGAACTGGTCGTGCGGCTGCGCCAGGAACGCTATTACATCGCCTGTATGCCGGGCACTCGCCACTTGCACGACCGCGCAACGTGCGACCTCTTTAGCGAAAACCCGCAGCACAGCGGCAGCGGCGAGTACGCCGGCGCCATTGAGTACGAGGGCGATGTCGCGGACATCAAGGTTAATTTCCCCCTGAAAAAGGCCACGCCGCCAGCGCACGCCGTTCCTGTCGGTCGACCGAACATCAAGACTGGCAAGGTGAAGCGGGGTTCGATGGGTTTGAGCGGCTTGCTGTCGCACCTGTGGAGCGAAGCCGGACTGAATAGCTGGACACCAGGCACAGTGCGTCCGTGGAGCCGTGTCTACAGCAGCTTGTGCGATGCTGCCGGAGCGATTCGCCTCGGCACCCGTGAACTGGCGGACTACTTGCATGTGCAGCCGGAAGTCAAACGGGATTGGCTGCCACCGCCCCCCGTCGATGCGCAGCACAGCCAGGACTATTTCCTGCTGCTGTTCAAAGTCAGTGGCACCGTCGCCACACCGTTCGGTGGCGCCTACCTGAAAACCTCGGTCGGCGCGGCCTTCCTCGCAAAGGAACCGGTGCTCAAAGCATTCAAGCGCAGCCATGCACGGGCCTGGCGCTTGATGGAGCAACCGTTGACCGCGGAAGATGGCACCAAGCCACCCAAGCTGATTTGCCTAGCCCTGGCCCAATGGGAAACGATCAAGGGAGCGCCCTGTCTGTCGATCCTACAAGCCGGACTGATGATGACCAATTGGCGCGATATCCCGGTCGAATCCATCCACGAATTGCGGGTGGCCGACCAGCTGGTCGAACAGGCGCGCAGTTTCACCAAGCCGTTGCGCTATGACGCCTCCGAAGACGTCGTGTTCCCCGATTTCCTTCTTAGCGACGTGGTCGACGACGCTGTCCCAATGGAGGTCTACGGCATCAGCGGCAATGCCGAGTACGAAGAGCGCAAGCAGGAAAAACGCGATCACTACCGCAGCAGCGGGCAAATCTACTGGGAGTGGACGCCCGAGGAAGCCTTGCCGGCATTTCCTCCAAAGCGAGGAACATGATGTCATACCCAAAGGAGATCTTTTGAAGCTTTTCCAGATAGTCAAACAATGGCTCGCAAAGCGGCGCGCGCTGGCGTCCAAGAAATACTTCGCGCGCCTCGAAGTGGTTTTTTCAGGCGTGAAGCTCAGGCTGCCCGCCGCACATGACACCAGCTGGCTTGACCTAACCCAGCGGGCGGCTGAGCGCGGCAGCTACGACTGGAAACTGCAGTTGCATGCCTACCTGGTCGGGTTGCGCAATGCGGCACTATTGGGGGAGGGCGACCAGCAGGAGCTGCAGCGGCTGATTGACGATATGCCTGGACCTGGTCCACAACTTTCAGACCTGCTGTTGTATGTTGTGTGGGCATTGTGCTGCGGGACGATGGCCATCGCTGTCATGACGAGGCCGATCGGGTGGCTGTTCTGGGCCGTCGCCATGCCGGTTTTGATGGGACTTGGGGCCTGGACCGCCTTCAGGAGTGCTTGGCTTGCGCCGACCAACCCATCGAATTGGCAACGCCGCCGCGAACGGATTGGTGGAATGTTGCTGTTTGCAATTGTGACGCCGGTAATTGCCTTCTTTTTGCCAGTGATTGGGGCACTCTTTGGCGTTTGGGTTTCGATGAACCACTACCAGAGTGATGTCGCCGCGTTTTCGAAGGACCCGGAAGGATTTCACATGATTCAGGCGTTCGCGCGCAAGAATCATGATATCGAAGTCGTTCTTGGCACCGAGGACCAGAGTTGGCTGCGGACGGCTGCGATGCTGCCTGGTTCCTCATATGCGAGCGTGTCTGTGCATAATGGCTTTTGTCAGATGAATCTATTCCGAAAGTCGCTGGAGACCAGCTGGACCACATCGGAGTCCCGGCTTACAACTCACTGGGTTCAAGGAATCATGATCCATGAGCTAGCGCATTGCCTGGACTTGGCGCGCGATCTGCCCAATTTTCACGACACGGGACTGCATACGCACTCGATCGCACCGGCTGATGCCGGCGCTGTCCACGACATTGCCAGCTATGTCGCGGCATCGGACAGGCGCAAGACCCAACGATGGCGGGAAGCACTGGCCGATACAATGGCGGTCGGATTCTGGCGCCTTGGGAATGAACATGATGCAAAGGTGTTGGCTACCGATCTTAGAAGCAAGCGGATCGCCGACGCTAAGTCGGATCAGGTGCACGCAACTGCATGTTGGATTGACCAGGCAATGGCAACAAGCGCACCATCGTCTCCCAAGGATTTGATGGCGTGGGCCGATAGTAATCGCAAGGCTGCTCGATGCGAATTATGAGTGAAAGAGGGAATATGCTGTCCTACGGGCAAGCCCAAGGCAGTGTCAAGTTATCTTAACCACTAACGGAAGTGCTATGAACAATTCGGAAGTGGCAAAACTCATTGTGTCGGAGATTTACGGTTCCCCGCATACCTACCTGTTCTTATGTCTTGCGGTGACGCTGTCTGGTTTGGCGGCATGGGCCCTGCGCTACTTGGAACGCAAGGCTGAAAATTACGTCACGCGCGAAGATTTTGAGAAATTGCAGGAGCAGCTTGCTGCAAGCACACGGCTAGTTGAAAGCGTCAAGTCGGAAGTTCAGCATTCGGACTGGGCACGGCGTGAGTGGTTCGCCTTCCGTAGCAAGAAACTGGAAGCCTTGATGGATGCAGTCAACGCCTTGGCCGGCAGTATGGTAGTGCTCCAACAGATGGCCATACGGGGAGAGACGATCGTCTTCAATACAGAGATGCAAGACAACGTGATATCCGTCGTCCGCCTGTATTTTCCAGAGCTTGAGTCGCCGATGCAAGATTTTGTGACGGCTTGTCTGGACTGGCGCATAGCACTCGGCAATGCCAGCGTTCAGCAGCAGCAAGACGAGAAAGTTGATTGGGTCGCCACCAGCACGACCGGCACTTATCGCATCGTGATCGATACCCAGCGAAAGCTGCACGAGGCAAGTGCGCAGCTATTGCGTCAAAGTGCCATCAAGGCGGGCTTCGAAGTTTAGGACTACTGACTTGATTTGGTTGGGAAATTTCAGGTGCGTAGCTACCGTGCAGTGTCCAAGGCCACAAACATAGGCGCAGGCACGGCGAATGTGGGGGTGCTAGCGCCTTGGCGACTGCGCCGTGCTGCTGCCCGTCGTGCATAATGCCGGGTTCAGCGCAGCGGCCAGAGTAAGAAAACGATGACAAAGAATCCAGAATTAGCAAATCAACCAAATGAGCAAAAGCAGAGCGCTTTGCATATCTCGTCTCCTGTCGCAGTCGTCAGCCATGAGCTGCGTGCACCACTCAATGGCGTCATTGGCATGCTCGACTTGCTGCGCAATACGCAACTGAGCGCCGAGCAAGCCGAGCAAGTCGATCATGCCTGGACTTGCGCCCGCTCGATGAAGGACCTCATCGACAATATTCTCGACCTGTCAAAGCTCGATGCGGGGCGATTGGAGCTCGATGCAAGAAATTTTGATTTGCGGCGCTTGATCGAGGAAGTGTTTATCGTGGTGTCGGCGCATCGGCCAAAGCTTGACGTCAGGCTAGGTTTTGACCTTGGCGACAATGTCCCGGAGTGCCTCAATGGCGATCCGCTGCGGCTGCGCCAGGTGCTGACCAATCTGTTGTCCAATGCCGTCAAATTTACCGAGTGGGGGGAGGTAAGGATCAACGTGCGCCGGATCGAATCTGAACAACTGACCTTGCAATTTTCGGTGCACGACACCGGCGTGGGCATGAATGCGGATCAGCAGGCCAAGCTGTTTGAACCATTCGTCCAGGCCGATGCGTCGACCGCAGCTCAATATGGCGGCACCGGCCTCGGACTGGCCATCAGTAAAGAACTGGTGAGCCTGATGGGCGGCGATATCGGTGTGGTCAGTGCGCCAGGCCAGGGCACGACGATCGATTTCACGATCGTCGCGCGTAACTACCAGCATGCAGGCGATTCGCTCGGCCATGCGGCAGCGGCCAGCCAAAACGATGGTGCAAATCCATCTTTCCCGGGTAGCCGATCATGGCGAATCCTGGTGGCGGAAGACAACCGCACTAACCAGATGGTCACCGCCGGCATGCTGACGATAGGCGGTCACACCAGCGTATTGGTCGACGACGGCCGTGCGGCAATTGAGGCGGCGCGCACGGGACAATTCGATCTGATCCTGCTCGATTGCAACATGCCCGAGTTGGACGGCCACCAGGCGGTCGCTGCAATCCGCGCCAATGAGCAGGCATCGGGACGCCGCACGCCCATTGTCGCCATGACCGGCAATGTTCAACCTGGGGACGAAGAAAGACGCCAGGCGGCCGGCTTTGATGACTTGTTGGCCAAACCGATCACCTTGGTGGAACTGCGCAGCGTGCTCAACAAGTGGCTAGCGCCGCACGTGCAGCCTGAGCCCGGCCTGCGCGGACTGCTTGGTGCTGCCGCCGCACTCGGCCAAGCAGACCCCGAATCACCACTCGACCCGGCCCATTTTTCGCATTTGAAGGCGACGCTTAGGGCGGCGATGCCGCAGGCGATCTTGCCCTACCTGGAAGATACGCCGAAAGCCTTGAGTGAATTGGAGCGTGCTGTTCACGACGGCGACGCCTTGATTGCCCGCTCCCGGGCGCACTACTTGTATGGAGCCTCGCATAACCTGGGGGCCTATCAACTTGCCCAGCTGGCCAGCGATATGGAAACACTGGCTCTTGGTGGATTTTTGGATCAAGTGATGGCGCTGCTTGTCCCCTTGCGCCTGGCGTACGACGCCGCAGCAGAGGCGCTGCAGTTGGAATTAAGCGCCATGGCAGAGGAAGGTACTTCTTCAGCCAAAGGGGCGGGCCGCGTGACGGTATTGATTGTCGACGATGACCGCAGCATCCGCAACGCGATGCGCGCGACGCTGACGGGCGCCGGCTTCCTGGTCGTCGAGGCCGAAGATGGTGCCCAAGCCCTATCGGTGCTCAAACGCATCCGGCCTGACGTGGTCATAGTCGATGCGATCATGGATCGGATGGATGGATTTACCACTTGCCTGCAGATCCGTCGGCGCCACGGCGCGTCGGCTTTTCCCCTGGTGATGATGACCGCATTGGACGATCAGGCATCGCTTGATCGGGCATATGCCGTGGGCGTCTCAGCCTGCCTGTCAAAATTGGCCGCCCCCGCGGGATTGCCTGCCAAGGTGCTCAATATTGTCGCTGAAGCACGGGGTACTCCGGACTGAGCGAGCCAAGGCGAAGGCTGTACCCGAGGCAACTTCGATCCTATGTTGCAAGGATGGAACCCAGCGGTCCAGGCGGTGGACGGAGGCTAATCGCGAGAATGTTCAATGCTATGGGTTGGCATTCGTGACAATCAAGCGATGTTACTTGGCGGAAATGTTGCCTGCAATTACATAACATGCAACGCCGGATTGGTGCTTGTCAAAGAATTCGTGAACTTTCAATAGAATGGCTGCTTCATTGTGGTAGCATATGAGTTCTATCTACGCCCCATGCCGTCCGACTTATTGAATCCAATGGCAACAATTTTGGACAGTTTGTCTGCGGCCTACAGTGTGTGCCCAATATCCCATATTGGATGCCTGGTAGGCAAGTGAAGGATCCGATAGGCTGGAAAGCACCAGAAAATTTGAGAAGATCCAAGTTTTTAGCGCCGCTCTAACGCCTATTGCCTCTGCGGGTGGAAAATTGCGGTAGGTAACTGAATTGCAGGGGAGATCGAATTTTGATCTCCCCTATTCATTTGGGTTAACAAAAATCGTTGGCGAACATGTTCACATGCTTCTTGTGCGGAGTCTTCGGGACAGTCTTCAATGCGCCATGGCAATCTGGGAACTCACCAGAGATGCTTGTGTCATCTCCGTCTCCAAAGCTTGCATTGTAGTGTCGGCTTGTATCTATGCTCTTGCCGAACCGAAAATTACCATTAAATTCACACGATGCAACATGCGGTTTTCCAGTGTCGAAACGGGCATGTTTTTCGTTTCCATACACAAAGTGCATATCCTTATCGTCAACAAAGTATTTCGTCTTAGAATCCGACCTCTTTCGAGGGATTCTTCGTTTCATAACATCAGCGACACACGCTTCGATTTCGACAACAAAATTGCCTGCTCTGCTTTCTTCGCGCGATAGTCGAGCCATTTCCTGCAATTCTGGGGCATCGAAATTACGAAGAGGAAGCATCATTGCCTGTTCTTTTTCGGCGTCGCTCATTAGCTTCTTGATGGCAAAAAAATTCCGAAACAGCGGAGAGAAATAGCTTCCGAAAAAATTCTTAAAATTTTCTATGCCTTCGACTTCGGGCTCGAAACTTGCAGAAAATACGGAGTTCGCGACGGATGTCATCAGATGGGAGTGTTGGTTTTCAACCAGTAGGATCACAGCATCCTTGCCTCTAGCTATGCTAAGAAGGAATTTATCAAAGCCGATTTTCTCCGTAGATGGATTGAAAATTGAGACTTTGAAATGAATTGGATAATCCGGCCCTTTTCTTCCCTTGAATAAATCCTGGGGGATCAGTTTGTCTCGTTGGCGGTCGAGGGTTTCCACAATGTTGTCTCGGGACGAGATCAGGCACACCAGGACTTTCATTTACTTTAACAACTTCACTAGCGCTGAAACCGGAATCGAAATCTGAGCAAGCTCCGCTTCCGGAAGGGTCGCGAGTATCTCCAAAAGCGCAATTGCTTTGTTTTCGTGCTTGCGAACCGTATCTGATTTCTTTGGTGATTTTTCAGCTGCTGCAGGTACGAATTCAAATTTAGAATCTAGCGGGGCCAGTGCGATTTTTGCACTCTGCGTTGGATGCTCGACTAGTCGGTAGCCGCTGCTTTCACCCGTGTCCCTAATAAACACTTTGAGCGATTTACCATTAAGTAGTGGCCGATAGTCGGTCGCCCCCAATTCCTTTGTTAGCACTGGCGCGACTTCGCTAAGAAGTATCGGCTTCAAATTGTCCGCCCAATGCTTGTCTGCGATTACCTTGAGTGCCGATTTTAGTTGATCTTGATCCATCCCATTCCCCTTAACTCATTTTTCCATGTGGATTATGACATCTATCTATCGCTGTAACTTGGACGAGGGGGCGCAACTGACCACTCTGGAACCTTCCAAGCATGAACTTGGTTACCTACTAGGCAAAAGCCTACTTCAAGCACTCTTTGACGGCCTTATCTAAGTCGTCGACATACACAGGCGTCGGCGAGCCAGACTTCATTTTCCAAACCGTGAAACCACCCTTGAGCACTTTTCCACGCAGTTCACTCTGCTTACCTTCGCAGATGAATCGTACTTGTAACTTGATCTTTCCATCCTCATGAATGTCGAACAGTTTACGTGCAACAGCGTCGGAGAGAAGGTGGGCCCCTTTTGTATCTAGACAGAATACCTTATCGCCTTTCCACACGATAAAATCAGGGAAGAAGGACGCAGTGTCGCCTTCGGTCAGTAGTGGGATGTGAAAGCCACCGTTGCTGGGATTTCGGTGCCAAACGTAGCCGGCCTTGTCGAGCGCGTAGGCAAAAGGCAACTCTGGTTTGTTGAACCCTGAATACCGTTCATACAGTCCATTCGTAAAGGTTTCGGCACTTTTCGGGACTCTCATTGTTCCGAAAATAAAGGGCTGGTGGCTCTCGTAAACCAATTCAGTCATTTCGAAATAAGCACCGGCGATTTCCGCACCGAGCTTTTCAGCGGCTTTATGTGCATTGCTTTGAACTTGAGCCCGAACGTCGAATTTCTTATGGTCTAGATTCATCACGCCCAATGCGCGTTTTGTCCGGGATCGCACCGCAGTGGTAGTAAACCAGCGTAGTCTGACGGGATTGGTCGTGCCTGTCGCAATCCATTGAGTATGAATTCCGTCGTCGTTGGGGTTGTCCAATTCAATGAGCGCGGTCGCAGCATGGGCCTGCGCCACGGTATCGACGCTTCCTTCAACAAAGGTAGTAAATTCAGTGACGATCTCGGCGATGCGTTCACAAGCTGCCTCACCATTAGCATGAACGATGCAAAGATTTGCATCGATATCCTTTGGATGAATGTCGATAGCTCCCCCGGCGGCGCCACCATAATTCGCGATGATTTCAAAAGGAGCACCCTCCTGTTGAAGCTTCAGCTTGACTGCAGATATGGATTCTTCAAAAACAGTTTTCTTGTCGACCCTAAGGAAGAAATGCGCGGAATTCAAGAGTGGATTGTCATAGTGTTGTGCGCCGTATTGGCGTAGCACACGGCCGATGATTTGCTCAACTTGTACGTTTGACCCCATGCTCTTGTCAATGTAAGCCAAATAACAGGCTGGATCGTCCCAGCCTTCCTGCAATGCTTGATTGAAGATTATGTGCTGGTAGTCGCCAGCTGTGAATTCGTCAAAGTCATTTTCGCCTTTGGAGAATAAATTCACCACATCGGGCTTGCTCTTATCGAGGAAGGATAAATTGGCATAAATGGCTATAGTCTTTGGGTCGATGCCCTTCGACTCGACCAGATAGCGCCAGATTCTAATCGGAGGCGCCTCGCGTTGATCGAAGGGCTTGCCATGGTCGTCCTTCTCTCCGTCGTCCGCGATGTTCGTTTTGCAGACATAGATTGCTTTCGGCTTGAAAGAAAGGCCGCGTACTGTGATCTCCTCGCGTAAGACATCCATTCGTGTCATTAACTCGTCCAAGCATGTTTCCATGGCGGCGGTCGTCCCGTCGAATTGGATTGCCCTCTTCACAAGCTGTGCCTTAACCACAGCCTGGCTATCAACCGCAGTGGTGATAAAAAGCTGAGCATTGGGCTGCCCGTGCGCATCGACTGCGGATAGCGCGTGGAACACATCCGTATCGCCGTCAGCGTCATCGACCCAAAGCTGTATGTGTTGGATGACCGACTTGCTGAATGTCTCGGGAAGGCGCAAAGTGGCAGAAGCTAATAAGTACGCATCTGGCTCTAGTTCAGCAAGGATGTCGGTCTGTTGCTCCGAGAGATTGTGCCCCTCGTCATAAACTACAAGGAGTGGGCGACGAGCATCTCCACTGGCACGCTCTATGAGCCTCTGCCATGGTGAGCTGTCGCCGAACTGATCCTGATCTTGCTTGTAAATATTCAGCGCACCGGCGGCCTGATCCTTATTATTAAAAAGGCCGGTGGTCGCAAGGACAAGCAATGGGGTTGAGCCGTCGGATATTAGTGCGGGGGTTAGTTGCCCCATGTTTATGACGGTGAACCCGTCAACTATCTCGGAATATTTGCCGCCGCTCGAAAAGTTTGCATATGTTTGTGCGACAACCGACTTAGCCTTTGACATCCAGAAAATGATAGGCTGTTGTTCGAACTGAACGCATAAGAGGGCTACAGCCTCTGCAAGAATTGGTGTCTTGCCAGCGCCGGTTAGCGCAGAGAGGGCCTGAAAAAATGGACGAGGCTTGGTCCCTTTGCGGGGGCGGAAAGCGTGGTTTGCAAAAAATGAGTAACGATTGGCGATGGATTGCGCGGCGATGGTCTGAAAAGTCTTGAGCTCAAGCATCCGCGGTTTCCTCGGTGATTTCGTTATTGTATGCGTCAGATCGTGGATTGAATCCGATGTGTTCTAGCACTGAGTCTGGTATCTTGTAAAACTCGATGCCGCTGCCTGTATAGGGAGCCAGCGAAGCATATACGTGATAACGCGGTGCGAGCCCCGCCTGCTTGGCTTCTTCAACGACTTCTTTAAATACAGCGCGCGTAAGAGATGACAGTTTCCCGGATGTTTCCCAAATCAGAAAGAAGCCTTCGTCCTTAGAATTTTTGGCAAAGAGATGGCGATGCGTCCCGGCCGGAAGCCGCTGCAAATACGATTTGGCTTTTTCGGCCTTGTTCCAAGACACCGTCAACAACAGGTCAATCATCTCTTCGCGAGCAAGTGCGTTAAGCGCTTCCGCGTCAATTTTTTCTCGTTTGAGTTCAAGATAGCGGAATCCACCATCCAGCGGAGGGCGTTTTCCAGACGCCCATGCACCAGACAGCACGCGGCGAACACGCTCTGCCGTAAGTGAGCTTGCATAGTGATCGCCTTTTTCTGTGTTGCCTTGCTCGATCAAAATAAAGTTTCGATCAGCTCCGCTTTCCGCATTGAGCTCCAACACAGCATGGGCGGTTGTCCCCGAGCCGGCGAATGGATCCAAAATCAGCCCATCAGGGCGACACCAAATGTGTATGATTTTCTTGATCAGGCGCAGCGGCTTCACGGTATTGAAGTCATGTCCTTTTCCAACCACAGCTGTCAGCTCATTCACGCCCGCTTGACTATGGCCTGATTCATTGTGGTCCCATGCTGACGATCCGAATTTCAAAGGAGTATCGTAGTCGTCATCCGACCAATACGTTGTTGGTACTATGCCTCGCTTTACGTCCTTGAGGTATTTCTTCATTCCGAAAGTACCCATACCTCCGTCACGCCAGTGGGCATCTGGCCAAATTCCTTTTTCGCGGATTTCCGTCGCGCTTGCAATTGCCTTTTTTAGCGCTCGGTTGGAAGGCTTAAAACCAACTTCCCCTGGAATCGGCACACCTTTGATGACCAGCGCAGGCGATTTTCCGTCCTCGAGTTCGCGTTCGACATAGATGCTCCCCCACGCTTCCAGGTACTTCTTCATTTTCTTCTTCTCTTTGGCCCAATGACGGCCTGGAGAAGGATAGTGAAGCAACCCTGTAAAAGGCGATTGAATCGCATAAACCATTGACGGATGCGAAGCGTCGCCTTGGGCCGTCATATCGCCTGGCTTCCACAAATCCGGGTCATTGTCTGGCGATAGATATCGCGAGTTCATCACTTCCGTTCTAGGAAGTAAATTGGTTCTGACTCGTTCAATTGACTTGGCATAAACGAGTACATATTCAGTAGCAGTCGAGATGTGCTTTTGGTCGTTACGCGGAGCGTAGCTTTTTTGCCAATTGATGATCGCAAGTCTGTTATCTTCACCAAAGATCTCATCCATTAGCATCCCGAGCCGATAGAGCTCTCGGTGATCAATGCATATGGCCATAACACCACCTGGTTTGAGCATTTCGCGCATCATCCAAATGCGCGGCGTCATGAATTTTAGCCACTTGCTATGACGCGAGCCGTCATCCTTAGGTACTAAATCGCCTAGGTCCGGATCGTTTGGGTCCTTGTCCCATTTATCGTTGTAGCGAAAATCTTCGCCCGTATTGTAGGGAGGGTCAGTGACAATCAAGTCGACGCGACCACGATGCTTGTAAAGCGTGACCATCGTTGACAGATTTTCGCCGTCCCAAATCTCATTGACGGATTGATGCCTTTCATCCCCAAAGGAATGCTTTTTAATGATCTTACTTAGCTTTGGCTTGACTAGTCGAGTGATCTGCCATGGCGCAGCTCTGCCCATGTAATTCATCACAATGCCATCTTTGCCGGCGTTTCGCGCGGCCTCGTCCTGCTCTTGCAGCATCCGGATGAGTGTCGCGCGCGACATTTGGTCGTAATCCATAAATCCTCTGTGTTTCAGAGCGTTATCTTGCTAGTAACTACGCGCTTTTTTGGGGCAATAAGCCCAGAATTATACCTGCACGTGAGCATCTTTTTGATCAAAAAAAGACAACATTAAGGCGTTCTCGTCGCGGATCCGGCGTTGCCGGAGCTATTTTTTGACACTATTTCTCTAGCAGTCTTTCTCATAGAATTATACTGTATATAAACACAGCATCAACGATGCCTACTACGAATCCTATTTGCGATTGACCAAACTCTTTGTAAGATTGTTTGATCAAAAGCAAATTGTCTATGGCAGAGGCCGTCTACAAGGACTAACGGTAACCGTTGAGTTGCCCGAAGATGTATAGATGCCCTATGGCATGAGTGAACTATGTTTTTATGCAGGCGCAGAGGCCCCAATGACGAAGCCAGTCAGTGGCTAGATCATATGAATTACGGAAGCGCCAAGGCAACAAAAAAGCCGCTCCAGGGCGGCTTCATTGTCTTGGTTTTCGCGGTCTCGTTGTGAAATTCTGAAATCCGTTGTGAATTTCATGATGTGAAAAGAAAAAGGCCGCATCGAGCGGCCCAAGTCTTTGATTCTACAGCAGTTTTTGGGGTGGCTGATGGGGCTCGAACCCACGACAACAGGAATCACAATCCCCAACTCGACTGTTGTTTTTTGCTTTTAAATCAAACACTTACGAATTAACTTTTCACAATTGCTGAGCTTTGTTCTCGCTTAATTTGGGGGGCGGGCAGCTCATCAGTTGTGAAAATCTCGGCGGCCTGCGCGTACTGTTCATCGCCATGGCAGGCGACGGCGACACGTCGACAGCAGAGATGGCGGCGATCACCCGGGCGGGCTGCAACCCTCGAATTTATGTTGGACCATAAAAGCGCAAGATCGTCATTTTGGCGCAGGGCTAGAAACATTGACCGAAGGGGGCGACAGTTGGGCGGCCATTGAAAATTCCAGAGATGGTCTCGATTGAGCCTGAAACTGCTTGAGTCTTGCCCCAATAAAGCATTTCCTAAGTATCAGAATCTCTAAACTTGTAAGCACCCAAGCAAAGGAGATTCACCAAATGATATTCAAACCGAAATTCATCAGCTTCGACTGTTACGGCACCCTCATCAACTTCGAAATGGGGCCAACTGCAAAAGGACTCTTTGAAGATCGTGTCCCGCGTGATCGGATGGCGGCCTTCCTTGATAGCTTCCGCGCCTACCGCTTAGATGAAGTGCTGGGCGACTTCAAGCCCTTCTTCAACGTGGTGGAAAACTCCATCCATCGGGCCTGTAAGACCCATGGCGTCGAATTTCGCCCGTCGGACGCGGTGGCCCTGTATAACGCGGTCCCGACCTGGCAACCGCATCCGAATGTGGTCGAGGTGCTTGAAGCCATCGCGCCGCACATTCCGCTGGTAATCCTGTCCAATTCGATGGTCGACCTGATACCGCATAGTGTCGCCCATTTGAAGGCGCCATTCCACGCCGTCTACACCGCTGAAGAAGCCAACGCCTACAAGCCGCGCCTGCAAACCTTTGAGTATATGTTTGACCAGCTTGGCTGCGGCCCGGAGCAGATGATGCACGTGTCATCGAGTTTCCGCTACGACCTGATGAGCGCGTCGGACTTGGGCTTTATGGCCAAGGCATTTATCGACCGCGGCCACGATTTTTACTCTGACCAATACGGCGTCAACCGTTTGACCGATGTGCGTCAGCTGCCAGGACTGCTTGGACTGGGCAGCCTGGGCGGAGGCGCGTGATGCCAGTCGATCGACCGATCGAAGCGGCTGCACTCAGTACGCCCAAGCCCAGCCTTGCTCTGACTGAAGTAGAGAATCTGGTCGAGCGCCTGTATGGCATCCGCGGCAAGGCCCAGACGCTGGCGAGCGAACGCGACCAGAATTGCTGTATCGAGGCCGCTGACGGCAAGCGCTATGTGATCAAGATCAGCAATCCCTCCGAGCCCATGCCAGTGGTCGATTTCCAAATCGGCGCACTCGACCATATTGCCAGAGTCGCGCCCGAATTACCGGTCCCGCGCGTCGTGCGCACCCTTTCAGGGGATACGCGCGACCACGTAATGCTCGACGGTGGCGTGCGCACCTGTGTAAGACTGCTTACCTATCTCGATGGCATCCAGATTCGGGATACTATCCGGACTGCCTCGCAGCGCCGTGCAATGGGTAGCGGATTGGCCAAGCTCAATCTCGCCTTGCAGGGTTTCAGTCATCACGCCGGCAGCCACGACTTACTCTGGAACGTCTCGACCGCGCATCGCCTGGCTGACAAGCTTGAATTTGTCACCGATGCGCCGCGCCGCGCGCTCGCAACTGCGTTCATGAAGCGCTTCACCGAGCATGTTCTGCCGCGCCTGTCATCGGTGCGGGCACAGGTAATCCACAATGACTACCACCTTTACAACCTGCTGGTCGACGCCAATGACCATGAACGCATTACCGGCGTCATCGATTTTGGCGACATGCTGCATGCGCCGCTCGTCGGTGAAGTGGCAACGGCAGCTGCCTTCCATATGACAGGCAGTGACGATCCTTTTGAAGGTCCGGCCCAATTCGTCGGCGCCTATCACGCGACCCTGCCGCTGCAGGATGCCGAGCAGGACATCGTCGCCGACCTGATGGCGACGCGTCAACTCGTCACCGCGCTCATTTCGGAGTGGCGCGCTGCCCGCTACCCGGAAAACCGCGCCTACATCATGCGACATAACCCGGCCGCATGGGAGGCACTCGCCCAGATGGCTGACCTTTCGCGCAATACGGCGCGCGACCGATTGCTTACTGAAGTACGATAAGGAAGAACACCATGAAAAGTACCCCAGACCTCAATATGGTCAACGCGTATATCCCTGGGCGCGCCGATGTAGGTCCGGCCACCGCCGCGATGATTGAACGGCGCGACGCCTTGCTTGGTCCGGCCTATCGCCTGATGTACGAGCATCCGTTGCACATCGTGCGCGGCGAAGGCGTGTGGCTGATCGATCCGCAGGGGCGCCGTTACCTTGACGTGTATAACAACGTCACCTCGCTCGGTCACTGCCACCCGGCGGTGACCGAAGCGATTTGCACGCAGGTGCGCACGCTAGCGACCAATACCCGCTACCTCCACGACACGATCCTGGAACTGGCCGAACGCCTGCTGGCGAGCGTGCCGGAGACGCAGTTGGCCCACCTGATGCTTACTTGTACTGGCAGCGAAGCGAATGACCTGGCCTACCGTATCGCCAAGGTCCGTACTGGCGGCACCGGCGTGATCGTCACAGACACCGCCTACCACGGCATCACCGACACGGTGTCGCAGTTTTCGCCATCGCTTGGCCCGACCGTCGACCTGGGCGCACACGTGCGCCTAGTCCCGGCGCCACGCCAGTACCACGCCGGGGACGAGGATCTGGGCGAGCGTTTCACCCGCGATGTTGAGGCGGCCATCGCCGACCTGCGCCGCCATGGCATCCAGCCTGCGGCGCTGATTGTCGATTCGCTGTTTACCAGCGACGGCATCTTGCCCGAGCCGGCCGGCTTCCTCAAGGGCGCGGTCGACGCCATCAAGCGGGCCGGCGGCCTGTTCATCGCGGACGAAGTCCAGCCGGGCTTCGGCCGGACCGGCGAACATATGTGGGGTTTCCAGCGGCATGGCGTGATGCCTGACATCGTCACCCTTGGCAAGCCGATGGGAAATGGCCAGCCGATCGCCGGTTTGCTGGCCACCGGCGACGCTTTGGAAGACTTCGGTCGTTATTCGCGCTACTTCAACACCTTCGCTGGGAACA
Source organism: uncultured bacterium (assembly GCA_965233055.1). Taxonomy (GTDB): domain Bacteria; phylum Pseudomonadota; class Gammaproteobacteria; order Burkholderiales; family Burkholderiaceae_D; genus Telluria_A. Next base: position 88,077 of record CBDDRJ010000054.1, read on the forward strand.
CCGTGTCCTGCGCGGCGGCACTGGCGGTGCTGAAAACGATCGAACTGGAAGGTCTGGTGCAAAACGCGGCCACGGTTGGCAAAGTCCTGCGCGATGGTATCGCCGATCTCGCCGGCCGACACGAGGCAATTGGCGACGTGCGTGGCGCGGGCCTGTTCGTTGGCGTGGAACTGGTGGCGGATCGCGGCACGCGGGCGCCGGACCGCTGGCTGACCAGCCAGGTGGTCAATCGCATGCGCGACAAGGGCGTCCTGCTCAGCGCCTGTGCGACCGGTCATAATGTGCTCAAGATCCGTCCGCCGCTGGTGCTGACAGCGGACCAGGCAGGCATGGTGATCGCGGCGCTCAACGCATCGCTGACCGAGGCGAAGTCGGCCCGGTCGGCATAGGTGGTAATATCAGACCATGCAATCAACGGTAAAACTCGACCGGTTCGACCTCAAGATCCTCGTGCATCTGCAGCGCGAGGGCCGTTGTTCGAACGTTGAACTGGCCGATGCCGTTGGCCTCAGTCCCAGCCCCTGCCTGTTGCGTACCAAGCGCCTGCAGGATATCGGCGTCATCCGTGGCTATGGCGCCGATGTCGTGCTCGAGACACTGGGTAGCCACGTCATCGTGTTTTCCGAAGTGACCATTGGCAGCCATCACCCTGCCGACTTCCGAAAGTTCGAAGCCGAAGTTCGCAAGTATGAGGAAATCGTCGAGTGCTACAACGTCAGCGGCGGCTACGACTACCTGTTGAAGATCGTCGCGCCGACCGTCGCTTATTTCCAGGCCCTGATGGAGCAATTGCTCGATGCGCAGATCGGCATCTTGAAGTTCTCCAGCCGGATCGTACTGCGCCAGCCTATCTTGCGGAAAAACGACCCGCTCGCCACCATCATCAGCGGGAAAGGCAGCTGGGAGTGAGGTATCTGCCGCGTTAGCGCCCGCCTCGGTACCTACCAGGGCCAGTCAATGTCGACGCCCTTGCCATCCGCACGCGCTTTGTCGTGAATTAATCGAGCGACCGTCAGATCCTGCAAGGCGAGGCCGGTCAGGTCGAATATGGTGATGTCACTTGGCGCACGTTCGAGCATCGCTATTCCAGTCAACAAGTCGCCGATCTCGATGCAGGAGGTATCGGGCGCCCACTGAGATTCACCGATTTGACGTGACTGAACCAGGTCGTCCACCACCAGGCGGGCTCGCGCCAGCATGCCCTCGGGCAGTTCACGCTTTCCCTTGGTGTCGGCGCCGACTGCGTTCAGATGGGTGCCAGGCCGCACCGCGTCTGAATTGAACAGCGGACCGCCTCCGGGTGTGGCAGTGATCACCACGTCGCTCAGCGCAACTGCAGCGTCGCCATCAACAGCGCATTCCACCGCGATGCGGCGCGCGAAATGCTGCTCAAAGCGTTCGTCGCGCTGGCGTTCGACGCTGACGTAGCGCAGAGTTTGAATATCCGGCAGCACGCGCAGCGCAAAGTCGACCTGCGAGCGCGCTTGCACCCCGGTGCCGAAAACACACAGCTGTGTGCTGTCGGGGCGGGCCAGCTGTTGCAGCCCTAGCGCCCCGGCCGCTCCGGTCCGGGCAGTGGTGATCGCATTGCCATCGATGACGCAGACGGGGCGGCCGGTGGCCGGATCGACCAGCATGATCGTTGCCTGATGTGGTTCACTGCCCAGTTGGCGGTTCGACGGCCAGAAGCCTGCAGCCTTGAAGCCGAGTAGCCGCTCCGATTGCACATCGCCGGCCTTGATGCCGAACACGCCACCGGTGGACAGCTTCTCCCGGATGACAGGAAAGACACGGCCCTTGCCTGCGCTATGGAGGACAAAGGCTTCCTTGACCGCGGCCAGTACGTCGTCCGGTTGAAGATATGCCGCAACTACATCGGCATTAAGCATCAGGAGGCGAGATTGATTTGACATGGGTATCCACGGTTGCGCGGGATACACTGAGGCATACCGCATAATTTCCATTGAATGGCGTCGCTGCGCCCCTTCGGCGGCTCTCATCATGTCCCTGAGCCATGAGGGAAATTATGTTGCATCGGCAGGTGCTTGTGGTTAAAGCTGGGAAACTACTAAATTAAGTCCCGCTTAATGATGCTGGCTCCACGCTTACCGTCTCCACGGCGGCCTCGGCGAAAAATGCGCGTTGACGAAGGCGATAAAGGTCTTGACCCGGGCCGACATGCCTTTGCGCTGTGGCACTAGCGCGACCACGTCGGCTGGCGCCAGTCCCCACTCCGGTAGCAAGTGGACCAACTGGCCCGCCTTAAGCGCATCGGCCACGTCCCATTCCGAGCGCACAATGATACCCTTGCCGTGTATTGCCCATTGACGGACTACGTCGCCGTCGTTGGAGACAAGCACTGGATCGATGCGCACATGGCGGCTCGCCTGGGCGCGCGTGAACTTCCAGAGGCTCACGTCTTCGTTGTTCTCGCGCAGGGTGATGCATTCGTGGCCAGCCAGGTCCTCGGGCGCCAATGGCTTGCCTTTTCTCTTTAAGTATTGTGGCGCGGCGCACAGCAGTCTGTTGTTCGGCGCGATCGTGTAGCGCACCAGGCTTGAATCGTGCAGCTCGCCGATATGGAACATCACATCGGCCGTTCCGGCGTCTTGCAACACCGGATTGTCGGCCAGCGACAGTGACACTTTCAACGCGGGGTGTTGGGTGTGAAAGTCGGCCACCAGCGGCGCGAGGTAGCGCCGGCTGAAGCCAAATGGGGCGCTCACGCGCAGGTGGCCCGTTACCACGCCGCTACGGGCCGCCAGCAGATCGAGCAAGGCGTCGGATTCGGCGCAGATCAGCGCACCTTTTTCGAACAGCAGCTCCCCTTCGTCGGTCAGTCGCATGCTGCGCGTCGAGCGATCGATCAGGCGGATGCCGTAGCGCGACTCGATCTGCTGCAGCCGCTGTGTGATGGCGGGCGGCGTTACATCAAGCTCGCGCGCCGCCGCCACCATGCTGCCTGCCTTGACCAGGGCCTGGAAGAAACGGATGTCGTCGAGTGTGAGCATTATTAAGCAGCCCTTAATTTAATAGTTTCCCTGATTTAACCACAACTGGCTGCCCATGCAACATACTTTCCTAAAACGAGGCAGGACAGGCACAAGCATTGCGCTGCCCGCCATCCGCACAGAGTCAGAACGAAAAAGGGAACACATGCACACGCGACAGTCAGAAAACGCAAGCGATTTGCGCACACTTGAGACGCCGGTTCTGGTTCTCGACCAGCAGAAAATGAACGCCAACATCATGCGCATGCGTGGCCAGCTTGCACGGCTGGGCGTCAAATTCCGTCCACACGTTAAGACCAGCAAGTCGATCGACGTGGTCCGGCGCACCCTTGGTGCAGACACCGGTCCAATTACGGTATCGACCCTGAAGGAGGCAGAATACTTTGCCGGCTTCGGCTTTACCGATATCCTCTATGCGGTGGGCATCACCCCCAATAAATTCCAGCACGTCTTCGACTTGCGTGCGCGCGGCGTGGCGCTGACCGTGATCTTGGACAGCGTCGGGATGGCCGAGACGCTTGCGGCCGATGCCATCGAGCGCAATGCCACGCTGGATGTCATGATCGAAATTGACTGCGATGGCCACCGTTCCGGTGTACAGCCCGGATCGGACGAACTGCTCGACATCGCACAGCGCCTGGCCGACGGCAAGCTGACCTTGAAAGGCGTTATTACCCACGCCGGTAATTCTTACTCCTGCAAATCGACTGAGGAAATCGCTGCCATGTCGCGACAGGAACGCGATGCGGCAGTGGGCTGCGCCGAGCGCCTGCGGCAACACGGTTATTCCTGCCCTGAAGTCAGTGTAGGGTCGACCCCGACGGCCTACTTTGCCGACGATCTCACCGGCGTGACGGAAGTTAGGGCCGGCGTGTTCGTGTTTGGCGACCTGGTGATGAACGGTCTTGGCGTCGTCCAGCCGCAGGACATCGCAGTGAGCGTCCTGACCTCCGTCATCGGCCATCAAAAGGAAAAGGGGTGGATTATCGTCGATGCCGGCTGGATGGCCATGTCGCGCGACCGCGGCACGAGCCGGCAACGGGTGGACCAGGGCTACGGCGTTGTTTGCAACCTGGAAGGCGATATCCTGGAAGGCATCATCATGGTCGACGCCAACCAGGAGCACGGGGTGATTGCGCATCGTTCTGGCGACCCGAAAAAGGCGCCCAATCTCCCCGTCGGTACGCTATTACGCATCCTGCCGAACCATGCCTGTGCCACCTGTGCTCAGCACGACCGCTATCACGTCGTCGACAAGCGCGCATTTGACGTCAATGAAGTGTGGCCACGTTTTCAAGGATGGTAGTTGCGCAGGCATTCACGACGCGATGCATGTTGGCACAACCAAAGAGAGAAACCATGACCAATCAATCCAGCCATCACAACATCGCCTATCGCCGGATGACCGAGGCGGACCTGCCGTCGGCATACGGCCTGACGCAGGCGGCCAACTGGGCCCACCGCCTCGAAGACTGGCAGTTGCTGTACCGTGTCGGCTGCGGTTTCGTGGCACACGAAAACGGGGCGATGGTCGGTTCCGGCCTGTGCTGGAAATTCGGTACGATGCATGCCGCTCTCGGCATGATTGTTGTGTCGCCCCAACGGCAAGGCAAGGGCATCGGCCGTGAACTGATGAACCTGATCTTGGCCGAGCTCGGCGCGCGCTGCACCATGCTCACTGCGACCCCGGCCGGACAGCCGCTCTATGAAAAGCTGGGCTTCGTGCCAATTGGCATGGTCATCCAGCATCAGGGCACGATGCAGCGAACCACCCCCTTGACGCTGGCCCCTGGAGAACGTCTCCGTCCGGTCGTCGCAAGCGACCTGCCCGAAATGGTAACCCTGCTCCAACGTGCCCTCGGCATGCCGCGCGACGATGTCATGGCGCAAGTGCTGGATGTGGCCGACGGCGTGCTGCTCGAAAAGGACGGCAAAGCGCTGGGCTTCTCCATTGTGCGCCGGTTCGGCCGGGGTCATATGATCGGTCCGGTGGTGGCGCCGGATACGGAACGCGCCAAGGCCCTGATCGCCCATTGGTCGCACGCCCACGCTGACTGCTTCGTGCGCGTCGACGTGACGGGCGACAGCGGCCTGAGCGACTGGGTCGATAGCCTTGGGCTCGTTACGGGCGAACCCGGCGTGCGCATGGTGCGCGGCCAGGCACCGGTGCCGGACGGTACCGTCAAACAGTATGCCATCCTCAGCCAGGCCACCGGTTGAACGCGCATCGCCGCTTCCTGCTACCCCACCACCCCAACATCCATCCCTAACATTCTCCGACTCTACAGCCATGACCATGATGAAAACAACGCTTTCTGCTTATCCGATCGAAGCCGGATTTCCCGACATTCGCCCTTATGAACATGGCAATACCGGGATCCCCTATATCCATACCTTCGATAGTGGCGTGGCCGGTCCGCATGTGATGATCAATGCGCTCACGCACGGCAATGAAGTGAGTGGCGCGATTGCGGTCAAGGGACTGTTCGACCTGGGCATCCGTCCGCGCACTGGCAAGTTGACCTTGTCCTTTGCCAACGTCGAGGCCTACCACCGTTTCGACCCGGCCGATCCGGACGCCTCCCGCTTTCTCGATCATGATTTCAACCGCCTCTGGAGCGAAGCTGTTCTTGACGATGCGTCCCGCGATGGCATCGAATTGCGCCGGGTGCGCCAGATGCGGCCGCTGGTCGACACGGTCGATTTTCTGCTTGACTTGCATTCAATGCATGAGCGCAGTGCACCGCTTGCCGTTTGCGGCCCGCTGACTAAGACCATCGCAATGGCACGCCAGATGGCGACGCCGACATGGATCATCAGTGACGCGGGGCACCCGGAAGGCAAGCGCCTGCGCGACTATGCCGGTTTCGGCGATCCGGATAGCCCGAAGTGCGCTCTCGTCGTCGAGTGCGGCCAGCATTGGGAAGCAAGCGCGGCCAACGTCGCCAGAGATGCGGTGGCGCGCTTCCTCGCGTTGTGCGGCATCGTCGACCCGGCAGACCTGCCGGCAGCTTGGTACCAGCCCTTGCCTGGCGTATTGAAACTGGTACGAGTGACCGAGCCCGTGGTCGCTCCCACCATGGACTTCCGTTTTGTCGCCGACTACACCGGTCTGGAAACATTTGCCGAAGCCGGCACCGTGTTCGGATGGCGCGACGGGGAGCCGGTGAAAACACCTTATCCAAACTGCGTTCTCGTGATGCCGTCGGTGCGCCAGTTGCGCCCAGGTGTAACCGTGGTTCGGTTGGGCAGATTGCAGGAGTGAGCCAATTCATTTTGCTATGTAGATGCCGCTACCCATTTGTTGAAAGGATTGTCGATGGAACGCTTTAACCCAAACCAAATTCTTGTGCGCAGCGCGCATTTCATTGGCGGACACTGCGTGGAGGGCGGATCGAACGCGATCGATGTGAAGCGACCCTCCGATGGTACTTCGTATGCGGGCCTGCCAGTAGCAGACGCCGACGTCGTCGATCGGGCTGTGCAAGATGCCTGGCAAGCGTTCAAGACCAGCGACTGGGCCAGCCGCGCCCCGCGTGAACGTGCACGCGTGCTGCGGCGCTGGGCCGACCTGGTCGAGGCCGACGCCAAGATCCTGGCACCACTCGAGGCGGTGGGGTCGACGCGCCCTCTGCACGATGCCGTGGCATGGGATGTGCCGTTTACGGCAGAGGGCATCCGCTTTTTCGCAGAATGGGCAGACAAAGTCGGTGGTGACGTCGCGCCAACGCGCAGCGATCACCTTGGCATGACCATCCTGGAACCGTATGGCGTCATTGGCGCCGTCATTCCTTGGAATTTTCCGCTGGTGACGACTTCCTGGAAGATCGCACCTGCGCTTGCAGCGGGCAATGCAATTGTCATCAAACCGTCCGAGATGACGCCATTTAGCGTGCTGCGGCTGGCCGAACTGGCCATCGAGGCAGGCCTGCCGAAGGGCATGTTCAACGTCGTACAGGGCGACGGCCGCACTGGCGATGCCTTGTGCAGACATCCCCGGATCTCAAAGGTCACGTTCACCGGTTCGACCAGGACCGGCGCGGCCATCATGGCTGCATGCGCGGAAAGCGGCACCAAGCCCGTGACATTGGAACTGGGCGGCAAGAGTCCGCAAGTCGTATTCGCCGATGTGCCTGACCTGGAGAAGACGGCGCGCACCGTGGCGCGTGCGATCACGACCAATGCCGGGCAGGTTTGCGTGGCCGGCTCGCGCCTGATTGTGCAGCGTTCGGTCGCGGACCGATTCGTCGGGCAGCTCGCCAGTATTTTCGCAGAGCTTAAGGCGGGCAATACCTGGGACCCGGATACGACCTTGCCTCCGATCGTCTCGCATGCGCAATTGGCGCGTATCGACGGCATCGTGCAGCGTACTATTGAACAAGGCGGGCGGATCGCTGCGGGCGGGCAATGCATTGATACCGGTTCTGGCGGCGCATACTACCAGCCGACCATCCTGACCGACGTCGATGCCAGCATGGACGCAGTGAGGAAAGAAATATTCGGGCCGGTTCTGACCGTCGAGGTGTTCGATACCGATGAACAAGCCCTGGCGCTTGCCGATCATCCGGACTACGGCTTGGCTTCCGGCGTCCATACTTCGGACATCAGCCGTGCCCTGCGCATGGCGCGCAGCATCGAGGCCGGTACCGTGTGGATCAATCGCTACGGACGCACTTCCGACTACGTGATCCCGACCGGCGGCTACAAGAGCTCCGGTATCGGCAAGGACCTTGGACGCCAGTCCTACGAGTCCTATCTGCGGACCAAGAGCGTGCTGATCGACTTCTCAACGTCTTGACCGTCAGTCACGCATGCTAACTCTCGACGACGTCCGCTTCTTCCAGGTCCTGGTCAAGGCCGGCAGCATGGTGGCGGCGGCGCGCGAGCTCGATGTGACGCCGCCGGCCATCACGCAGCGACTGCAGCAGATAGAGTTACGCTACAGTATCCGCCTAGTTGACCGTTCGACACGCAGTATGCGGCTGACCGACGAAGGGGAATTGTTGTACGAGAAGGGTGCGTCGATCTGTGCAGAATCCGATGCCCTGCTTGATCTGCTTGCCGCCCGTAGCGGCGTGGTGACGGGACACCTGCGCGTGAGCGCCCCATTCGGCTTTGGCCGGCGCTACCTGGCGCCGCTGGTGGCCGACTTTCACACCCGCCACCCGGCGCTGAAGATATCGCTGTCGCTGGCCGATAGCCCGTCCTTGCATGAGGCCGGTGCGGCCGATGTGATGTTCCATATCGGGGAGCTGCACGACTCGAGCATGGTGCGCTACACGATTGCGCCGAACAAGCGGCTGCTGTGCGCTTCGCCTGCTTATTTGCGGCGAAAAGGAATTCCTGCGGCGCCGGAAGATCTGGCCGGACATGAATGCATCACCCTGCGCGAGAATAACGAGGATGTCAGTCTCTGGAAATTCATGGGTGACAAGGCGGGCCGCCATGTGCGCATCGATCCGGCGCTCGTTTCCAACGATGGCGATGTGGTCTGCCAATGGGCGATACAGGGCAAGGGCATCATCATGCGCTCGGAGTGGGATGTGGCCGAAGCGCTCAAGGCGGGCCAGCTGCAGCACGTATTGCCGGAATGGGCGCTGGCGCCGGCGGACGTCGTCGCCCTCGTTCCGCAGCGCAAAGGCATGTCAGCCCGGGTCAAGGCCTTTATTGATTTCGTCAACGCGCATTTTTCTCCTTGCCCGCCATGGCGAATGTAAGCCGGTTGTACTATTAAGTAAGTCTTAAGTTACTAGTTTTCATGGTTTAACCCAAACCGGTGGCCGATGCCACATAATTTCTCTTAAGATGCAACGAGGAGGCAAACATGAACGACAAGAAGTTTGAGATCGTCAATCCGCAGCAAGGTGACATGGACAGTCGCATTGTTGCCGTCCCCGGTGGGGGCGTGTCGCGCCGGGATGCAATGGGCAGACTGTTGACTGGCGGCCTGCTTGTCTCCACCGCTGGTGGCTTGCTTACCCACACGGGCGCAGCCTTGGCACAGACGCCGAAAAAAGGCGGCTTCATTCGGGTCGCTGTCGGCGCCAGTTCCACCGCTGACACGCTCGACCCAGCCAAGGGTGGCAGCATTGCCGATTACGTCCGCCATTTCATGTTCTATAACGGCCTGACTGCCATCGACGCCAAACTCTCCGCCCAGATGGAACTGGCCGAGTCGATCACGACCAAGGACAACCTGCTGTGGACCGTCAAGTTGCGCAAGGACGTGCGCTTCCATGACGGCAATTCTTTAAGCTCGGCCGATGTCGTGTATTCGCTGCTGCGTCACAAGAATCCTGCGACCGCTTCCAAGGTCAAGCTGGTGGCCGACCAGTTTGCGGAGGTCAAGGCGACCGGCCCGAATGAAGTCCAGATCAAGCTCAACGCACCGAATGTCGACTTGCCGCTGCTCTTGGGTACCTCTCATTTCACGATCATCAAGGATGGCACCAGCGACTTCCGCACTGCGATCGGCACGGGGCCCTATAAGTGCATCGAATTTCGGCCTGGTATGCGCTCGGTCAGCGGGCGCAATGACAACTACTGGAAGCCAGGCAAGCCCTATCTCGACAAAATCGAATACTTCGCGATCCCCGACGAGGCTGCGCGTGTCAACGCCTTACTGTCGGGCGATGTGCATCTGATCAATGCCATCAACCCGCGCTCGGCGCCGGTCGTGTCCGCCGCCTCTGGCTATACCTTGTTCGAATCGAAGACCGGCCACTACACCGACATCGTCATGCGCGGCGATGTCGGCCCGGTCAAAAACCCCAATTTCGTGCTGGCGATGAAATACCTTCTCGACCGCGAACAAATCCGCAAGGTTTCCATGCGTGGATTCGGCACGCTGGGCAATGACCAGCCGGTCCAGGCCACCAGTCAGTACTACTTTCCCGGCTTGCCGCAGCGCGTGATGGACCTGGATAAGGCCAAGTTCCACCTGCAAAAGTCAGGCATGGCCGGCGCCAAAGTGCCACTGGTGGCGTCAACGGCCGCCAACGGTTCGGTCGACACGGCGCAGATCCTTCAATTATCGGCACAGAAAATCGGTCTCAACTTGGATATCAAGCGCATGCCGCCGGACGGCTACTGGTCGAACCACTGGGCCAAGCACCCCATTTCTTTTGGCGGCATCAATCCACGCCCGACGGTTGACTTGATGTTCTCGCTGTTCTTCAAGTCCGACGCACCGATGAATGCCTCTGGCTGGAAGAACGAAAAATTCGACCAGTTGTTGGTGGCCGCACGCGGCGAAGTCAATGAGGCCAAGCGCAAGCAAATGTATGCCGACATGCAGGTGATGGTGCATGAAGGCTGCGGCATTGGCATTCCGTTGTTCAATAACTCAGTGGATGGCTTTACCAGCAAGCTCAAAGGTTACGGCAGCCACCCGCTGGGCGGCCTGATGGGCTATGCGTTCGCTGAGCACATCTGGCTCGACACTTGACGCCGGCCTACCTGGAAGGAGCAAACGGGAGTGCAAGCCAGCCTTTACATCCTGTTCTCATCAGGATGATTTGATCGGCCGGCTTTGGGGGGCGAGGCCACTGAACAGCGCTTGCAGCCACCCGACGAGTTCAAGCTCGACACCTTGCAGTTGACTCGACCCTAACCATATCACGCCATACTGACTACCATCAGGGTCAAAGCCTGAGGGTGCCGCTAGGCTTCCTCGAGCTACATCGTCCACGGCAAGCACGAGCGGACTGAGCGCTACCCCCAGTCCTGCAGACGCCGCTTCGAGAATCAGGGCGTGGTTATCGTAGTAGCGGATCTCGGTGGGCCGATGCGCCGTCGGATGGGTCTTCAACCACTGGGCCCATGCGTCCGGTCGCGTCTTCGATCCGAGGGCAAGATAGTCACCGCCGTCGAATTGCGGCACCAACTCCGGCCGCATGACAGGCCCAACCGATTCTGCGAACAGAGGCCTGACGTTCCATGTCTCGGGCATGGTGAAATCGAGCCGTCGAATAGCGAGATCGACCTGATTTCTGCGAAAGTCCACCAGTCCACCTCCCACTGACAGGTGGACAGCAATGTTCGGATGCGCCATTTGAAAACCACTCAAGCGCGGAATGAGCCAACGCATGGCCACCGAAGGCTCGCAGGAGAGCACCAGGGCAGTTTTCCCAGCACTGGTCGCGCGCAGGCTTTGCACGGTGGCAGCCAACTCACCGAAAAACCTACTCAGGGTCAGATTGAGTGTCTCGCCTGCCGGTGTGAGCCGCAGGCCCCGCCCATTCTTTTCAAATAACGGGACCCCGATGTCGTTGGCGAGCTTTGTGATGCGGCGGCTGATTGCGCCGTGGGTGAGTGAAAGCGAGTCGGCGGCCTGCCGGACCGAACCCAGCCGAGCTGTTGCTTCGAATGCTCGCAGGTCATCGAGCGAAGGAATGTCTGAGCGGTCCATTGGTGACAATATATCACCAGTTAATGGCAGAAACAATCGCTTTTCATAGAGAGAAGTGGTTTTTATAATTGATGCATGCTTACAAATCATCAACCCACTATTGGGGTCATCGCCGATGACCTCACCAGCGCCGCTGACGGCGCGGCCCCCTTTGTTGACCGCGGCCTGAGTGCGCGCATCGGCAGGGGCCAGTTGCCCAGCCAAGCAGCAGCGGTAGTGGCCGTCGACAGCGGTGCGCGCTCGGCAACGGCGTCGCAGGCAATTGAAGCGGTCGCGCGATTGACCGACCGGCTAGCCGGCTGCACCGTACTCTACAAAACGGTCGACTCCACGCTACGCGGCCATATCAAGCAGGAGCTTGAGGCCTGTTTTTCTGCAAGCGGCCGCACATCACTGGTGTTCGCGCCAGCCTTCCCCGAAGCCGGCCGCACGACGGTGCGGGGCATACAGCTGGTTGACGGCGTGCCAGTGGCGGACAGCGTGTATGGCCAGGATCCGGTGCACCCCGCGCGACACTCTGCGCTGGCCGATTTCATTCCTAGCTGCATCAAGGGTGTCGTGCTGCTCGATGCTGTCACGCAAGAAGAACTCGACGCGCAGATTGCGGCTATCGACGAACCAGAGTCGGTCCTGTGGCTTGGCTCGCCTGGCATGGCCATCGCCCTGGCGCGGCGATTGGTGCCGACGGCGAGCCCGCTGCCAGTGATTGAACGAATCGACAACGAAGTCCTGGTTGTCGTTGGAAGCGCGAATCCGCGCAGTCACCGGCAGGCCGATCTCGTCCAGCAACTGAAAGGAGCCAAGTTGCTGCGTGGCCCGAGTGTGCGTCAGCAGGACCCGGCCGCAGTGCTGCGCGGCATTGCCGAAGAGGCGGTGCGCGAACTTCACGACCATCGCTTCGGCGCGTTGATTGCCACCGGCGGCGACACGATGGAAGCGATCCTCGACCTGCTCGACGTCCGTGAGTTCAAGATCCTGCAGGAACTCGATCCTGGATTCCCGCTAGGTCAAGCGACGCTTGGCGATGGACGCTCAATTCTGATTGCCATGAAGGCAGGTGGCTTTGGCGATGACGATGTGCTGGAGCGCGCTGTGGCCGGGATACGTGCATCGACCCAACCTTTATCTAAGGATCTACTATGAAGAATACTTCCCCGCCGATTGCATTGACCATGGGCGATGCATCGGGCATCGGGCCGGAAATCGTGGCGAAGCTGCTGGAGCAAGGCGGCAAGCGCGTGGTCGTGTTCGGCAGCTTTGTCGTCATGCAAGACATCGTGCGCCGTCTCGGATTAAATATCGCAGTGCGCCGCATCGATACACCCGATACGGCTCAGTTCCAGCCTGGCGTCATCGACGTCGTCGAATGCACCTCGATCGTTGAGCCGCCCCCGATCGGGCAGGTCAGCGCGATCTCCGGGCAGGCCGCCTTCGACGCCATCGTGGCAGCGATCGCCGCAGCCAAGAGCGGCGCGGTGAGCGGCATCGTTACGGCGCCGATCAACAAGGAGGCGATGAGCACAGCGGGTATTCGCTACCCCGGCCATACGGAAATTCTGGCCGACTTCGGCGGTGCCAAGCGTGTCGCGATGATGCTGGCGAACGACGACATCCGCACGGTACTGGTCACGATTCACACTTCGCTGCGCAAAGCCATCGAACAAGGCGATTTCGACGCGCAGTTGTCGGCGATTCGGCTTGCCCATGAGGGGGGCAGGGCGCTTGGCTTTGCCGCCCCGCGCGTCGCCGTCGCTGGCCTGAACCCGCATGCAGGGGAAGGCGGCCTGTTTGGGGATGAAGAGATCAGGATCATCCGGCCCGCCATCGAAGCGGCTCGGGCCGAAGGCATCGATGCCAGTGGCCCGCATCCAGGCGACACTGTCTATATGCAGGCACGGATGGGCCGATTCGATGTTGTCGTCGCCCAGTACCACGATCAAGGGCTGATTCCGGTGAAGTATCTGGGGCTGGAGAAAGGCGTGAACATTACGCTGGGTCTGCCTTTTGTCCGTACCAGCCCGGATCATGGCACCGCATTTGACATTGCAGGCCAGGGTATAGCCGAACACGCCAGCTTGGAAACAGCACTTGCCTATGCAATGCGGCTGGTGGCTGCGCGAGCGTCCACGAATTAACTTAAAGGAAACCATCATGGGACTTCGCTTCATCTTCATGCTCACCCGCAATGACCGCACCGTCGAAGACGCATCGCAGCAACTCCAGACGGCGCTCGGCCTCGGCGTGCGCCACATCGGCTTCAAGGACATCGGCCTGCCGATCGCCCAGCTCAAGAAACTCAACGCGGCCATCAAGGCCGGTGGCGCCACCTCTTACCTGGAGGTTGTGTCGCTGGACCGTGACAGCGAAATCGTGTCAGCCAAGGCAGCTGCCGAGATCGGCGTCGACATTCTCCTTGGTGGTACGCGGGTCGATGATGTACTGCCGATCATCAAGGGTACGGGCATCCAGTACTACCCCTTCCCGGGCCGGATCACCGGTCACCCGAGCGTGCTCGAAGGCAGCATCGAGGAGATTGTCGAGAGCGCCAAGGCAATTGCCGGGCGCGATGGCGTGCATGGCCTGGACCTACTGGCATATCGTTCCGCGCAAAATGTGCCCGAGTTGATGAAGGCGGTCTGCGCTGCCGTCTCCAAGCCTGTCTACATTGCCGGCTCGATCGCTTCTCCGGAGAGAATTGCCATCGTCCAGGGTGTAGGCGCAGCTGGTTTCACGATCGGAACTGCTGCGCTGGATGGCAAATACCCTGCCGACGGGAACGACGTGCCCAGCCAACTGACGGCGATCCTGCGCGACGTCGCGGCGCTCAACAAGCACTTGTCGCCGATTCATAAAAGCAATCTGTCCAGCGCTTTGGATGGACTCCATGCAATGCGTGGATCCAACGGCGAAGGGCAGGGCAATCCGACAAAGATCAAAGTTGCCAAACTCAGCACCGATTCCAGCTGGTCATTTCAAGCGCACGACGACGCGCTGTTTTTTGTACACCGGGGACGCTTGCTGATGAAGTTTCGCGACCGCGAAGAAGTCATCGAGCAGGGCGAATTCATCGTCGTACCGCATGGCGTTGAGCACTGCGCAGTATCCCTGGATGGAGACGATTGCGAAGTGCTGCTGGCGGCAACGGCAGCGCCATGATATAGCGAGCCCAGGATTGATTAAGCCAGCCTTAATGTACTAGTTTCCCTGATTTAACCTCAAGTGGCAGCAGTTCCAACATACTTGTTTCAGCATGTTTGCACAGCGCCCGTTAAATTCGATGATGAAAGTTGTGACCGCGAAGATATGAATGTCAAGTCAAAACGTTTTGTAAGGCTGGGCGAGACGGAGCGTGCGTCGGTACACATGGTCATCGACAGACTGCCGGTCCACGCGCTGCAGGGGGACACGCTGATGGTCGCACTGCTCAACAATGTGCGGCACTTGCGCGAATCCGAATTCGGTGACGGCAAGCGCGCCGGTTTCTGCCTGATGGGTGCCTGCCAGGATTGCTTGGTCTGGACTGCGGGCGGCGAGCGCATGCGCGCCTGTACCACGGTCGTGGCGGAAGGAATGCATATCGTGACAACCCAACCGGAGGCGCAATGGCTCAAGCTCGCGTAATCATCATTGGCGCCGGTCCTTCTGGCGTGCGCTGCGCAGAGACTCTGGTTGCGGCCGGCCTGCGCCCTATCGTGATCGATGAAAACCGCCGCGACGGCGGCCAGATCTACCGCCGCCAGCCGGACAATTTCACGCGTCCCTACGCCAAGCTGTATGGCAGCGTGGCCACCGCGGCGCAGGCGCTGCATGAAAGTTTCGACGCACTGCGCGACAAGATCGACTACTGGCCAGAAGCTCTGGCCTGGAATATCGTCGACCAGAAAGTGCATGTCGTCAAAGATGAGCGCACTACGGCCTTGCCCTACGATGCGCTGGTGATCTGCTCCGGTGCGACCGACCGCCTGATGCCGGTCAAGGGCTGGCACTATGCAGGCACCTACAGCCTCGGCGCGTCGCAGATCGCCTTGAAGGCGCAGGCCTGCGCGATTGGCCACCAAGTCGTGTTCATGGGTACCGGACCGCTGCTCTACCTGGTTGCCTCGCAATACCTCAAGGCAGGCGCGAACGTCGCCGCCGTGCTCGATACGTCGCCCTTGATGCGTCGCGTGATGGCGTTGCCGAAACTGCTGGCGCGCCCGGCGGTGCTGTTCGATGGCATGAAACTGGTGGCAAGTCTGAAGCGTGCTGGCGTGCCAGTGCTGACCGGCGTCACGCCGCTCGAGATCAATGGTTCCGACGCGACCGGCGTGCAGGGTGTATCAGTGCGCGACAGCGGCGGCAAGGTGCGCAGCTTCGACTGCGATGCCGTCGCCCTGGGTTACCACCTGCGCCCAGAGACGCAGCTGGCCGACCTGGCCCGCTGCGCCTTCCGCTTCGACCAGGAGACGCGCCAGTGGCTGCCAGAGCTGGGCGAGGATGGCCGCAGCTCGGTGCCCGGCGTATACCTGGCCGGCGACGGCGTGCGCGTGCTGGGCGCGGACGGGGCCGAAATTGGCGGCCGTCTTGCTGCCATGGCCGTGCTGGAGGATTTGCGTTTAACCGTGGACGACGAGCAATTGCAACTGCTGCGCACGCGCCAGGCCAGCATGGACCGCTTCCGCCGGGGACTGGTGCAAGCCTTCCCGTGGCCGGCGCAGCAGGCAGCCCATTTGCCCGACGAGGCCATCGTATGCCGCTGCGAAGCCGTCACGGCGGGCGAATTGCGCCGCACTGTATGTGAAATGGGCGCGCAGGAAGCCAATCGTGCCAAGGCCTTCAGCCGGGTCGGAATGGGGCGCTGCCAGGGGCGCTATTGCGGCAATGCGGGGGCGGAAGTGATTGCGCATGCTGCCGGTGTTCCGGTAGAGCTGGTAGGGCGCCTGCGCGGCGCGGCGCCGGTCAAGCCGCTGGCGATTGCCGTGCGGGAGGACCAGGCATGAGCACGCATCAGGCAGACGTCATCATCGTCGGCGGCGGCATCATGGGCGCCACCACGGCCTTTTTCTTGCGCAAGCGCGGGGTGTCCGTGATCCTGCTCGAACGCGGACTGATCGGCCAGCAGGCCAGCGGCGTCAACTTCGGCAATGTCCGCCGCGCGGGACGCCATCTTGAGCAACTGCCGCTATCGAACCGGTCGCGCGCGCTGTGGGGCCGGCTTAAGGAATTGATCGGCGACGATGGCGAGTTCGTGCAGAGTGGCCACCTTCAGCTGGCCTACAACCAGACCAATGCCGACCGGATGGAGAAATATGCGGGCGACGCGAAGGCCTACGGACTGGATCTGGAGCTGATCAGCGGGAGCACCGCGCGCAAACGGTTTCCCTATCTCGGTCCGGAAATCCTGGCCGGATCCTATGCGCCGGTCGATGGTCATGCCAATCCGCGCCTGGTGGCGCCTGCATTCGGGCGCGCTGCCGTGCGCGAGGGCGCGCAGGTGTTCGAGAATACCGAGATCGTCAACGTCGAGAAGGACGGCGAGGACTTCAAGGTCACCGCCGCCGACGGCCGGATATTCCGCGCGCCGGCGGTGCAAATCAGTGCCGGCGCCTGGGCCGACCGCATCAGCGCCACATTCGGCGAACCGGTACCGCTGGTGGTCAAAGGCCCACAGATGTGCGTTACCGAGCCGGTTCCGTACGCGATCGCCCCAACCATTGGCCTGGTGGTAAACAAGCTCGAGGAAGACTTGTACTTCCGCCAGGTGAAGCGCGGCAATATCGTCATCGGCGGCTGCGGACGGGGCCTGGCTGACCGCGACACGCTGCGCTCGTATGTGATGCCGCAGCACACGCTGACGCAATTTACCCAACTGCCGCGCGTGGTGCCGGCGCTGAACCGCTTGAGCATCATCCGTGTCTGGAGCGGGATCGAAGGCTATTTGGCGGACGATATTCCTATCATGGGTCCGAGTGCCCGCGTGCCAGGCCTGTACTACGCCTTCGGGTTCTGCGGTGCCGGCTTCCAGTTAGGGCCGGGCGTGGGCGACGTGATGGCAGAACTGATCCATACCGGCGCCACAAGCACGCCGATCGAACCTTTCCACATAGCCCGTTTTGCCAAGCTCGCCGCCAATGCGACGTAGCGTTTATTGACAGCATCATTCAATCAGGAGAATTAACCATGCCGAACTTGCAACACGCAGCAGCCGTCGCGTTTAACACGCCAACTTTCGTCGACTTACGCCAGTTTGCAAAGGACAAAAAGCTCGGCATTCGCGTGGCCGCTTCGGCCGGGGATGACCGTTTCCTGTCCAGACGCCGCGTGCTGGACTGGGCATCGAGTCCGGTCACGGCTGGCGTGATCGAACTGGAGGCCGGAAGCGGAGTAGTGCAAGCCTTGCCGGCTGACGAGTTCATCATCGTCTGCGAAGGCAACTTGATCTTGCTGCAGGACGGGCGTCCGTTGACGCTGTCGGCGGGAAATAGCGTTGTGCTGCCGCAAGGTGCCGCATTTTCCTGGGCCAGCGATGCGCCGGTATCGCTGATCTTCATGCGCTATAACGCCAGCCAGCCGGGCGATCGCACCATCGTGCCGATCAAGGAAAATCCGCAGATGGCACCGTCAAACCCGCCTCAGCCCGAGTTGCTGCTCACGCCGACGCCGGCTTGTCGCAACGTCGCCGACTACCGTTCTGCCGACACCAAGTTCGCCTGCGGTACCTGGGACTCGACGCCTTACCACCGGCTCGCCATGTTTTACCCCCACTGTGAACTGATGTACCTGCTGGAAGGCAGCGTGACCTTCATCGACGAAACGGGCCGCAGCGGCACGTTCTCGAAAGGCGACATCTTCTTGGTCGAGCAACAAGCCAAATGCAGCTGGGAGAGCCGCGTCAATGTGGCCAAGGTGTTTGCGATTTATCGGCCTGCTTGACCGGGTGGCGTTCAGAGCGCACCAACTAATTTTTGGTACACGATAACTATAAATGAGGAGTTTGACCATGCAACCATTCCGATTTCGCACCCTGGCCCTGTTCCTGGCGGCCACCTATCCCGTCCTGGCCGTAGCGGCCGACGCTGAAGCCGATGCCCCGGCGGCGGCGGCCGCAGTAACGGATGCGGTGGCCGAGACGCCCAAGGACAACAAGGTGATCGTCAAGGCTCAGCGCCAGAACTACCGCGCCCTGTCCGCCACTGGTGCCACCAAGACCGACACCCTGATCAAGGACCTGCCACAGTCGGTGCGCGTTCTCACGGCCGACCTGCTCAAAGACGTCGGCGTAGTCGACCTGGCCGGCGCACTGGACCTGTCGAGTGGTATCTCACGCCAGAGCAACTTCGGCGGCATCTGGGACAGCTACGCCATGCGCGGATTCACGGGCGACCCCAATTTCGGTTCGGACTATATGGTCAATGGCTTTAGCTCCAGCCGCGGCTACAACGGCCTGCGCGATTCCTCCAGTACCCAAAGCGTTGAAGTGCTCAAGGGCCCGGCGTCGGCGCTGTATGGCCGCGGCGAACCTGGCGGCACCGTCAACATCACCACCAAGAAACCGCGCTTCGACCCGGCCTACGCCATCGATGCGACCATTGGCAGCTTCGGCAACAAACGCCTGGCCGTTGACCTGACCGGCGCCATCACCGACACCATCGCTTACCGCCTGAATGCCGCGCGCGAAAAAAGCGACAGCTTCCGCGATACGCTCAGTACTGACCGTTCTTTCATTTCGCCGTCTTTCATCTGGCTGTTGGGCGACGCTACGACGATTTCGTATGAGATTGAAGCGAGCGAGCAGAAAACACCGTTCGACCGGGGAGTGCTGGCCATCAAGAGCGTGCTTGGCCTGATTCCAAGAACCCGCTTCCTGGGCGAACCGGGTGACGGTCCTGTGACGGTCAAGTCGCTCGGCCACCAGGTCTTTGTCCAGCATGAATTTAACGAGGGGTGGAAGGTGCAGTCCGGCTTCTCCTACCGCGACAGTTCGATGGGCGGCTACTCGTCCGAATCGGCGGTGCTGCAGGCGAATTTACGTACCCTCAGCCGCCAGCGCCGCCTGCGCGATTTCTCATCCATCGATGTCGCCGGGCGCTTCGAAGTGCTGGGCAAGTTCGCCACCGGTACACTCAATCACAGCGTGTTGTTCGGCGTCGACGCCTACAAGTTCGACGACACCCGCATCCAGTTTCGCCGCCAGCCGAACGCTGCCAATCCGTACGCCATCGACATTTACAATCCGGTCTATGGTGCCGTCGCTGATCCCCTGCTGCTGGCGGTCAGTACGCTGGAGGCCCAGCGTGCGCACGGTTTCTACGCCCAGGACCAGATTGACTTGTCCGAACAATGGAAGGCGATGGCGGGCGTGCGTGCCGACAAGTACCAGCAGACCATCACCAACCGACGCCTGAATATCGTGAACGATCAGTCACTGTCGGCCACCAGTCCGCGCGTGGGCCTGGTGTACCAGCCCAATAAGGAGATTTCCGTGTACGTGACGGCGGCCAAAGGCTTCCGTCCAAACAGCGGCATCAGCGTCGATAACAAGGCTTTCCCGGCTGAAGAAAGCCGTTCCTATGAGGTCGGTACCAAGCTGGAAACGGCCGACGGCAAGGTTACCGGTACGGTGGCGCTGTATAAGATCAGCAAAAAGAATGTGCTGACGATCAATCCGCTCAACACCGATTTTTCCATGTCTGCAGGAGAAGTTGGCAGCAAAGGCTTGGAACTGGACGTGTCCGGTGAGCTGATGAAGGACGTGCGCTTCTCCACCGCCTTTGCCTATACCGACGCCAAAGTCACCAAGGGTGATAGTACGATCCTGACCGGCAGCGCCTTTCCCAATGTGCCAAAGCAAAGTGCCAGCGTCATCGTCACACCGACCTTTGCACTGTGGGGCGGCAGCGCCACGCTGGGTGGCGGGTTCATCTATGTGGGCGAGCGCCTGGGCGACGTCGCCGTGACCAGTAACTTCAAGTTGCCTGCCTACACCACCGTCAGGCTGGTGTCGTCATACACGCCGAACAAGAAACTGCGCTTGTCGCTGAACGTCGACAACCTGCTCAACAAAACCTACTACGCCAGCTCCTATAGCCAGGTGTGGGTCGCTCCGGGCAGTCCGCGCACGGCCAGCTTCAACGCGCAGTACAAATTCTGAATGCCCCCCCAGGAGACAGCTTGATGAAAACGAATAAACTGGCCCTCGCGGCGGCCCTCGGCGTAACCCTTTGGGCCAGTGCTGCGGCGCAAGCGCACGGCATCTGGTTTGCCCAGCGGGCAACCCAGCTTGCGCTGCAATACGGCGTCGGAGCGGACGACCTGGACATGGTCAAGCGCGCTTCGTCTGTCACCACCGTTACCGCCTATGCCGCCGACGGCAAGCAAGTTCCGACCGCGCTGCAGGTCGACGGTCGCCTGTTGCTGGCCAATGTCGAGCATCACCCGTCTGTGCTGGCCGCTGCAATCGACAATGGCACGTGGAGCAGGACTCCTGACGACAAGTGGCACAAAAAGGGCAAAGACGAGGTGCCAGGGACCGTCTTCAGCCAAAGAACCTTCAAGTACACGGTGCATATCCGAGGCCCGGTCGCTGCCCCAATCGGGCCGCTGGCAGGCCAAACGCTGCAGGTGGTGCCGGTCGCGGCTACCTTGCCGGCCCTGCTCGGTCAACCGATTACCTTGCGGGTGCTGTACAAGGGCCTGCCCTTGGCAGGCGCCAAGGTGCTGCACGACTTCCTGAACGACCCGGATGGTGTTCCGGTAGTGAGTGGAGCCGACGGCACCGTCACCCTCAAAGTGCGCAACCAAGGCTTGAACGTGATCGTTGCTGTCTTTGAATCGGCTTCCGACCAACCGACCAAGTACGACAGGATCGAGCACACGGCATCGCTCTCATTCGTGTTGCCGCACCTGCCGGAATAGGGGAGTAACCGGCTGAAAAAGTTGGACCGTGCCTTTTTCCCTGGATCCTTCAGGAGATTGTCGCGACTAGGGCATGCCTGTCATTTGTACTCAGCTCTGTCGTCTTTCCAATGCCATCAATGCGGTTCCGGCCCCTCCCAGATGCGCGGCACTTTATGCTGAGCGCATCCTTCAATACCGCTGTTTCTGTGCACTGAAAGCATCAAAACGAGACAATCGCGCAGGGGGGGCGTGGTGTAATCTCAATCAGGAGAAAGCGTTGCAGCGTGCACAAATTGTGCGCATGATCGCGCCATCCGACCAGATCCGCTTTCGGATGCAGCGCTTCCGCCGGCACGAATCCATCGAACAAAGGACCCAGAATCATGACCACCCACTTGAGGCCAAAATATATCTCCTTCGATTGCTACGGGACGCTGATCCATTTCCAAATGGCCGATGTGGCGCGCGAACTCTTCGCCGATCGCATCGCTCCCGAGAATATGGAGCAGTTCACCCGTGATTTCTCGTCCTACCGCCTGGATGAAGTCATGGGCGACTGGAAGCCCTACGGCGAGGTGGTATGCAGCGCGGTCGAGCGCACCTGCCGTCACTGGGGTATTGAGTACCGCGACAATGAAGGCATGAAGTTCTACCAGGCCGTGCCTAGCTGGATCCCGCACCCTGATGTGCCACAAGCGCTGGCCAAGCTGGCCAAGGAATACAAATTGGTGATCTTCTCGAACTCCATGGACGAGCTGATCCCCCACAGCGTCGCCAAGCTGGGCGCACCTTTCCACCGCGTCTACACCGCGCAGCAGGCCGGCGCTTACAAGCCGCGCTTGAGGGCCTTCGAATACATGATCGAGCAGCTCGACTGCAGCCCGGACGATATTTTGCACGTGTCGTCGAGCCTGCGCTACGATCTGATGTCCGCGCACGACATCGGTATCAAGAACAAGGTGTTCGTCAACCGCGGCCACGAGCCGTCCACACCGTTCTACGGCTACCACGAAATCAAAGACCTGGGTGGCTTGCCGGCCCTGGTTGGCCTGTAGTCGCAATACCGATGAACCCGGAACGCCACAGCGAAGAGGCGCAGCGATGAAGTTGGAATCCTACTGGCTCGATACTGCACCGGCCTTCGTCAATGGCGCCAAAGGACCGGTGTCGGGACGGGCCGATGTGGTCGTGGTCGGGGCCGGCTTTACCGGCTTGTCGGCGGCGCTGGCGCTGGCCAAGCAAGGCGCATCCGTGGTCGTGCTCGAAGCGGGGCGGGTGGTGGGCGAAGCGTCCGGTCGCAATGGCGGGCACTGCAACAGCGGACTTGCCCACGACTTTGCGACCCTGGCCGCGCGCCTTGGCATCGAGCAGGCGCGCGCTTTCTACCAGGCCTATGCGGCTTCGGTCGAATCGGTCGCGGGGCTGGTCGCGCAAGAAGACCTCGACTGTGATTTTTCCCGGGTCGGCCGGCTCAAGCTGGCCGTCAAGCCGGACCACTACGACAAGCTGGCGCGCGCCTGCGACTTGCTGCACGCCGAGGTCGACCAGAACGTCGAGATGGTGCCGGCCGAGCGCATCCGTACCGAAGTGGGTTCCGACCAGTTCTTCGGCGGCCTGCTGCAAACGACCAGTGCGCAGATGCACATGGGCAAATTCGGTGTGGGGCTGGCACATGCGGCCGCCCGGGCCGGCGCCCGCATTTACGAATATTCCCCGGTGACCGGGATCGAGCGCCGCCCAGACGGCGGCTTCCGGGTCACCAGCGCGCGCGGCACCGTCGACGCCGGCCAGGTGTTGCTGGCCACGGGCAATTCCCGCCAGGGCCCATTCTTCTATTTCCGGCGCCGCATGATCTCGGTGGGCAGCTTCCTGATCGCGACCGCACCGCTGGACAAGGGCGTGATCGACCGCCTGCTGCCGCAGCGCCGCAACTACGTCACGTCCAAGAACATCGGCAACTATTTCCGCCTCTCGCCCGACAATCGCCTGCTGTTCGGCGGGCGGGCCCGCTTCGCGATGTCCAACCCGACCTCCGACCAGAAGAGCGGCGATGTGCTGCGCGCATCGATGGAACAGATGTTCCCCGAACTGGGTGGCGTGGGCATTGACTACTGCTGGGGCGGCCTGGTCGACATGACTGCCGACCGCCTGCCGCGCGCGGGGCAGCATCGCGGCATGTATTACTCGACGGGCTATAGCGGCCATGGCGTGCAGATGTCGGTGCATATGGGACAGGTGATGGCCGATGTCATGGCCGGCAAACCCGAGCGCAATCCTTGGCGCGATCTGGCGTGGCCGGCCGTGCCAGGGCATTTCGGCAAACCGTGGTTTTTGCCGCTGGTCGGTGCCTATTACAAGATGCGGGACTGGTTGGAATGACAGCGCTGCCGTAACACAGGCTTCGGCTGAACTGGCCGGAACGAATATTGAAGACTCTCCAGGAGCAAACATGAGCGACAAGCAATCCGGTATCATCGTTCCCCCGCACACGGGCGATGTTCAGCACGGCGTATCGCGCCGCAACGTGATGCGCAGCCTGGTGGGCGGGGGCATGCTTGCCACCGCCGCAGGTGGCCTGTTGACCTTTCCCGGCACTGCCCTGGCCCAAACGCCGAAGAAGGGCGGCCGTCTGCGCGTTGCTACCGTTTCCTCTTCGAGTGCGGACACGCTCGATCCCGCCAAGGGCGGCGGCATGGTCGACTATGTGCGGCACTATATGTTCTACAACGGATTGACCACCATTGACGACAAGCTGGCCCCGCAAATGGCGCTGGCCGAATCCATCAGTTCCAAGGACGGTGCCTTGTGGACCATTAAGCTGCGCAAGGACGTACGCTTTCACGACGGCAAGCCTTTGAGCTCGGCCGATGTCGTGTATTCCCTGCTAAGGCACAAGGACCCCGCCACCTTGTCCAAGGTGCTGGCCGTGGCCGAAGGGTTCGAGGCAGTCAAGGTAATCGGTCCGCTCGAGCTCCAGGTCAAGCTCAAGGCACCCAATGTCGACTTGCCGACGCTACTGGGCGTGTCCCATTTTTCGATCATCAAGGACGGCACGGTTGATTTCCGCACGGCGGTCGGCACCGGTCCGTACAAGTGCAAGGAATTCAGGCCGGGAGTGCGCTCGATCGGCGTGCGCAACGGCGAATACTGGAAGCCGGGCAAGCCCCATCTCGATGAAATCGAATTCTTTGCCATTCCTGACGAAGCGGCGCGCGTCAATGCGCTGCTGTCGGGCGACGTGCACCTGATCGTTGGCATCAACCCGCGCTCGGCGTCGAGCTTTACGCCCACCTCAGGTTGCACGCTGTTCGAATCGAAGACCGGCCACTACACCGACATCATCATGCGCGACAATCTCGGTCCGGTGAAGAATCCCCACTTTGTGCTGGCAATGAAAAACCTGCTCGACCGTGAGCAGATCCGCAAGGTATCGATGCGCAGCTACGGCATCGTCGGCAATGACCAGCCGGTCCAACCGTCCAATCGCTTCTACTTCGCCGGCCTGCCACAACGCACGTTCGACCTGGACAAGGCCAAGTTCCACCTGCAGAAATCCGGCATGGCCGGCATGACCCTGCCAGTGATCGCCTCGACGGCCGCTTCCGGTTCAGTCGACATGGCGCAGATCATCCAATTGTCGGCGCAGAAGGCAGGGCTGAAGCTGGACATCAAGCGCATGCCGGCCGACGGCTACTGGTCGAACCACTGGGCCAAACATCCGATGTCCTTTGGCAATGTCGGTCCCCGTCCGACGGTCGACCTGATGTTTTCGCTGTTCTACAAGTCCAGCTCACCAACCAACGTATCTGGCTGGAAGAACGAAAAGTTCGACCAATTGCTGGACCTGGCGCGCGGCGAAGGCAACGAGGAAAAGCGCAAGCAGATGTATGCCGACATGCAGGTGCTGGCGCATGAACACTGCGGCGTCGGGATCCCGATGTTTATCCACTCGCTCGATGGCTTCAGCAACAAGGTCAAGGGATACGCCAGCCACCCGCTGGGCGGCCTGATGGGATTCAATTTTTCTGAACACCTGTGGCTCGAGGCTTGAGGCCAGAATGAGGAAAGCACAATCATGAATGGTACCGCTTTACAACTTGTCGTCAAGCGCCTCGGCGTCAGCATGCTGACTCTGCTGGCCGTGTCGGCCCTGATCTTCTCGATCACGGCCCTGCTGCCGGGGGATGCGGCGCAGGCGGCGCTTGGCCAGGAGGCCACACCGGAACTGGTGGCGGCCTTGCGTGCCAAGCTCGGCTTGGACCAGCCGGCCCATGTCCGCTACTTCCAGTGGCTGGCCGGCCTGTTGACCGGCAATCCCGGCGTCGCCATGGCAAATGGATTGCCGGTGGCGGAGCTGATCGGCGGTCGTTTGCCGGCTTCGTTGATGCTCGCAGCCGTGACTGCGGCCGTATCGGTGCCGCTGGCGCTGACCATCGGCATATTGGCCGCGATGTACCGCGGCTCGCTGTTCGACCGCACAGTCAGCATGGCGACGGTATGGACCGTGTCGGTACCGGAATTCCTGATTGCCACCATTGCGGTGCTGATTTTTGCAGTCAAACTGCGCTGGCTGTCGGCCTTGTCGCGCACCGACGATATCGCCACCTTTGGCCAGTTCCTGCGCGTGTACGCGCTGCCGGTGATGACCTTGTGCTGCGTGATCGTGGCGCAGATGGCACGCATGACACGCGCTGCCGTCATCGACCAGCTCAATTCCTCCTACGTCGAAATGGCGCGCCTGAAGGGCGTGCGGCCGATCCGGATGGCACTGACCCATGCGCTGCCGAACGCTGTTGGCCCGATCGTCAATGCGGTGGCGCTGTCGCTCGCTTACCTTATTGGAGGCGTCATCATTGTCGAGTCGATTTTCAACTATCCGGGAATCGCCAGTCTGATGGTCGACTCCGTGACGATGCGCGACATGCCGGTTGTGCAAGCGTGTGCCATGCTGTTCTGTGCCGGCTACCTGGTGCTGCTGACCATCGCTGATGTCTGTGCCATTCTTTCCAACCCGAGGCTGCGTCAATGAATTCCTCCACTATTACTCCCGCAGCAAAGCGCAAGCCGCGCCGCCGCCTGCCGATCGCCGCCATGATCGGTCTCACAGTGGTCGCCTTCTGGCTGCTGATGGCCCTGATCGGGCCGTCGATTGCCCCGCAGGATGTGGGCGGGGTCACCGGCGACAATGTGTTCGGGGCAATGAGTGCCCAGCATCCGCTGGGGACCGACTACCTCGGGCGCGACGTACTGAGCCGCATCCTGCATGGCGCGCCGTACACCATCGGCGTGGCGTTGGCTGCGGTGCTGGTTGCCAGCATGAGCGGCACGGCGCTGGCGCTGTGCGCGGCCGCGACCGGCGGCTGGTTCGACGCCATCGTCAGCCGCATCGTCGACACCATGATGAGCATCCCCCACAAACTACTGGCGCTGATCATCGTGGCCGGCTTCGGCACCTCGGTCCCATTGCTGATCGTGATTGCCGGCGTGGGCTATATGCCCGGCGCCTTCCGCATCGCGCGCGCGCTGGCGGTCAATGTGCAGGCGATGGAATATGTGCAAGCGGCCAGAGTGCGGGGAGAAGGCCTGGCTTACATCACCCTGTTCGAAATGCTGCCCAATATGTTCCGCCCGGTGCTGGCCGACTTCGGCTTGCGCTTCCTGTTCATTGTGCTGCTGTTGAGCGGTTTGAGTTTCCTTGGGCTCGGCATCCAGCCGCCGGATGCTGACTGGGGATCGCTGGTGCGCGAGAACATCATCGGCTTGTCCGAAGGGGCACCTGCGCTCATCATGCCGGCACTGGCGATTGCTACGTTGACGGTCGCCGTCAACATGACCATCGACAGTCTGAGCGGGCGCAAGCGCCGCGGAAGCGAGGGCTAAGATGAACGACATCGTCAAGGTATCGGGCCTGCGGGTCACGGCGCGCAACGACATGGGCGAGGATGTACCGATCGTCCATGGCGCCGATTTTTCCATCAAAAAGGGCGAAGTGCTGGCCCTGATCGGCGAGTCTGGCTCCGGCAAGACCACCATCGCCTTGGCGCTGATGGGCTATGCACGGGCCGGCTGCCGCCTCGCTGGCGGAACGGTGACGGTCGCCGGCCACCAAGTGCTGTCGATGAGCGAAGGCCAACTGGCCGACCTGCGCGGCCGCACGGTAGCCTATATTGCGCAAAGCGCCGCCGCCTCCTTCAACCCGTCCCGGCGGCTGATGGACCAGGTGATCGAGAGTGCACTGATCCACAAGCTCATGTCGCGCGAAGCAGCCGAGGCCAAGGCAGTGGCGCTGTTCCGCGCGCTGGCATTGCCGCAGCCGGACAAAATCGGCACGCGCTATCCGCACCAAGTGTCGGGCGGGCAGCTGCAGCGCCTGATGGCCGCCATGGCCCTGATCACCGATCCGGACCTGGTGATCATGGACGAGCCAACCACGGCCCTCGACGTGACGACCCAGATCGACGTGCTGCGCGCCTTCAAGAAGGTGGTCAAGGAGCTCGGCACCACGGCAGTCTATGTGACGCACGACCTGGCGGTGGTGGCCCAGATGGCCGACCGCATCGTGGTGCTGCGCGACGGCGCCATCCGCGAAATCGGCACTACCACCCAGATCCTGACTGCGCCTTCCCATGACTACACAAAGAGCATGCTGGCCGCGATTGCGCCCAAGCCGCTCACTGCCGCTGCTGCAGAGCGAGTGTCGTCGCAAGAACATCCACTGCTGGAAGTACGCGGTCTGTACGCCGCCTACGCCACGGCCAAGCGCGGCGTGCCGCCCAAGTCAGTACTGGACGACATCAACCTGGTGATCCCGCGCGGTGCTACTATCGGCGTGATCGGGGAGTCCGGCTCGGGCAAGACTACGCTGGCGCGCGTCATCGCCGGCATGGTAGCCCCCTCGGAAGGGGAGATTCTGCTCGATGGCAAGCGCCTGGCGTCCACGCTCGACGGTCGCACACGCGAGCAGTTCCGCCGCATCCAGTTCGTGTTCCAGAATGCTGACACGGCGCTCAATCCATTACACACCATCGAACGCATCCTCGCTCGCCCATTGGAGTTCTATCACGGCATGAAGGGCGAGGCGCGCCGCAAGCGGGTATTGCAGCTGCTCGACCTGGTGCGCCTGCCCGCCATGGTCGCAGACCGCCTGCCGGGCGAACTGTCCGGCGGCCAGAAGCAGCGCATCAACCTTGCGCGCGCGCTGGCCGCGCAGCCGGACCTGATCCTGTGCGACGAAGTTACGTCAGCGCTCGATACAGTCGTCGGTGCCGCCATCCTTGAACTGATGGCCGACCTGCGCAAGGAACTGAACGTGTCGTATATGTTCATCAGCCACGACATCAATACGGTACGCGCCATTTGCGATGATATCGTGGTGCTGTATGCCGGCCACAAGGTCGAAGCGCGCAAGCGCGAGGCGCTGGCGCTGCCGCCGTTCCATCCGTATTCGCACCTGTTGATCTCGTCGGTGCCGGTGTTGCGCCAGGGCTGGCTGGAAGAAGTAGGGGAGCGCAGTCCGGCTGCGTTGCCGGCGCTGACGTCGTCGGCTGAGATGCGCGGCAATTGCGCCTTTCTCGATCGCTGCCCGCTGCGCGTCGGCGGCGTCTGCGACAGCCTGCCGCCGCCGCGCCGCACGCTCGACAACGGCGGTAGCATCCTATGTCATCGCACCGAGGCGGAGTTGCGCCGTTTGCAAAGTCCGTTGACCGTGGTTGAAGGAGAAGTCGCATGAATCCGCGCTTTGTCCGCCTGGACGAAGTGGCCCGATCGACGGTGTGTATTGTTATCGACGGGCACCCGGTGAAAGCGCTCGCCGGTGACACACTGATGGTTGCCGTCCTCAACAATATTCGCCACCTGCGCGAATCCGAATTTGGCGACGGCAAGCGCGCGGGCTTTTGCCTGATGGGCGCCTGTCAGGATTGCTGGGTTTGGACCGCCAGCGGCGAGCGCATGCGCGCCTGCACCACCGTCGTGGAAGAAGGAATGCATATTGTGACAAGCCAACCGGGGGCAACATGGGTCGAGCTCGAGTAATCGCCGGCGCCATTGCCTGACAATCGAATAATTATTATTAAGAATCTATGTTATACGTCTCCACACGCGGCCAAGCGCCAGCGCAACCGTTCTCACAAATCCTGCTGGGCGGACTCGCACCCGACGGCGGCTTGTACCTTCCGATCAAATATCCAAACGTCAGTGGCGCCGAACTCGACGTTTGGCGCACGCTTTCCTATGCCGATCTGGCAGTGGAAGTGTTGAAGAAATTTGCAAGCGACATTCCTGAAGCGGACCTGAAAGCACTGGCGCGCAAGACGTATACGTCGCTGGTGTACCGCAACGGGCGCGACGGCGAAGACTTCGCACAGATTACACCCTTGCGCACGCTCGAGAAGGCCAATGGCACCACGCTGCACCTGCAGGCCCTGTCGAATGGACCGACATTGGCATTCAAGGATATGGCGATGCAATTGCTCGGCAACCTGTTCGAGTATGCCTTGGCCAAGCAGAATGCAGAACTGAATATCTTCGGCGCAACGTCTGGCGACACGGGCAGCGCCGCCGAGTACGCAATGCGCGGCAAGAAAGGCATCCGCGTGTTCATGCTCTCGCCACATCAAAAGATGAGCGCCTTCCAGGCTGCACAGATGTTCAGCCTGCAGGACAGCAATATTTTCAATATTGCAGTTGAAGGGGTGTTCGATGACTGCCAGGACATGGTCAAGGCGGTATCCAACGATCTTGAATTTAAGAATCGTCAGAAAATCGGCACGGTCAACTCCATCAATTGGGCTCGCATCGTCGCCCAGGTGGTGTACTACTTCCGAGGCTACCTGAGCGCAAGCACAAGCAATGAACAGAAGGTGTCGTTCACCGTTCCTTCCGGCAATTTCGGCAATATTTGCGCTGGCCATATTGCCCGGATGATGGGGCTGCCTATCGACAAGCTCGTCGTCGCGACGAACGAAAATGATGTACTCGACGAGTTCTTCCGTACCGGCGCCTACCGCGTGCGCAAATCGTCCGAGACCTATCACACGACGAGTCCGAGCATGGACATTAGCAAGGCGTCCAACTTCGAGCGCTTTGTCTTTGACCTGGTTGGTCGTGACGCCGAGCGCCTGAATGCCTTGTTCAAGAAAGTGGACACCCATGGTGGTTTCGACCTGTCCGGAAAACCAGGCAGCGATGGCGACGAGTTCTCCAAGGTACTGGAATACGGATTCGTTTCCGGAAAGTCGGTGCATGCGGATCGATTGGCAACCATCCGCGACGTGCACGCGAAGTACGGCGTAACCATCGACACCCACACGGCGGACGGCGTGAAGGTCGCGCGCGAGTATCTGACGCCGGGCGTGCCGATGATCGTGTTGGAAACGGCCTTGCCGGCAAAATTCAATGAGACCATCCGTGAGGCGCTCGGCCGCGATGCCGAACGCCCTGCAGGCTTAGACCATATCGAAGCCTTGCCACAGCGCTTTGAAGTGATGTCCACGGATGTCGACAAAATGAAGGCGTACATCGCGCAGCACACCGGATTGTAATGTGCGCCTGCCGCAATGGCGGCATGGCTAGACGCGCCAAGGGTTCATTCCTGATCGGAAAACAGCCTCTCGATGGGATAGTAGCTCTTGATGAAGGGCGACTTCATCACGATGTAGCTAAAATATTTTTCGACGTGGACGTTCTGGCCAAGAATCTCCTCCACCAGGCTCTGGTAGTGAATCACACTTCTGGTCACGAACTTGAGCAGATAGTCGAAGTCGCCGCTAACCAGGTGGCATTCGACCAGCTCATCGACGTCCCGGATGCTGGTTTCGAAGCGCAAGATGTCCTCGCGGCGGTGATGCGCCAGCTTTACCTGAGTAAATGCTATCTGCATGGTGCCCAGCTTCTCGAGCATCACATGGGCGCCATATCCAGTGATGTAGCCGGCCTTTTCTAGGCGCTTGACACGCAACAGGCAGGGGCTAGGCGAGAGACCGACTGCGTCCGCCAGATCGACGTTTGTGTGCCGGCCATTGCGTTGCAAGTAGCCAAGGATACGGATGTCTATCCGATCCAGTTTTGGCATGTCCATCATCAGCGCCTCCCTTCGACTATCCGAGTGTCTGGTTAAGCAGCGCGTACTGGGTAATCAACGGGTCAGGCCGGAGCGGCTCGCCGCGCAGCATCGCTGGTACGGTCTTGTCTACCTGTACCATGCCAATTTCAGTGAGCCATGGGCTGAGGCCTTCCTTACCCGGCACATCCACGCGCATGAACGAACCGGCGTGGGTGCCTGCCCAATGGGCGATCAATGCCTTGGCCAACCCGACGTTCGGCGCAACCACCGGGCCGATCAGATGACCGAGCCCGAACTTGCGCACGGCGGCAAATCCAATCAATTCATCATATAGATCGATCGCAACGCACTCCGCCACGGTCAGCAGATGTTTGATCACTGTGGCCCTTGGCATGCCTGCTGCGCGGCTGGCCAGATCAACAAGCGCGGCTTCGTCCCTGGAGCTGACCGGGCGGAGTCGTTCGCCCTCGCCGAGCGGGACAATTGGCGCCCGGTACACGGTCCCCTGATGCTGGTGGACGGTGCCGACGTGGGTAAAGCCAAGGCTTTCGCTCAATGCAACTCCCTCGAGCGTGACATGCAGCAGCACGGTTCGGTCGCCAAGTTCCTTCAGCATCCGGACCGCCATTTCACGCCCGATACCCTGGCCTTGGCGTTCGGGCGCAACGATCATCATTCCCATCGATGCGTGGTCGCGCCCGTAGGCAAAGCCCATCGTCGTTGCGACGATACCGGAATCGTCTTCCGCGACAATGCCGGCGCCGAGCTCAAAGACGAACTTCCAGTCCTGCAGGCGGTGCGGCCAAAGAACCGCAGTCGACAACTTTTGCACAGCCGGTAAATCGTCTAGCGTCATCGCGCGGTAACGGATGTCGTCGCTTGTCTTTTGTTTAGTCATGATTTGCTTCCCGTTTGCCTTGCCGTGTTTCGCAGCAAGAGCAAGCTCGCTCTTGCAGGCCTTGCCAGGGGGCGCTGGCACGCTTCGGATCGCTCGTTTGCCCCCTATCTTGCCACATTCTTTGCCGGGTAAAACAGGCTCGCGGCAATTTGCCATGAACGCCTGGTGGGGACCTTGGCGGTAGAGGCTTGTGCCATGCAGCGTCTTCAATGCAGCAGAAAATGCTTATCGGGTAGCACGGGGCGGAGCGCGAAGCCGTGCCGGCAAGCGGATTTCATCACCATGAACGGCCTGTTTTACAGATTGAGACGGTGGCAGGTCCTGCCAGCCAGGTCCATCAAATTGGCGTTTACTGCGCTTCCGACGGGTGAATACACGGCAGCTATGCATGCAACGCATGATGTAATGAATCACAGCACCGGGCTGTGTTGTGGCCATGGGAAACTGAGAGAAAACTGGGAGACCGAATGGATGCGCAAGCAGCAGATGTGATCATTGTCGGCGGCGGCTTCATGGGCGCGGCGTCGGCTTTTTTCCTGCGCAAGCGGGGCCTTTCGGTCATTTTGCTCGAGCGCGGCCTGATCGGCCAGCAAGCTAGTGGTGTCAATTTTGGCAATGTGCGCCGACAGGGCCGTTTTATCGAGCAGCTCCCATTGGCGAACCGTTCGCGCGAAATCTGGTGCAAGCTCAAGGAATTGATTGGCGAGGACGTCGAGTTCCTGCTGAGTGGCCATTTGCGAATCGGTTACCGGCCCTTGCATGTCGAAACAATGGAAAAGTATGCGCACGACGCGCAACCCTACGGACTAGGCTTGCAGATGCTCACCGGGCAAGCGGTACGCCAGCGCTTCCCGTTCGTCGGTCCCGAGATCGTCGCTGGCTGCTATGCCCCCCATGACGGCCATGCGAACCCCCGGCTGGCCGCGCCGGCGTTTGGCCGTGCAGCGGTGCGCGAAGGCGCGCAGGTATTCGAGAACACCGATATCGTCGATGTCGAAAAGGACGGCGAGGACTTTCGCGTCACTGCCGCCGACGGTCGCACCTTTCGTGCGCCCATTGCGCTGATCACGGCGGGCGCCTGGGCCGGCCGCATCAGCGCCAAATTTGGCGAGCCGGTCCCGATGCAGCCGAAGGGGCCGCAAATGGCCGTCACCGAGCCCGTGCCATACGCGATTGCACCGGTGATGGGAGTGACGACTGATAAAAAAGAGGAAGGAGTCTACTTCCGCCAGGTCAAGCGCGGCAATATTGTCTTCGGCGGTTGCGCCCATCAACCGGTTGACCTTGAGATGCGCCGCTCCTACGTGGCCCCCCGCAATACGCTGCACCAGTTCACGCAGCTGCAGCGGGTGATACCAGCATTGAACCGCCTCAGTATCATCCGCGTCTGGAGCGGAATTGAAGGCTATATGCAGGATGAGCGGCCGATCATGGGGCCTAGCGGGCGGGTGCCCGGTCTGTACTACGCGTTCGGGTTCTCCGGCGAGGGTTTCCAACTGGGGCCTGGCGTGGGTGACGTGATGGCGGAGCTGATCCATACAGGCGCCACTACCACGCCAATCGCTCAGTATTCCATTGGGCGTTTTACCGACTTGGCAGTGCAGGCGGCCTAGCATCATTGATATCAACCAATATTCCACGAGGACTCACCATGAACTATTCGCAACCAGTTCCCAGCATTGTGGCCAAGGCGCCATCTTTCGACGATCTACGCCAGTTTGCGCGCCCCTTTTGTATCAAATAGACAATTAGAACAATGGCAGTATTCACCCCAGTCAGCCTGGATGACTTGAACCAGTGGCTCCCGCAGTTTGCCCTTGGCAAACCTCTGGCGGTCAAAGGCATTTCATCGGGCATTGAAAACAGCAATTTCTTTCTGACCAGCGAAACGGGCGAGTACGTCCTGACGATTTTCGAACAACTGAGTTTCGAGCAACTGCCGTTCTACCTTGAATTGATGCGTCACCTTGCTGGCAAGGGCGTGCTGGTGCCGGCGCCGATCGCGAACGGAAATGGCGATATCTTGCACACGCTGCACGGCAAGCCGTGCGCCATTGTATCCAGGCTGGACGGCCGCTCGCAGCTGGCACCGGAACCGGTGCACTGCGCCGCTGTCGGTGCAATGCTGGCGAAGATGCATCTGGCCGGCCAGGACTTCCCGCTTCAGCAGGCCCACCTGCACGGATTGGACTGGTGGCGCGATGCTGCACAGGTCGTCCGGCCCTACCTGCCAGTGAAAGAACAGCAGCTCTTGCACGACGAGATTCTTGCCCAGGAAGCCTTCGCTGCATCCACCGACTATCACCAATTGCCGCGCGGGCCGGTGCATACCGACCTGTTCCGTGACAACGTGATGTTCGTCGGCGAACGCCTGACCGGCTTCTTCGATTTCTACTTTGCCGGCTGCGACACCTGGATCTTCGATGTGGCCGTCACCGTCAATGACTGGTGCATTGATCTCGATACCGGCACGCTGGACCAGGCCCGCCTGCGCGCCATGCTTGGCGCCTACCATGGCTTGCGGCCCTTTACCGTGGCCGAGAAACACAGCTGGCGGGCGATACTGCGGGCTGCCGCGCTGCGCTTCTGGTTGTCGCGCCTGATTGACTTCCACCTGCCGCGCGCGGCACAGATGCTCACGCCGCACGACCCGATGCATTTTGAACGCATCCTTCGCCGGCGCATCTCCGGGCCATTGGCCGACCTGTTCTGACAACGATGGACGCACTCCCAAAGGAGCCGGTTGGCGACTGATATTGCCAAATGAATATTTTCAACGGATAAGGGCGCGGCAGTTTGTGCTGATCAATGCCACAAACTAAGACTATTCTACGAATCAATGGCCTGAAAACGAGACGGTCTTGTGGGTGATACATGGTGTAATGATCAATAAGAAATTGATGGGCAGCACCGCTGCTGGTTCTGTCAATGGCAAAGCATTGAATACGGAGACAAGAGCATGATCAACACATCAAAACCGGCCCGCGGTTTTGCCAGCCACCGCTTCATGCGCCTGGCTGAATCCGAGCGTCCGCTCGTGCGCCTCGTCATCGATGGCCGCTGCGTGGACGCGCTGGCCGGGGATACGCTGATGGTGGCTGTGCTCAATCATGTTCGGCACCTGCGTGAATCCGAATTCGGCGATGGAAAACGGGCCGGCTTTTGCCTGATGGGCGCCTGCCAGGATTGCTGGGTTTGGACCGCCAGCGGTGAGCGCTTGCGCGCTTGTACCACTGTCGTAGGAGAAGGTATGCATATCGTGACAACCCAACCGGAGGCAGCATGGGCCAACCCCGCGTAATCATCATCGGCGCCGGTCCGTCTGGCGTGCGCTGCGCCGAGACCCTGGTCACGGCCGGCCTGCGCCCGATTGTGATCGACGAAAACCGGCGCGACGGCGGCCAGATCTACCGGCGCCAGCCGGACAATTTCACCCGTCCCTACGCCACGCTGTATGGCACGGTAGCCAAAACGGCACAAGACCTGCACGAAAGTTTTGATGCGCTGCGCGCTAAGATCGATTACCGGCCCGACACGCTGGCCTGGAATATTTCTGATCAGAAAGTGCACATCGTCAAGGACGAACGCACGACGGCCTTGCCCTACGACGCGTTGGTGATTTGTTCCGGCGCGACCGATCGCCTGATGCCGGTCAAGGGCTGGCAGTATGCCGGCACTTACAGCTTGGGCGCGTCGCAGATTGCTTTGAAGGCACAGGCCTGTTCGATAGGACGCCAAGTTGTGTTCATGGGCACTGGCCCGCTGCTGTATCTGGTTGCCTCGCAATACGTCAAGGCTGGCGCGAAGGTCGCCGCCGTGCTCGATACCTCGCCCCTGATGCGCCGTGTGATGGCATTGCCGAAGCTGCTGGCGCGGCCGGCCGTCTTGTTCGCCGGCCTGGGCCTGGTGGCCAGCCTCAAGCGCGCTGGCGTACCGGTGCTGACCGGGGTGACGCCGCTCGAGATCACCGGCTCGGACGTAATTGGCGTTCAGGGCGTGACTGTGCGCGACGGCCGCGGCAAAGTGCACAGCTTTGACTGCGACGCTGTCGCCATGGGTTACCACCTACGTCCCGAAACCCAGCTGGCCGACCTGGCCCGCTGCGCGTTCCGCTTTGACCAGGAGACACGCCAGTGGCTGCCCGAGCTGGGCGAGGATGGACGCAGTTCGGTGCCGGGCGTGTATCTGGCCGGCGATGGCGTGCGCGTGCTTGGCGCAGACGGGGCCGAGATCGGCGGCCGCCTGGCCGCCATGGCCGTGCTGAAGGACTTTCATCTCGACGTGGACGATGCGCAATTGCAGCAATTGCGGGGGGAGCAGGCCAGCATGGATCGCTTCCGCCGGGGACTGGTGCAAGCCTTCCCCTGGCCGGCCCAGCAAGCATCGGAGTTGCCGGACGAGGCCATCGTGTGCCGCTGTGAAGTCGTCACTGCCGGCCAATTGCGCCACACAGTCGGCGCGTTGGGCGCACAGGAAGCCAATCGCGCAAAAGCGCTGTGCCGGGTCGGCATGGGGCGCTGCCAGGGACGCTATTGCGGCAACGCCGGGGCAGAAGTCATTGCGCATGCCGCTGGTATTCCGGTCGAACTGGTAGGGCGCCTGCGTGGCCAGGCGCCGATCAAGCCGCTGTCGATGGCGGTACGGGAGGAAGTCGAATGAATGTGCAGCGAGCAGATGTCATCATCGTCGGTGGCGGCATCATGGGTGCCTCCGCCGCCTTCTTCCTGCGCAAGCGCGGGGTGTCGGTCATCCTGCTTGAGCGGGGATTGATCGGGCAGCAAGCCAGCGGCGTCAACTTCGGCAATGTGCGCCGGATGGGCCGTCCGGTCGAGCAACTGCCCTTGTCCAACCGCTCGCGTGATACGTGGCTGAACTTCAAGGAATTATTCGGCGAGGATGTCGAGCTCCTGCTGAACGGCCATCTGCGCCTTGGCATGCTTCCGGCGCACACGGAGCGGATGGAGAAATATGCGATTGATGCCAAGGACTTCGGACTGGGCATGCAGATGTTGAGCGCAAAAATGGTGCACGAACGCTTCCCCTACCTGGGGCCGGAAGTCGCTGCGGCTTGCTTTGCCCCGCACGATGGGCATGCAAATCCCCGTCTGGCGGCGCCGCTGATCGGCCGTGCTGCAGCGCGCGAAGGAGCGCAGGTATTCGAAAACACCGATATCGTGAGTGTCGAAAAAGACGGCGAGGAATTTCGCATCACCGCTGTTGACGGGCGGATCTTCCGTGCACCTGCAGCACTGATCACCGCCGGCGCCTGGGGTGACCAGATCAGCGCCAAGTTCGGCGAGCCAGTACCGATGATCGCCAAAGGGCCACAGATGGTCGTCACCGAACCGGTGCCTTATGCCATTGGGCCGACCGTTGGCGTGATCACGGATGTGCCCGAGCAACAGGTCTACTTCCGCCAGGTAGCACGCGGCAATATCGTCATCGGTGGCGGTGGCCATGAAGCAGTGGACATGGTAAATCGGCGTGCTTACGTCAACCCGCGCCGGACGCTGACGAAACTGGCGCAGGCGCCGCGGGCGATCCCGGCACTCAAGCATCTGAACATCATCCGTGTCTGGAGCGGGATCGAGGGATACATGAAAGACAGCCAGCCGGTCATGGGGCCGAGCGCGCGCGTACCTGGCCTGTATTACGCGTTCGGGTTCAGCGGCGAGGGCTTCCAGCTAGGACCCGGCGTAGGCGATGTGATGGCGGAATTGATCCATACGGGCGCCACCACCACGCCAATTGAGCACTACCACATCAGTCGTTTTGCCGCCTTGGCGGCGCATGCGGCCTAAACCATTTTCATCGACCTCTCACGAGAACCTATCATGTCCAGTTTGAATCAAGCAGTGGCCGTTGCGGCCGTCACACCCTCCTTCGTCGACCTGCGCCAGTTCGCGCGCGACAAAGGGCAGGGCATTCCCGTCACGTTTGTGCCGGGGCATGATGGTTTTCTGGCGAACCGCCGTGTGCTGGACTGGGCGCCAGGCGGCCCGGTGACGGCGGGCGCCATCACGCTCGACGCGGGCAGCGGCGCCGTATCGTCGCTGCCGGCCGATGAGTTCATCATCGTCAACCAGGGCAGCCTGACCTTGTCGCGACTCGATTCCACGCTGACGCTGGAAGCGGGCCAGAGCGCGGTGCTGCAACACGGCGCCGCCTTCGCCTGGTCGGCAGAAGGCCCAGTATCGATCATCTTCCTGCGCTATAACCGCAGCGTCAGTGGCGTGCGCGCCATCGTACCGGTCCAGCAGAAGCCAACATTGGGACCGTCGAAAGGCGGGCCGCTGGCCGAGCTGCTGCTGTCGCCGGCGCCGGTATGCCGCAATTTCACCGACTACGCCTCGGCCGACGGCGAGCTCACCGTCGGTACCTGGGACTCGACGCCATACCATCGGCGCCCGATGTTCTTCCGCCATTGCGAACTGATGCATTTGCTGGAAGGCAGCGTGACCTTTGTCGATGAGAACGGCCGCCGCGGCACCTTCTCGAAGGGCGATATCTTCCTGATTGAACAGACTGCGCAGTGCAGCTGGGAGAGCCGCGACCACGTGGCCAAGGTCTACGCAATCTACCGTCCGCCGGCATAAGACCAAGGCATCCCGATGACCTTGCTCTACAAATCCGATCCGGTTCGCGGTGCAGTATGGGCGGAACTATTTTCCCGCCAGATGCCGGAACTGCCGTTTCGCATCTGGCCCGATATCGGCGATCCGAGCGAGGTACGCTACCTGGCTGCGTGGCAGCCGCCGGAAGACCTGGCGACCCGGTTTCCCAATCTGGAAGTCCTGTTTGCCACCGGGGCTGGTACCGACCATTTCGATTTCTCCGCCATTCCGGAAACCCTGCCAGTAGTGCGCATGGTCGAATCGGGCATCATCCAGGGTATGGTCGAGTACGTGAGCCTGGCCGTGCTGTCCATCCATCGCGACTGGCTTACCTACCTGGATCAGCAGCGCGAAGGGCGCTGGCAGACGCACCGCGTGCATCCGGCCGCATCGCGCCGCGTTGGTGTGTTGGGCCTGGGCGTACTGGGGCAGGCCGTGCTCGCAAGCCTGCGTGGTTTTGGTTTTGCCTGTGCCGGCTGGAGCCGCTCGCCGCACCAGATCGACGATATCGATTGCTATGCGGGCACGGATGGGCTGCAGCAATTCTTGGCACGCAGCGACATCCTGATCTGCCTGCTGCCTTTGACGGACAGCACGCGTGGCATCCTGTCCACGCCCTTGTTCGACCAGTTGCCGCAGGGCGCCACCGTGATCAACGTCGGGCGCGGCGGACACCTGGTCCAGCAAGATTTGCTGCAGGCGCTGGAAGAAGGAAAGGTCGGCAAGGCGATCCTGGATGTGTGCGAACCGGAACCTCTGCCGCCTGGCCATCCATTCTGGACTCATCCAAAGGTGCAGTTGACGCCGCATATCGCCAGCATGACGCAACCGGAAACCGCGGTCGAGGCGGTACTCGACAACATCCGCCGCCACCAGCAAGGTTTGCCGATGATCGGCCTGGTCGACCGGGCGCGTGGCTACTAGAGAATGGGGACAGATAAATGGAAACGCTGCTGCTTAAAAAAGAGGAAGTTCGCGGACTGATCTGCATGAAGGAAGTCATCGGTACGGTGGAAGAAGCATACCAGGCCTTCAGCGGCGGCCAGGTGGACCAGCCGGGTTATATTGGCTTGCATCTTCCTGCACCCCGCGGGGAAATCGACTTCAAGCTTGGCTACTATAAAGCCAATGAAATGATCTCCATGAAAGCGTCCTCGGGCACTTTCCCTGAAAACCCGCCGGTGTACGGCCTGCCTACCCACATGGGGACTATCCTCCTGTTCGATGCCAGGACCTGTGCGCTGGTTTGCGTCATGGATGGCACTTTGATCACTGGCCTCAGGACCGGGGCAGCCGGCGCTGTGTCAGTCAAGGTGCTGGCAAGAAAAGATGCAAAGAAAGTGAGCTCGATCGGCACCGGGATTCAGGCAAGGATGCAGATCCGGGCAATCGTCGAGGTGATGAAAATCGAAGAGATCCATGCATTCGACCGATACCCGGAGTCGCTTGCCAAATACAAGGCGGATATCGAAAGCGAGTTTGGCGTTCCTGTGGTGATGGCAAACTCGATGAAAGAAGCGGTAGAGCAGGCGGATATCCTGATCACGACGACCCGCGGTACGGGGCCGGTCGTGGAAGCGGGCTGGATCAAGCCGGGGACCCACATTGTTGCAATCGGTTCAGATGCGTCGGGCAAGCAAGAGCTGGATCCGGAAATATTCAGGAACGCCAAAATCGTCGTCGACTCAATCTCGCAGTGCATCGAAAAAGGCGAAACGCAGAATCCCTTGAAGAAAAACGTCATCACCAAAGACGATATCCATGGGGAGATCGGCGAAGTGTTGCTTGGTGTGAAACCAGGCAGGACGAATGATGAAGAGATTACCATTTTCGATTCCACAGGCATGGCGATCCAGGACAACACGACATCCAGCAAGATCTATCGGAATGCGGTAGAGCAGGGTGTTGGCACTGCCTTCGCGTTTTTTGACTAAACCACGCCAAAGAAAAATAGCCACCATGCGCAATTACCCTACGATTGAAGACATCCATGAAGCACAGGAACGTCTTAAACCCCACATCCGGCATACGCCTTTGCTGCGTGCAGAAAAAATGGAGAAAGCGCTCGGTTGTAAGGTCTATCTCAAGCCGGAAACTCTGCAAATTACCGGCGCTTTTAAGATTCGAGGTGCTCTGAACAAGTCGCTATCGCTGTCGAAAGAAGAGATCGCCAACGGCATTATTGCCACCTCCTCGGGCAATCACGCACAAGGCCTAGCCTATGCTGCCAGGATGCTGGGCGTGAAAGCGATACTGGTGATTCCCGTTACCTCGCCGAACATCAAGATCGAGAATACCAAGGCCCTCGGGGCGGAAGTCATACTCTTTGATGGTGATACGGCCGCCAGATGGAAGCGGGTATATGAAATTGCGGAACAGAATGGCTATGCGGTGGTGCACGCTTTCGAGGACCCGCTGGTCATGGCGGGGCAGGGGACGATTGGCTGTGAAATATTAGAAGACTTGCAGGATGTGGATACGGTCATTATTCCGATGGGCGGCGGCGGCCTCATTTCAGGCATTGCTACTGCGATCAAGGAAACGAAACCCTCGGTGCGTGTTGTCGGCGCGGAGCCAGCCTTGACGCCAAAGTATTACCAAAGCCGGATCAACAAGGAACGGACCTCGCTGCCTCTCAAAGACACTATTGCGGATGGCCTGAGGATCAGCGTTCCCGGTCAAAAT
Source organism: uncultured bacterium (assembly GCA_965233055.1). GTDB lineage: Bacteria > Pseudomonadota > Gammaproteobacteria > Burkholderiales > Burkholderiaceae_D > Telluria_A. The sequence continues at coordinate 129,634 of CBDDRJ010000054.1, forward strand.
CCCTATCCCATCATTGAAAAGTATGTTGATGAAATCGTGCTTGTTGAAGACGAGCACATCATCGCCGGCATGCGCATGCTGGCCAAGGACGCGAAATTGATTGCTGAACCCGCCGCCGCGATTGGTATTGGCGCCCTGCTGGCGGGTGCCTTGAAGGTTCGGCCTGACGAAAAGGTCTGCGTCGTATTAACCGGCGGAAACTGGGACTTGTGCGATCTCGCAGAGATCTACAATATCGCTGAATAAAGCAGCGGGCCGAACCCGGGTCTGAAGACAGGGTGGGTAACTATTACCCACCCCAAGCATTTAAGCGCCGCCGCCCTGGCAGCGATATTTCATCTGCATATAATCGTCCAAGCCGTACTGGGAGCCTTCGCGCCCGTAACCGGATTCCTTCACACCACCAAAGGGGGCCGCTTCGCACGCAATGGCGCCTTCATTGATACCGACCAGGCCAGTCTGCAATTGGTCCGCCACCCGCGTGACGCGGCCGATGTCGCGCGAATAGAAATAGCCAGCCAGGCCGAACGGCGTATCGTTGGCCAGTGCAATGACCTCATCTTCGCTGTGGAAACGGAATAGCGGCGCGACCGGTCCAAACGTTTCCTCGGACGTGAGCAACATGTCGGCGTTGGCATTGGCCAGTACGGTGGGGGCGAAATAGTGGGGGCCGTCAGCGACGGCGTTGCGCAGGCGCTGGCCGCCAGTCAAGACCTTGGCGCCGTGTACCACCGCATCCTTGACATGGTGCTCGATCTTCTCGATGGCGCGGGCATTGATCATCGGACCAATTTTAGACGCCGCACTAGTGGCCGGTCCGACTTCCAGTGCTGCCACGCGGGCCACCAATTTGTCGGCGAACTGCGCGTAGACGGCATCGTGCACGTAGATCCGGTTTGGGCTTACGCAGGTTTGCCCGCCGTTGCGGAACTTCGCCGCCATCAAGCCATCGACCGCGGCATCGAGATCGGCATCCTCAAAGACGATAAATGGTGCATTGCCGCCCAGTTCAAGCGACAGTCGCTTCAGGGTTCCGGCAGATTCGCGCGCCAGGTGCTTTCCAACGGCGGTCGAACCGGTGAAGGTGATCTTGCGCACGCGCGAGTCACTGACCCACTCGCCCGCCACGGCCTGGACTTGTTCACGCGACGACGTGACGATATTGAGCACGCCGGCCGGGAAACCGGCTTCCTCGGCCAGCCTGACCAGCGCCAATGCTGTCAGCGGTGTGTCTTCGGCCGGGCGGGCGACGACCGTGCAGCCGGCGGCCAGTGCAGGCGCGATCTTGCGGGCGATCATCGCCAGCGGAAAGTTCCAGGGCGTGATGGCAGCGATGACGCCGACCGGTTCGCGCGTTACCATCATCTTTTTCCCTGGCTGCAATTGGGGAAGGATGTCGCCATAGCTACGGACCGCTTCTTCGGCGAACCATTCGACGTAGGAAGCGCCATAGGCGACTTCGCCGCGCGCTTCGGCCAGCGGCTTGCCCTGTTCGTGGGAAATCAATCGGGCCAGGTCTTCCGTATTGGCGACGATCAGCGCATGCCAGCGCTTGAGCAATTGGGCGCGTTCACGTGCACTGCGGGCGCGCCAGCCGTCGAAAGCGGCATGTGCGGCATTGGTCGCCATCCTGGCGTCGTCAGAACCACTGTCGGGAACGCTGGCAAATGGCTCATCGGTGGCTGGATTGGTGACATGGTGGCGGGCGCCGCTAGTGCCGTTGCACCACTGTCCGTTGATGAAGTTCTGTTCCTTGAGCAAGTCAGGGCGGTCGAGAGTAAGAGTCAGAGACATGGTCAAAATCCTTGTTATCGTTCGATAGTTTGCTTGTCTGAGGTGGGCTCAGGCATCGCTTTCGATTGCAGCGGCGACGGCCTTGCCCAAGTCGGTGGTCGAGGCACTGCCGCCGAGATCGGGTGTGCGCGGACCATCGCGCAGCACCTGCTCGATGGCGGCGAGAATGGCGTCGTGCGCCTTGCGGCCTGCGTCACCGTCCTGGTCGAGGAAGTCGAGCATCATCGCGCCCGACCAGATCATGCCGATCGGGTTGGCGATGTTTTTGCCGTAGATATCCGGTGCCGAGCCGTGTACCGGCTCGAACATGGACGGGAATTTGCGGTCGGGATTGAGGTTGGCCGACGGCGCGATGCCGAGCGTGCCGGAGCAGGCCGGGCCGAGGTCGGACAGGATGTCGCCGAACAGATTGGTGGCGACGACCACGTCAAAGCGCTGCGGTTGCTGCACAAAGCGCGCGCACAGGATGTCGATATGCTGCTTGTCCGTGGTGACATCAGGATAGCGTGCTGCCATTTCGGCGGCACGTCCGTCCCACCATGGCATGCTAATGGCAATGCCGTTGCTCTTGGTGGCCACCGTGACGTGCTTGCGCTGGCGTTGCCGGGCCAGGTCGAAGGCGAACTTGAGCACCCGGTCGGCGCCGTGGCGAGAAAACACCGACTCCTGCATCACCATTTCGCGCTCGGTGCCCTCGTACATGATGCCGCCAACCGAGGAGTACTCGCCCTCGGTGTTTTCGCGCACGATCAGGAAATCGATGTCGCCCTTCTTGCGGCCAGCCAGCGGGCAGGGCACGCCGTCAAACAGGCGGGCCGGGCGCAGATTGATGTACTGGTCGAACTCGCGGCGGAACTTGAGCAGGGAGCCCCACAGCGAAATGTGGTCGGGCACGGTGGCTGGCCAGCCGGCGGCGCCGAAGTAGATCGCGTCCATGCCGCCAATCTGTGCCTTCCAGTCGTCCGGCATCATCTTCCCATGGGCCGCGTAGTAGTCGCAGCTGGCCCATTCGATATGGGTGTAATTGAGCTTGATATCGAAGCGCTTGGCGACCGCATCGAGCACGCGCAGGCCTTCGGGCATGACTTCCTTGCCGATGCCGTCGCCCGCAATGACGGCGATATTGAATGACTTTGTCATGAAGATCGATCCTTGAAGATAAGGGAGGAGCCCGTCACGAAGCCGTGCCGGGTTCGATTGCTGCGATAGTCTTATCTTAGGACCGAAATGCCAGTGGGAATGCCCGTTATAAGGCGTCAAATGTGACGGAAATGGTGTTCTTGGCGTTTGTTCGGCATCTTATGCCGCGAGAGGAGGCGACACTGACGAAGCATCCTATCGAACAATGTCTGTCGACAAGACCAGTGTTTCCTTAATTTCTTCCATCACGACATAGCTCTTCGATTGCGCCGCGCCGGGCAGTTGCAAGAGCATGTCGCCCAGCAGCTTGCGATATTCCGTCATCTCGTGAATGCGCGCCTTGATCAGGTAGTCGAAATCCCCCGAAACGAGGTGGCATTCCTGCACTTCAGGAATGCGCAGCACTTCGCGCCGAAACTGCTCGAACGCAGTTGCCGATTTTTGATTGAGGGTGATTTCGACGAACACCAGCAGCTTGGCGCCGAGCAGGTGCGGGTCGAGCTTGGCATGGTAGCCGGTGATGAAACCGTCGCGCTCCATGCGCTTGACCCGCTCGATACAAGGGGTCACCGACAGGCCGACCTGCTCGCCGAGGTCCTTCATCGAAATGCGTCCTTCCTGCTGCAGGATGCTGAGGATATGGCGGTCAAGCCGGTCAAGGCTGCGGTTTGATTCCTTCTGGATTCGCATGAATTTCCACTGTATTTTGATAAATCTACAGAAACAAAAACTACAAAACTATCGTTAGTATAGCTTGAATTCTTGTGGTGTCAGCAATATACAATCGAGGAGTGAATATGCGTATCATCGTTTTGGGTGGTGGTGTCATTGGTGTCACTAGCGCCTATTACCTGGCCAAGGCCGGGCATGAAGTGGTTGTCATCGAACGCCAGCCTGGCCCGGCCCTCGAAACCAGTTTCGCCAATGCCGGCCAGATTTCGCCGGGCTATGCCTCGCCGTGGGCGGCGCCCGGCATTCCTCTCAAAGCCATGAAATGGATGCTGCAACGCCACGCGCCGCTGTCCATCGTCCCGGACGGCAGCAAGTTCCAGTTGCAGTGGATGTGGCAGATGCTGCGCAACTGCACCGCCGAACGCTACACCGTCAACAAGGAACGCATGGTGCGCCTGGCCGAATATAGCCGCGACTGCCTGAAGGAGTTGCGGGTCGATGCGGCGATTAACTACGAAGGCCGCCAGCGCGGCACCATGCAGCTGTTCCGCACCCAGAAGCAGTTCGACGACGCCGCCAAGGATATCGAGGTGCTGCGCGCCGCCGGCGTACCATACGAACTGCTCACGCGCGAGCAGCTGGCCCAGGCCGAGCCGGCGCTGGGCCTGGTCAAGGACAAGCTGGTTGGCAGCCTGCGCTTGCCCAATGATGAAACGGGCGACTGCAATCTGTTCACGGTGCGCCTGGCGGCGATGGCCGAAAAGCTGGGCGTGCAGTTCCGTTATCAGCAGTCGATTGACGCCCTGACGGTGAGCTGCGGGCGCATTACCGGCGTGCAGTGCGGGGCCCAGACCGTCCACGGCGATGCTTATGTTGTTGCCTTGGGCGCCTATTCGACTCCGCTGCTTGAATCGATTGTCGACATTCCGGTCTATCCGATGAAGGGGTACTCGATCACGGTGCCGATCACCAATGCCGACGCGGCGCCAGTGTCGACCATCCTCGACGAAACCTACAAAATCGCCGTGACCCGTTTCGACGACCGCATCCGCGTCGGCGGCATGGCCGAAATCGCCGGTTTCGATACGCGCCTGAACCCACGCCGCCGCGCTACGCTCGAGATGGTAGTCAATGACCTGTTCCCGCAGGCCGGTGACACGGCACAGGCCTCGTTCTGGAGCGGGCTGCGCCCGATGACGCCGGATGGCACGCCAGTGGTGGGCCGCACCGGGCTCGGTAATCTGTTCCTCAATACCGGCCACGGCACCTTGGGCTGGACCATGTCGTGCGGCTCGGCCCAGTTGCTGGCCGACTTGATGTCCGGGCGCCGGCCGGCGATCCGTCATGACGACCTCGCCGTCGGCCGCTACAGTACAGCGAGCGGCCAGACGCAGGGCAATCTGGTCAATGCCTAAGGCGCGGCGATGACGATCATGGGGACCCGCGCCAATGGGGCGCACCAGCGTGCCGGCGCCATCCTCACGGTGGATCTGCATGCCTTGCGCGCTAATTTTCGGCTGTTGCGCGAGCGTGCCTTGCCGGCCGCCTGCGCCGCCGTGCTTAAATCGGATGCCTACGGCCTGGGCGCGCTGGCGGTCGGCGCCGCGTTGTATGAGGAAGGTTGCCGGCATTTTTTTGTCGCCCACATCGAGGAGGGCATGGCCCTGCGGCCCCAGCTGCCTTCGGCGGCCACTATCTATGTCCTGCATGGCCTGCCGCCCGGGACGGAAGGCGACTGCCTGCAGCACAATCTGATTCCGGTCTTGAATAGCCTGGAGCAAATCGCGGCCTGGCAATGCCAGGCCAGATCAAGCGGGAGGGCGCTGCCGGCCATCGTCCAGATCGACAGCGGCATGTCGCGCATGGGCTTGTCGGCAGCGGAGCTGGCGACTGTGCAGCACAATCCTAGTCTTCTTGACGGGATCACACTGCACTACTTGATAAGCCATTTGGCCTGCGCCGACCAGGCTGGCAGCCCAATGAACCGACAACAGCTGGCGCGCTTTCTCGCCGCACGCCAGTCGCTTCCGTATTGTCCGGCCAGCCTGGCCAATTCGTCGGGGATCTTCCTGTCCCCGGAGTACCACTTTGATCTTGTGCGGCCAGGCGCTGCCTTGTACGGCATCGCGCCCAATAGCGACGGCCCCAATCCGCTGGCGCCTGTGGTGCGCCTGCAGGGACGCATCCTGCAAACGAGGACGATTGCCGACGGCGACCATGTTGGCTATTCCTTGCGCTACAGGGCCAGTGGCGAACGCCGTATTGCGACCGTCGCCATCGGTTATGCCGATGGCTGGATGCGCACCATGAGCAACCGCGGCTGCGGCTTCATCGACGGCATCGCCGTGCCCCAGGTGGGCAATATCTCGATGGACAGCGTGACTTTCGACGTCACAGCATTGGCGCCGGGTCAGGTGGCAGCTGGCGCGCTGATCGACCTGATCGCGCCCCACCATCCGGTCGACGCCGTGGCTGCCACCGCCGGCACAATCGGCTACGAAGTGCTCACCAGCCTGGGCCCGCGCATCCACCGGCAGTATCGCTGCTGAAGGGCAAACGGGCTATCAACAGCGCTTTCAAGTGCATGGCATGATCTGTTGCCAGCGCCCTAATTACCCCAGCATACGCCAACACGAGCGGCCACGACCGCATTAAATGCTGTACTAACAGCCTTAGTATGGTTGCATCGGTTTCTGTTCCGGCCCTCGCAACCAACTAGGAAAACAGCATGCAGCAATTTCATCCCGACTCGGTCAGTGTACGTGGCGAACATTTCATTGGCGGCCAGTATGTGGCGGACCAGATCGGCATCGACGTGCGGCGTCCGTCCGACAACCACCTGTATGCTGGCGTGCCTATCGCTGACGCCGACATGGTCGACCGTGCCGTGCAAAATGCCTGGACCGCCTTCAAGACCAGCGAATGGGCGCGCCAGGCGCCGCGCGCGCGGGCCAAGGTGCTGCGCCGCTGGGCCGACCTGATCGAAGCGGACTCGGCGCTGCTGGCCCCAATGGAGGCTGCCGGCTCGACCCGTCCGATTGCCGATGCTATCCGCTGGGACCTGCCCTTTACGGCCGACGGCATCCGCTTCTTCGCCGAATTCGCCGACAAATTAGGTGGCGACGTCGCCGCCACGCGCAACGGCGCGCTGGGCATGACAATCGCCGAGCCGTATGGCGTGATTGGAGCGATCGCGCCGTGGAATTTCCCGCTGGTGATGGCTTCATGGAAGATCGGCCCGGCCTTGGCGGCCGGCAATGCGGTCGTGCTCAAGCCATCCGAACTGACCCCGTTCTCGATCCTGCGCCTGGCCGAACTGGCGATCCAGGCTGGCATGCCGGCCGGGATTTTCAACGTGATCCAAGGCGATGGGATGGTCACAGGCGACGCGCTGGTGCGCCATCCGAAAATATCTAAGGTGACCTTCACCGGCTCGACCCGCACCGGGGCGGCCATCATGGCCGCCTGCGCCCAGAGCGGCACCAAGCCGGTGACGCTGGAACTGGGCGGCAAGAGTCCTCAGCTGGTGTTTGCCGATGCGCCCGACCTGGAGCTCACGGCGAGCAAAATCGCCCGCGCCATTGCCGGCAATGCGGGCCAGGTGTGCGTCAGCGGTTCGCGTCTGATCGTCGAGCGCAGCATCGCCGACCAGCTGGTCGAGTCGATTACCCGCCATTTCGCGGCCCTCAAGCCTGGCCATACGTGGAATAGCGACACCACGCTGGCGCCGATCATCCGCCCGCACGATGCCCATCGCATCGACGGTGTGGTCCAGCGCAGCGTGCTGGCCGGCGCCAAGCTGGTCACCGGCGGCGCGTTTGCGTCGGTGGCGGGCGAGGGCGGCTTTTACTTGCCGACCATCCTGACCGATGTCAATGCCGAAATGGAAGCGGTGCGCGACGAAATATTCGGCCCCGTGCTGACGGTGCAAGCGTTCGACGACGACGACCAGGCGCTGGCGCTGGCCGACCATCCGGCCTACGGCCTGGCCGCCGGTGTCCACACTGCTGACATCAGCCGCGCGCTGCGCTTTGTACGGGGGATTGAGGCTGGCACGGTGTGGGTTAACCGCTACGGACGCTCCGACGACTACATCATTCCCACCGGCGGCTTCAAGCGCTCCGGCATGGGCAAGGACTTGGGGCGCCAGGCCTATGAATCGAATTTGCGTTACAAGTCGGTGCTGATCGACTTTGCGGAATAGGCGGCACCATGCGCGGCGTAGCAAGCTGTGCTGAATGTGTAGCCAAAAACCATTGTTTCTGTGTTGTGGAACGGGTTTTTTGAGATAAGCGGGCAGATAGACCATGTTTTAATCCCTATCAGTCCTACTAAAAAGTATAACTACTCCCGAGGAGATTGATCATGAATTCGAACCGCTTTTGCACCCTGGCCCTGTTCCTGGCCGCCACCTATCCTGTTCTTTCCGTCGCTGCCGAAGCCGAAGCCGATGCGCCTGCGCCAGCACCCGCAGCAGCCGATGTCGTGCCAGAAACGGCCAAGGACAACAAGGTCATCGTCAAGGCCCAGCGCCAGAACTACCGCGCACTGTCTGCCACCGGCGCCACCAAAACCGACACCCTGATCAAGGACCTGCCGCAGTCGGTGCGCGTGCTCACGGCCGACTTGCTCAAGGACGTCGGCGTGGTCAACCTGGCCGGTGCGCTCGATCTGTCGAGCGGCATTTCGCGCCAGAGTAATTTCGGCGGTATCTGGGACAGCTACGCCATGCGCGGCTTCACGGGCGACCCAAACTTCGGCTCGGACTATATGGTCAATGGCTTTAGCTCCAGCCGCGGCTATAACGGCCTGCGCGATTCCTCCAGTACTCAAAGCGTCGAAGTGCTCAAGGGCCCGGCGTCGGCATTGTATGGCCGCGGCGAACCGGGCGGCACCGTCAACATCACCACCAAAAAACCCCGCTTCGAACCGGCGTATGCCGTCGATGCAACCATCGGCAGTTTCGGCAACAAGCGTATCGCGGCCGACCTGACCGGCGCCATCACCGATACCGTCGCATACCGCCTCAATGCTGCCCGCGAAAAGGGCGACAGCTTCCGTGACTATCTCACCACTGACCGTTCCTTCATCTCGCCGTCCTTCATCTGGTTGCTGGGCGACGCCACGACGATCTCCTACGAGCTGGAAGCGAGCGAGCAGAAAACACCGTTCGATCGCGGCGTATTGGCCATCAAGGGCGTGCTTGGGCTGATCCCCGCAACGCGCTTCCTGGGCGAACCGGCTGATGGACCAATTACCGTCAAATCGCTCGGCCACCAGGTCTTTGTGCAGCATGAACTCAACGAGGCATGGAAGCTGCAGTCCGGTTTTTCCTACCGCGATAGCTCGATGTACGGCTTCGCATCCGAAACGACTGCCTTGCAGGCGGACTTGCGCACCATCAGCCGCCAGCGCCGCCTGCGCGACTTCTCGGCCACCGATGTCTCCGCACGCGCCGAAGTTTTAGGCAAGTTCGCCACCGGCTCTTTGAATCACAGCGTGCTGTTCGGCGTCGACGCCTATCAGTTCGACGACGAACGCATTCAGTTGCGCCGCAATGCCAGTGCCGCCAACCTGTATCCGATCGATATCTACAATCCGGTGTACGGCCGTCAGGCCGATCCGCTGCTGCTGTCGGTTAGCACCAAAGAGTCACAGCGTGCGCATGGCTTCTACGCCCAGGACCAGATCGACCTGACCGACGACTGGAAGGCCATGGTGGGCGTGCGCCGCGACAGCTACGACCAGACCGTCACCAACCGCCGCCTGAGTCTTGTGAACAATCAGTCGCTGTCGGCGACCAGCCCACGCGTGGGCCTGGTGTTCCAGCCGAACAAAGAGATTTCGCTATATGCTACGGCGGCTATAGGCTTCCGCCCGAATAGCGGCATCAGCATCGACAACAAGTCCTTCCCGGCCGAAGATAGTCGCTCGTATGAGGTCGGTACCAAGCTCGAAACCGCAGATGGCAAAATCACCGGTACGCTGGCGCTGTACAGCATCTCGAAGAAGAACGTGTTGACCATCAATCCGGCCAACACCGATTTTTCAGTGAATGCGGGCGAAGTCGGCAGCAAGGGCCTTGAGCTCGACGTCTCGGGCGAGATCATCAAGAACGTGCGCTTTTCGGCCGCCTACGCTTACACTGATGCCACCGTCACCAAGGGCGACAACACGATCAAGACCGGTACCCGCTTCCCCAACGTGCCGAAACACAGTGCCAGCGTGGTCGTCACGCCGACCTTCCCCCTGTGGGGCGGCACGGCGACCTTGGGCGGTGGCTTGATCTATGTCGGCGAGCGCCTGGGCGATGTGGCCGTGACCAGCGACTTCAAGCTGCCCGGCTATACAACGGTGCGCCTGATCTCGTCGTATACCCCAAACAAAAAACTGCGCTTCTCGCTGAACGTCGATAACCTGCTCGATAAGACCTACTACGCCAGCTCGTACAGCCAGATGTGGGTCGCGCCAGGCACGCCGCGCACCATTTCGCTCAATGTCCAATACAAGTTCTAGCCCATACATAGGAATTTGCATCATGAAAACGAAACAATTGTTCGTCGCAGCGACATTCGGCTTCACCATGCTGGCCAGCGCCGTGGCACAGGCCCATGGCATCTGGTTCGCCCAGCGTTCCACCCAGCTCGGGCTGATGTACGGGGTTGGCGCCGACGACCTCGATATGGTCAAGCGCCTGCCTCAGATCACTGCAGTTGCCGGTTATGGTCCGGACGGCAAGGCAGTGCCGACTTCGTTGCAGATCGATGGACGGCTGGTGCTGGCCAACACCGAGAACCAGCCCTCCCTGCTGACGGCTGTACTCGACAATGGCACGTGGAGCAAGACGGCCGATGGCAAGTGGCACAAGAAGGGCATGGATGAGGTGCCCGGTGCAGTCCATAGCGAGCACACCTACAAGTACACGATTCACATCCGCGGCCCGCTGTCTGCGCCAATCGGGCCGCTGCCAGGGCAGGTACTGCAACTGGTGCCGGTGGCGGCAACGCTGCCACCGCTGCTGGGCCAGCCGATCACGCTGCGGGTGCTGTACCAGGGTAAGCCGGTGGCAGGCGCCCGCGTCATGCATGACTTCCTCAATGACCCGGACGGCGCACCAGTATTGAGCGGGGCCGACGGCACAGTCACCCTCAAAGTGCGCAACCAGGGCTTGAACGTGATGGTCGCGATTCTGGATGTCGCTTCCGATCAGCCGACCAAATATACCAAGGTCGAGCACTTGGCGTCGCTGTCATTCGTGCTGCCACACCTGCCGGAATAGGGGAGGGTGGCAATGAGAAAGCTGATTGGAATGATGTTGCTGTGCGCTTCTGCGCTTGCAGCTGGTGTGGTCTATGCCCACGGTACGCCGACGGCCAACCATGGGGGCGTGGTGATGGCAGTCGGAGAAACCTGGCTCGAGCTGGTGGTGCGCAGCGACAGTATCGCGCTGTATCTGCAGGACGATGGTGAACCAATGGACAGCGCCGGTATCAGCGGCAAGTTGACCGCGCCCGGCACTGCCGAGCTGACCTTGCTGCCGGCCGGCGGCAATAAACTCAAGACTGCAACGGGCCTGACGCTCCCCAAGGGCGCCAAGGTCAGTGCAGTACTGCTGATGGCTGATAAAAAAACCAAGGTGGCCACGACGTTCGTACTGCAGTAGAGGGAGGTGTTTGCCCTGGTTGCCCCGTCCCGCATCTGCGCGGCGGGGCTTTTTTGTTTGTAGGGGGCATCCGCTACAGATCGAGGGTCAGCATCGGGCTGCGCGCGCGCGAGCAGCATGGGGTGAAACAGGCGTTGCTCTTTTTCTGGTCGACACCAAGCACGCGGTCTCGGTGGTCGGGCTCGCCATCAACAATAGCGGTGACACAGGTACCGCACAGACCCTGGCCGCAGGAAGTCGGAATCTCAATACCGTGTTCGGCCAATGCGGCAACGACGGTTGCGTCGCTGGCGACGCGGATGATCTTGCCAGTACTGGCGATGCGCACATCGAAAGGAACATTGGGGCCGGCCCCTGGCACGCCTCCAAAATATTCGCGGTGCAATTGCTTATCGTTCCAACCGTTCGCCAGCGCCGCGTTGAAAACCGCCTCCATGAAACCGGCCGGTCCGCACACATACAGGTGAAGGCCATCCTGCGGCGCCCCGATCAAGCGTGGCAAGTCAGGGTGCTGACCGCCGTCGCTGTAGTGGAAATTGGTCTGGTGGCCGAATGCTGCGTTGGCAATGCGGTCCCGGAAGGCAGCATGGCCGGCCGAGCGCGCACAGTAGTGGAGTGTGAAATCGGCGCTGCTGCGCGCAAGGTGTTCTGCCATGGCGAGGATCGGGGTGATGCCAATGCCGCCGGCGAACAACAGCGAGCGACGCGCTGCCGGGTCGAGCGGGAAGTGATTGCGTGGGACGCTGACACTGATTTGCTGGCCCTGCTGTACTAGTTCATGCATGGCGCGCGAGCCGCCGCGCGAGCCCTTGGTATTGAGCACGCAGATCTGGTAGCGGTGTGTCTCGGCGGCGTCATTGCACAATGAGTACTGGCGCACCAGGCCTTGAGCGAGATGGACATCGAGATGAGCGCCAGCGGTAAACGGCGGCAGCGCGCGCCCGCGCGGGTCGACCAGGTCGAATGCGCAGGCATCTAGTGCCTCAATCGATTTTGATGCCACGCGCAGCGACAGCAACCGTGGCGGCTTTGGGCGGCGCAGGTAGCTTGACACGCCAGTCCACGCTAGCAGCGGCAGCGACAATGCGCCAAACACGAGCAGGAGCTGGACCGGCCAGCCGCCGACCCAGCCGTAATGGATCGCTGCCGCCAGCAAGTAAGCTTTATGTGCTGTCTCGATGGCCGCATGCGGCACATGCAGCAGGACCTTGCCGCTGGCCGGGTCGAGGTGCATATAGGTAAGGGCATTGGCGTGCGCCGCGCCGCGTTCGACCACCTCGAGCACGACAGGTGCGCCGGGCTTGGCGGGCAACTTGATCTGGACTTTTTGAAAACCAGGCGTCAATGCTAGGGCCGGTTCGATCAACTGGGCCAGGGGCAGCGCTGTGCCATTGCCGGCACTGACCTTGACCAGTGCAGGTGCTGCGGCGCTCCACTTGAATGCCTGCGCCATGCCGGTCACTGCACTGAGCACCAGCATCGGCGCGGCGATGAGCGCGATCGCCTGGTGGCGGCCACTCGATGTGAATTGAACCGCCGTGCGCGTGGGGCGGCGCCACATGAAAGCCCCAACGCCGGCCAGCATGACCGCCAGCAGCCCGGCGAGGCCGCCCGCGAGCATTTGGTGATTGGGGCTGTACTCGGCAATGTGCAAGTAGGCCAGGGTGCCGAACGGGCCGCCGTACATGCCCTGGATGCCGTTGACTGTGCCGCTGCAAGGCGACACATAGACCCAGCGCGCATCGTCGAAGCGGATCCGGACTGGGGCGCCAGGCTGGCCGGCCAAGCGCACCACTTTGAGCGGGCCGGCGCCAGGATTGGCTGCGCGCGCATGGGCGACCAGAATGTCGAGCGCCAGCGGCGAGGCGCACGCTCCCTTGGCCAGCAGGACAGGAGAAAACTGCGGTTCGAGCTGGGTCCGGAACGCCAGGCCGGCGCCAGTAATGGCGACCACCACCAGAGGCAGGCCGACACCGATGCCGGCCCAGCGATGCGCCTGCAACAGGCATTGACGAGTGCGGCCGGCGGTAGCCATGCTTATTCCGCCGGACGGTAAAGCTTGTCGTGGAAGCCGCTGACGGTGACGGTGATGGTCACCGCTTGTTCATTCTTATTGCGCCAGAACCAACCGTGAATGCCGTCGAACGGCGCCGAGAATGTACCACGCCCTTCGCTTTGGACCGGCACTTTCCAGTAAGTGGTGAACTGGTTCGGTTTGGCATTGTGCGGCTCGCCGTGCATGTCGGACTTGACCGGGCCGCCATCGGCAACCCAGCTAAATACCACACTCTCTCCCTTGCGCATCGATGTCTTGATCTCGGCGCCCTGGCCCGGCTGAAGTGTGACGCGCATGGTGTCGCTGCGCCATGGTTGGGTCGACTGGCGCAGCATCGGCACCGTTGCTGCCGGGCCTGCAGGCATGGCACTGCCTGGTGCGACATTCAGCCGCGTCAGCGACAGCGCCTTGCCGATGCCGGTCAGGTCGATGCCATATTCGGCCGGCAGCACGGCCACCAGCAGGATCAACGTAGCCACGCCGAGGGCCGTGGCGGTGGCTTTGCCCAGTTGCGACAGGGTGGGCTGGGAGGTGGTGCGATAGACGTTCATGACGGTATCCTGGTTCAGGTAGTAGCAAAGCCGGCAATCTGATAGCCCATTAGCAGGAAGCCGGCCGCCATCAGCATGGTATTGGAATGCAGGGCATGCCGCTCGAAACCTGGGCTACGGCGCCACACGCCCATCGCAATCAGGATTGCAGACAGGGCAAGCAGCTGGCCGATCTCGACACCGACATTAAACGAGATGATGTTCGGGACCAGGCCGTCCTTTGACAGCGCCAGCTCCTGCAGCTTGGCCGCCAGGCCAAAGCCATGGAACAGTCCGAAGATTAGCACTGCCAATTTTGTATTGGGCTGGTAGCCGAACAGGCGTTTGAAGGCGCCCAAATTATCGAGCGCCTTATAGACCACCGAAAAACCGATGATGGCGTCGACCAGGTAGGGATTGACGTGGACTTCGCTGAGCACTCCCGACAGTAAGGTCACGCTGTGCCCAATGGCAAACAGGGTGACGTATGCGCCGACATCGCGCAGCCGGTAAAGGAAGAAGATCACGCCAAACAGGAAAAGCAGGTGGTCGTAGCCGGTCACCATATGCTTGGCGCCCAGGTAGATGAAAGGCAGTATCTGCATGCCGCTATTTTGGGTGAAGAAGGCTTTGTCGTCGTCGGCAACGCCATGGGCCGACGCCACGCCGCAGGCGACCAGGGCCAGCATGAACAGGAGCAGGGGATAGGTCTTTTTCATGATTTTCCTCGGGAGCGAAACCACGCTAGTGCGGCAACGAAGTCAGCCACAAACCATTACAACACAAGCGGGCACGCAATTTGTCGCGTTCAGGACTGGGCTGGGCGCACAAAGCGAGTCTTTTTGTCGCCAAAACAGCATTGCTTGCCAGGGCGGCAGGAGCGCGGGCAGGTCAGTACAAAATGCTATCTGCCCCCTAACTTCGATGCAATGGCGCGGTGGCAGCGCGGCAACTAAGCACAATAATTCATAGGAGCCCCATACAATTTGTCATGGCAAACAGTTTCATGGAGAGGCGACTCAATGGACCAAACGATCATGTACTCCCCCAATGTGCTGGGCCACACAGGCAAGCAGGTGGCGCCAGCCGCCAGCGCTGCCCCCGGCATGCTGGCCAGTTCGACGCAACAGCTGCGCACCCGCATCACCGTCATCGACGCCATGCGCGGGTTGATCATGCTGATCATGTTGTTCGACCATGCGCGCGAAACTATCCTCCGGCACGTTGCCGTAGCGGACCCGATGGACATCAGTAGCGTACCAAGCGAGTTATTTTTTACCCGAATTGCAGCGCATTTCTGTGCTCCGCTGTTTGTTTTCCTGACTGGTCTGTCGGCATGGCTGTACGCCCATCCTGCGGCGGGGCCGCGTTCTGCCACGGGATTTCTGATCAAGCGCGGCATGTTGCTGATATTCCTGGAATTGGTGTTCGTCAATTTTGGCTTCATGGGTGCTTTCCCGCCGCCGGTGCTTTACTTGCAGGTCATCTGGATCATTGGGCTGGCAATGATAGTCCTGGCGCTGGTGCATCGTTGGCCGCTCAAGGTGCTTGGCGCGATCGGCCTGCTGATTGTGTGCGGGCACAATGCCTTCACTTTCCTGCACTATGAGCCTGGAACGGTTGCCTACAATATATGGACCCTGCTGCTGCACAGGGGATACCTGGTTGCCGATGCGACCACCAATATCAAAGTCAGCTACCCGCTGCTGCCATGGATCGGTGTGATTCTGCTTGGCTATGTGGCCGGCCCTCTGTATGCCAGCACCATGGCGCCCGAGCGCCGCCGGCGTCTATTGTACTTACTGGGAGGGGCCTCGCTGCTGCTGTTGGCGATACTGCGGGGCTTTAACATCTATGGTGAGGAACTGCCTTGGGTGCAGCAGGAGACGGCGCTGCGCACCTTCATGTCCTTTATTAACTTCACCAAGTACCCCCCGTCGTTGGACTTCCTGCTGATGACAATTGGCGGCGGCATCCTGCTGATGGCCTGGCTCGAGACGATCCAGAACTGGTTCACGGACGCTTGCGCCACGTTTGGCGGTGCGCCGATGTTCTTCTACCTGCTTCACCTGTATGTCCTGTTGGCCTTCCAGCTAGTGTCAGTTGCGGTGTTCGGTGCCAATCATGGTGATCGTTGGGGTGTAAGCCAGTTCTGGCCGGTCTGGGTGCTCGGTCTCGCCTTGATGCCGGTGCTTTACTTTCCCTGCCGCGCCTTCGCTCGTTTCAAACGCGACTCCAAACAAGCCTGGGTGAGATACTTCTGATGCGACATCCCTGGACATCCTTGGCCTTGCTGGCCGGCCTGGCCAGCTTGATGACAGCGGCGACTGCCGCCGAAGACACCGATACCGCTGGCGCCGGGCGTATGGAGATTAATATAGGCATGAGCGCCAACAAAGTGGGGCGCATTTGGGAATATGGCCTTCCCGCAATGGAAATTAACTATGGCGTGGGCGACCGCATGCAGCTGCAACTGGCAGGCTCGCGTGTGAGCTTGCATGAGTCGGACATGTTCGTGCGTAGCGGCATCGGTAGCGCCACTGTCGGCCTAAAGTGGCGTTTGCTTGACCAAGAGCAGGCCGGCGTTGCTGTCGGTGTCTTTCCCCTCTATCGGTGGAACCCGTCGTCCAGCGCCGAGCGGCGCGGCATCGTCGAAGCCGGGAGCGAGCTGCTGGTGCCGCTGCTGCTTGGCCTGCGCCAGGGAGATACCGCTTACTACGCCGAATTCGGGCGCGTAGTCGAAAGTGACGGCAGCAGGAAATGGGCGCGCGGCGTCAAATTCTTGCACCAATGCCGCGCCAACGTCGAATGCCGCGTCGAGCTGCAGCAAGAACTGGCCTCGCCGACCGGACACCATACCATTATTAGCTCCGGCTTCAAGTGGGCCATGAACGATACTTATAGCGTCGTCGCCGGCATCGGCCGCGACGTCGACAGTATCCGCGATGGCGCGCGCGGCGTGATTTTCAACCTAGGTCTACAAATCCTGAAATGAGCCATACTTACCGAAACGAACATGACCTGCTGGGCCAACGCCAGGTGCCGGCCGACGCCTATTTCGGCGTGCACACGCTGCGGGCCAGCGAGAATTTTCCTATCAGCGGTGCCCAGGTAGGCCACTACCCTGAGCTGGTAGCGGCGCTGGCCGTCATCAAACATGCCAGCGCATTGGCCAACTGCGACCTAGGGCTGCTGCCACCGGCCAAATGCGCCGCCATCGGCACCGCATGCGAGGAGCTGCGGAACGGTGCATTGCGCGCACAGTTCGTGGTCGACATGATCAACGGTGGCGCCGGCACCTCGACCAATATGAATGCGAACGAGGTGATCGCCAACCGCGCATTGGAATTGTTGGGGCATGCACGCGGGGACTACGCGGCCTTGCATCCTAACGAAGACGTCAACCTGAGCCAGAGTACCAATGATGTTTATCCAAGTGCGCTGAAGTTGGCGCTGCATGCTGGCGCACTCGAGCTGCTCTGCGCGTTGACCACGCTGCGCGCATCGCTTGACCGCAAAGCCGCAGCGTTTAGCGGTGTGCTGAAGATGGGCCGCACCCAGTTGCAGGACGCGGTGCCGATGACGCTGGGGCAGGAATTCGCCGCCTGGTCGACCATGGTTGCCGGGTCCGAACTGGCACTGTCGCAAGCACTAGGCCCGCTGCGCGAGATTAGCCTCGGCGCAACCGCGATTGGCACCGGCATCAATGCGCCACCCGGCTACGCCGAGGCAGTGCGCGCTTACCTGGCGAAGCTGACTGGCCTGGAGTTGCGCACGGCCGGCAACCTGATTGCCGCCACCCAGGACACCGATGCTTTTGTTGGCCTGTCGGCAGCGCTCAAGCGAATTGCCATCAAATTGTCCAAGATGTGCAATGACCTGCGTCTGCTGTCGTCCGGTCCGCGCAGCGGCTTTGGCGACATCCGGCTGCCACCGATGCAGGCCGGCTCAAGCATCATGCCGGCCAAGATCAATCCGGTCATTCCCGAAGTGGTGAACCAGATCGCATTTGAAGTGATCGGAAACGACCTGACGGTGTGCATGGCGGCAGAAGCGGGCCAGCTGCAGTTGAACGCCTTCGAACCCATCATCGCGTTCAGCCTGTTCAAAAGCCTGGCCCATTTGCGGGCCGGCTGCCAGGCGCTCGAAACACGTTGCATTGACGGCATCGAGGCCGATAGTGCCGCCCTGCTCGACAGCGTGCATGCGTCAATTGGGCTGGTGACGGCGCTCAATCCCCATATCGGCTATGAGCGTGCCAGCGCGATTGCGCGCGAAGCGCTCGCCAGCGGCAATGGAATTGTCGAGCTGGTGCTGGCCAAGGGGTGGCTGGATCAACGTCAGCTCGATGCGATCCTGTGCCCGGAGCGGCTGACGCGGCCGCCGCCGGCGTTCTATTCCTGATACCCGGCATCAATCAAGCAGTTGGCCCAAGCGCACCACCGTGACACCTGCGCGCAACTGGCGTAGCGACGGCATGATCAACACGCAATCTGGGTAAGGGGTGGCAACCGGCAGCCCGTCGCGCCAGCCAATGACAGTGCCCGCTTCAGGCATCACTTCCAGCCCGGTGTAATCGGCCTCGAAACGGAAGTCCTCGCTGTTTGCCACCACCGCATCGGTGACCTTGACCAAGTGGGTCCGGCCGAGGTCGGGCAGCAGCCAGCGCGGCGGCAGGTCGCTGGCGTCGACATTGCCGGCCAGCAGTAGAAAACGCGCACAACAATCGCGCGCGATGTCCACGGCCGCTGCTGCCCAGTGCTGGCCGCATTCAACCAGCAGTGCATTGGCCGGGCTGTCCGGATCGCCAAACTGGCCATAGTCGCGCATGCGCCGGCCTTCGGCGTGGCCGGCATCACTGATGATCCAGGCCGGCGCGCCCATGTCGCGCGCCAGTGCAATGCCCTTGTCCAGCGGCCCGCACACGCTTAGCGGCGCACAGCGTTCATGCATCGAGTGCAGGTCGAGCAGCCGGTCAACGCTGTCGACCAGCGGGCGCATGGCGCGGGCCCGCCGCAGTTCCTGCGAATCGAGGCTGGTGACGTCGAGGATGGCCGGGCTCCACACCCGGTTCAAGTCCTGGTCGACAAAGCGCGCGGCGTCCGGCACTTGCGGGTCGAAGCGCTGGTAGGCCGCCACGTTGGCAAAGGCCAGGGTCAGTTTGCCACGGCGTGGACGTAGGCCGGCATCGAGCATGGCCTTGACCACGATGGCGCCGCACACTTCATTGCCATGGGTGAGGGCATTGATCATCGTGTGTGGGCCAGGCTGGCCGCTATCGAAGGTGTAGGCATAGGCGATGCCGTTATTGCCCTCGGCGTAAGCGTCAAGGGTAGGGAAGTCGACTTCGATCGGGTAAATTTCTTGCGCCATCAGTTCATGCCTCCTGTGCATCGGTACGCGGTGTGAATGCACCATGGTAGCGAGAAGCGACGGGCCAAATGACGCATATAAGGCCCACCAGAACGGCGGATATTGTGAACTGTGTGCTACAGCGGCATTTTATGCCGCAGCGTCAAGGATGCTGATTGAACAGTTTTTCAACCGGGTAATAACCTTTGGTGAACGGCGACTTGATGACGATATAGCTGAAGTATTTTTCAATCCCCACGTGGGCGTCGAGCAAGCCTTCGATGATGGTCTGGTAGTGCACCACGCCGGTAGTGACGAATTTGAGCAGGTAGTCGAAGCCGCCACTGACCAAGTGGCACTCGACGATCTCGTCGATCTTACGCAGCGCCGCTTCAAATTTGGCGAAATCCTCGCGCCGGTGGTCCGACAGTGTGATTTGGGTGAAGACCAGTTGCACATTGCCGATCTTTTCCATTTCCACGTGGGCGCCATAGCCGGTCACATAGCCGCCTTTTTCGAGGCGCTTGACGCGGATCAGGCAGGGGCTGGGCGACAGGCCGACAGCGTCGGCCAGGTCGACATTGGCGATTCGCCCACTCTGCTGCAGTTGGGCCAGGATACGGATGTCGATGCGGTCCAGCTTGAATGCGTTACCTAGCATATATTCCCCTTGCCGCCACAATGCATGTTATTGAAATATTTCCGATTCTAGCATCCAGTCCTGCCCCATGCCTGCTTGTCAGGTTTATATTTAGGCAACGGCGCTCCGCACGTCGGGCTGGTCCAGCACCTCGTCGAGTGTGGCTGTCAGGCGTTTGAACAACAGGGTGAACTCGTCGGCGCTGTAGCACAGCGCTGGCGCAAAGCCGAGGATATTGTCGCCGAAGGCGCGGAAGATGACGCCGTTGCGGTAGGCCGCCTCGGCGATCCGTTCCGACAGGCGCAGCGCCGGGTCGAATGGTGTCTTGTTGGCCTTGTCCGACACCAGCTCCAGTGCGCCCAGCAGGCCACGGCTGCGGGCGTCGCCCACCAGCGGATGCGCCAGCAGCGCGCGCAGGCCACCTGCAAAGTTTGGTTCCTGTGCCACACCGTTGGCCAGCAGGCCGCCCTCGTGGTACAGACGCAGCACTTCGAGTCCAATGGCCGCGCTGACCGGATGGGCCGAATAGGTCTGGCCATGGCCTACCGCCATATCGCGCCCAGCACCGTCGGCGATCGCCTGGTAGATTGCTTCCGACATCAGCAGTGCGCCCATCGGTGCATAACCGGCTGTCAGGCCTTTGGCGACCGTCATCAGGTCCGGCTGCACGCCTTCGGCCTGGCAGGCAAACAGCGGTCCGGTGCGGCCAAAGCCGGTGATGACCTCGTCGACGGCAAACAAGATGCCCAGTTCACGGCAGGTGTCGGCCATCGCCTTGAGCCAGCCGACCGGCGGCACGATGACACCGCCCGAGCCCTGCACCGGTTCGCAAAAGAATGCCGCCACGTTGTCGGCGCCCAGTTCGGCCACCTTGGCGCGCAGTGCCGCCACCGAGCCGGCAATGATGGCCGCATCGTCATTGCCAACCGGGTTGCGGTAAGGGTAGGGCGAAGGAATGTGGTGCTGATTTTCCTTGGGCAGGTCGAAGTGGCGATGGAACAGCGGCAGTCCGGTCAGACCAGCGCCGAGTGCCGACGAGCCGTGGTAGCCGCGCGCCAGGGCGATGCAGTGCTTCTTGGCCGGCTTGCCCAGGGCGTTGTAGTAATAGCTGATGTAGCGGATCGCCGTATCGACCGCGTCCGAGCCGCCTTGGGTGAAGTAGACCCGGCGCAGCGAGGCCGGCGCCAGTTCGACCAGGCGCGCTGCCAGCCGGATGGCCGGCTCGCTGCCATAGCTGAAATAGCCGGTGGCATACGGCAGGCGGCTCATCTGCTCGGCGGCCACGCGCACGATGCTCTCGTGGCCGTAGCCGGTATTGACGCACCACAGGCCGGAGAAGGCATCGAGCAGTTCGCGGCCGTTGGCGTCGCGCAGGTAAGCGCCCTTGGCGGAGGACAGGACCGTTACGCCGCGCTGCTCATGGCCGCGGAAATTGGTCACGGGATGGATCAGGTGATGGCGGTCGAGGTCGACAAGTGAGGTGTTGGTCATGATGGCAGTCCAAGTGAGGAGTCTGATGCCATCTTAGGGCCGCTGCGGCAGCGGGTGCTTGCATAACAGCACCTGAAGACACTACGCTTATGGCGTATTCGCGCCAGCTACGGCATTTTGTGCTGCACTTAGAATGGCGCCGCCATCTGTCCCAGTCCTGCTCATCCAAGCGCCTGATTGATGATGGCAAACTGGCGCATGGCGGCATCGGCCAGCGGTGCTTCGCCGCGCACCATGGTGATGACGGTATCGACCTGGGTCAGGCCCATGTCATTGAGCCAGTCACTGAGCCCGCCAGCTTCGCTGACATCGACCCGCACAAACGATCCCGCATAGGTGCCGGCCCAGTGCGCGATCAGGGCCTTGGCATGTTCGGCGTCGGCCGCGACGACGGGGCCGATGACATAGCCGTGTCCGAAGCGGCGCATGATGGCGCAACCGACCAGTTCATCGTAGCGGTCGATAACGACGCATTCGGCCACTTCTTGCAATGCGGCCAGCACGGTCCCGCGTGGCATGCCGACCGCGCGGGCGCACAGTGCTGCCAGCTTGGCGCCGTCGCGCGCACCGAGCGGGCGGATGCGTTCGCCCGGCTGCAGTCCGATCAGGCGCGACTTGAAAACGCTGCCCTGGTGCTGGTGGACGGTATCGACCTGCTTGAAGCCCATCGCCTGGTAGAGCGCTTTGCCCGATTCGGTGGCATTGAGGATGACATTGCGCTTGCCCAGTTCGTCGAGATTGAGCTTCATCAGCTGGCGGCCGATGCCCTTGCCTTGCCAGTCCGGGCTGACGATGACCATGCCGACCGAAGCGAAGTCGGCGCCATGGCTCCAGCACATTGCCGTGCCAACGACATCATCTTCCGCTTCCGCCACATAGCCGCCGCCGAGGCGTTGGACCAGTTGCCAGTCCTTGAGCCGGTGGGGCCAGCGCACTGCCTGCGACAGGCGGTGCGCCGCTTCCAGGTCGCGCTCGGTCATTCGGCGGTAGTTCACCTCAGTTAGATTCGTATGCAGATCCACTTTTACCTCCAGTTGGGCCCCTGTATGGGACTGTTTCTCAGCCGGCACTGGGCGGCGGGGTCGAACTCAAGACGGCGGCCGCCACCAGCACGGCGGCCAACACCACGGCTTCGACTTGCAACACCAGCGCGAAGCGGCGGCCACTGCGCTCGGCCTGCATGCCGTTGCCGCGCAAGGCGCGTAGCAGCGGCGGCATCACCAGCAGGCGGTTGATACCACCCAACATGGCCGCAACGGCAACCAGGACCAGCTTGATTAACAACACAGTGGCATACGGGTGGCCAACGATATCGTCCAGCCGGTCGAAGGCGCGCCAACTACCATAGAGTCCGCTGAATACGATGCCACCCAACGCTACCGTGGCCGTAGTCGACAATGCTTCGACATAGCGGGCCTGCTCTTCGCGCCCGTCGCTCGTCGCCAAGCCAGGGTGGCGTAGTGTGAACAGACCGGCGACGAAGACTTCGCCGACCCAAACGCTGATCAGTATCAGGTGTAGCCAGTCTGCCGCCAGCCGCCAGCTGATGTCACCATCGGCCGCAGCATGGCTGAGCATGCTGCGGCTGTAGAAGAACACACCCATCGCGGCCAGCGCCGTAAGCGTTGCACCGCGCTTTCTCTGTGCCGCGCCAGCGATCGCCACGGCGAGCGCTGCTGCGCCAGTGATCCAGCCGTGCCCGAAATGGGTGGCTGCCAGCGTCGTTCCAACCGCAGGGCCAGCTTGCAATAAGGGCAATTCGGCCATGGAAGCAGCCTGCAGCCACAATAGGACCAGGTCGGCCAACGCCGCGCCAGCCAAGGACCAGCAGGCCAGTCGATTCAGTCGCTGGCGGCATTGCAAGGCCCAAGGTGAACTGGCCTTAGCCAGCCACGCAGCCGACAGGAAGCAACCGACCGCCAGCGCGGTGCTGAGGTTCAGCGCAACAGTAACCAGTTGGTGGGCGCTCTGCTGTTCCACGGATCCGCCTATTTGATGGTAAAGGCATACTCGCCTTTGACCTTGTGGCCATCGCGCGTGACGATCGACCACAGTACGCGGTACACGCCAGCTGCCAGCGGCGGCATGGTGGCTACCAGGGTCTTTGGATCGGTCCGGTCTGACGCGAGGGCGAGCGCCTCGATGCTGGCGTCCTTGGCGTCGAGCAGCTTAACTTTGCTGAACTGCAGTTCAGCCTGGTCATTGAATTGCAAGTGAATCGCCGCCGGTGCGGCGACCAGAACGGCCTCGGCCTTTGGCTCGGACGCCAACAGCTTTGCATGGGCCCGCGCGGGAGGGGTCAGCAACGCGGCCAACAGCAGCACCATGGCAGCCAGAGCGTAGCGGCCAGATAGGATGGGCGTGCTAAGCAATACCAGTTTAGTGTTCATGGTGTCTTACTCCTTGGGTAACTTGTAATACAGCTTCGCCTAGCTTGGTGGCCATGGCTTGTCGGAATCAGCGGAAAATGGAGCGGATTCATCCTACCCGCAGTCTAGCATCGGGTGCACGCAGAATTATGCTGAAAGCCTACCTCTTGCAGCGCTGTTATGCCGTAAATGACCTTGATTTCCGCAGGCTTGCTTGTGCCGCTGGCGCCCTTTCACTGTCACTAAATTATGATCCGTTCGAAGACTCTTGACCTTCCCTCCATGGGAAGGCCTATCGTTGGGTTGATTTGACATGGACGGGAGCATGGGACTGTTGGAAAAGCTCGCACGCGAAATCCGCTGCCGATGCCGGCTATGTTCCGGCGATAGCTGTCGTTGTGGCTGTTTGAATCCTACGCCGTTATTCAAATGCAGTTGTGGACCGAATTGCGGGTGCTGTGTATGCCAATGCGAACGGCCAAGTATTTTCGGTATGGCGTCGGACGCCGCAAGGGCATTTTTTGAAGTTGGTGAAAATATCACGCCCTAGCGTTTGCATTGCGCCTTGTTGAGCAGGCATGCACTTGAAATGGCATCATGTAGAATTGGTTCAATCCAACCGCAGCGAGTCAACTGAACTTCAATGAGCATCGCCCCTTCGTTCGCATCGCGCCTGCGCTTATGCCGCATTGTGTTGAGAGGTTTTCTGCTTTGTTCCTTTCCGGCCCACGCGGCGGATCTCCACGTCGCCTTGTCCGAAGCGGCGCCACCGGCCAGCTATGTCAGCCACGGCATGCCTGTCGGGATGGCAAAGGAGATGCTCGATGTCCTATTTGGCTCCTTGGCCGACCTGCGGCCGCAATACCATGCGTTGCCATGGTCGCGCGCGCAGCAGCTAGTCGAATTCGGGGACATGGATATTTTCGTGACCTTTCCGTCCGAAAGCCGCAAACGCTATGCCAGTTTCACTACACATGCGTTGTATCAGCTGGACTTCGGCTATTTGATATACGACGCCAAGGGGCGCCATGCCCATCGAATCTCATCGGCCGAACGGTTCCAGGACTTGAAGGATCTGGTATTTGTCAGCCAGGATGCGGCCGGCTGGGAGGCGGAAAATGTACCTGATTACATCCGCCGCTATATGATCAATGGACCTGCCTCCCTCATGCACATGACTTTCGCGAGGAAAGCAGGGGACTTCTTCATCATGAACACGGAACAGGCGGTGTTCTATGCGAGGCAACTTGGTTATGAGGACCAGTTGGGGATGAAAAAGGTAGGGTTCATTCCGCACAGCCAGGTGGCCATGCATATCGGCCTGGGCAAGTCGCATCCAAATCGCCAACGTTTGTTGGCCGCGATCGAGGCAGCAATGAAGCATCCCAATTTTCTCGCCAAACAGCGTGCCATTGAACTGAAATACAAACAGCATTTGGCCGCACCTTCCCGTCCCTGAGGCGTATCGGGCGCCACAACCCGCGCTTCGGCAACTGGCTGCCCGGCGCTTTGGCATCCCGGTTTGCAACACTCGCTCCCCTTCCTCCCTCATTAAATGACGACCACCTGTCGTCCAGATTACATTTTTGTCATAAAGGCCCCTACGCGGATTCGTGAACCGAAATCCGTAGTAAGGTTGTTTATCGCATGTCTATACAACTACTCCAAGGACCCACGAGGCCCGGCAGCGTGGTTGAGTTTCGTAATTCCTGTCTGTCGGCAAACGCCGCAGACTGTTTTTCAGCTGATGTTTTTTCACTGTTTTATCGGAATCCAATGCAACACGTTGTATAGGGTGAGGCGCTGATCGACACCCGATGCAATGTGTCCTGAGATAACAATTGATAGGAACCAAATGACATTTACGCATACTCCCACTGCAATCGCGCTCGGCGCTTTCTTAATGGTCAATAGCGCTCAGGCGCAGCAGCCGGTAGCACCGGCCGGCGACGCCGCCCCCGCCGTGGAGCGCGTTCATGTGACTGGTAGCCGCATCAGCCTGAAACAGGCACAACTATCCGGCGTCGGACCAGTCACCGTGATCGACGCGGAAGCCATTGAACGCTCCGGCGCGATTTCGGTCGACACCTTGCTTCAGCGCCTGCCTTCCTCGGCTGGCACTGCAGGCAGCCAGACCAGCGCCTACTGGACCGGCAATGGCTATGGCACCACCCAGGTGAACTTGCGCGGCCTTGGCATCGACCGCACCCTGGTTCTGCTCAATGGTCGTCGGCTTGTCAATGGAGGTACCGGCGCCAATAGCGCGGTCGACCTCAATATGATCCCGATCGCCCTGATCGAGCGGGTCGAAGTACTCAAAGACGGCGCCTCCGCGATCTACGGCGCCGATGCTGTCGCTGGTGTCGTCAATATCATCACCAAAAAAGCCATCGATGGCGTCGAAGCGGCTGTCCGCTACGGCAAGACGGCCCAAGGCGATGGCGACGAGCGAGCGGTCGATCTGGCTTGGGGCGCACGTTCCGAACGCGGCTCGCTGATGGCCTCGCTCAATTACTCGGAAAACGGCACGGTCAATATGGCCACGCGCGCGCCATGTGGCCTGGCCGAATCGGGCGGCAAGTTGGTCTGCACGGGCAGCTCATCGACCGTCGGCGGCCGCGCCCGCCTGGCAGACGGTCGCCGCATCAATTTCAATCAAGTTGTCGGCGGCGATCCGCGTGGGTATGAGACCTATGATCCAGCCAAGCACAATTACAATGGCAATCCTTTCCTCAATGCGGTCAGCCCGGCCAAGCGCATTGGCGTGAGTGTGATCGGCAATGCCAAGCTGGTTGGCGATACCCAGCTGTTCACCGAATTCCTGTTTACCAATCGCCAGTCGACCCAGCTGGCCACGCCTGGCACCTTAGGCGTGAACCGCCCGATCGTGATCGCCGCCTCCGACCCAAGCAATCCGACCGGCCAGAGTCTGACGCTCGAGCGCCGCCGGCTGTCCGAAGCCGGACCGCGCGACTTCTTCCAAGAGACAAACACCTTCCGTATTGCCACCGGCCTGAAAGGGACCTTGGGCGACGGCTGGGATTGGTCGACGGCGCTCAGCTGGGGCCGCAACACCGGGACCGATGGCACCACCAATGTGGCCAACCTGGACCGCGTCGCGCAAACCATGGACCGCAGCAAATGCGGCATCGGTGTTGGAGCTGCGCCATGCGGCAACTACCTAGGCGTCGGCAACCTCAAGCAGCCAGTACTGGACTACATCATGGGCACCATCCGCGACACCGGCGGCAATGACCAGAAGAGCTTCACCGCAAGCATTGGCGGACAATTGTTCGACCTGCCAGCCGGTTCCGTTGGCTTCGCCGCCGGTACCGAGCTGCGCCGCGAGAGTGGCTGGCGCGACCCGGACAATCTGACGGTCAACAACATTGCCAACACCATTCACCAGGACCCGATCGCCGGTGAATACGATGCGCGCGAAGTGTTCGGCGAATTGTCGGTGCCCCTGTTGCAGGGCAAACCGCTGGTCGAGGCGCTGTACTTGAACACCGCCTTGCGCTATTCGGACTATTCGATGTTTGGCTCGAAGAGCACCTTCAAGGTGGGACTGGATTGGCAAGTCATTCCGTCGCTGAAGCTGCGCGCCAATTCCTCGTCGGCGTTCCGTATCCCGACCGTGCCAGAACTGTTTGGTGGCGTATCGGAAGGCAACCTGACGACCTCTGACCCGTGCAGCGGCTGGAGCAGCCTGCCTTCGAGCTCGCAGGTCTATATCAACTGCCAAGCCTCGAAAGTGCCGGTTGGTTTCAAGCAGCTGGGTAATTCGATCTTGACGACAGGCGGCGGCAATCCAAAACTCAAGCCGGAAGATGCGCGCACGCTGACGGTCGGTGCAGTATGGACGCCAAGCAAAGATTTGACGCTGACGGTCGACTATTTCGACATCAAGATCAGTCGCGCCATCGAAAGCGTGGCCGGCTCGACCAAGCTGTCGGTCTGTTACAACACGCCGGGCATGGCCCATATCTTCTGCGATCCATCGAGCTTCACACGCGAGCCGGCCACCGGGGAGGTCAATTTCCTGTCGGCCCAACCGGCTAATGCGGCAAGCCAGCGGGTTTCGGGTATCGACGTGGGGGCACTGTACGGCTTCAAGCTGTTCGGCATGACATCGTCGCTGAGCGCCGACGTGTCGCGCCTGAACCGCTTTGACGTCTTGCCTTTCGCCGGCGGCGAAATGATTGAGTATGCCGGTAAGATCACGGGCGGCCGCGGCAGCTATACCAAGTATCGTTCATCGACCGCTTTGACGCTGGCGCAGGGGTCATGGTCGGGCGCTTATACCATTCAGTATATTGGCCAAGCCGACGACATTAATGCCGCACCTGGCGATATCGGCGCCCAGGCGCCAGCGCTGACCTACCACAATGTGCAGGTAAAATACGCCCTCAGCAAGGCGATGACCTTGTCTTTCGGCATGGATAACCTGTTCGACAAAAAGGCGCCATTCATCCAGAGCTACACCGACGCCAATACCGACACCATGACCTATGATTTGCTGGGTCGTCGTTGGCATGCGCGGATCGGCTATCGCTGGTAAGCAAGTAGTGCACCGCCGTGCAGCAACGGCGGCGGTGCAATGAAAATGGCAACAAAAGAGGAAACAAAACAGCATGCAATTATCTTTCTGGGTACGCCGCACCCATAAATGGATCGGGCTGATCATCGGCGTGCAGGCCCTGCTATGGATGATCAGCGGCCTGTACATGGTGGTGGTGCCGCTCGACGTGATCCATGGCGACCACCTGGCGCACGTGTATTCCGACCCGCTCAAGCCATCGGCCACCCGGATCGACCAGCGCATCCTGATGGAACGCTACCCTGGCATCACCGCGGTGCGCCTCAAGAGCATGCTGAACAAGGAAGTATTCGAGATTCGCCAGGGCAAGCAGGCAGCGCTGGTCGATGCCGCCACCGGCAACAAGATCAGCCCGATAGACATCGACACCGTCAAGCGCCTGGCCGGTGAATCCTACACCGGTGATGCAGCGATCCGTTCGGTCGAATGGGTCACCAAGGCGCCATCGGAAGTGGGATCACGCCCGGTGCCGCTGTGGGCCGTGCATTTCGATGAAATCGGCAAGACGACCCTGTATTTCTCGCCCCATACGGGCGAATTGTTGGCGCGGCGACACGAATTGTGGCGCTGGTTCGACTTCCTGTGGATGTTCCACATCATGGACTACGAGACACGCGACGACGTGAACAACAATTTACTGCGGGTAGCATCGGCGACCGGACTGGCATTTGCGCTCAGCGGTATCTGGTTGTTGCTGTACAGTTTTTCGCGGAGGAAGCAGGCATGACCCCTTGGATGCGCAAGATACATAAATGGGTCGGTTTGCTGATCGGCATACAGTTCGTCCTATGGATGGCCAGCGGCGTCGTCATGAGCTTACTCGACAGCGACAAGGTGCGCGGACGCGAATGGCGCATCAAACCGGTCGCCGCCCCAGTATGGCCGGCGACATCAGTGCCGATGGACACGGTGCTGGCTGGCAGCCGCAAACATGTGCAGACCATCTCCAGCGGCTGGCTGCTGGACGTGCCGGTCTACCGGTTGACGGACGGCAAGGCAAGCTGGCTGGTGCATGCGCAGGATGGCAAGCCGACTTCTATCGATGCGGCGCTGGCGCAGCAGCTGGCCAAGGCGTCCTACTCGGGCAGCGGCACCCCCGCTACGGCCCGCCTATTGAACTACACGCTGGAAACGCGCGCCCACAAGGAGCCGGTATGGCGGGTCGACTTTGCCGACGCCGACGACACCAGCGTCTACGTGTCGGCGCAAACTGGCAACGTGCTCGAGCACCGCAACCGCACCTGGCGCTTGTTCGACATCTTTTGGATGCTGCACATCATGGACTACGCCGAGCGGATGGACTTCAACAACCCGCTGATCATCGCCAGTGCGACCGGTGGGCTGTGGCTGGCTCTGACGGGGATTTGGCTGTTGATGACCAGCTTCCGGCTCAATGAGTTCATTCCGCGCCGCTGGCGCGGCACCGACACGGTCGAGGTACGGGCCGGCGACGGCAGCATGGTATGTGCCGTCACCGCGTCGGCTGGCGACATGGCGTTGGATGTCCTGGCCCGCAATGGTCTGTACCTGCCGTCAAACTGCGGGGGCGGGCAGAGCTGCGGCTTGTGCACTGTGCGGGTACGCGGCAAGGCGCCGGCGCCGACCAGCGCGGACCGCGAACACGTGTCGGCCAAAAAGCTGGCGGACGGCTACCGCTTGGCTTGCAATCTACCCGTCTGCGGCAAGCTCGACCTCGAGGTGGGCGACGTCGCCGCGCTGTCGGCCAATCTCCAAGGGACGATCGAGAGCGTGACGCCGATTACACCCTTCTTGCGCGAGATCGTTATCCGCCCCCATTTCAGGCTGGCCAAGCCATGCCGGCCAGGTTCCTATATCCAGGTGCATATTCCGCCGTATGCCCGAGATGCGGCACAGGTCGACTGGCCCGATCACCACGATGAGGACTGGAATGCGCTGGCCTTGCCGGAGCAGTTGAGTAATCCAACCATGCTGCGCCGCTCCTACTCGCTGTCGCTGCCGCCCCAGCAGGCGCAAGGACTGATGACCTTGCTGGTGCGCTTCCTGCCCGGGGAGCAGCAGCTGCCGCCGGGCAAGGGCGCCAGCTACCTGTACACGCTCAAGGCGGGCAATGCGATCAGTTTCAGTGGTCCGTTCGGCGACTTTGCGCTGCAGCCGGGCAACCGCGAGAAGATTTTCATTGGCGGCGGAGCCGGCATGGCCCCGCTGCGTGCGATGATTCATTCGCTGCTCGAGAGCGGCGCCAGCGAGACGATCCATTTCTGGTACGGCGCGCGCAGTCTGCGCGACGCCCCGTATGTGGATGAAATGACGGCGCTGGCAGCCAAGCACGCCAACTTCCATTGGCACCTGGTCGTCACTGGCTTTGTGCACGACGCCGTGCGCGACGGCCTGCTGCAAAGCCATGCGAACCTGGGCGAGTGCGATTTCTACCTGTGCGGTCCGCCCGCCATGCTGCACGCGACACGCGCTTTGTTGGCCGATATGAAGGTCGATGAGGACCGCGTGGCATTCGATGACTTCAAGGTGTAAGTGCCGCCCAGCAGCCGCGTGCGCCCGTCCGGGCTAGAATAGGTACTGGCAGCTAAGCGACGCGACTATGAAAATTCTGATCATCGAGGATGAACGCAAGACGGGCGACTACCTGAAGCAGGGCCTGATGGAGGCCGGCTTTGTGGTCGACCTGGTGCGCGATGGCGCCGACGGCCTGCAGGCGGCTTTGAAAGATGGCGTCGGGCTGCTGATCCTCGACGTCATGCTGCCGGGCCTGGAAGGCTGGGCCGTGCTGGACGCAGTGCGGCGGGCCGGCAAGGACATGCCGGTCCTGTTCCTGACCGCGCGCGACCATGTCGACGACCGGGTGCGCGGCCTTGAGCTGGGAGCGGACGACTACCTGGTCAAGCCGTTCGCCTTTTCGGAACTGCTGGCGCGGGTGCGCACCTTGCTGCGGCGGCGCGGCAACCACAGTGAATCGCCGTTCCTGCGTGCGGCTGACCTGGAGCTGGACCTGATCCGGCGCCGCGTCAGCCGCTCCGGCAAGCGGATCGACCTGACTGTCAAGGAACTGGCCCTGCTCGAATTGCTGTTGCGCCGCCAAGGCGAAGTCTTGCCGCGCTCATTGATCGCGTCGCAAGTGTGGGACATGAATTTTGACAGCGACACCAATGTGATCGAAGTGGCCATGCGTCGGCTGCGTGCCAAGGTCGACGAGGGCTTCACCCCTAAACTCATCCACACAGTGCGTGGCATGGGATATGTGCTGGAGGAAGGCAAGTGAAGCAGCGCGCGCGCCTGTCGATCACACTGCGTCTGACCTTGCTGTTCGCCTCTGCCTCAACGGCCGTATTGCTGCTGTTGGGGTATATGATCGCCAATTCGATCGAGGCGCACTTCGCCAAGACGGATATGGAGGAACTGGCAGGCAGGCTCAAGCTCACACAACATGCGCTGGAAAAAGTGCGGTCTACGACCGACTTGGCCGAATTGAAGCAACAGTTGTCCGATTCCCTAATTGGACAGCATGGCCTTTCTATCCTGGTGGCAGGCGCGGATGGCACTGCCGGGTTTGCCACCGACGAAGAGCCGTTCCCATCGACGCTGACCGCAGTTTCGCCAACAACCGGCATGCGCAGTGCCAGTTGGCGGACAAGCGACGGGCGCCCGATGCGCGGCATATCCCGCTCGCTGGCAGGCGCCGTACAGGGCCAGCCGATCTCCCTGATCGCAGTCGCCCTCGACATCAGCGACCATGAGCGCTTCCTTAATGCATTCCGGCACACCATGTGGCAGGTGCTCATTCTGGCGGCGATACTGTGCGGTTTTTTGGGATGGGCAGCGGCGCACCGAGGCTTGGCGCCACTGCAAGCAATGCGCCGCGAAGTGGAAACGATCAGCGCGCGCCGACTGAACGCCCGCCTGTCGGCATCTTCGGTACCGGTCGAACTGGCCGATCTGGCTCTGACCATGAATGAGATGCTGTCCGGTCTTGAAATGTCGTTTGACAGGCTGTCGAACTTTTCGTCCGACCTGGCCCATGAACTGCGCACACCCGTTAGTAATCTGCTAACGCAAACCCAAGTCACACTGTCCAGGCCGCGTACGGCCAACGAGTACGGCGATATCCTGGCGTCCAATTCGGAGGAGCTGGAGCGATTGTCGCGCATGATCGCAGATATGCTTTTCTTGGCCAAATCAGACAATGAACTGGCCATTCCGAACCGCGAACCGGTCGATCTGATCGAGGAAGCGAAGGGAGTCATCGACTTTTATGAAGCATTAGCCGACGAAAAGGACGTAACGCTGACCCATTCTGGCGCTGGCAGCGTGTCCGGCGACCAGCTGATGGTGCGCCGAGCTATCAGCAATTTGTTGTCAAATGCAATCCGTCACACGCCGCGCGGTGGGCGAATCAGTATTTATGTCAGCGATGCTGGCGGCGACGTCAGGCTCACCGTGGAAAATACCGGCAGCACTATTACTGCCGAACATCTACCTAAACTATTCGACCGATTCTATCGCGTTGACCTGTCGCGTCAACGTCAGAGTGAGGGGGCTGGGTTGGGACTGGCGATCACGCGTTCCATTCTGCGCGCACACGGTGGGGATGCTACGGCGCGGTCCAGCCAAGGGGTAACCGCATTCGTTCTCCAATTCCAAGCTCCCAATAGCGCCGGCAAGCCATTTGGCTTGGCTCTGTGATAAACTGCGCGGACCATGAGGCACTTTAGAACGCTGATCGTTTGGCTGTTACTGTTCGCGATCCCATTGCAGGGATACGCGTCGGTTTCCATGTTGCTTTGCGCGACAGGGATGCCAGCGGTCGCAGCACAAGTAGACGACAGTGTTGACCTTACTTCGCATCAGCACGATGCGGCACAAAGTGATGCGATGCAGGCCGACGAGGCGCCGACGAAAAATCATTGCACTTCACCTGGTAGCATGTCCAAATGCAGTACCTGCGCTGCCTGCTGCGTTGTTGCAGGCAACACGCATCCGGTTACCGCGCTCGCCACCGCCAAGCCGGTTGGATCCGAGAGTATTCCCTATATTGCCATCTACGATACGGCGCATATTTCCTCCGGTCTGGAACGACCACCTCATACCATCGACGCCTGATTTCCGACAGAGATGTAGAACCACGCGGCCCAGTGATGGGCGCGACGACGTCGATTTCGGTTTTCAAGAAGAAGTTTGCATGCGAAGCGGGATCCGCTTCGCCTTAAACAACACAATTGTTGAGGTATCCATGAACCCAGTTCGCGCTTTCCGCGCATTGCCATTGATTGCAATGGCGTTGCTGGCGACGTCCGCCCAAGGCCAAGATCGGTTGCTGGCGCCGCTCAATGCGACCGCGCCGGTGCCGCATTCAGCCTATCAGTCCGTCTTGTCGGACTACCGGTCCAACCTCGATCCGCAGCCAGTCGCCTGGCGAACCGTGAACGACATGGTGGGCCAGATTGGCGGCCACGCCGGTCACGCAGGGCACAACATGGGGCAGGCTAAGCCAGCGGCGCCTTCGGCCAATGTGCCAGCGGCGACCAAGCCGGCCACGCCGGCTAACCCAGCCAAATCGCAGCAGCCCAGTACACCGGATGCAGCGCACCAACACAAACACTAGGAGTAACTATGCGTCAATTTCCATTGACTGGCCGGCACGTCGCAGTCACTGCAGCCTTGCTGGCGTTGACCGGCTGTGCATCGTTTTCGCCCGATGGCGGCTTTGGCGCCGTGCAGAAAGTAACGCAGCAACATACTGGCGCCCAAACGGCCTGGATCAAGTCCGACGCTGATGCCACCACGGTGGAGCAGAAAGTCAAGACGATGCTGGCCAAACCGCTCAGCGCGGACGACGCCGTGGCCATCGCGCTGATGAACAACCGCAGCTTGCAAGCGAGCTATGGCGAGCTCGGCATTTCCGAAGCTGACCTGGTGCAGGCCGGCCAGCTCCAGAACCCGACCTTGTCGTTCGGCCGCCTGACCAATGGCCACGATATCGAGATTGAACGCCAACTCGCGTTACCGGTGATCGGCCTGTTGACCATGCCGATCCGGCGTAAGCTCGAACAACGCCGTTTTGAGCAGGCACAGGCGAGCGCGGCCGGAGCGGCTCTTCGCATTGCCGACGAAACGCGGCGTGCCTATTTCGGCGCACTGGCCGCGCAGCAGAGCACTGCCTATATGGAGCAGGTCAAGACCGCAGCAGAAGCGAGTGCCGATCTGGCGCGAAGCATGTTCATCGCTGGCAACTGGAGCAAGCTGCAGCAGGCGCGCGAGCAGGCATTCTATGCTGACGCCGTGGCGCAATTGGCGCGCGCACGCCTGACCCAGGTGCAGGAACGTGAGCGCCTGACTCGCCTGATGGGCTTATGGGGCAACGCCACGGCTTTCCTACTGCCTGAGCGCCTGCCAGACTTGCCGGCCGCACCACGCGAGGTCAAGGACGCCGAAACCCAAGCCATGGGAAACCGACTCGATATACTGATGGCGCAGAAGGAACTGGCAGGGCTGTCGGCCTCGCTCGGCCTGACAAAGGTGACGCGTTTTGTCAACCTGCTTGACCTCAGTTACCTGCGCAATACTGAGGGCGATGAGCGCGTCCGTGGCTATGAAATCGAGTTGCAAGTGCCCCTGTTCGACTGGGGCAGCGCACGCGTCTCCAAGGCTGAAACGATGTATATGCAAGCGGTCCACCGGGCGGCAGCCACTGCGGTTGACGCGCGCTCACAAGTACGGGAAAGCTATGCCGGCTACCGCACCGCGTATGACTTGGCGCGGCACTACCGCGACGAAATCGTACCGCTCAAGAAGCGAATTTCGGACGAACAACTGCTGCGTTACAACGGCATGCTGATCAGTGTATTCGAATTGCTGTCCGACGCCCGCGATCAAGTTGTGAGCGTCAACGCCTCAATCGACGCGTTGCGCTACTTCTGGATCTGCGATGCTGCCTTGCAGGCGTCGTTGACCGGTGTTGGCAGTGGTGCCGCACCGCGCGTGCAGGCAGCCCAGGCGGCACCAACCGCGGCCCAACACTAATTGCCCTAGAAAGGAATCAATCATATGGTCTCAAGAAGAGGTTTTTTCCGCAGCGCTGGCGCAGTAGCTGTCAGTACTGCCGTCGTAAGCCGCGTTGGCGCGGCGTCGCTGCCGGAAGCGGTCATCATGGACAAGGCGTCCACCCAGCCGCCATTGGCGCCGCCCAATGGCCGGCCCTACAATCCAGTGGTCACGCTCAATGGCTGGACACTGCCATGGCGAATGAAAAACGGCGTCAAGGAATTCCACTTGGTTGCTGAACCCGTGGTGCGGGAAATTGCACCCGGTATGAAGGCAAATCTGTGGGGCTACAACGGCCAGTCGCCAGGCCCGACCATCGAGGTGGTGGAGGGCGACCGCGTACGCATCTTCGTCACCAACAAGCTGCCCGAACATACCAGCGTCCACTGGCACGGCCAGCGGCTGCCGAACGGCATGGATGGCGTCACAGGCCTGAACCAGCCTGGTATTGACCCGGGAAAGACCTTCGTCTACGAGTTTGAGGCCAAGCGGCCGGGCACCTTCATGTACCATCCGCATGCCGATGAGATGACGCAAATGGCCATGGGCATGATGGGATTCTGGATCACGCACCCGAAGGACCCCAAGTTCCAGCGCGTCGACCGCGACTTCTGCTTCCTTCTCAACGCCTACGACGTTGAGCCGGGAAGCGCCACACCCAAGGTCAATACGATGCTCGATTTCAATTTATGGACCTTCAATAGCCGCGCTTTCCCCGGTGTCGACCCTTTGGTATGCGCGCAAAATGACCGGGTGCGTATCCGTGTCGGCAACTTGACGATGACGAACCATCCGATCCATTTGCACGGCCATGAATTCGTCGTCACTGGCACCGATGGCGGATGGACGCCGCCGGCGTCGCGCTGGCCCGAAGTGACTACCGATATCGCCGTCGGCCAGATGCGTGCCATCGAGTTCGACGCGACAGAACCTGGCGACTGGGCCTTCCATTGCCACAAATCGCACCACACCATGAACGCCATGGGCCACGACGTGCCGACCCTGATCGGCGTCGATCAAAGTAGCGTGCTCGACAAGATCAAGAAGCTGGTGCCGGACTATATGGCGATGGGCGACAAGGGCATGGCCGATATGGGCGAGATGGAAATGCCGCTGCCGGACAACACGCTGCCGATGATGACCGGCACCGGCCCGTATGGCGGGGTCGGCATGGGCGGCATGTTCACCATGCTCAAGGTGCGCAAGGGGCTGGCGCGCAATGACTACAAGGACCCGGGCTGGTACAAACAGCCACCCGGCACCCAGGCCTATGAATGGAAGGGCGACCCGGCGGCCTTGCCGACTGCGGTCAGCGCGCCGGACAAGAAGGCGATGGCCGCCAAGCCGGGGGAGAAGATTCTTCAAGTGACGCGCGGAAAAATGCACCACTAAAGTCAAGCAGCACGTATTTTTTTGAGAGGCCATGATGAAAAACGTATTGAAAATGGGCGCGATTGCCTTGCTGTTGGCGAGCCAGTGGGCGTCGGCGCACGATGGCGATACGCACAAGACTCCGGCTAGCCATGCCGCCAGGTCGGGCAAGCCGGGCATCGCTGCCAAGGTAAATCGCACCGTTGCCATCAGCATGGACGACTCGATGCGTTTCAACCCTTCGGCGGTTCCTGTCAAGCGGGGCGAAACGGTCAAGTTTGTCCTGACCAATAACGGGAAGCTCAAGCACGAAATGGTCTTGGGTTCGATCAAGGAATTGAAGGAACACGCAGCGCTGATGCAGAAATTCCCGGAAATGGAACACGCGGACCCGAACCAGGTTTCCGTGGAAGCAGGCAAGACCGGTGAATTGATTTGGCAATTCACCAAGTCGGGGAAGCTCGATTTTGCTTGTTTGCAACCGGGCCATTTTGAAGCAGGCATGGTTGGCAAAGTCGACGTTAAGAATTAATCACACTAAAAGGAAATACCATGAAATTACTCAATATCACCGTTCTGGCTGCTTTGCTGGCCTGTTCCACCACCGTTCTGGCTGGGCATGATCATTCCGCTGCCAGCGAGAAGGCCGGTTCTGCAGTTGCCACCGCCAGCGCGCTGACCAGCGGCGAAGTCAAGAAAGTGGACAAGGACGCCGCAAAGCTGACCATCAAGCACGGTCCGATCGCCAATCTGGACATGCCCCCGATGACCATGGTGTTCCGGGTCAAGGATCCGGCCATGCTTACGCAGGTCAAGGCCGGCGACAAGATCAACTTCTCGGTCGAGCGCGCCGACGGCGCCATCACGGTGACCCGCATCGAACTGGCCAAATAGGCACCGACGCACCAGCAATGGACCTTCGGGAACCATTGCTTGGCGCAATACGGGTACGTTTAAGAATTGCTCGCCAGATTCGTTGCACAACGCATCGTGCTGGGGGCCGGATGGCGCAAGGCCCTAGTGGCATTGCCGATCGTTTGGTTCGGTTCGGACATGCTGGAGAACACCCTGGTATTCTCGATGATCTCGCAATATCCAGTGCAAAACGAGGTGCTGGGCGGGATACTCGGATTTGTGACAGTGGCCAAGTTCAGTCTGCTGTTGCTATCGATCGCGGGACCGGCCGTGTTCTTGGTGGTGCTGAAAAAGGGGCCAATGGCTGCCTCGCATTCCACGTGAACCTGCTGTCCTGCCCCCGTCGGCGCGAGGACAGCAAGCACCAGGACGCCTATCAATCCTTAGCTGCGCGGCCGGTTAGCCAGCATCGTGGATGGCTAACCGGCCTCGTCAACGTTAGAAGTCGATTCGATTGGCAATGGTTTGGTGAGTAAATTGATGTAGACAGTCGATGCCAGGTGGGACGGTTCGGCCATTGTTCGCAGCAATACTACTCGCGGCGCCGTTGTTCCCGGCATCATATTTCGGGCTGCTCAAGGCGGTGTATGCGGTGCTCGACCGCGGGTGCCTGCGTGTAACAGCGTGGCGCAGGCATGCGATGGAAATCGTTACGGTCGCCGCGACGTAAAGTCGCCGCATGGCGTGGTCAAGTGCGCCTCGCGTGTTGCTTCTGACCGTTTTTAACGCGCGCCAAGCGGCAGCACATCCGTCCCGTTTGCGGTTCAGCAAACGGATCGGCGGCTACTGTGCCTAAGATGGCGACTCGATAGGCAGCGTCGTCGAGCGGGTCACTTCCGCTTCTGTTAACACTCCAGCGCGAGGTAGGCCACCATGTCTAATGTACGCCGGACCGTATCCTGTTACGAAGGCAGAATTCCCCCATTCGTCGAGAGCGAGATCAATCGACTGTACGGGGAACGCTATTCGTCGCTTGCACTTTTCAGAATCTATGGTATCGCAGATGACGTCTGCACCTATATGGCGCGCGAGGGCGCAGAAACGAAAGCGCTTTTTTTGTTCCGGCGTGTACAAAAAAAAGTACATGTACTGAATGAAGGTGTGCACCTTGACGGTGCAGAGGCGCGATATTTTTCCGCTTATATCTTTGGTGTCTATCGTTCGGTCAATGCGGTTGTTTTTGAAGCGATACACACGAGTGAGCGCAATATTCCATTTCATCATCAGCATTTCCCGTGTGCTGAAGATACTGTATTGATGATGCCCGATACGGTTGACTGTTATGTCAACTCTCTTGGCAAAAGTACTCGTGAGAATTTGAAGCGTTACCTGGCCGGGCTGCAACGCGATTTTCCATCGTTCAAATATTTGACCTATGATCGCCATGAAGCTGATGAACAGGACATTCGGCACATCATCCGCCTCAACCGGGGGAGGATGACAAGAAAAAATAAAGTTTCTTCAATCGGTGATGAGGAGGAAGATCGGATTCTCTTGTCTGTCCGGGAATGCGGCTTCGTCGGTATAGTGACCATCAACGGGGAGTGTTGCGCAGGTGTCATTACCTATAGATTTGGAAAGAATTTTTCCATGAGGATCCTTTCACATGCCCCCGCTTTCGATAAATATCGACTTGGACTTGTTTGTTGCTATTTGACGATATGTGAATGTATCGGTCAGGGTACCAGCGGGAGCTTTAACTTTGGTTGGGGAGAGTATGCCTACAAATATCGATTGGGGGGGACGCGCCGCCAGCTCAGCCGGCTTGTTATCCACCGCTCATTTTTCCAGATGCTTTCTAGTGGCCGATTCGCGCTGCACATAGCCCTGCATGGCCATGCGTACCGCGTCAAGCAATGGATACTGAAAACGGCAAAGCAAGACGCCCATGTTCTGTCGCGTCCAGTGCGCCGAGTGCTGCACGCGCTACGATGGCTGAAAGCAGAGCGTGCCAACGGATAGCATCGTTGACGTTTGGTCCAAACCATCCGGGCGGCGTAGAGCACCTGGTATGCGCACCCACAGCTCGGCAGGTTCATCTACTTGTGGAACGATGCCATCGCCATACACAACGTACAGCCCGCGGTACATCGTGTCCTACACGATACAGCTCGAATTCGCTGAAAAGTGCCTTCCACGCCGTCGAGTGTATGTTGGTTTCAACATGGAATAATCGTGCTAGAATGCGATTCATTCTCATTCTCATTTAATATTGCATGAAATTTCTTAAGCCCACTGCGATTGCGATCGCTGTTTCCAGTACTCTATTGACGACCACGGCACTCGCTGAGCAATCCAAAACCCAGGTACTGCCTGAGGTAAAAATTGTTGGCACGGTGGAAAGCAGCTATGACCGCAAAGACTCATTGACGGCGATGAAGACCGATACGCTGTTGCGCGACACTCCGCAGTCGATCACTGTCATTTCTCGCCAATTAATCAATGATCAAGCGATGACAAGCATCGCCGACGCGATCCGTTACGTCCCTGGCATCGTGACCGCACAGGGCGAAGGCAACCGTGACACTGCCGTTTTTCGCGGCAATAGCTCCACGGGCGACTTCTATATCGACGGTATCCGTGACGACGTTCAGTACTACCGCGACTTTTACAATATTGACCGCGTCGAAGCGTTGAAGGGCGCGAATGCGATGATCTTCGGCCGCGGCGGTTCGGGTGGTGTGATCAACCGGGTCAGCAAGCAGCCCGAGTGGCGCCCGATCCGGGAGGCAATGTTGAGCGTGGGATCAGGCAGCCACAAGCGTACTTCGGTCGATCTTGGGGCGGCCGTCAGTGCGGAGTTGGCGGTCCGCGTCAACGCCATGGCCGAGCAGTCCGGCAGCTACCGAGACGGGGTGGAACTGGATCGCAAGGGAATCAACCCAACCGTGGAGATACGCGCCGGCAAGAACACCAGCGTGAGCTTGGGCGCCGAGCACTTCCGGGACGATCGCATCGCCGACCGCGGTGTTCCATCTTTCAGTGGACGCCCGTTTGAGAGCGATGTGGCGACTTTCTTCGGCAATGCTGCATTGAGCCCGACAGCCGTGCGCGTCAACGCGTTTAATGCTTTGGTGCAGCACGACTTCGGTAGCGGCCTCATGCTGCGCAACCGTACCCGAATCGCCAGCTACGACAAATACTATCAAAACGTTTATGCCAATGGCGCGGTGTCGGCTACAACTGGACGCCTGGCAATTGGCGCCTACCGTGACGCTACGGACCGGAACAATCGGTTTAATCAGACGGACCTGACCTACGACTGGTCCAGCGGCGCCGTGCGGCACAAGCTGGCGTTCGGCGTCGAGTTCGGCCGGCAGGAAACCGACAGCAAGCGGTTCAACGGTACTTTCCCAACTGCAAGTGTCACTGTGCCGGCAAACAACCCGACATACACCGGGGACGTGTCGTTCACGACACTGGCAACGAGCAATAGCAGTGTAGCCAGCATCGCTTCTGTGTATGTGCAGGACCAGGTCGAATTTTCGCCGCAGTGGCAAGTGGTCGCCGGACTGCGCTACGACCGTTTCGCAGTCGACTTCACCAACCGCCTTGCGACCAGTAACGCAAGCTTCAACGTGACCGATACGCCGGTATCACCGCGCGTTGGCCTGATTTACAAACCCGTCGAGACCATGTCAGCGTATGCCAGCTTCAGCCGCGCCTACGTGCCGCGCGCCGGTGATCAGCTCACTTCGCTCAGCGCCACCAACCGCGCCTTCGATCCTGAAAAATTCGACAACGTGGAACTGGGTGTGAAGTGGGACCTGAGCCCAAGCCTGTCCGCCACCGCCGCGGTGTATCAGCTCGATCGCAGCAATGTGGTCGTGCCTGGCCCTGTCGCCGGCACCAGCGTTCTAGTCGATGGACAGACCACCAAAGGCCTGGAACTCGGCCTGTCGGGCAAACTGACTCAGGCCTGGAGCGTGATGGGCGGCTACGCTTACCAGAACGCGGAACTCACTGCGGCGCAGTCGGCGACGATCCGTTCGGGCGCCAAGCTGGCGATGGTTCCTGCACATACC
The DNA here is from genome assembly GCA_965233055.1 of uncultured bacterium. Lineage (GTDB taxonomy): Bacteria > Pseudomonadota > Gammaproteobacteria > Burkholderiales > Burkholderiaceae_D > Telluria_A. The sequence goes on from CBDDRJ010000054.1 coordinate 171,287, forward strand.
TTTTCATTGTGGAACCGCTACGATATCAGCCAACAGTTCGGCGCGGCGCTGGGCGTGGTGTATCGCGACACCCTGTACACCTCCACGACCAATACCGTCATGCTGCCGGGGTTCACCCGCATCGATGGCGCGCTGTTTTACCGGCTCGACAAACAGTATCAGTTGCAGCTCAACATCGAGAATATCACTGATAAAAAATACTACGCTGCCGCCCATAACGACAATAACATCACGCCTGGCGCGCCAAGGAGCGCGAAGCTGACGATACACGCGAAGTTTTAAGTGATCCAAGATCAAAGCAAGGCGCCACATGTGGCGCCTTTTTTCGTGTGCGCCCAGCATGGGCGCACTCTTGGGGGTGCAAGTCCCCCCGCGAGCTGACCACAGCGAGCGAAGCGAAGCGCAACTGCGGAAGGGCGACCGACCGTGGGGAGGAAGCGTGGAGCGAACCTGCGAGCCGATGGACAAAAATCGGATATAAGGCGCTACCGAGCAGGGCGAGTGGGCACGTAACCGCGAAGCTCTTGTGGTCAAAGCGAAGTGGCGTAGATCCGGCGGTTGTGCAGGGAAGGGGTGCGTTCTTACCTGGGGAGATCTCGCCTCATGCCTGAAAGGGCGACGGGGAAACTCGGAGCGAGAAGTCAGCAGAGGCCGTAGTAGCCGCATTCTGGGCGAAGGGCCGAACGAGAAGGAGCGTCAAACGTCTTGCCGATGAGTCATGTAATGCATCAGATGCCCGCATCAGCGGGGCGGGTCGCGGGAAGGCGGGGTGAAGCCTCGTCCAGCGTAGCCAGCGATGAAACAAGACCCCCGCGACAAGAACCGGAAGACGCAGGGCGAGGCTTGCTCATGCAAGCGCTCGCGAGGGAGAATATGCAACGCGCGTGGAAACGTGTGAAGGCAAACAGGGGCGCCGCAGGTGTCGATGGACTGGACATTACCCAGTCCGGAGAACGGCTGAAGCACGCTTGGCCGACTATCCGGCAACAGCTGGTGGATGGCACGTACAGGCCGATGCCGGTACGTCGCGTGGGCATTCCGAAGCCAGATGGAAGCGAACGGGAGCTGGGTATTCCCACCGTGACCGACCGTCTGATTCAGCAGGCACTGTTGCAGGTGTTGCAACCGCTGATCGATCCTACCTTTAGTGAACACAGCCATGGGTTCCGGCCCGGCCGTCGTGCGCGTGATGCCGTGCTGGCAGCACAACAGCATGTGCAAGACGGTTACCGCGTCGTGGTCGATGTTGATCTGTCGAAGTTCTTTGACCGAGTCAACCATGACATTCTGATCGACCGCCTGAGGAAACGTGTGAGCGACACCGGTGTCATCCGGCTAGTTCGTGCCTACCTGAATGCGGGCATCATGGATGGTGGTGTGGTGGCCAATCGTGCAGAGGGAACGCCGCAAGGTGGACCGCTCTCGCCGCTGCTGGCCAACGTGCTTCTCGACGAAGTGGATCGTGAGCTTGAACGAAGAGGCCACCGGTTTGCCCGCTACGCCGACGACTGCAATGTATATGTACGCAGCGAGAAAGCTGGCGAGCGAGTGATGGCCTTACTCAGACGCCGCTACGACCAACTGCACTTGAAGGTCAATGAATCGAAAAGTGCGGTGGCCAGCGCGTTGGGCCGGAAATTTCTCGGTTATGCACTATGGATGACAGGGAAAGGTGAGGTCAAACGGGCGGTGGCGAAGAAGGCGTTGGAGACGTTCAAGCAAAAAATTCGGCAACTTACTAGCCGAAATGTCGGGCGCAGCATAGCGCAGGTGATCGAACGACTTCGCCCCTATGTACTGGGATGGAAAGCATACTTTGGGCTGACGCAGGCCACCAGAGTCTGGCGGGAGCTAGACGAATGGATGCGCCACCGAATGCGTGCAATCCAACTCAAACATTGGCGGCGTGGATCAACGATCTACCGCGAACTGCTTAAACTTGGGGCAAAGCCCAAGGTAGCCATCTTGACGGCCAAAAACAGCCGTCGGTGGTGGCGCAATAGTGCCCTCGCACTGAACAATGTGCTAACGATTGCCTACTTCGATAGCCTTGGCATGCCTCGTCTCAACTGACCTCAACTCCTCGAACCGCCCGGTGCGGACCCGCATGCCGGGTGGTGTGGCAGGGGTGCAGCTAGAATTAGCTGCCCCCTATGCCGATTCCGTACGAACAAATCTCCGAAACCCTTGCCTTATTGCCTCAATGTCAAGCCTGCCTGCAGGGCCGCGCAGAGGAATGCCTCAGGCGCCACAGCGGCGCCGCCTTGGACTGTAGCTGCGGCAGCGCTACGGGCCAATGCCGCCCATTGAATATGCCGTCTGCATGGTTTGGCGCACGGATGGATTGATCTGCCCGCTTTGCCCTTCGTACGACAGGGAGGGGGCTCGGCTCGCCCAAAACTACGAAGGGAAAAACATGATGAAAGCAATGCTCGCGTTGGCGCTGATTGCCGCTGCCCAGAGTACATGGGCGCAAGCGTTACACGAACCTATGCATCATGACCGGAATCCATCGGCGGAAAATAGCGTAGTAGCGGCCCGGCCGCAGGTTCAGCACGCGGACAAGAAGATGCAAGCGGGCATGAACATGGATATGCAGGCAGGCTCAATGTGCGGTATGTACGGGCCATACCGCATGACGCGGGAGGCATCGGGTACCAGCTGGCAGCCCGACAATACGTCAATGGAGGGTGTCGATGGCATGCAGGGGCCGTGGATGACGATGTGGCACGGCTACGTCAACGCCGTCTACGACCACCAGGGTGGCCCGTGTGGGGACAAGAAGACCTTTGCCGAAAGCATGCCGATGCTGATGGCCCAGCGACCGCTGGCCGGCGGCACTCTGGGCTTGCGCGCAATGACTTCACTCGACCCGACGATCGGCAAGGGCGGCTATCCGCTACTGTTCCAGACCGGTGAAACGGCCGATGGCGCACCGGCCTGGTCGACCGCCAGCATCCGCATGATCTGTTGATGGAGCTGGCAGCGAGCTATAGCCGGAACATCGGTGGCGACAATGCCGCATTCATCTATGCCGGCCTGCCGGGCGAGCCCGCGCTGGGCCCGGTGGCGTATATGCACCGTCAGTCCGGCATGGACAATCCAGAAGCGCCATTGACGCATAACTGGCTCGATTCGACCCACATCACGTTCGGCGCCGTCACGGCAGGCTAGGTGTGGGAAAACCTCAAAATCGAGGCCTCGGCCTTCAATGGGGGTGAGCCGGACCAGCGCCGCTGGAATATGGAGGTGCGAAAGTTCGATTCGGCGTCGGCGCGCCTGTGCTGGAATCCGACCCCGGCCTGGTCCTTGCAAGTGAGCCATGGCCGTCTCGACAGCCCGGAATTGCTCGAACCGGAGGTCTCACTTAGGCGCACGACGGCCTCGGCAAATTATCATCATGCCATCGGGTCGCGCCCCATGCAAACGACACTTGCCTGGGGCCGCAACCGCAAGGATCCTGGCGCGACGACCGACGGTTACGTGCCTCGTTTGCCGCAGCGCAGGGCACTAAGCTAAAGTCAACTTACTTAGCTTTCCGCGAAGACCAATGAACGTGAACGATGAGCCAGTCGTCACCTTTCTTTTCCAGCACTGCTGTTTCGGTTCCATAGACGTGGGCCGCCTTGCCGCGCGAGGTGCCCGTCGTCTCCGTCTCCTGCCAAATGATCGCAACAGGGCCGTGCAGGCGTTCGGTCTGTTTCAAGACTTTCCGTTTTGCCGTTTTTGCAAATTCGATATCTCCGGCCAGATGGTGGCTTTCGTATTCGGCGCGGGATCGTTCCACATAGCCCGATTCGTAGATCGCCACTTCTGGCGCCATCTGCGCCGTGGCCTTGGCCTTGTCGCCAGCAGTGAGCGCAGCGTGAAAGGCGTCCAGTGATTCCTGCGGACTGGCTGCCTGGCTCGCCGAAGCAGCTGCGAAAAGGGCTACTGCTACTATCATCGAAATAAGTTTTTCTTGCATGATTGCTCCATTTGTGATTTTGAAAAGTCGGCCTAGCCGCCTGTTGGCGGAGACGTTGAACTGAGTATAGCGGCAAGCACCAGGACGAAGGCAAGGACGACCGCTTCGACCTGCAGGATGATCGCGAATCGCCGTTCGGCACCGTTGCCGCCGACCAGATCGCCGCCCAGGGCCGGCATCATGCGTGGCATGACGAGGAAACGGTTGCTGGCGCCCAGCACGGCGGCGCATGCGAAAAGCAGCAGTTTCACTGCGAGTATGGTCGTATACGGGTGGCCGATCGCGCTAGCTGGATTCCACAGCCCACGCCATACTGCAATCACACCCGTCGCGCCGATGCCGATCAGGGCCACCGTCGCGGAATGTGACAAGGCGGCAATATAGGTGGCGCGCTCCTGCCTTTCAGTCGCATTCGGCTGCGACGGTTGGCGTAGGGTCACCAAACCTGCGATAATCACTTCGCCTATCCACAGGCTGATCAGAGCAAGGTGAACCTAGTCGGCGGCAACGGCCCAAGTCATGTCCCCACTAGCACCCGCGTGACTGACGATACTGCGGCTGTAGAAGAAAACGCCAAGCGCAGCCAGTCGTGCCATTGCCATCGTCATGGCAAGGCGTGGTGACCAGCGTACGACAGCGGTGAGCGCGACGGCCAGCAAGGCTCCCATGCCAAGTTGCCAAGCAAGGCCGTAGTGGGTGGCGCCAAGGGCGGCGCCAATGGCAGGCCCAGCTTGCGCAACTGGCACATCCGCCATGCTGGCAGCCTCCAGCGCGAGGATCATCGTATCGGCCAGCATGGCCGCTGCCAATGCGCCGATAGCCAGCTTGCGCAACACAGGCAGCTGCGCCGCCGCCCAAGGCGATGCCCGGTTGCGCAGCCACAGTTGCGCCATGCTGGTCCCGAGCAGCAGGGCCAGTGCCAGATTGAGTAGCGCCGTAGCTGCCACCTGCATTGACGAATATTCGCCTTGCATTTTATTTAACGCGGAACGAGTATTCGCCTTTAACCTTGTGGCCGTCACGGGTCAACGTCGTCCACTGAGGATGGGGCAGCGATGGGGCGCCTCAGTCAGCCTAGCTCATCCCAGTTGTGCGGCATAGACGGAAAGCAGGTGCCCAATGCACCACCACCGCCTACGGCAGAACGATCGTGCCAAGTGAACTCCAGAGTTTGACCTGTTTGACACGCTCGATCTGCTGTTGGCGTTTGTGAACGATCGCGCCACAGGCCAGGACTTCACGCTGATTTCATTTGCCCTTCGGCGCCTTCAGCTAGCTGCAACAGCCGCCTTTTGTTGGTAGGGCGGGGGCATTGCTGATTGAATCCACGCCAAAGCCAGCCCCTTTCACGGCAGATTTCAGTTGATCGGGTGTCGCCTGAGTTTCGTCGTAGCGCACTGCGGCCTCGCCAGCCGCGAGCGATACAACGACCTCACGCACGCCGACAATCGACTTCAGCGCGTTTGCTACTTTGCTGGTGCATCCGCCGCATGTCATACCAGTTACTTTGAGAGTTTCGTTTTGCATGGTGATACCTTTTCGATAGGATTTGAACAGGAAGGGCTAGGCCGAACCATAGAGGGCAGTGCTTAGAGGGCGGTGTTGCCCGGTACCTCGCCCAACTCTTGTCACGTTGTGCTGAGGCTGTCTTTGCCAATGGTTGGATCAGAGCATCGCCGGCTGGTCCGGTAATTCATTGCGCCCACCGCCTCCCGCCGGAAAGTGCTTGATCAGGTGGCCGGATACTGCCTGGATACCGCTGACCACACCGGCTTCGTAGTCCCCCGGTTTGAACGCAATTTCCATTGCGCGGCAAATGCTTTCCCATTGCCTCGAACTAGTTTTCGCATGAATCGCGCGGTCAGTAACAATCTCCACGGCCCGGTCAGCGAGCAATAGATAGATCAGCACGCCGGTATTGTGTTCGGTGTCCCATATCCGTAATTGCGAAAATACGTCGATGGCGCGTTCCCTCGCCGATTGCCCCTTGAACAGTGGCGCACCGTCCAGAGCACCTTCTACAACGAAACGAATTTCCCCCGCATGTGCGGCCTCGCTCGCCTTGATCGCCCGCTCGATGGTGACAAGGGTGTTGGGCGGGAACGCGCGCTTGACCTGCCAATCGGTCATCATGAGATGTCTTGCTATGCGATTGATGTCCATGCCTACCACCTCCCCGACGCGCCGCCGCCACCAAAACCACCACCGCCGCCGCTGAAGCCACCCCCACGACCGCCGCCGCCAAGTCCTCCATGACGGCCACCGATGCCGTAGCCACCCATTCCGCCCTTTCCACCACTGAGCAGCGTGAATAGCAGCGCAATCACACCGGCACCCAATGCTACGGATAGGGCGCCGGCAAGCAACCATGCCGCGATTGCGACGCCGCCGCCGGTGACGATGGCACCAGGAAACCTTCCCAGCGCGGAGCGCAGGACGCCACCAATGACCATGGCGACAACAAAGATGACGGGAATATACTGCTGAAAACCTGCGACGCCGGTGGCAGGCTGTCCTGTCGATGGCGGCAAGGGCTCGCCATCGATGACGCGGATGATTTGCCCAATCCCGGCGCTGATGCCGCCGTTGAAATCGCCCTGTTTGAAGCGCGGAGAAATGATTTCGCTAATGATGCGTTTGCTGGTGGCGTCATTGAGTGCACCTTCCAGGCCGTAGCCCACTTCGATGCGCACGGCGCGGTCGGCCTTGGCGACAACGAGGATCGCGCCGTCATCGATTTTTTTGCGCCCAAGTTTCCATTGCTCGGCGACGCGCAAGGCATACTGTTCGATGGTTTCCGGGGCAGTGGTCGGAACAATCAGCACCGCGAGCTGGCTGCCCTTTCTGGTTTCAAACGCCAGCAGTGTTTGTTCCAAGGCCGCTTTTTGCTCGGTAGTGAGTGTTGCTGTCTGGTCGGTGATGCGTCCGCTTAGTGGCGGAACGGCGATTTGTGCGGCGGCAGTGCAAGACCAACAAAGCATGATCGCTACCAAGGCTGCTTTTGCCAGGTTTGTCGTTCTCACTTTGACACTCCTGACGTATCGCCTGTGGGGGGAGGAGCAGGTCCGAAATTCACCTTGGGCGGCTTGGCGACTTCCTTCTCGTTTTCTACCGTGAAATTGGGTTTTGTTTTGAAGCCGAATGCCATTGCGGTCAGATTGGAGGGAAAGGAGCGCACCGTCACGTTAAATACCTGTACCGACTGGATGTAGCGGTTGCGCGCCACTGTGATGCGGTTTTCAGTGCCTTCCAATTGGGCCTGCAAGTCGCGAAAGGTCGCATCGGCTTTCAAATTGGGATAGTTCTCACTGACCGCCAGCAGCCGCGACAATGCGCCGGACAAGGTGCCTTGCGCTGCCTGAAATTTGGCGAAGGCGGCCGGATCATTGAGCACCTCCGGCGTCACTTGCATTGACGTCGCCGCGGCCCGCGCTTGCGTGACCTGGGTCAGGACGCTGTTTTCATGGGCGGCGTAGCCCTTGACGGTGTTGACCAGATTGGGGATCAGATCAGCACGTCGCTGATATTGATTGACGACTTCGGACCAACTGGCCTTGATCTGTTCGTCGTTCGACTGCAGGTCGTTGTAGCCACAACCGCTCAGCGCCGCTGACAGCACCAGTAATAGTCCTAGAATACGTTTTCGCATGGCGACTCCCAACAAGAAAGAGCATGAAGACGGCGACAGCCATGGTCGAGACAGAGGGCTGATCGCGACCAAGGTCGAATCTACTTGGCGCTTGGCGTACACGCCTGCATCATCAAATGGTGTTCTCCCATCATTTGATCCATGACCTGTTGCATGATCTTTTGATGTTCACCCATCCATTCCTCGTGCTCCTGCATGCTCATGCCGGCCTTTGGTTTCATGGATGTCATTTTTTCCATTATTTCCTGCATCATTTTCATGTGCTCGGCCATCATGCCCTTTTGCTCAAGGCCTCGCGCGGCTTGTACCTGTTGCAGTTTTTGCTTGGCCGCTGCGGTGCGTAGCATCATTTGGCGCTGCCCCTCGTCCTGCGCCGCCATTGCGGACAGCGGCGACGTCAGTAAGGAAAACAGCATGGTGGCGATAAGTAGCGATTTCATTTTTCTGGCTCCCAGGTTGGATTCAACAAATCAATTAATTACGCTGTGTTACAGGCAAAATGGCTCAGCGGTGAAAACAGTCCATCAATGATGCGCGGGCTGATCACTGCTACCGAATTTTGGAAAAAAGCCTGGCGTGGTCGCCGCATAGCGCCGATAGGCATCACCAAATTCGGCATAGGCAAGCTGTTCCTCATGCCGTGCAAGACGCCAGTACATCAACACCAACATTGGAAACATGATGAGGGTAACCAGTGTCGGCCACTGCAGCAGAAAGCCGAACATAATGATGATGAAGGCCAGGTATTGCGGATGACGCAGGCGTGCATACGGTCCAGTGGTGGCCAGCAAGCGCCGTTGCTGGGCGTGGTACAGCACGCGCCACGATGCAGACAGAAGGAAGAAGCCAGCAATGATCAGGATATTGCTCAGTAAGTGAAACGGCCCGAAATGGGGATTGATGCGCCAGCCGAACAAGGTTTCCAGCAGGTGCCCCGCATCGTGCGACAGGAAGTCAATGCCGGGAAAAGTTGTCGACAGCCATGGCAACAACAGGTAGATCGTCAGTGGGAAGCCGTACATTTCGGTAAACAGCGCGACCAGGAAGGCGGAGAATGCGCCAAACGAACGCCAGTCTCGCGGGCTCTGCGGTTTGGCGAAGCTGAATGCAAAAATGATGAAAATGAGCGAGTTGATAATCACAAGCGACCACATCCCATAGGCCGGCACTGCGTTGGAATGGTCCATATCATTCTCCTGAAACGTTCTGCTGTTTGTCCTGACCAGGCCCATTGGGTACGTCTGGGCTGACGGCCTGGTCGCGCCCAGGGCCGCTTCCACTTTGTCCGCCGTGGCCGCTTTGATGTCCGTGTCCGCCGTGATGGTGAAACAGGTGCATGAGCGGACAAGCCGCCAACAGGAGGTAGGGCAGGGCCGACAGCGTGTGGGCACGATGTTCGGTGAACAGAAAATAGATCGCAATCAATGCAAAGCCCCAGAACACCCAGCGGCCGATCGTGTTGCGTCGTTCATTGCCATCATTGCCAGAATGCATGTTCATGACCATCTCCTGTCTGAATTGCCGCTCTACCTGAGCCGCAAGGCGTTGCCAATGACGGAGGCTGAGCTCAAGCTCATCGCCAGTGCCGCGATCAGCGGCGACAGCAGCCAGCCGGTGAAGGGATAGAGCACGCCGGCGGCGATCGGGATGCCAAGGCCGTTATAGAGCAGGGCGAAGACCAGGTTCTGCTTCATGTTGGCAACCGTCTCGACCGAGATCAGGCGCGCCGTCGCGATACCACGCAAGTCGCCCTTGACCAAGGTCACCTGCCCGCTATTCATGGCCACATCGGTGCCGGTGCCCATTGCCACCCCAACATCGGCCTTAGCCAACGCGGGCGCATCGTTAATGCCGTCACCCGCCATGGCGACCACCTGTCCTTCTTCTTGCAGTTGCTCGACCAGTTTGAGTTTGTCGGCGGGTTTAACTTCGCCATGCACTTCGTCGATGCCAAGGCGCTTGCCCACCGAGCGGGCAGTCGTGATGCCATCGCCGGTGGCCATAATCACCCGAATGCTGGCTGCCTTGAGACTGTCGAGTGCTTCACGGGTGCTTGCCTTGATTGGATCGGACACTGCCAGCACACCGGCAAGCTTGCCATCGACTGCCAGGTGCATGACGCTTGCCCCTTCCAGGCGCAGCGCCTCGGCCGCCCCGTGCAAAGTTGCCACTTCGACCCCGATCTGCTCCATCAGCGTGGTATTGCCGAGCGCGAGCCGGCGACCATTGACCGTGCCGCGCACACCAATGCCGCTGGCCGACTCGAAGTCCACCGGCGTGTCGAGGACCAGCTTGCGAGAGCGCGCCTCGCGCACGATGGCTTCCGCCAGCGGGTGCTCGCTACCCTGATCAAGGCTGGCGGCGAGCCGCAACACCTCGTCCTCACGAAAATCAACGGCGGCGATGGCACGTTCGAACGCCGGCTTGCCTTCGGTCAAAGTACCGGTCTTGTCGACGATGATGGTGTCGACCTCGCGCAGCTTCTCAATCGCAGCGGCGTCGCGGAACAGGACGCCGTGAGTCGCCGCCTTGCCCGTGGCGACCATGATCGACATTGGCGTCGCCAGCCCTAGTGCGCAGGGGCAGGCAATGATCAGCACCGATACGGCATTGATCAAGCCATAACTCCAGCTCGGTTGGGGACCAAACAGTCCCCAGGTGAAGAAGGTCAGGATAGCGATCGTGACGACGCCGATCACGAAATACCCGGCGACGACGTCGGCCATGCGCTGCATGGGCGCCTTCGAACGCTGGGCGTTGGCGACCATTTGCACGATCTGGGCCAGCATCGTTTGTGCGCCGACCTTTTCCGAGCGCATCACGAGCGCGCCGCTGGTGTTGAGCGTGGCACCAATGAGTTTGTCGCCCATGCGCTTGCTGACTGGAATAGGCTCGCCCGTCAGCATCGATTCGTCGACGGCACTGCCACCGTCGACCACGACGCCGTCGACCGGCACTTTCTCCCCCGGCCGGATGCGCAAGGTGTCGCCCACATGGACATTGGTAATCGGAACGTCTTCCTCGGTGCCATCGGCATTGATGCGGCGCGCCGTCTTGGGCGCCAGGCCGAGCAGGGACTTGATGGCAGCCGAGGTCTGGGAGCGCGCCTTCAGTTCGAGCATTTGCCCGAGCAAGGTCAGTGAAATGATGACAGCCGCCGCCTCGAAGTACACGCCGATGCGCCCCATCGACATGAACGAAACCGGAAACAGCTGCGGCGCCACGGTGGCCACGACGCTATAGACAAAGGCGGCGCCGGTGCCGAGCGCGATCAGGGTCCACATATTCGGTCCACGATTGATCACCGATTGCGCGCCGCGCACGAAAAACGGCCAGCCGGCCCACAGTACGATTGGTATCGACAGGACCAGTTCGACCCAGGTTTGGCTGTGCGATTCCATCAATTCCAGGCGATGGCCGAACATGGCAAGGGTTGTCACCACCACCGTCAGGGGCAAGGTCCACCAGAACCGGCGGCTAAAATCCATCAACTCCGAATTATCGTCTTCGCCCAAAGCGGGAATCACGGGTTCGAGCGTCATGCCGCATTTCGGGCAACTTCCAGGGTGATCGACCCGGATCTCGGGGTGCATCGGGCAGGTGTAGATTGTTCCTGCATCGGCAGTGTCGCTGGACAACGCTGGCGCTACCTTGACGCTGGCATAGCGTGCCGGGTCGGCGTCGTATTTTATCTTGCACTTGGCGCTGCAAAAGTAGGACCTGGCGCCGCCATGGTCAGTCCAATACAAAGCCTGATCGGTCACACCCATGCCGCATACCGGATCCTTGAGCCCTGGCTCGATAGGTTCAGCTGGCAATCCAGGCTGTGCATGCTCATGTGTGTGCATAAATTTCTCGGTCGAAAGCCGTTCATTGACTCACAGACAGCCAGACTCGACTGTGACGGGCAAGGGGAGTGCAAATAGGATGCACCGTATTGCGCCGGTATCCCACTGTAGTCAGATACGTCCTGCGAAATCCTTGATATAGATCAAATATGGCCGGATGGACTTCGCTATACGGAGCGAAATTCGCGTCGTTTGGGAAAATCGGGTGCCGGAAAGCCACGGCGCGAACATCTGCAAAGACTTGCCGCTGTCAGCCGTGTGGCTGCGGCCAGTGCAGCCGGTGTGGTCGAGTCCTTGACGAGAATGGGCGCTCGTTGAGCGTGGCCAGCTTGGTGAATTGACCTGGGACAGCGCGCAATCGCTTGCAGTTTTGGAGGGATACTATTTCATCGGATTTGCCTTAAGCCACGCATCGAACTGCGCAATTTCCTTCTTTTGGGCGGCGATGATCTTCTTGGCCATTGCGACGACCGCCGGACTCTTGCCGGTATCGACCTCGGTCTGTGCCATGTCGAGCGCGGCTTGATGGTGCATTTTCATCATCATCACAAAATCATGATCCACGTTGCCGGACATCTTCATTTGCCCCATTTTTTCGTGCATGTCATGCATCGACTTTTGCATCATCATGGCCGCGCCATCCGTTGGTGAACTGGCCGTCGCCTTGTGGCTGGCCGTTGCCGAATGTGCCTGTGCAGCGGCTGGCAAGGGCATCGTCGCTGCCGACATGGCGATCACAAGCAGGCAGGCCAGGCCGCGCAGCGAACCTGGCTTGGCGATGTGGGCGTTTGTTGCAATGATGCTGTTCGAGGTGTTCATGGTGTTCATGGTGTTCTCCGGTGGGGTACAAAATGGATCAGTGATGCATGGCCGACATGTTTCGGCAGCTTGCCGCGCACGTGTCGCAAGCTTGGACACAGCTGTCCATGCCGTCGAGGTCGCGGCAACTGTCGGCACATGCCTGGCAGACCTCGGCACATACCGCGCAAAGGCGGCTGCTGTAAGTAGAGCCGCTGAGCTGGAGATTTGCAGAGACTTGACAGAGTTCGGCGCAATTGACCATCAGGCGAAAGTGATCGGATTCGACATGCTTTCCTCCCATCGGGAGGCAATGCGTCATTGCCATTTGCAGGCAGGTCTGATGACATTTGGTGCATGCATCAATGCACGCTTGCATGCTTGACGTTACTGGCGCAGGCATTGGCGCGGACATGGTTACCGGATTTTCCATTGACTACTCCTAAGAATGAGTGGGTGCTTGCTTCCCAAAAATCTTAGCGTAGTCGGATGCGCGCTGCCTGTATGTGCGGCATACCACACCAGCTAGGATTTTGGAAACCTGAGTGGAGTGGCGGCAATCGTTGATGCTGTGGCGGCCGTAGGTATGCATGCGGTAGCGGAGGGCGAACCAATGCCCGGCGGTGTTGTGCCGAATAGCGGCATGGTGGCTGCAGAATTGCCATCTGCTCGTTCGCGCAGAAAATGGTGGCTGCTTGGCGCAGGTGGTGTCGCCGCAGTCCTTGCCGAGGTACTTGCCTGGATCGGCGGCACTGATCAGTCGCTCGGCGTGATCGCACTGGCCCTGTGCGCCATTGGGACCTACCAGCAGGGGTGGATCGCCGTCAAAAACTTCAATCTCAATATCAACGCGCTGATGGCAATCGCCGTTACTGGCGCTGTCGCCATTGGGCAGTGGCTGGAGGCGGCCATGGTGATGATGCTGTTTACGCTGGCCGAAATGATCGAAGCGCGGTCGCTGGATCGAGCGGGCAACGCCATCCGCAGTTTGATGGGAATGACGCCGGACAAAGCCAGCATCCTGCAAGCCGACGGTACATGGCAAGACACCGACGCCGCCACCGTCGCCGCAGGCGCGACGGCGCGGGTCGGCTGAGGAAAAAGCCACTCTCGTCCGTGAGAAGTACAAGGCCGGAATGGGCCTGTCCCAGGTTGCCCACAAAGGAGTTCTAGCCGCAACAACTACCCTGCTGCTGAATTGGTGGACACTTCACTGTGCCATAAGAGCAAAAAACGCAGCAGTCTCCCACCTTCGGTCGCAATACGACGGCACAGCCCGGGCATTCATAATAGAACTGACATGCGTCGGTAGGCATCGTTTCTTGCGTACTCAGTGCGCAATTGGGGCAGGTCAGCGTCGATTCTAAGACTACGTCCGCCATCGTATTATTTCCTGACCGAGGACGGGAAGCCTGCGTCGGTCGTCGCTTTGACCAACGACGCCGAATTGGCCTTGTCGTTGTCCAGTACAACCGTTGCGGTCTTGTGTTCGAAATCAATCTTGACTTCGCTAACACCAATGACCTTCTCCAGTGCTTTCTTGACGGTGATCGGGCAGGTGGCGCAGGTCATGTTCTGCACATTCAAGGTGACGGTTTCTGGCGTGGCGGCGATGGCCGATCCGGACAGGAACAGGGCGAGCAGGAGCGTAGGGAGGTGCATCGTGAATTCCTTTCAGTAGAACAGTGGGGCGTACAGGGGAAGTGTCAACAGCAAGACCACCGGCAACGCAACAATCCAGAACACGATGCGCTGATTTCTGTAGACGCGGTCATTGGCGCATGCAACGTCTGGTGCGCAGCGGCGCGGTCGCACATGCAAATTGTAAAAGGCCCAGCCAAACAAGAGGATGGTCAGACCTGTGAAGTAAGGACTATACGGTTCAAATGCAATGAGGTGAGATGCAAAACCTCCACCCACACCGAGTAAAAGCAGGACCAATGGACCGGCGCAGCATGCCGATGCGCCAAGCGCAGCGACGACGCCTGCCAATAAAGTACCACGGGTGCCGAGTGCCATATTCAATCCACAGGGTTTTAGACCAAATTAGGATAAACTCCGTACATATATACGGAGTCAAGCAAATGACGGATAAAATGACAATCAGCCGGCTGGCGAGCGCTGCCGGCGTCAATATTGAGACAGTAAGGTTCTACCAGCGCAGTGGATTGATCGATGAACCGGCACGACCGGCGAGTGGCTACCGGACCTACAGCGACGATGACGTGCGCCGCATTCGGTTCATCAAGCGGGCGCAGTTACTCGGATTTACGCTTGATGAAATTGCCAATTTGGTCAGGCTGGAAGGCGCCAAGGCATGTGCCAGCACCCGAGCGCTAGCGGCCAGCAAGCTTGCCATGGTTGAGTCAAAGCTGAGCGACTTGCTGGCGATGCAAATAGCATTGGCTAGTATGGTGGGTCGTTGCGATAGTAACGCCGATGGCCTTGGCTGCTGTCCTATTATCCAGACCTTGATTGATGATTAGGTCTCCCTTGATTCTTCCAGATGCCGGAGCTTGTTCCCTATCAAGCGTGCAAACATAGCTTGAGAACAGGCGAACGATTCAGTGCCGGCAGTGCGAATTAATGAGGCCAACTCGCTTGTGGCCGAGTCAGGGCGAGCTATTCATCATGCCGATGCGCTGATTCTCGAACGGCTGCCGGCGATTGTCGCAATTGCCGTCGGCGCAGCAGCAGGTACACGACAGGCACCACAAACATCGACAACAGTGGCGCTGTGATCATGCCGCCGACCATCGGTGCTGCGATCCGCTGCATGACTTCCGATCCTGTGCCCGAACCGAACATGATCGGCACCAGGCCGGCGATGATGACGGCCACCGTCATTGCCTTTGGCCGTACGCGCAGCACCGCTCCCTCGCGAATCGCCTCAAGCAGGGCAGCCTCGTTGCCTCGCCCCTCACGCAGCCGTTCCTCCCAGGCGTTCTTCAGGTATAGCAGCATGATCACGCCAAATTCGGCCGATACACCGGCCAGTGCGATGAAGCCGACGCCGGACGCCACCGACAGGTTGTGCCCGAGCAGCCATAGCAGCCAGATGCCGCCCGCTAGCGCAAACGGTAAGGTCGCCATGATCAGGGCCGCCTCGTCGCAGCGCTTGAACGTCATATAAAGTAAGACGAAGATAATGAGCAAGGTGGCTGGCACGACGATCTTGAGTTTGGCGGTGGCGCGCTCAAGGTACTCGAACTGCCCCGACCACGATACCGAATATCCGGCCGGCAGCTTGATTTTTTTGGATACGGCCAGCTGCATGTCGCGCACTGCCGAACTCAGGTCGCGGCCCCGGATGTCGACATAGACCCAACCCGACAAGCGGGCATTCTCGCTCTTGAGCATGGGCGGGCCGTCGTTGATGCGGATCGTGGCCACGTCGCCGAGCACGATTTGCGCCCCACGCTCGGTCAGCACCGGCAGTCGGCGCAGTCTTTCGACCGAGTCACGCACTTCGCGCGGGTAGCGCACATTGATGGGGAAGCGCTGTAAGCCTTCGACGGTCTCGCCGATATTGTCGCCGCCAATCGCGCTCGACACCACGCTTTGCACATCGGCGATGTTCATGCCGAAGCGCGCAGCCGCGTCGCGGTCGATGTTCACATCGATATACCGCCCCCCATTCAATCGTTCGGCCAGTGCTGACGACACGCCAGGTACGCTCTTGACGGCGCGCTCGATCTCGCCGGTGATGCGGTCGATCTCCTTCAGGTCCATGCCGGCGACCTTGACGCCGACCGGGCTCTTGATGCCAGTGGCGAGCATGTCGATCCGGTTGCGGATCGGCGGCACCCAGATATTGGACAAGCCTGGCACCTTGACGGCGCGGTCCAGTTCCTCGACCAGCTTGTCGCTCGTCATGCCGGCTCGCCACTGTTCGCGCGGCTTGAACTGGATCGTCGTCTCGAACATCTCCAGCGGCGCCGGGTCCGTCGCCGATTCGGCGCGCCCGGCCTTGCCGAACACGCTTTTAACTTCGGGCACAGTCTTGATCAGGCGGTCGGTTTGTTGCAGCAACTCGGCCACCTTGCCGGCGCCGATGCCAGGCAGGGCCGAAGGCATGTAGAGCAGATCGCCTTCGTCGAGCGGTGGCATGAATTCTCCGCCTAGCTGCGCCATCGGCACCACCGTCGCCAGCGCGACGAGGGCAGCGGCCGCCAGTGTTGCCTTCGGATTGCGCAGGGCGATGTCGAGTAGCGGCCGGTACAGCGCAATCAGGCCCCGGTTCAGGGGATTGCTTTGTTCAGCGGGAATGCGGCCCCGGATCAGGTAGCCCATCAGGACCGGAATCAGCGTGACGGACAGGCCGGCCGCAGCCGCCATTGCATAGGTCTTGGTGAATGCCAGCGGCGAAAACAGCTTCCCCTCTTGCGCTTCGAGCGTAAAAACAGGAATGAAGGACAGCACGATAATGAGTAGTGAAAAGAACAGTGCCGGGCCGACTTCGGCCGCCGCTTCGCCGATCACTCGCCAGTGTTCGTCTCCCGTCAACTCCTTGCCCGGATGCGCGTGGTGCCATGCCTCGATATGCTTGTGCGCGTTCTCGATCATCACGACTGGCGCGTCGACCATGGCGCCGATGGCAATGGCGATGCCACCGAGCGACATGATGTTCGCATTCACGCCTTGGTAATACATGACGATGTAGGCGGCGAGAATGCCCAGCGGCAGCGATACGATGGCCACCAAGGCAGAACGAATATGGAACAGGAAGATGGCGCAGACCACTGCTACGACAATGAACTCCTCAATCAGCTTGTGCTGCAGATTGGTCACCGCCCGCTCGATCAGGCTGGAGCGGTCGTAGACAGGCACGATTTCCACGCCGGGCGGCAGGCCGGGCTTGAGCTTTTCCAGCTTGGCCTTGACTGCTTCGATGGTGGCCAACGCGTTCTTACCAGACCGCATCACGATGACGCCGCCGGCCACTTCGCCTTCACCGTTCAGGTCCGCGATCCCGCGCCGCATTTCCGGACCAAGCTGGACCCGTGCAACGTCGCCCAGGCGCACTGACACACCGGCGTCCGTTGTCATCAACGGTATCTTGCGGAAGTCGTCGAGTGACTGCAGGTAGCCGGAAGCGCGCACCATATACTCCGCTTCGCCCAGCTCCAGCACCGAGCCGCCGGTTTCCTGGTTCGCCTTGCGGATTGACTCGATCACCTTGCCATGACCGATGCCGTAGGCGCGCAGCTTGTCGGGGTCCAGCACGACCTGGTACTGACGCACCATGCCGCCCACGCTGGCCACTTCCGACACGTTCGGCACGGCCTTCAGTTCAAACTTCAGGAACCAGTCCTGCAAGGCCCGCAGCTGTGACAAATCCATCTTGCCGCTGCGGTCGACCAAGGCATACTCATAGACCCAACCGACGCCAGTTGCATCCGGCCCGAGCGCGGTCTTGGCCTGCGCTGGCAGGCGCGACTGCACCTGGTTCAGGTATTCGAGCACGCGCGAGCGTGCCCAGTATGGATCGACGCCGTCGTCGAACAGGATGTAGACGAAGGAGTCGCCGAAGAAGGAGTAGCCGCGCACGGTTTTGGCGCCCGGCACCGACAGCATTGTTGTCGTAAGTGGATAGGTGACCTGGTTCTCGACGATCTGCGGCGCTTGCCCCGGAAAGCTGGTACGGATGATCACTTGCGTGTCCGACAAGTCGGGAATGGCGTCGAGCGGCGTCTTCGACAGCGACCAGATGCCCCAGGCCGTCAAGCCAACGACTGCCAGCAGGACCAGGAAGCGGTTGCTGATTGACCAACGGATCAGCTTGGCGATCATCGCTGCGCTCCCGGCTTATCCGTTTTCGGCGTCGGCGGCATGGCCTTCATTGGAGTGCTTGGCGGCGCGTCGGCGGTCGGCGAAATGGCCGAGACCTGATACATACCGTCGGCAGTCTGCCGAATCTCGAAGATGACCGTGTCGCCGACGGCCACATTGCGCGGCAGTCCGCCGGCCGGTAACTTAAAGCCCATCGTCATCGCGCCCCAGTTCAGCGAAGCGATCGGCCCGTGCGACAGGGTGATCTCGTCCTTGCCGATTTTCTCGACCCGTCCATTCCCCCGGTGGGCTTGTCCGGCCGCCTTGATGTCGTTGGCAGGCTGCTGGGCCTCGCCCATCCGAGTCGCCGTTCCTTTCAGGCTCGCTTCGGAGTCAAGCAGGAACTGGCCCGACACAACGACTTTCTGCCCCGCTTCGAGGCCCTTGCGGATTTCTGTCTGGCCGTTCGTCTCCATGCCGGTCTCAACGTCCATTGGCAGGAACTTGCCTTCACCTTGCGCTACCATGACGACGCTGCGGGTGCCGGTCTGGATAATTGCCTCGGTCGGTACCAGCAGCACGTCCTTGCCGGACGCCGCTGCGAAGCTGAGCGTCGCGAACATGCCCGGCACCAGTTGGCCGCCAGGATTGGCCAGTTCGATCCTGGCCTTGAGTGTACGGGTTGCCGGGTTGACCTCAGGCAGGATGGTACTGACCTTGCCCTTGAAGACGATGCCCGACAACGCCGGCGTACGCGCTTCGACGGTATTGCCTGGGCGGACCAGGGCGGCCAAGCTCTCAGGCACTTCGGCATTGATCCAGACCGTGGCAAGGCCATTGATGCGATATAAAGGAGCACCGGCCATCACGGTCATGCCTTCGCGCGCTGCCAGTTCCGTCACCACGCCGCTCACTGGCGCGAACAGCATGATGCGCGGGTGAACCCGACCGCTCGACTCCACCAGGCGTATCTGATTCTCTGGCATGCCGGCCAGGCGCATGCGCTGGCGGGCCCCGCCCACGATGGCGTCCATGCCTTGGCCCTGCAGCCGCTTGGCGGTCAGATACTCTTCCTGGGCCGCGATCCAGTCGGGCACATAGAGCTCAAGCAGGGGTTGGCCCTTTTTCACTGGATCGAGCGGCGCGCGCACATGCATTTTTTCGATGAATCCATTGGCACGCGCCTGCACCAGGGCCAATTCGCGCTCGTTATAGGCAACGCTGCCGACAGCGGTGAGACTGGCAGCCAGCTTGCCACGCGTGACGACGGCCGTGCGCACGCCCAGATTCTGCTGCACCCGCGGGCTGATCGACACCTTGCCTTCGTCACCGGCTTCGCCGCCATAGGCCGGCACCAGCTGCATGTCCATGAAGGGCGACTTGCCCGGCTTGTCGAATTTCTGACCAGGAACCATCGGATCGTGCCAGTACAGCGGCTTTTTGTCGCCTGCGGTGGCGGGAGCATCGCCGGCCACCAGCACGGACGACTTCATCGCCTGTTGCGCACCGAGCCGATACAGGCCAGCGCCGCCTAAGCCAAGGAGAGTAATCGCGCCTAGCGCGAGAAGCAGTTTTTGATTCATCAAGGCCTTCATTGGGCGCTCCCTTTCACGTGGGCCGTCGATCCGGCGGTGTCGCTGCTTGGCAGGAGGAAGTTTAGTCGCGCCCACAGGCGGGCCGTCTCCATTTCCAGTTGCAGTGCTTGCAGGCGTATATCGATGTCATTGCGGCGGGCCGCCAATACGTCGGTAAGGCTGGCTTTGCCGCCACGGTAGGCGGCGAGGGTGGCAGCAGTGCGCTCGCCAGCCAAGGGAAGGAGTTCGCGCTGGTAGCGCGCAAGGCGTTCGCGGCCATTTCCCCAATCGCTGATCATGGTGCGTGTCACGCCGACATGCTCGCGCAGCATTTCGTCGCGTTCGGCCTTGGCCTGGTCGACCATCGCCAACTTGGCGCCCAGCTCGCGGTCTTGCCGGTTCTTGCGGTCCCATTGCAGGGGCAGCGACACACCCACTGAAATCATGTTCGAATAGGCCGGGCCGCGCTGCTGAAACGCGACTTCGACGCTCCAGTCCGGTCTCTTGTTCGCCTGTGCCAGTTTCGCTTCCGTTTGCGCGACATCTTCCTGTCGGTTCAAGACAGCAATCTCGGGGTGGTGCGCCAGCTGAGTGTCGAGCGTGGCCGGATCGAGTCGGATCTGGTCAAGCGCGGGCTGGCCGGACACTGTGTCGGCATCCAGTCCGGTCCAGCGCGCCAGCATTGTCCTGGCATTGCGTACCCGGTGCTGCAGGTCGCTGTCGCGATCCATGACCATGCCCAAAGCGCTGCGGGCGGCGAGAATGTCGGCCTGACTGCCGCGTCCGGCGCGATAGGCGCTTTCGGCAGCCTCGATTTCCTGCTTGGCCTGGACGGCCTGCGCGTCCACACTGGATATCATCTGTTCCGTGTAGTAGCGCTCGATCCAGGCCAGCGCGGTTTCGCGCTCGATCGCCGCGATCGACGCCGTACGGGCCGCCCGCGTCTTTTCCGCCTCGCGCTCGAAGCGCTCTGCACGCAACTGGCGCTTGTCTGACCGGGTCAGTTCCTGTGCAATGCCAATGCGGCGCATCGTCATGAAGTCGTTGCCGAGGCTGAAGCGGTCGGCGCCGCTAACGGGCAGATTGTCGATGCCGGCCTTCAGGACCGGGTCGGGCAACTGGCCGGCAGCGACCGCCATCTCATGCGCGGCCACGACAGAAGCATCGTGGGATGCCAGCTGGCGCGACCGTTGCACGGCCAAGCGCTGCGCATCAATCAAGGTCAGGGGATGCTCGTCGGCGAATGCCGGTGCGCAGAGCGCCACAGCGAGGCACAGCGTGGCCGCTTGCATGCGGCTGCGCCGGATAGCTATATTGCGCCTGGGCGCGTTGGATCGGGAAAACATGAGACCTCCAGAATGCGGTGAGCAACATCACGCGTGCACCGGGCACGGGGCGATGGCGGACTTGGCAATCTGGAAGATTAAATGCGGAAACAGCAGTTGCGAATGGCAATTGGCGGCGACGCGGCTTGCCTCAACAGCGTAGCAGTGTTGTGGCTGTCATGAACGGCTTCGTCCAGCTGTACGCCGGGCAGCACGCACACCAGCTCCGCGGCCACAAATGGTGCTACGTGGGGCGCAGTCGGCGCATCGAGCGACTGGCGGGAGCTGTCGCAATGCGCCTTGCACAAGCCCGCCTGCTTTGCATCCATGCCCGTACACCCAACCATGTCGCTATGGTCGACGCTGACTGTGGCAACCGGTCGCGGCGCCAAGTCCGGGCACACATAGGCAGCCACAGCAAGCTGTGTGAACAGCAGGCTGAACAGCGTAATGAGCGCAGCAATACAGCGCGACGTGCGGGACATTTTCATAGGTTAGTAAATCATAGCACACTGCCTACTCGTGCAAAAATCAAGCAATATTTGGAAGAAGTGATTGCTGATCAGTCGCGTGGAGGCGCGCATACCTTACACCTGCCCGCCCAGTTGGCCAGGTTTGGGCCAGGTCACATAGGGCAATCAGCGGAATCAAGGCCACGACAGTTTTCGGATCTACCCGGTGGGGGCGAGGGCGACCACATTGAGACTGCTGTACCTGGCGTCGAGCAGCTTGACCTTGCGTGATTGCAATTCGACTTCGTCGTCGAATTGCTGACGGATAGCCGCCGGCGCAGCGGCCAGAACGGCCCCGGCTTTCGGTTCGGCCGCCAGCAGCTTGGCGTGGCCCTTGGCAGCCGGCGTCAGTAATGCGGCCGCAGCACTACAAAAGCGGCCAGCCCAAAGCGGCTGGACAGATTGGGCGCACTGCGCACCGCCTGTTTAGTGACCATGGTGTTTTCCTCCTTTAGTCACCTGTAGTAGGGCCTCGCCCGGCTTGGCGGCCGTTCCCCCGGCATCGGGCGCGGCGGCCGCCTGCGGCAGGGCTGCCACGTCGCCTTTCCATTCGTAAGCGGCGGTGCCGGCCGGATGGCGGTACCAGCCCGGATCGGAGTAGTTGTTGCGGGGCTGTCCCTTGCGCACCTTGAGCATGGTGAACATGCCGCCCATGCCGATGGCGCCGAACGGGCCTTCGCCCGCCATCATCGGCAGCGTGTTGTCGGGAATCGGCATCGCCATGTTCGCCATGTCGGCCATGCCCTTGTCGCCCATCGGCATATAGCCCGGTATCAGGGCCTTGATCTTCTCGGCCACGTCGCGCTGATCGACGCCGATCATGGTGGGCAGCTTGTGCCCCATCGCGTTCATGGTGTGGTGCGACTTGTGGCAGTGAAAGGCCCAGTCGCCCGGCTCGCTGGCGACGAATTCGATCGCCCGCATCTGGCCCACGGCCACATCGGCAGTCACTTCCGGCCAGCGCGACGCGGGCGGGGTCCAGCCGCCGTCGGTCCCAGTAATGGTGAACTCATGGCCATGCAGGTGGATCGGGTGGTTGGTCATGGTCAGATTGCCGACCCGAATCCGCACCTTGTCGCCCTGGGCCGCCACCATCGGATCGACGCCCGGGAACGCGCGGCTATTGAAGGTCCACAGATTGAAGTCGCTCATCGTGCTGACTTTGGGCGTAGCGCTGCCCGGTTCGATATCATAGGCCCCGAGCAGGAAGCAGAAATCACGGTCGACCTGCATGTCCTGGTGATTCTTCGGATGGGTAATCCACATGCCCATCATGCCCATCGCCATCTGGACCATCTCGTCGGCATGAGGGTGATACATGAAGGTGCCAGCGCGCCTGGCCACGAACTCGTAGACGAAGGTCTTGCCGGGATCAATGCCAGGCTGGGTCAGTCCGGTGACGCCGTCCATGCCGTTGGGCAGACGCTGGCCGTGCCAGTGGATGCTGGTGTGTTCAGGCAGCCTATTGGTGACGAAGATGCGCACGCGGTCACCTTCGACCACTTCGATCGTCGGTCCCGGCGACTGGCCATTGTAGCCCCACAGGCGCGCCTTCATACCTGGCGCGATTTCGCGCAGTACCGGCTCGGCCACCAGGTGGAATTCCTTGACGCCATTCTTCATCCGCCATGGCAGTGACCAACCGTTGAGCGTGACGACCGGATGGTAGGGGCGGCCATTAGGCGGCGCCAACGGTGGCTGGGTGGAAGCCTGCTCCATGACGACCGCCTCGGGCAGCGAAGCAGCACCGGCGCGGCTTACCAGCGCCGTACTGACTGCGGCCGCTCCGGCACTGCGAAAGAAATTCCTGCGTGATAGCATCCCCGGCTCCTGATTCTCAATGTGCGGCGGCAGCGACGGCGGTGTCGGTGGCAGCGGCTGTGCGTTTCGCCTTTCCCTTACCGCCGCCGCTCAGGGCAGCCTGAAGTGCGGCATCGGCGGATCCAGTAGTCGCGCTGAGCGTCGATCGCACAACGGCGGTAAAGAATGGCATCTATAAAAGTTGGCGGCAAAAGGGAAAGGTCTTGTCGCGCCCTTAGTCTAGCATTGGATTCTTATCGGATCATACCGAATGTGACGTGTTTCAGTACTGCTGTACCGTCATTGATCCCACTTTCAGCGGTCTTGTATTTGCGGCCCGCGCCGACCGCATTGTTGTTCTCCTTTAACTTTCGGTGCTTCCGGCACTGGCAAGTGCCGGGCAGCGAGCAAGACTACTGTGGCGTGTGTTGTGTATTGCCCTCGGTCGGAAAGCCGGTAAAGCAGTGCCTGAAAAACGATCCCATGAGTAATCCATTAAGCCGATCAGTTCGCCAAAAGCGGTTATAATGCGCGCCATGCTCAACCGCTTCCTCAGATTCGTCGCACTTGCATTCATGCTCCAGATGACCTGGGGTGTGGCGAGTGCGTATTGTTTGCATGAATCGGACAAGTCCAGCCAGCATTTTGGCCACCACCAGCATGAGCATGACGACGCCGATACCTTGGACGGCGATCGCGACAGCGCCCCAGCCAAACAGGGCGCGCCGCACCTCGATTGTGCAATGTGCGCCCATAGTGCCATGCATGGATCGGCACCGACGCTCGTCTTGATTGCCCCACTATCAACGGTTCACCAATTGCACGCCCAATTGCAGGGCCAGTCCAATCCCTACCTCGGCGCGCCCGAGCGCCCCAAATGGAATATCGCCGCCTGATTCGGCGACGGCCCATTCCTTTCCCCTGATGAATGCCCGGCAGCGCATGTGCGCAGGCCGCCTGTCGCCGAATTTTCCTTTTTCAACCACTGGAGAATTCTATGCGAACACTTTTCGCGCCCCTCGGGCTGGCTTTGCTGCTGACCCAACCCTTGCTGGCGGCTGCCCCATTGGCTGCCGCGCCCCCCGTTTTGCCGCGCGTCGATGCGCCCGTCCCGCAGTCCGCCGCTTGGACGCTTGATGCCGCGCTCGCCATGGCATTTAGTAACAACCCGAGCCTGCGCGCCGCCGACCTCGGCCTCGACATGGCGGCCGGCCAACGGACACAGGCCGGTTTGATCCCCAACCCTGAACTGAGCTATCTGTCGGAGGGGACGCGCCAAACCGGACGCACGACCACGATTCAACTCAATCAGGTGATCGAGATCGGCGGCCAGCGTTCGGCGCGCATCGGGCTTGCCGAGCGCGACAGCGCCGTTGCCGCCGCAGAGCGCAGCAATGTTCGCAGCGAGCTGCGCGCCAATGTTATTGGCGCCTTCTTCGATGTGCTGGTGGCCCAGGAACGCCTGGCACTGGCACTGGCTTCGCAGCGCCTGTCCCAACAAGTGACCGAGGCGGCGGCGCGGCGCGTGAGCGCCGGCAAGATCTCCCCAGTGGAGGAGACCCGGGCTCGCGTCGCCGAGGCCGGCACCAAGGTCGAATTGAGTCAGGCTGGTAGCGAACTCGCCCAGGCCAAGCGGCGCCTGGCCTCGACCTGGGGCGGTACGGCAAGCGAGGTTAATGAAGTGGTCGCGCCGCCAGACGCTGCATTCCAGCATGGCAGCAGTGCTGACGTGCTGTCCCATCTGGGCAACGCGCCGCAAGTGGAAAAGGCAAGGCGCGAGCTGGAGCGCCACCGGGCGGCCGCCAATCTGGAGCGCAGCCGACGGGTGCCGGACCTGACCGTCAGCATCGGCAGCAAGCGCGACGAGCAGCTGGCGCAGCGCCAGACCATCGTCGGACTTGCCATTCCATTGCCGTTTTTCGACCGCAATCAAGGCAATCTACTGAGCGCCTTGCGCCGTGCCGACCAGGCCAGCGAGCAGTTGCGCACCGTCGAGAACCGTGTTTCGGCCGAGCTAGGCCAGGCGGCGCTGCGACTGGAGTCTGCAGTGGCCGAATTGCGCATTCTGCGCAATGATATTTTGCCCGGGGCACAAAGCGCCTACGACGCCGGCACCAAGGGTTTCGAACTGGGAAAATTCGGCTTCCTCGATGTCCTCGATGCCCAGCGCACGCTCTTCCAGGCCAAGACCCAGTACCTGCGCGCCCTCGGTGAATCGCACCGGGCCATCGCCGACATCGAGCGCCTGGTCGGCACCCCAACCTCGCACGCCGGCACGCCTGCCGCCGC
This sequence comes from uncultured bacterium, assembly GCA_965233055.1. Taxonomy (GTDB): domain Bacteria; phylum Pseudomonadota; class Gammaproteobacteria; order Burkholderiales; family Burkholderiaceae_D; genus Telluria_A. The sequence goes on from CBDDRJ010000054.1 coordinate 196,821, forward strand.
TGCACAGCAACAGGATATGCAATGAAAAACATCGACATCGACAAGAAATCGCGCATCGTCATCGCCATCGTGCTGGTCCTCGGCACACTGCTGCTGGCACTGATCCTGTTCTCCGGCAAGAAGACTGTTTCTGCCAACAAGGAGCACGAAGGTGCCAGCGAAGCAGCCGCCCACGCCGACGGCGAAAAGCATGGCGAAGCGGGAGCGGCCAAGCATGACGACGACAAGGGGCACGGCGCGCCGTCCAAGAAGGGGCCGCATGGCGGCGCCGTCTACGCTCAGGGAACGTTGGAGGCCGAGCTGCTGCTGTCCGAGCAGGACGGCCAGGCGCGTTACCGCCTGTGGTTCGTCGAGAACGGCAAGCCGCTGGCGCCGGCTGGCATCGTGGTCAGCGCCACGCTGGTGCGCCCTCAGGGCGAGCGCCAGGAAGTGGCCTTTGCCGTCGACAAGGACAGCCTGCAAAGTACGACCCCGATCGCCGAACCCCATCTCTTCGAAGCGTCCTTCGTGGCACGCAGGGGCAAGACAAGCATGCAGTTCAAGAGCGACAGTGAAGAAGGCAAGGTCGAATTGACCGACGCCGCCGTCAAGACGGCCGGCATTACGCTCAAGGCGGCAGCACCGGCGCGCATTCGCAGCGCGTTCCAGCTGGCCGGCGAAGTGCGCTTTAACGAAGACCGCACCGCGCACGTCGTACCGCGCCTGGCCGGCGTGGTGGAAAGCGTCAGCGCCAATCTGGGCCAGCAGGTCAGGAAAGGACAGGTACTGGCCGTCATTGCCAGCAGCCAGCTGTCGGAAATGCGCAGCCAATTGCTGACCGCGCAGCGCCACCAGGCCCTGGTGCAGGTGACCTATGAGCGCGAGAAAAAGCTGTGGCAGGACAAAATATCGGCCCAGCAGGACTATCTGCAGGCGCAGCAGAACCTGCGTGAAGCGGAGATCGCCACCGAAAACGCGCGGCAAAAATTGCTCGCCATCGGCGCCGCGCCGGCTACGTCGGGCCCGCTGAGCCGCTATGAACTGCGCGCACCGTTTGACGGCGCCGTTGTCGAGAAACACATCGCCTTGGGTGAAGCAGTCAAGGAGGACTCGAACGTGTTCATGATTTCCGACCTGTCCGTGGTGTGGGCCGAAATCATCGTGCCGGCCAAGGACCTGGCACTGGTACGGGTCGGCGCCAAGGCGAAAGTCACCGCGACGGCGGCCGATTCGACCGCCGCGGGCACGGTCTCCTATGTCGGCTCGCTGCTGGGTGAACAGACCCGTACCGCCAAGGCCCGCGTGACGCTGGCCAACCCCAAGATGGCTTGGCGTCCCGGCCTGTTTGTCAATGTCGAGCTCACGGCCGACGAGCGCGACGTGCCCGTTGCCGTGCTGAGCGAGGCCTTGCAGACGGTCGGCAACACGGCCACCGTCTACATCAAGGTCGATGGCGGCTTTGCTGCCCAGGCGGTAACGACCGGACGCAACGATGGCACCCATACCGAGATCCTCAGCGGGATCAAACCCGGCACGGCTTACGCCGCCAATGGCAGCTTTATTGTCAAGGCGGAACAAGGCAAGGGCAGCGCCGAACATGCTCACTAAGCGGGAGAAATCATATGTTTGAACGTATCATCCGCTTTTCCATCGCACACCGATGGCTGGTCATGCTGGCCGTACTGGCCATGATGGGTATCGGCGTCTACAGCTACCAGAAGCTGCCGATCGACGCTGTGCCCGACATCACCAATGTCCAGGTGCAAATCAACACCGCTGCGGCCGGCTATTCGCCGCTCGAAGTCGAGCAAAGGGTCACTTTTCCCATCGAGACCGTCATGGCCGGCCTGCCAGACCTGGAGCAGACCCGCTCGCTGTCGCGCTATGGCCTGTCGCAGATTACCGTCATTTTCAAGGACGGCACCGACATCTATTTTGCCCGCCAGCTGGTCAATCAGCGCATCCAGGAAGCACGCGACAGCCTGCCGGCAGGCGTGGCGCCGATGATGGGCCCGATCTCGACCGGCTTGGGCGAAATCTACCTGTGGACCGTCGAGACCGAGCCGGGCGCCAGGAAAGCCGACGGCAGCAGCTACACGCCGACCGATTTGCGGGAAATTCAGGACTGGATCATCAAGCCGCAGTTGCGTAATGTGGCGGGAGTCACTGAAATCAATTCGATCGGCGGCTACGCCAAGGAATACCACGTCACCCCCAATCCGACCAAGCTGGCGTCGTATGGCCTGACCTTGCAGGACCTGGTGGTCGCGCTGGACCGCAACAATAACAATGTCGGCGCAGGCTATATCGAAAAGCGCGGCGAGCAGTTCCTGATCCGCGCCCCGGGCCAGGTACGTTCGATCGAGGACATGCGCAATGTCATCCTGAGCAATGTCCAGGGCGTGCCGATCCGGATCCGCGACGTCGCCGAGGTAGACATCGGGCGCGAACTGCGCACCGGCGCCGCCACCGACAATGGCCGCGAAGTCGTGCTGGGCACAGTGTTCATGCTGATCGGGCAAAACAGCCGCATCGTGTCGCAGGCGGTCGACCAGAAAATGGCCGAAATTAATCGCAGCCTGCCGGCCGGCGTCAAGGCGGTCACGGTGTACGACCGCACGGTCCTGGTCGACAAGGCGATCTATACGGTCAAGAAGAACCTGCTCGAAGGCGCGGTGCTGGTCATCGCTATCCTCTTCCTGTTCCTGGGCAATATTCGCGCTGCGCTGATCACGGCCATGGTCATTCCCCTGTCGATGCTGTTCACGTTTACCGGCATGGTGACGTACAAGGTCAGCGCCAACCTGATGAGCCTGGGCGCACTGGATTTCGGCATCATCATCGACGGCGCCGTGGTGATCGTGGAAAATTGCGTGCGCCGCCTGGCCCATGCCCAACAGCAGCACCAGCGGCCGCTGACCCGCACCGAGCGCTTCCACGAAGTGTTTGCCGCCGCCAAGGAGGCGCGCCGCCCGCTGCTGTTTGGCCAGCTGATCATCATGATTGTCTACATCCCGATCTTCGCGCTGACCGGCGTCGAAGGCAAGATGTTCCAGCCGATGGCCTTCACGGTCGTCGCCGCATTGGTCGGCGCGATGATCCTGTCGATGACTTTCATTCCCGCCGCCGTCGCCCTGTTCATCGGCGAGCGCGTCGCTGAGAAGGAAAACCGCCTGATGGAATGGGCCAAGCAGACCTATCAGCCGGTCCTGCTGCTGGTCATGCGCTCCAAGGCGATCGTGCTCACCGTCGCCGTGGTGCTGGTGATATTGTCGGGCGCGCTGGCCGCGCGCATGGGCAGCGAATTCGTGCCCAGTCTGAACGAAGGCGACTTCGCCATCCAGGTGCTGCGCATTCCCGGCACCAGCCTGTCGCAGTCGCTGGAGATGCAAAAGCAACTCGAAAGCGGCCTGAAGGCGAAGTTTCCCGAGATCGAGCGCATCTTCGCCCGCACCGGCACGGCGCAAATCGCGTCCGACCCGATGCCGCCGAATATCTCCGACGGTTATGTGATGCTCAAGCCCGAGGCGGCCTGGCCAAAGCCGAAGAAAACCCGCGACGAACTGCTGGCCGCAGTCCAGGCCGAGGCAGCCAAATACCCGGGCAACAACTATGAATTTTCTCAGCCCATCCAGTTGCGCTTTAATGAACTCATTTCCGGCGTGCGCAGCGATGTCGCGGTCAAGGTGTTCGGCGACGATATGGAGGTCCTCAATGACACCGCGACCAAGATCGCGGCCGTACTGGGCCGGGTGCCAGGCGCGACCGAGGTCAAGGTCGAGCAGACCTCCGGCTTGCCGATGTTGACCGTCAATATCGACCGCGACAAGACGGCGCGCTATGGATTGAACATCGGCGACGTCCAGGAAACGCTGACCATTGCCACTGGCGGCCGGGCGGCCGGGACCATGTTCGAAGGCGATCGCCGTTTCGACATCATCGTGCGTCTGCCGGAAGACCTGCGCACCGACCTGGAAGCGCTCAAGCGGCTGCCCATTGCCCTGACGCGCCAGAGCGGCGGCAATGCGTCCGGCGCGACCAGCTATATTCCGCTGGCCGAGGTGGCCACGCTGGACTTTGCTCCGGGACCGAACCAGGTCAGCCGCGAAGATGGCAAGCGCCGCATCGTGGTCAGCGCCAACGTGCGCGGACGTGATATCGGCAGCTTCGTCCCCGAAGCGGAAAGCCTGATCCGGCAGCAAGTGAAGATTCCAGCCGGCTACTGGACCAGCTGGGGCGGTACCTTCGAGCAGCTGCAGTCGGCCACCCGTCGCCTGCAGCTCGTCGTGCCGCTGGCCCTGTTCCTGGTCTTCACTCTCTTGTTCGTCATGTTCAACAACGTCAAGGATGGCTTGATCGTATTTACCGGCATTCCATTTGCCCTGACCGGCGGCATCCTGGCGCTGTGGCTGCGTGACATTCCCATGTCGATCTCAGCGGCCGTGGGTTTCATCGCGCTGTCGGGCGTGGCCGTGCTGAACGGCCTGGTCATGCTGTCATTTATCCGCACGTTGAGGGAGCAAGGCATGGGTCTGGACGAGGCGATCCATAGCGGGGCGATGACGCGCTTGCGGCCAGTACTGATGACCGCCTTGGTCGCCTCCCTGGGATTCATCCCGATGGCCATTGCTACCGGGACTGGCGCCGAAGTGCAACGACCGTTGGCGACGGTGGTCATTGGAGGTATTATCTCTTCGACCATCCTGACGCTGCTGGTGCTGCCGCTGCTGTATCGCCTGGCCCATGGCAGAGATGCCGACGAGGAAGACTTCACGGTGGACCAGGTGGAGGAAGCGGCGCACGTTTGAGCTGGTAGCCGTGGTGGTGGCAGCGCCCGTTGCCACCACCCTAGGCTTGCGCAGGGGGGGCGGCGTGGCGCCGTCCCTCTCGCATCGATATTTCTTTTCGATGCAGCCGCGATGGGATCGGGACCGTGCATACGGTCAATACGAACCCGAATCAACAGCCATTATGGCTTGCCCTGGCACACGGCCCAGCAGGCCGCACACTTACCTTAAGCAATCGCCGTTTCGACATTCTGGCCGCCGCCTGCCATCCGGTCCTGCTGTTTTCGGTGGCACTGCCTATTTACTGTATATTCTCTGTGAGGCCGTCAGCGACCGGGTCGTGCGCAGCATAGCGCGCCTGGCACGATGCTCGTTGCCAAATTGATGCTTCAAAGCGCGCGCCTTCGTGGCCAGTTTATTTCCCGACAATGAAGTCGACTTCACCGCTGCATCTACTTCGCCCATGACGCCAAGACCTGCGACTGCCGACAGCCCCCGACGCCCGAATCAGCGCATTGCGCTCGTATTGCAAGGTGGGGGCGCGTTGGGCGCCTACCAGGCGGGCGTGTATCAGGCCCTCGATGAACATGGCTTGTGTCCCGACTGGGTCGTCGGCACCTCCATCGGCGCCATCAATGGCGCCCTCATCGCAGGCAATATTCCGTCACAGCGACTGGAGCGACTGCAGCAATTCTGGCGCCACGTGTCGCAGCCGGAGGGCATGGACATGCAGCGCATGGGTGATGCAGCTCGCCAGCTTCATGTCCGCATGGCTACCGCTGGCGTCGTTACGCGTGGAATTCCCGGTTTTTTCTCGCCCCGCTTCTTGAACCTTTTTGCAGCAGGCATCCCGGTGGCGCCTGAGCGGGCAAGCTTGTATGACACGTCCGGGCTGCTCGCCACGCTCCAGCGTTTCATCGATTTCGAGCACCTCAATCAGCGTGACGCCATGCGCCTGACCGTCAATGCGTTGAAAGTAAGCGACGGCGAGCTGGTCGGCTTTGACAACAGGACCGAGGCCATAACGGCCGAGCATATCATGGCCAGCGGCGCTTTACCGCCGGCATTTCCGCCGGTGCGCATCGATGGCCAGCTCTACTGGGACGGCGGCCTGTACTCCAACACACCGCTCGAAACCATCCTGAACGACCAGCCGCCCATCGATACATTATGTTTCATGGTCGATCTGTGGCGGGCCCAAGGACCGGAACCGCGCACGCTCGACGAAGTCTATACACGCCAGAAGGACATCGTGTTCTCGTCCCGGTCCACACGCCATATCAATGCGTATCGACGCGAGCACGAACTTCAGTGCATGCTGCAGCGGGTCTATGACATGCTGCCGCCGTCCTCGCAGGATGACCTCAGTTCCGCGGTGCTGCCATTGCTGGTACCCGAAACCACCATGCATATCGTGCGCCTTATCTATCCGGGAAAGGACTGGCAAATGGCTGCCAAAGACATCAATTTTTCCACAGGATCGATCGACTGGCGCTGGCGCCAAGGCTATGCGGATGCGAGCCAGGCCATTCAACAAGCCAAATGGATGAGCGAGGTCAAGGACCATCAAAGCGTCATCGTGCATGAACTGGACCGCACGAATGCATGAGGACGCCGCTGCATCGAAAACGATTCGCATCGGCCGCGACGGTGCCACATCAACAACTATTCGGCAGCGCGGACAATCCGGCTTGCGAGCCAAGGATTTTGTCCTGGTCAAGGGGGTAACTGGCGCGGAGGGGCAACAACCCGGTCTCTCGCTACCAGCATTAAGCGCGAAAGTGGGTAGCGCCGCAATATTGACCGTTCTATCGGTCGCATTAGGCGGTAAACGCCCACCTATTTAATCCTTTACTTTCTTGAGTTACCGGTAAGCTGAGAGTATAGCGAAAACTGCAGGTGAGCCATGGAAATTGGTACAGCAAACAGACCGGACAGGGACCACTTCTTGGAGAAGTCCCTTGGCAATTACGCAAGAAGCACAGAACTTACTGCGTCTAATATAGTCAATGCCCCCGGCACGCCAAATTACAAGGCGCACGACCTCGATTTCACATCTGCCCTTAGCCTAGCAATGACGCGGCCTGAAGCACAACTTCATAATAGTCCAGGGTCTCGAACACCACACCCGAATGACCCGTTCCCGGCCTTGTATCGTGTCCCATCCAGCACAAGCGTCGAGCAGAATGCCATGGACATGAACGGAGACGGTGCCGCGATTGCGGGCACAGCAGTTCGTCGCGAATTTTCCGTTCCGAAAGGCCCCGACGTATACGCGGATGAAAAGACTTCTTACGCCGCCCCATTGGTTGGGTCAAACATACTTTCCGTTGGTGCCATGGCTGCCGAACCGATTGAGTAGTGCGATAAGGGTGACCGCAGGTCAGGATGACGGAGTGCTGGATGGCGAAAGTAGTGGCCATGGCAATGCACCGCCTCTTCGGCCAGCAATGGGATCGGATGTCCCGCTTGCAGGGCGCCGAAGACACCGGAAGCGCCATTTTGCCACCAGTGCGCCAGGTTGCGGGCTGCGCTAGCATGCACCCAATGCGGGATAAATTTGCCAGCTCGAGCCAAGTTCTGCAGTCAATGCGGCGAGCCGTCGCCGGTACACAGGCTCAGATCCGCCCGCCCGCGCTCCACATCTTGGGCAGGACCCACCACAGCGCCAGGGATTGACTGTTCATGTGGTGACGGCGGCGCCGACCGACAGTTGGCCGGCGCTGATCGATGTCATTCGCACCGGACTGGCGGCGCAGTTCGACATACACCACACCACGGTGCAAGTGGAAAACACGCCATGTGGGCAAAGTGGCCTGCGGCTTGACTACTGACCCCGGCAGCGGCGCGGCGCTGCCCTGCGCATTGTTGACGATCCCACCTTGGCCGGGGAGCCGATGCAGCCAGACTCACGCACCGACCTTACTTGGCGTCGTAATAATCCGCCGAGGCGCTGTCACCGTCGGCAATGGCTGGAACAGAAATCCAATTCCGGCCATGGTGTGCAAGCGAACAGACGCGTCGGTTCCAGTCATCTAGTGTGGAGGCTGCTGCGCATCGCGCAATGCCACTGGACGGAGTAAGGTCATGACTGGGAAGAAGCACACCATCAAGCGCTCGAAAATCGCGCCGCGTCGCTCGCCTAGCGAGGACCGCGGGCAACACGATTCGCCCGCAGGTACAGCCTCATCATCGGAGGCGACGCCCGATGCAGCAGCGGTTCAAGCAGGGGTCGAGACTGCTGAGGCGAGGGCGCGCGTCGACATTGAACATGGCGGACTTGCCGATGGCGACAGCGAACGCCCCTTGTCCCCTTGATGCAAGGGTGGACGGTTGATGCGCGCACTTTCCGTCAATATGGCGTTCCCTTGAACAATTCATCCATTTCCTTGCATTCGTGCGCCACTGTCTGCACTGTCAGCTCGTAACGAATAGCCGTATCGGCGAGTAAAGCAAAGGAAATAACGTCTGGTTTGGCGGCGCAGTCGGCAAGGTTCCCGGCTGCGCCATCTTGCCGTCCGCTTTGGCCATTGCCTCAGACATCGCCGCATTAAAGTCGATATCGCGAGCATAGTAGTTAGGCGTATCGGCATTGGCGATATTCGAGGCGATCACTTCCAGCTTCTTGTTGTATACCTTGAGCGCCTGTTCCCAGAAAACCTCGTCGCCTATCCCTTTGGCATTGACCTCTGCCATATCGTTGCTCCTTGTCTCGCTGAACAGAGAATTGCCCAGACTATGGTTTCAGCGGACCGGACGGGCCGGTGGCTGCCCGCTGCCCGGAAACTTCGGCCAGCTTGTCGGCGGCTGCGGCAATCCCCGACCCATCCTGATAGGCCAGCAAACGCAAGGCGTTAATGACCACCAGGATCGTCGACCCCTCATGGAACAGCACGGCAGTGCCGATATTCAAGCCGAACATGGTTGCCGGAATCAGGACTGCCACCACACCCAGGCTGACCCACAAATTCTGCTTGATGATGCCACTGGTTTTGCGCGACAGGCCGACCACAAAGGGCAACTGCCCAAGATCGTCCCCCATCAGCGCAACATCAGCCGCCTCCAGTGCCACGTCGGAGCCGGCCGCGCCCATGGCAATGCCGACCGTGGCATTGGCCATGGCTGGTGCGTCGTTGACGCCGACACCCACCATCGCCACCTTGCCGTGTTGCTCGCGCAGTTGCCTGATGGCATCGACCTTCTGTTCGGGCATCAGATCGCCGCGCGCCTCGGTCAAGCCGACCGTCCGCGCGACCGCGTCAGCGACTTGCTGGTTGTCGCCTGAAATCATGATCAGGCGTTCGATGCCCAAGGCGCGCAAGCGCGCCATGACAGAGCCGGCGACAGCGCGCGGCGTGTCCATCACCCCGATCACACCCAGAAAGGCCTCGCCCCTGCGTACCACCATCGTGGTGCGCCCGTCCTGAACCAGCTTGGCGTTGGCCTCCACAAGGCTGGCCGGCATGGCCGTACCGACAAGTTCCGAGAACAAGACGGGTTTGGCAATGTAGACGCGTGCCCCGCCCACCATGGCCTCAATGCCCCTTCCCGTGATGCTCTTGATATCGTCGGCCGGCGCGACCTGGACGTTGTCGCCAAGCTTTGCCTTCGCCCCTGCCACTAGCGCAGCAGCCAGCGGGTGATCGCTATGCGATTCAACGGCCAATACGACCGCCAGCAGGTCTTCCTCGCTCACGCCGGGCTGGACAATGACGTCGGTCAATTGCGGCTTGCCTTCGGTGAGGGTGCCGGTCTTGTCGAAAGCAATCGAGGTCAGGCTGCCGAGGTTTTCCAGCGGGCCACCGCCTTTGACCAGCACACCGCCGCGGCCGGCGCGCGCGACGCCCGACAGCACTGCGCTCGGCACCGAAATGGCCAGCGCACACGGGCTGGCCGCCACCAGCACCGCCATCGCGCGGTAAAAACTGTCGGCGAACGGCTCGTCGATGACCAGGAAAGCCAGCATTAGCAGACCGACCAGCGCCAGTACGGCCGGCACGAAAATGCGCTCGAACTTGTCGGTGAATTGCTGGGTGGGCGAGCGCTGCGCTTCCGCTTCCGCCACCATCTGCACCACCCGCGCCATGGTCGACTGCGAGGACGCCCGCGCCACCATGACCTCGATTGCGCCGGCGCCGTTGATGGTGCCGGCAAACACGCGGCTAGCGGGGCTGGCCCGGTCAAAGGCGGCGATCGCCGCTTTGCCGTCGTCCACCGGCTGCTTGTCCACCGGCACGCTCTCGCCCGTGACCGGCGCCTGGTTGACGCTGGTCGTGCCTTTGACGACGACGCCGTCGGCGGGCAAGCGTTCATTGGGCTTGACGACGACGATATCACCCGGTATCAGCGTGGCCACCGGCACTTCCTCGGTCGTCTCGCCGCGCTTGACCAAGGCCGTTTCCGGCGCGAGCTCGGCCAGCGCTTCGATCGCCCGCCGCGCGCGCCCCATGGCAAAGTGTTCCAGCGAATGGCCAAGGCTAAACAGGAACAGCAGCAGCGCGCCTTCGGCCCATTGCCCCAGCGCCGCCGCACCGATTGCGGCCACCAGCATCAGCGTGTCGATCTCGAAGCGCCTGGCAAGTAGGTTTTCAAGCGCTTCCTTGGCCGTGAAATAGCCACCGAACAGGTAGGCGCCGCCATATAGCACCAGTGGCAGCCAGCTGGCGCCAGTGTGCGACCGGGCCAGCAACCAGCCTCCAAGGACGAGACCGCCAGCCATCAAAGCGAAGATCAATTCGGTCTTCTCGCCAAAAACGCCGCCTTCGCCGTGATCGTGGCCCGCATGATCGCCTTGATTGCCGTCGTGCGCAGCGTGAACTTTTGCAGCACCGGACGCGGCCTGCGCTGGGGCGCCGTCGCGGGCATGCTCGTGCTTTTCCCGTTGGCCTGAGCCCGGTTGGCGCACATGGTGATCGCCGGCATCCTCAGCCGGCCCGCCCGAAGTGAGCGCCTGCACTTGGCGCGACAGCTGTTCCGGCGACAGCATCGCGCGCTCGTACTCGACCCTCACGGCGCCGGCCACCGACACCTGCGCTTCGATCACCCCGGCAATGCGCTGCAGGCGATGCGCCAGGAGACGCGCGCCACGGGCATGCCGTGGCGTGCTCACGCGCGTCACGAAATGGGCGTACTTGTCGGTCAGTTCTGCGCCGGCCACGCGCACCATATTGCGTACCTGTGCCATCGTCGCCGTCGCAGGATCGTAGTGCAGGCAAAGGAGCGGCGCGCCGGAGTCCGATTGTGTCAGGTGAACATGGTCAAATCCAGCCTTGCCCGACAGCGCCTTGATCAAGCGCTCGACGCAAGGATCCTTGGGACTGTCGATGTCCGGCAATATCAAGGGCAGTTCAAGCTTGATTTTGTCTGCTTTTTTCATTCTGTATCCTTCGTTTTGCCTCGATGGCATTGGGGCGAGCCGGTGAACATAGTTGCTGTGAGCTGAATTGTCGTTGTCGCGCTTCAGGCCTCATCGTCGCCCACCGCTTCTGTGCCGGAGCGCCAGTGGAAGTACAGGTAAGCCAGTAATGCCGTGGCCATTGCCAGCCCATCGACGAGGGTCAACACCAGATGATCGACCAAGAAAAACCACGCCAGCGTTAGAATGAAGGACAGCAGTGCATAGAAGACCAATACGCCGGCTGGGGCGGGAGACTGCAATTTGAGCAGGCCATAAAACAGGATTGCGCCAAGCAGCACTACGCCCCACAACCAGGGATCATGCGGACGCGACAGGCAATAAAGCGCCGCCGCCATGGTCGCCAACTCGACGGCGGCGGCAGTGACCGTCAATGCCACAAATCTGGAGTCCATACTACGAGGCAAAGCCATCAGTGTCGCCCTCCGCTTATGTTGATATCGCCAGCGCTACCCGATCAAGGTCGCCGACCCGATATCGGTCGTGAAGATCCAGCCCTTGCCGGGTTTGCCCGCCTGCGCGATCAATGCGACCAGCTGCGCCGCCAGGTCGTCTTCGCAGATCAGCTCCAGCTTTGCCTCGGCGACCACCGGCTCGGCCAGGTCGATCGAGTAATGCTGCTGGGACGGATCGGCGGCGGTAAACAGGCGCTGCACCGTCGACACGGTCAGGTTGTAGCAGCCGGTGCCGTTGCTGATATCGCACAGGCCCGAGTTCCTTAGCGCCTCGGTCACGGTGCCGATCCGGTGCGGGTGAATGAATGCCTTGATTTGTTTCATGTCAGTCTCCTTTGAGTCGTCCTGCGCCGCCCGCAGCGGGCGGCGCAGCATTACCATCAAACCGCGCTAGCGGCCTTGCGCTCCTTGCGGTTCTCCACCCATTCGTACAGCAAGGGCAGCAGCAACAAGGTCAAGGCGGTCGACGTGAACAAGCCGCCCACCACGACGGTGGCCAGCGGCCGCTGGGTCTCCGCGCCCACGCCGGACGACAGTAGCATTGGCACCAGGCCGAAGATGGCGATCGAGGCCGTCATCAGCACCGGCCGCAAGCGCAATGCGGTGCCCTGGCGCACAGCTTCCCGCACCGACAGTCCGCTCTCGCGCTGTTCGTTCAGGAAGGTCACCAGCACGATCCCGTTCAACATCGCGACGCCGAACACGGCAATAAAACCAATAGCCGACGGCACTGACAGGTATTGGCCGGTAATGAACAGGCCCACCAGGCCGCCGATGGTGGCGAACGGCACGTTGGCAATGATCAGGGTCGCATAGGTCAGAGAATTGAACGCCGTGTACAGCAGGATGAAGATCAGGCCGATCGTCAGCGGCACGATCAACGCCAGCTTGGCCATTGCCCTTTGCTGGTTTTCGAAGGCGCCGCCCCATTCGATGATATAGCCTTCCGGCAGTTTCACCTGCGCGCGGATCTTGGCGTCAGCTTCTTTGACGAAGCTGTCGACGTCGCGCCCCTGCACATCCATCTGGATCACGGCATAGCGCTGCAGCTGCTCGCGGCGCACGAAGGAGTAGCCTTCGTCGAGTTCGACCTTGGCCACGCTACCCAGCGGAACCAAGGCGCCGCCCTGGCTGCGGATCGGAATGCTCGAGATCGCCTGAACGCTGTTGCGGAATTCGGGTGCCAGCCAGACCTGGACGTCGAAGCGCTTGGCGCCATCGATCAGTGTCGAGACCGCCTTGCCGCCGATGCCGGCCTGGACGACATCGAGGATGTCGTCGGCATTGATGCCATAGCGGGCTGCCGCGTCACGGTCAACCCGGATCACCAGCTGCGGCTTGCCCTTGTTCGCCTCAAGCGACAGATCGGCGGCGCCGGGCACTTTCTCAAGCACTTCTTTCATCTGGCCAGACAAGCGGTCCAATGTATTCAAATCTTCGCCATAAATCTTCAGTGCCAAGGTGGCCCGCACGCCTGAAATCAGTTCCTCGATTCGCATCTGGATGGGCTGGGTGGCGGCAATGACAGTCGTCGGCGCCGCCTTCTCCAGCGCCTCCTGCATCTGCTTGGACAGGTCAGGAATACTGATCTTCTTCGCCCAGCCATCCTGCGGCTTCAGATTGACCAGCAATTCCATGTAGTTGACGTCGGCCGTTTCACCCTTCTCGGCCCGTCCGATCATCGCGATGGCCGACGCCGTTTGCGGGAATTTCTTGAGCGTCGCCTCCAGCTGCTGCGAGATCCGGATCGACTCTTCCAGCGAGGTCGATGGAATGCTGGTAACGCGGAACATAATGCCGCCTTCCTGAAGCGAAGGCATGAACTCCTTGCCAAGGAAGGGAATCAGGGCCAGCGACGCCAGCAGCAGAATGACGGCGCCGGAGACGACCTTCTTCTTGCTGTCGAGCGCACGGTCGAGCATCGGCAAATACCATTGCTTGGCCTTGGCGACAATGTAGGTGTCCTTCTCCTCCTTCGGCTTGAGGATCAAGGCCGACAGCACCGGCACCAGGGTCATCGTCAGCACCAGCGAGCCGATCATCGCGAAGGTGATCGTCAGGGCCATCGGCTTGAACATCTTGCCTTCCAGACCGGTCAGCGAAAACAGCGGCAGGAACACGACGATGATGATCAGAATCGCAAACGCCACCGGATTGATTACTTCGCGCGCCGCCTGCAGGATGACGTGGGTCTTGTTGACCGCCTTTCCTTCGTGATGGGCCAGCAGGCGAAAGCTGTTCTCGACCATCACGACAGCGCCATCGACCATCATGCCGATGCCAACCGCCAGGCCGGCCAGCGACATCAGGTTGGCCGACAGGCCCCACTGCTGCATCAGGATGAAACTCATCAGCATCGCCAGCGGCAGCGCCACGATGACCACGATTGCCGAGCGGATTTCACCAAGAAACAGGTAGAGGATGATGGCGACCAGGATCGATCCTTCGACCAGCGCGCTCTCGGCGGTCTTGACCGCCTTGTCGACCAGGTCGGTGCGGTCGTAGACCGGATTGATGGTGACGCCTTTGGGCAAGGCTTGCTGTGCAATCTTGAGCTTTTGCTTGACCTCCTGCACCACATTCTTGGCATTTTCGCCCAGCCGTTGCAGCGCCATGCCGAGCACGACTTCCTTGCCGTCCTTGGTCACAGCGCCCGAACGCAGCGACGCGCCTTCCTTGATCTGCGCCACGTCGCGCACATAGACTGGCGTGCCCTCGCGGGTGGCTAGCACAATGCCGCCGATATCGCGTACATTGGCGACCAGCCCGAGCCCGCGCACCAGGTACTGCTCCTGGCCGACGTTCAGGTACTGGCCGCCGACCTGCCGGTTGTTCGCCGCGATCGTTTCCATCACGTTTTTCAGGCTCAAGCCGTACTTGATCAGCTGGTTCGGATTGATCAGGACCTGGAACTGCATCTCGTCGCCGCCCCACGAGGTGACATCGTCCACGCCTGGGGCAGTGCGTAGCTTGAGCCGTACGTTCCAGTCGTGCAGGGTGCGCATGTCCATTGCGGACAGTTTGGCGTCGCTCGACTCGATGGTATACCAGAACACCTGGCCCAGGCCCGAACTGTTCGGCCCCATGGTTGGTTCGCCGTAGCCCTGCGGGATGCGTTCCTTCGCTTCGAGCAGCTTTTCACCGACCAGCCGGCGCGCGAAATAGATATCGACGTCGTCCTTGAAATTGACACTGACATAGGACAGGCCAAACAGGGACACCGAGCGGATTGCCTCGATGCCGGCCAGGCCGGCCATCGACGTTTCGATCGGCGTCGTCAGCAGCTTCTCGACGTCTTCGGCCGCCAGGCCAGGCGATTCGGTATAGATATTGACCTGGATTGGCGTCACATCCGGAAACGCATCGACCGGCAAGTCGCGCCATGCTTTGGCGCCTAGGAGAATCACAATGAGAAACGCCACGATCACCAGCACTTTGTAGCGCAGCGAGAGATCGACAATTTTATTGAGCATGATCGATTCCTTAGTCGGCGCTGATTTGCGATTTCAACATTTTCGCCTTGAGCGCATAGGCGCCGTGCACCACCACGGTTTCGCCGGGCCGGATGCCGCCCTTGACAACGACCTGGCCGCGCAATTTGTCGCCCAGCTCGACGGCGCGTGCCGCGAAACCATGCCCGTCCTGGACGAATGCCGTCGCCTGCCCTTGCACCAGCACGACCGCGTCTTCCGGCAGCAGCAGCGCCTTGGCGACGCCCGCCGTGCCGATCTGCGCACTAGCGAACATGCCCAGTTTGAGCTTGCCGTCACGGTTGGCCACATCAACGCGCGCCTTGATGGTGCGCGTTTCCTTGTCCATCACGCTGCTGATATAGGTCACCTTGCCCTGAAATACCTGGTCCGGATAGGCCACCACCGTCACCGATGCCGGCACGCCCACCTTGACCTTGGCCAGGTCCTTCTCGAACAGATCGGTCTCGATCCAGACATTGGACATATCGGCGACAGCGAACAGTGGCTTGTCCGGCTGCGCCAGTTCGCCAAGCACTGCTTTTTTCTCGACGATGGTGCCGTCGAACGGGGCCAGCACGGGGAATACCGATGGTTCGCCCGCTTGCTGCGGATGATCGCCAATGCCCAGCGCATGGCGCCGTTCGCTGGCGGCACGCAGCACCGCTTTGGCCTTGTCGGCGTCG
This sequence comes from uncultured bacterium, assembly GCA_965233055.1. Taxonomy (GTDB): domain Bacteria; phylum Pseudomonadota; class Gammaproteobacteria; order Burkholderiales; family Burkholderiaceae_D; genus Telluria_A. The sequence continues at coordinate 212,613 of CBDDRJ010000054.1, forward strand.
GCGCGCGCACGCAAGTGATCCTTCTGCGGAATAATCTGGTCCGCAAACAGCTTGTCGGCACGCACGGCGGCGGCATTGGCCAGGGCCGACTCGGTGGCGGCCTGCGCATACAAGGACTGGGCCTCGCCGGCTTCGACGCTATCGATCAGCGCCAGGGTCTGGCCGCGCGTCACGCGGTCGCCCTGGCTGACCAGCACCTTGGCGACTTTGCCCGAAACGCGTGGTGCGATGCTGGCGTAGCGGTCCTGGTTGGCGCCGATGGTGGCGGTGACGGCAATGTGTTCGCCCACCTCCTGCTCTTGCAGCGGCGCGGTCTTGATGCCGGCCACCTGGATTTCCTCGGCTGATAAAGTCAGTTCAGCCTCGCCATGCTTTGCATCGGCGGCTACTTCGGAAGCAGATTTGGTCGGGCTCGATGCGGCTCTTGCCTCGCCTTTTCCGGATGGCGGGGCAGCGGGCGCCGCTTCGCGGCGGTTGCAGGCGGTGACGAGAATAGTAGCGAGAACGAGGGCGCCGATTGCGCGCATGTGCGGTAGGTTTTTCATGGATATCCCATTCAATGTTTCATCTTTTTTTTGTCGTGCTGAATGTCCCTGCGGGCACTAGCGGGCGGCGGGCGGCGCGATCCAGCCTGCGGCTTGGCGCAAGGCAATCTGGGTCATGCGCAGTTCGGTCAGTGCATCAATCGTATCGCGCCGGCCATCGAGCACCTGGCGGTTGACCAGCAGCAGCTGGACCAGGCTGATTTCGCCGGCCTGCAGAGACTTGACCGACAGGCGCTGGTTTTCTTCCAGCGCTGGCAATACGGCTGTCTGCAGCGCATCGACACGGGCCTTCAAGCTTTGCAGTTGCTGCCACAGCGCCGCAATGCTGGCGTGACTATTGCGCCGCTCCGTGTCCTGCTCGATTTGCGCCTGCGTCAATTCGGTGGCGGCGCGGCCGATCGCCCCGGCATTGCGGCGAAACAGCGGCAAGGGCAGCGACAGCGTGACGCCCGTCAGGCGCTCACGGGCTGTGCTTGGCCCCTCACGTCCGCGCGATAGCGCCAGGGTCAGATCTGGAAAACGCGCCGCACGCTCGAGCGACAGGCGGCTTTTGGCGGCCTGTTCACGGTGCTCGAGTGAGCGCAGCAGCGGGCGGGCGGCGGCACTCTCCTGCAACTGGGCCAAGCTATAGGCAGTTTCAACTTGAGCAAGCGGTCCAACGGCTGAGGGTAATTGCGCCATGGGCAATTGCAGCGTGGCTCCGAGCTCGGCGCGTGCCTGGGTCAATTGTTCTTGCAGCATGGCGATCTGGTTGCGCGCCCTGACCGCTTCAACTCGCGCAAGATTGCCATCGAGACGACTGTCTTCACCGGCCGCGACCCGTTTGGCAGTCGAGGCCGCCGTATCCTCGATGATTTTGGCGGAGGCCGATTCGGTGGCGATGCGCTCCTGAATCGACAGCACGCGGACGAAACGCTGTTCGACTTCGGCGCGGATTTGTAGCCGCGCTTCCTCGATCGCTGCCTCTAGCGCCTGCAATTGTTGCTGGGACGCCTTGCGCCGCAAGCCTTGCTGGCCGGCGATCTCGAAGGTTTGTTCCAGCCCGAATGCCGCTTCACGGCGCGTCTCCGGCGCCAAGCCGGCTTGCGGCACGTCGCGCCGCACGCGTTCCGCAGACAGGCGCGGATTATTCCACAGTAAAGCGCTGGCGTCGGCCAGTTCGCCTTCGGCAGCAGCGCGTTGCGCGCGTGCCTGGCGCAAGGTGGCATTGGCGTCTTCGGCCAGCTGCCAGGCTTGATCTAGCGTAATGGGCGGGGCGGCTTGCGCGCCGGATTCGGCGTGGTTCGCGCCAGTGGTTGCCACGCCGACGGCATGGGCGGCGTGAACCACCAATGGTGACAACAGGATTGCCGCGATAACGAACGGCACAAGGATAGAGCGCATCGAATTCTCCAAAGAAACAAAGGATATCCGGCGAGCAGCCGCACGAGCGCCGATGGCGCTCAGAATGAAATGACGGTGTCGCCGCGTTTAGATGGCGCGGCGCCAGTTGGGCCGGGACGGCCCGTCGGGGATCGGGGAGGTGTAACGAGGCAGATCGAATGCAAACTCAATCGCATCGAAGGGTACCACGAAGGGATGTTGTTGTTCGGTAACAATATTGGCGCTGCAATGGTGACAGTAGCCACAATCGGGGTCACTGCTACCTAATTTGCTCTTGCTGGGCTGCTTATCGCCAGAAACCTGATGTTTGTGTTCGTGATGGCCGAGATGTTGCGCGGCCTTTCCGTTTTCGTGCTGACAATACTCACTCACCACCGCCCAGGACATCTGGAGCGGCAACATAGCCAGCAGGAAAATGAGGAACAGGCGTTTCATGGTTTTGTATTATACGATCAATGGTCAGATTGTCGAGTTTATACCGCTGAAGTTGCGAACATAGGTCCCGCATTCGCGCCGCGCAGCAGGCGCAAGCCGTTGAACACCACGATCAGGCTGGCCCCCATGTCGGCAAAAACGGCCATCCATAGTGTCGCCGTCCCGATGACGGCGAGCACCAGGAATACCGCCTTGATGCCGAGCGCTATCGCTATATTCTGTTTCAGGATGCGGCCAGCTTTGATGCTGAGCCGGATAAATTGCGGGATCTTGCGCAGGTCGTCATCCATCAAAGCCACGTCGGCCGTTTCAAGCGCGGTGTCGGTGCCGGCCGCACCCATGGCGAAGCCGATGCTCGCCTTGGCCAGCGCTGGGGCATCATTGATGCCATCGCCGACCATGCCGACGGTGCCATAATTGGCCAGTTCTTCGGTGATCACCGTCAGCTTGTCTTCCGGCAGCAGATTGCCGCGGGCGTCGTCGATCCCCACGCCTTTTGCAATCGCCGCAGCCGTCAGAACATTGTCGCCCGTGAGCATGACGGTACGGATGCCCAGGGCGTGCAGTTGGACGATCGCTTCGCGGCTGGTCTCGCGTACCGTGTCGGCCACGCCGATAATGGCCAGGGGGGCGCTCTCGCTGCAGACGATGACGGCGGTCTTGCCGTCTTGTTCCAGTTTATTCAGGGCCGCTTCGGTCGCCGCATTGCAGATCTTGAGTTCTTCGACCAGACGATGATTGCCGAGGTAAAACCATCGATTGCCGATGCGTCCTTTGACACCACGTCCGGTGATGGCCTCGAAATCACTGACCTCCTCCAGCACCGGTGCACCTGGCTGCGCATTCCAATAGGCGCTGACTGCCCTGGAAACGGGGTGGTCTGAGCGTCCCGCCAGGCTGGCCGCCAGCTTCAGCCCGGTCTCCTGCTCTCCACTGAGGGGCAGCACATCGGTCACCACCGGCTTGCCTTGGGTGATCGTTCCCGTCTTGTCGAGCGCCAGCGACTTCAATTTGCGCCCCTCTTCGAGATAGACCCCGCCCTTGATCAGGATGCCTGCGCGGGCCGCCGCAGCGAGGCCGCTAACGACTGTCACCGGCGTTGACACCACCAGAGCGCAGGGGCAGGCGATGACCAGCAAGACCAGCGCCTTGTAAACCCATACCATCCAGGGCAGGCCGAACATCAGCGGTGGAACCAGCACCACACCGAGCGCAAGCAGGAAGATGGCAGGCGTATAGACCTTGGCGAAACCATCGACGAAGCGTTGGGTCGGCGCGCGGCTGCCTTGGGCATCTTCGACCGCACGAATGATGCGCGCAAGGGTCGACTCGGTTTGCGCCGCAGTGACCTTGTATTCAAAGGAACCTGTTTCATTGACGGTGCCGGCGAACACTTTGTCGCCAACGCCCTTCGAGACTGGCATGCTCTCGCCGGTGATGGGCGCCTGGTTGACCGAGGACTGGCCCTTGGTTAGTTCGCCATCGAGTGCGATGCGCTCGCCAGGCCCGACGCGCGCCGTCATGCCGACCGCAATGGCGGCGGCGTCAAGGTCTTGCCATGTGCCGTCGGCCTGCAAGACGCTGGCCTTGTCTGGCGTCATCTCCATCAAGCCGCGAATGGCGTCGCGCGCGCGGTCAAGCGACAACGCTTCGATCATTTCGGCCAAGGTGAACAACACCATCACCATCGCCGCCTCCGGCCATTGTCCGATCGCCACGGCTCCGGTCACTGCGATGGTCATCAAGGCATTGATATTGAGATTCAGATTTTTGAGGGCGATCCAGCCCTTTTTGTAGGTGCCGGTGCCGCTGGCGGCAATCGCGCACAAGGCCAGCATGATCACTGGCACTGAATTGTCGCTACCGGTCGTCCAAGCGACAGCTTCGGCGAGTACCGCAGCGACTGCGCCACATCCAAGCCATATCCATTTCTTGCGGGAGTTCGGCGGGACCTCGCTCGCCGGTCCCGGGCCCGATCCCGCATCGATCGGAGTGGCGTGCATGTCAATCTTCACCAGGGCCTGCATGATCGGATCGATCGAGGCCAAGGTGTGAGACACGGTGAGCTTGCGCTGCATCAGGTTGAAATCGAGCTGGGTGATGCCTGCCATGGCCGACAAGCAATTGCGGATCAAGGCTTCCTCGGTCGGGCAATCCATATTCTCGATGGTAAACGCGTCCTGCCTGCTGCCAGTATCTGTACCCGGGGCATTCACGACTGCTGCATCCATCCCGAGCGCCTTGACTGCGTCAATAATCGGGCCAATCTCAGGCAGATGGTGGCGCACGGTGAGGCGGCGCTGCATCAGGTTAAATTCAAGGCCGTCGACGCCAATGAGGGAATCGAGTTTCGAGCGCAGCAGCGATTCCTCTGTCGGACAATCCATCTGTTCGATGCGCAAGACCAGCACGCTCGATGTACTTTGCGGCGTCACTTGGGGCGCAGCTTCCCGGGCGTGGTCGCAACAATCTTCTGCTTTTCTCGCTTGCATGGACATTTCCTGACAGGTGTATAGTTGACATTAAATACCCTGTAGCAGGTAGAGGGTCAATAGTAATCTGGGAACACCGTTGAATGTCCTCCAATAATTTCTTGAAGATCGGCGAACTGGCCGAACGCACCGGTTGCCTGGCTGAAACTATCCGGTTTTATGAACGCAAAGGCTTGTTGCCGGCACCAACCCGATCGGACGGCAACTATCGGCTATATCACGATGCCCATGTCGATCGCCTTCAATTCATTCGGCATTGTCGGGGACTCGACATGTCGCTTGATGAAATTGGCGAATTACTGGATTTACGGGACAGCCCCGATCAAGACTGCGACGGCGTCAATCAGGTACTCGACAAGCACATCGGGCATGTGACCAGCCGCATCAAGGAACTACGGGCATTGCAGGCCCAGCTCAAGCAAATACGCAGCCAGTGCCATGCCACCCAGTCGACTAAGGAATGCGGGATACTATTGGGATTGGGCAGCGCCCATGATGTGCAGCCGGCCAAGCGCGGCGCGCATTCCGGCGGCTGCCATTAAATCGACGAAAACCCGCCCTGTCGCTGAGTGCTGGTGCTGTGTGCTAGTTTTTCGGCTGTCGCAAGCTCGTCCTTCTTGACGCAGGCCGGCCTACAGCAGCGGGCCTATGCAACAGTCACGCTCGGTAGCGTCCCAGAACGCCGCCGGATTGTCAGTGCGTGCTCCTCGATCGCCACCTTCCGTGCTTTAGGCGGGAGCATCGCTGCGGCTGTGCGAGCGGATATTGTAGTAGACGCTGGCGGCAATGACGGCCACGATCAACACTTGCGCAACGGTGGTTTGCATCGATGGGTAGATGCCCAGCACGTCTATGCGTGGCATCATGATTGGCGTGTTGTCCATATAGCCGACTTTTTGCAGTGCCGCGACACCTTTGCCAATGAGGACCACCGCCAGTATTGCGACCAGGGCAGAACTGAACGCGAAAAACTGACTGATAGGCAGCCGCGCCGAGGAACGCAACAGGACCACGGCAACCGCAGCGAGTATCGCCGATGCGGTCGCGAGCCCCGCCAGCATATAAATGCCGTTCTCTGGCGTCCACAAGGCAGCGTAGAACAGCACCGTTTCGAACACTTCGCGGTAGACGGTGATGAACGACAGCAGGAACAACATCATCGCCGATTGCCGGTTCAGCGCAGCCGCCAGCTTTTGCTTGACATAGGCTTGCCAGCGTCCAGCCAGGCTTTTCTGGTGCATCCAAATGCCGACGCCAAGCAGGACGACAGCGGCAAAGATCGCTGAAAAACCTTCGGTCATCTCGCGGCTGGCCCCGCTCAGATCGACCAGATAGGTGGCGATAGCCCAGGTCAGGCCGCCCGCGGCGAGCGCCGCGACCCAGCCGGCGTGCACATAGGGCAGTACATCCGTACGCTCGGCCTTCTTCAGGAATGCCACCATCGCCACCACGATCAGCAATGCCTCCAGCCCTTCGCGCAGCAGGATCGTCATCGCACCAATGAAGGTCGAGCGCGCATCGTTGGAGGAGTCAAGCGCCGACTGCGCTTCCGTCAGCGCAGCTTGCAAATGTTTTTCAAGCGCATGGGCCTGCTCGGGATTCTTGCTGGACAGAGCATTGCGGTAGCTGCCCATGGACTTCTCGATGTCCTCGAACAGCACCTTGTTCTTGGCGGCGAGGGCCGGTTCGACTGGCTCGAAGCCGTCGAGGTAGGCCGACAGCGCGAGGCGTGATGCGCCCGCCACGTCACCGCGGTCGAAGGCGGCGACACTGTCCTTCAACATGCTCTTTGCAATTGGCAAGCTATCCGTGCGCGCGGCACCGAGCGCCTCTGGCTTGCTGCGCAAATAAGCGAGCAGGGGGCGGGCACCCTCGCTTGCCATCGCGGCCTGCAATTGCACCTCGGTGGTTTGGCTCAGGCGGGCGAGCGTCGGTACTGCCGCACGCGCTGCCGGTTGCGACGCCCACAATTGCGCGCCTGCCTGTTGCTCTTGCGCGGAATAGGAGAGGGTGGACGCATAGTAGGCGACGGCCCAACGCTCATCGTCGGACAACTGGGCGAAGGCCGGCATGGACGTGCCATCCACGCCACGCGTAATGATCTGTTGCAGCGCAAAGACGCTGCGCTCCTGGGCGCGGCCGTGGTCGGCAAGCGCTATCGGTGGCGGGCTCAGCGTGGCTGCCAGCGGCCCATCGGCATGGCCAGAAATGCCATGGCAGGATGCGCATTGGGCCTGGTACAGCTTGGCGCCGAGTCGCAAGTCCGGCGGCGCGGTCGGCGCGACCGGTACCGGATACGCCGCCAATAATGCTGCAGCCAAGCTGTGGGCTCGCTCGCTCACCGTGGCTGGCGACTCCTTGGCCGCGATCGCCGCGCGCAGAGCGGCCGCACCTTGCTTCAGCTGGGGCGTCGCACTGGTCGGAGGGAGGTCGGCCAATTGCTTCTCTGCCGTGTGGGCAAACTCCTGCATCTCCGCATATTCGCTCTGATTGAGCACAGCGCCATCCTTGACCGACTTGCGATAGTCCACGGCGAGGTAGTCGAGCAGCTGCCACGCCTGCTTGGCCTTGCTTTGCGTCGACGGCGTGTCGGCGTGGGCAGGGTGCATGAAGGCCGCGAAGAAAACGAGCGCGATGAGTGCAGGGCGAAGGCTAGGCATACGAATGCTCTTGTGAATATATTAATGGGAATGGTATTGCAAATGATTCTCATTATAGCCCATTGCTGATGGCGAAACCGCTTCCGCTCTTGAATCTGGGTATTCGCTGAAAATCCTTCAAACCGCTATCGGGATGCGCTTGTCGGTGCAGTGTTCGGCATACACCTTGTTGCCGTCATCTCCGGTTCACAATTTGCATCTATAGTTCCGGCATTGTGGAAATGGATTTGACTGGCATGGAGCCGATGTTGCAAACACAAGGAGCAATTTGCGCGCTGGCGGCGCTGGCGCAGGACATGTTGGCGCTCATCAATCTTCGCCAAGCTGTCTTGTTGCCGGACTCCGTCACGAACCAGATGGATGCAGTGACCTGCATTTGTAACGGCCCCGACCAGCGCTCAAGGCGATTTTCGGCTAAGAATAACTGCAACTGAGGGGGCCTTGAACCAGCACTAACTGTAAATGAACCTGCATTTAGCTGCGCCGACCTGCATTTTATCGCTGCGAACCAACATTATCTGCAGCTGACCATACCGTCAGCCTCGATTTCTGCCAACACCAGCCACTGACCCATTGCTCGCTTGACATTCGGCTCCGACTGATCGTGCCCTCTGTGTCCCCGCCAAATCGTCGGGATGTCGGCTTGGTGTTGCCGTTAACCTTATTCGTCTACAGGGACGGGGGGCGGAGGCGAATTTCGTCAGCGATCCACCTGCCGCTGTGATGCTCAAAATATGTTGCAACGCCAGGTTGGCAAAGTTCAGGGGGCATCCCAAAAATACCATTTCGTGCACTGAGAAGATCCGTCAAATTCGTCTGTTCGCTCATCAAAGCAACATTACCTCGCCCAACGATGTCCGGGAGGCAACAACCAATGCTGCGCGCAACATGAGCCACACGGGCTATTATCCGAATGCGGCCAAAATCACTTGGCTCAACAGAAATTTTATCGGAGACCATGATGCAAACTACGACCACGCACGACAAAAGCCTTCAAGCCTGCATTGAAGCCTGTGAAGAAGCAATTCATGCATCCCAAGCTTGCGCGGCAGCCGATATTCGCGAAGGGGGAAGTGCGAATTGCGCGCTAATCAATCTCGACTGCGCCGATATTTGCACTGCAACAATGAACGCGTTGGCACGAGGATCAGAGCACCATGGCGATTTTTGTGCTCTTTGCGTTCACGTTTGCACGTTGTGCGCAAAAGCCTGCGCCACCCATGCAGATCAACATGCGCACTGTGCGGCATGTAAAACGGCGTGCGAAAACTGCGCTGCTGCCTGCGCAAAACATGCCCGCGAGCGGCACGTATAGGGCTATGGTAGTGTGATGGTCACTCTGCATTGGCGGTAACTATTTTCATTCTGAAAGGCTGCTCAATGAAATATGTGAGTGGTAAAAGCCGCGCTTATCCATCCTTTGCAACAATCGCCATTGCCGTATGCTAGGTGTCTTGCACATCGGGGGCACATCATGGAGGTAGGTAAGGCAAAAGGGGGGGGCGATGACCTGTTCTGGGAGAAGTCCCTGGGTATTTACGCGAAAAGGCTGGAGCTGATTGCGTCCAATATCGCCAATGCAGACACGCCGCACTACAAGGCGCGCGACGTTGATTTCAAGGCTGCGTTGAGCCAAGCGATGATGCAACCAGAAGCCCAATTAAAAGGTGATCGAAAGTCTCGATCAGTACTTCCGAATGACCCCTTTCCGGTCCTGTTCCGTGCCCCAGCCCAGGCGAGCGTAGACAACAACACCGTTGACATGGACATAGAACGGGCCGCGTTTGCTGACACCGCGATTCGGTATGAGTTTGCCATGAAGCACGTCTCGCATGAATACCAAGAGATGAGTGAAATCTTCAAATAGTTGCCAAATTAAGTTGCCTCGAAGCTCCTTCGAGCAGGAGTTCGCTTGCCAACGCGCCCAATTTATCGTGGCAATCCGTCTGGTATTGTTCCCACAGCAGCCGCAGGCGTAAAATGACGGGCGCGTTTGGCTCGCGAGCGCACCGTCGTCCTGAGTCGATGCGACACGGGCGGCGTAAATGGCTTAGTATAAATCACCCGTCATCGATCATGCGGGATGGGTGGTGTCATTCCCGATTCGACTGGCAGAGGAGAAATTAATGGAACGCAACATTATCCCCACCGTGGTGTCGCCGCCTTCGCCAAGGCCAGGCCCAAGCCCAAGCCCCCTCGTGCAAGATTCCTTGGCGACCGGAGCCATCGTGCTGCGGCCCGAGCAGGTGCCGCAAGCCGAGCAGGCACTCGCCGCGCTGGACTTCGCTGCAGTGCCATCCGGCGACATCATCAAGATCGGCCTTGGCGCGGAACAGGCCTTGCAGAAGACGCTCGACGGCTTTCTCGCCCGGCTCGACAAGAAGACAGCGTTCAAGGTGTTCACCCTTTTCGGGCGCCTGGAAAAAGGTGTCGATGACGCCAAGCTGCCGGAAATCCTAGAGAGGATTCAGCAGGGCGAGGAGCCGGGCTTCTTCGCCGGGCTGTTCGCCAAGGTCACCGGCCGCACGCCTGAGGAGGTCTTTCGCGAGTTCATGCAGGAGGTCGGCGAGTTGATCTCAAGCCGGACTCAGACGCTCGCCGACGAGATGGGCCGCCTGGAGGGCGAACTATCCAAGGAGATGAAGACGCTGTTCAGCGAACTGCAAGCGCTGGAAAGCCTCAAGCAATCGTACGGCACACACTTCGCCAGTTTCACCGTCGATGCGGCAGTGGCCCGGGCATTTCTGGAAAAAGCCAGGCAGTACGTAGCGCAGCAGACCGCGGCGGCGGATCCTGCCGACGTGTCCGCCCAGGCACGGCTGCGTGAGTTGAAGGACAAGCTCAGGCTGCTGGAAAGCCGCGCGCTCGCGCTGGAAGGCACCTACACGCGCCTGCCGGCCGACCAGATGGTGATCCAGCAGATCGAGGCTGCCGGGATCGCGACGCTGCAGGAGACGGCCACCACGGTGTCGTCGCGCTTCGCGTCTATCAAGATGACATTGCTGGCCATTCACGGCGCGTTCGCGGTCAAGTCGGTGCAGCAGGTCATCGAGCGCCAGGCGCGCCTTGACCAGCAGCTAGCGCAACTGCGCGGCCAGGCCACCAAGGACGTGGCGGTCGCTGCGGCGAAGGCTCCCGGTGACAATCGAATCGCGCAGGCGCAGCAAATCGCCGCGATCATCACGCAGACGCGCGAGATCCACGAACTGGTGGAAGCCGCCAAACAGGACACCGAAGCTAAGTTCGAGACGGCGCGACAGATGTTCGAGAAGTCGCGCGCCGACCTCGCTGCGCTCCACAATGCATGACAACGATTCGGAGAAACTATGCTCACACTGACCCTCGAAAAGCCCGGCGCCGCGCCGGCCCGCAAGCTGCAGCTCTCGCTCAACAAGGGAGCTGCGTTCAAAGTGATCGTTGCATGGCAGTGCGACGCCCGCCACCAGGACGACATCGATATCCACGCGCTCGAGGCACGCAACGACGGCAGTGGTGCGAAGGTCGCGGTGATCGAAGAGATCCTGTCCACCTACAACACAACCAAGATGAGCCCGAAAACCGGAGTGCTGCCAACCGCAGCGGACGGTTCCTTCTCCACGCCCTCGGGCGGGTTGCGGCACTCCGGCGACGTCCGGGTGCAGGGCAACAGCGAAACCATCGTCGTTGATGGCTCGAAACTTCCGCCGGGCGTGAACGAGATCCCCCTGTTCGCCACCGTCCACAAGGCCGAACACACTGCCGGTCACGACGAGGGGTCCGAGGCTGAGGACGAGGCGGCCTTCGCCGACATCGAGGTCTGCACCGTCACCATCGCCGACGAGAGCGGGCGCGAGTTGGGCGCTTATCAGCTGTCCAAGGAGTTTGGTGAGTTCAACGTGGTGCAGCTGGGCAGCATCATGCACGCCGACGGCGGCTGGGAGTACGCTCCCGTCGGCCGCGGCTTCACAGGCACGTTTAACGATGTTCTGAGCCACTTCTCCTGAGACCAGCCATGCCGCCTGCGAAGGACAAGTTGCGCCCGACGGTCATCGGCCCTGCGGGCACTCCGCTGCGCAACCCTGCGGGTGCCGTGCTGCAACTGCAGGACGTGCCAACACCGGCACCCCGTATCCCTTTGACTACACCGGTTGTGCGGCAGCCGACGGCCATCCCGGGCGCCGAACGGGCGCGGATCGAAGTGACCGTGCGCGAGCTACACGCGTTGTCCCCGGGGGCAGCGGCTCAGGTGTACGAGCAGGCGCGGGCGCTGGTCAGCGGATTCGTCGTCGCCAAGGCTTCGCAGCGCAAGGCGATTTTATGGGGCCACGACCTGCAGAAGGCGCACGGGGAGCTCGTCACCGAGATGCTTGCCCTTGCGCGCAGCCCTGTGCTGCGCCAAGTGGAGGGTTATCTCGCGCGAATGATGGAAATTCTAGGATCGATCGACCTCATCGCCGTCTGCGGGCATGGCGGCGACAGCGTCATGAGCCGGCTGTTCCAAGGCATCAACAGCCGAATCGACACGCCGGGCGAACTGGCCAAGGCCCAGTCCGAGCTGGAGCAACTGCTGGTACTCATGGGTGCGGCACTGGATCGGCTGCTGGATCTGAAGGACCAGCTGCTACGCCTGTCCGGGTCGTTGGATGGGATCGCGACACAGGTCGAAGCTTCTGCCATCGGTGCCCTGTTCCTGTCGGACCGCCTTCGTCAGGACGACGCCGCACTGGCGCAATGCTTCGTGGAGCGCAGCATGAGCCTGACCCAGACCCTGGCGCAGATACGGCAGGCCGGTTCTACGCGAGAATTGCAGATCGAGCAGCCGATCCGCCTGATCGGCGCCATTCAAAACACGGCGCTGGTCGTGATGCCGGCGTTCATCGGCAGCATCTCCTCCATCGCCACCCTCGGCTCTAGCAAGACCACGATCTCACCGACCGAAGCCGGCGAACTGGCCTATCGGCTGCGGGACATCATCAGCCAGTTGAAAACCTGAACCAGGAGAAAACATGAACGGCAAACTCACACTCAATCTGGACAAGTCGGCCAACGCGCTGCGCCTGGCGCTCGACAAGGCCGGCGTGGTGGCGAACGTGAAAGCGGAAACCGCCGCGATCATCGACGTCTCCGGCTCGTTCGAGCACGAACACGAGGAGGGCACGACCAGCATCCTGATCGAGAGGCTCGTCCCCTACTGCATGGTGCTCGACCCGGATCGAAAAATGGACGTGTTCACCTTCAGCGCCGGCGAAGACAACGCCCACTATGTGGGCGCGGTGACGCCCGACGATGCACGCGACTACATCACACGCAACATCGTCGAGCGCGTTCCGGGCTGGAACGGCGGCACGACCTACAGCTTCGTACTCGAGCGCGCGCTCGAGCACTTCGGCTGGAAGGTGTGCGATGAGACACACCGATCGTCCCAAGGCGCCGGCTTTCTCAGTCGCCTGTTCGGCTGGTCGCCAGGCGGCCAGGTACACCGGCACGGCACCCCGCACACACACGAGAAGAGGCGCTCGCTCGTACTTTTTATCACCGATGGAGAAAACGACGGCAGCGACGAGGCGCGCACCATGCGCGTGCTCGAGGAATCCCAGCAACGCGGCGACCAGGTCTATTTCCTGTTCATCGGCGCCTGTGAAGACAAAGGTGTGACGTTCGAATTCGTACAGAAGATTGCACGCCGGTTCAGGAACACTGGCGTTGTTGTGATCCGCGATCTCGAGGCCTTTGTGGCGCAGTCGGACGAAGAACTCAATGCGACCCTGCTTGGCCCCGAACTCGTCGAGTGGCTGAAGTCGTAGGCTGTTTGGCGGGCACGTTGCTCCATTCTCGGCGGCGCGGTGGCCGTCGCCGGCTCGGTAATGCTTTGCGCACCTGCCGTTCAGCACTGCATGCTACTTCCGTTAAGCGACCGCGTGCGCCGCAAGCGGCTGGCCGCGCGCCAGACCGCTTTCGGTTTAGACGCCTGCGGCCAGTTTTCATGACGGCGCTGGTAGCATCATTGGGATTTATTCGATGGAAATTGCCACTCGTACAGGGCTGGAGGAACCGCTTAAACTCGAGGTCCGCACCTGCACCAGCACCGTTATTCGGCTTTACCGCCCGTCCGAAGATTCCTCAACATGCCGCAGGAGTAGACGCAGTTTTTGAGTTCAAATAGGGAGACGTTGTGACTTCTACAAATACCGAAGTTATCGTTAAAAGCCAGGGAGAACGGCCCCTCTGGATTGCGCTGGCATTGACCAGTAGCTTTCTGATCGCTGAAGTCATTGGCGGCCTCTTGACCAATAGCCTGGCGCTCATTTCCGACGCTGCGCACATGTTTACGGACGCGGCCGCATTGGGTGTGTCGCTTGCCGCAATTCGAATCGGCCAGCGTCCTGCCGACGGCAAACGGACCTTTGGATACTACCGATTCGAGATATTGGCAGCATCGTTCAACGCCATCTTGCTCCTACTCGTCGCGATGTACATCCTCTACGAGGCTTACCAGCGTCTTGGCAATCCAGCGCAGATCGAATCAATGACGATGTTAGCGGTCGCGGTCTTGGGCCTGGTGATCAATCTGATCTGCATGCGACTGTTAAACAAGGATAAGGACGGCAGCCTCAACATTAAAGGCGCCTATTTGGAAGTGTGGAGCGACATGCTTGGCTCAATCGGTGTGATTCTAGGGGCGATTGTGATTAAACTGACGGGGTGGAGTTGGGTGGACTCGGTCATCGCTGTGGCGATCGGGCTATGGGTGCTTCCGAGGACGTGGGTGCTGCTGAAGGAAAGCGTGAACGTGTTGCTCGAAGGCGTGCCGGAAGGTCTAGGCGTGGATGAGATTAAGTCAGCGCTACTGGCGATAAATGGCATATTCGACGTCCACGAGCTCCACGTCTGGTCCATTTCGAGCGGCAAGGTCAGCCTCACGGTTCACATCGCCAGCTCGTTCAGCCCGGACCGTTGGCCACAACTGACATCCGATATCAATCGGATGCTTGGAGAAAAATTCGAAATCTTCCACGCGACCATTCAGCTGGAAAATAGTGCCTGTGACCAGGGAGTAGCAGAACATTCCTATTTGTCCGCATTGCCTCCGCGAGTCGGCGATGTATCAGCGCGTCCGACCGGCAACGTATTCAAGCTATCTGAGAAGTGAAGGACACGTGTCTAAGCTGAAAGCTTCCAAAACGCAATGAGACGCAAGCTTGGCGGACGCAAACAGTATGGATAGGGCGAGAAATATGACAATGACCCAATATGGAAATGGATTCTAATGCTGCGTTTTCAAGCACTCGTATGGGCCGACATCGTATCTCATATGGTTGACATGGTGCTGGCCTATCTGCTGGCCCTTCCGATCGGCTGGGACCGTGAGGCAGCTACGCAGGGCGGTGCAGGCCTACGTACGTTCCCAATTGTCGCGATGGCCAGTTGCGGCTTTATTTTGGTGGGGATTGGTGCCTTCGGGGAAAAATCGTCTGCACTATCCAATGTTCTTTACGGGCTCATCGTCGGTATCGGTTTCATCGGGAGCGGAACCATTTTGAAAGGGGACAGTGAAATAAGGGGCAATACCACCGCGTCCAGTATCTGGGCGACAGGCGCAATAGGCGCTTCAGTCGGATTCGCACTGTATGACATTGCAGCCATCCTAAGTATTACTATCTTCATTACGCTTCGCCTTAAAAGGCGATAGCCTTGGGAGTTTGCCCGGCAGAAGTGGATGTCATCCACTTCTGCCGGGCAAACGTCGTTGCTCGATGACATCGAGCAACTTACGCTAGGACTTTCAGCAGCAGATCGCGCAGCCCCGTGCTTTACAAGAATAGCGACGCATCCTTCCCGGTCGAAGCGATGGCAGGCATGCGCAGGCTGCGACCATATTGCGCGGGCGCCGCACCGGCCAATCGAGCCCGGCATCACCAGCCCCGGCTGGCTGGGGCAGATACCGGTCTCCACGTTCGCTGGTCATCAGCCACTGTACCGGCGGTCCGCCATTTATGCGCGTGATGGCATCGAACTTCATCGTTCAACGATGGCGCGCTGGGTTGGCGCATGCGGCGCGCCGTTGCGCCCAGGCGACTTTGACAAGCAGGAGGCACCTGATGGCTGACAGCTTGCCTGACTTGCCGAACATCAAAGTTGCGCGGCTCGACGCTACCGTGGATAAGTTCGCCCAAACTGGCGAATTGGATCATCCACCGTGCATTCTGCTGTTGTACGAATCGCTGCGTGAGCGCTCGTTCAGCCGCTTCCTGACCTATGAAGCGGCCCGCATTCTCGAACACTTTGGCGCCGGGGTGGCGTTTTCGATACAATGGAGTTGCCGCTGGCTGGAAGCGTGCCGGAAACCCATCCTAAAGTCGTCGAACTGCGTGTGCTGTCGCTTTGGTCCGAAGTCCAAGTATGATGCAGTCCGGAGCCCCACGGCGCCGTCACGGCCGTCATAAAGAATCAGATTGACTGGATTCCGCTGGAACAAGGCGCAGTTCGCCCCAGCCAGGGGAGAGCGCTGGCTGTCATGCAGGTGTGCGGTGGTTCGCAGTCTTTCAATGTGGTCAATACCTTGCGTTTGTTGGACCGCCGGATGGGCAAGTCCACGATGCCGAACCAGTCGTCAGTGCCCAAAGCCTATATAAAGTTTGACGATGTAGGCCGGATGAATCTCTCGCCCTACTATGACCCGTGGCGTCTGCGTCACGGAAGAACTGTTTAAGTTCACCTTGGTGCTGAGCGGGTGCACCGACTATCTAACCGACCGTTACAGCGAACGCAATAAGCGAACGATGAAAGCACTCGATAGGCTGGTTAGCAAGATATAGGTGCGCAGACACGGCCCGTCTGGGCTCGCTCCAGCGGCAGTCCGCACTGTCCGTCACCTACTGCCTGCTTTTTTTCGTTTCCCCTTAGTCCTCGGTTTGCTCCCTTTCGGCGTTGTTTTCAACGAGCGCCGTCGCAAGCGCCTTACCAGCGTGACCAATCCCGTGATCAATAAAGCGAGAATTAGGATAGTCAGGCTTATCTCAATCAACAGGTCCGGTGGTATGTGTTTCTGGTGATTCATGTCAATTACCCATATTTTCCTACCGTCGTGACCCCGTTGGCCAGGTTAAATTCCTCCACCTTTGGCCAGGTCAAATTCCCCAGGCGGGACAGTGCCGATTGTAGGCTAAGTCCACGCCGTTGTCGCCGGCAGGCGGTCAGTCAGCGGAGTCGGATGCTGAATTGAGCTTTGCCAAGCGTGCGGCCGCCTCCTTCAGACGGTAGCTTTTCATGGTCATACTCATGGTGCTGGGTTCTCCGTGGTGGGCAATGCGGCGCTCGTTTGCGCGGCTTGGTTGAACAGGTCGGCGTAGTCGCCGCCGTCGCGGATCAATGGGTGTTGCTGTTCGAGTTCAAGTTCATGCTGAACTGGCGCGTCGATCTCTGCCAACGCCTTCGCCAGCAGGCGCTCGGTGAGCGTCTTGATCGACCTGAACGTGTTGACGTTTTCGGCTAGCGCCTGGGCGCAGGCTTGATCGATCAGCCGGCGTGGGAAACGCTTGGCTAAGCCGACCACGCCGCGCAGCTTGCGCTGACCGACCCTGCCGCCATGCTCGAACCAGCGCTGGCATAGCTGCAAGGTGGATGCGCCGATGTCGCCGGCTTGGGCCAGAATGCGGCGCGTCTCGCGCGACGGGTTGAAGGGGCGCCCGTCGTCTGGCAGCAGCACGCTGCCGGGGCGCTGGGCGCGGGGATGAGTGCGCAGCAGCGTCAGCATGTGGCGTTCGCGGATCTCGACCTGGAGCGCGAACAGGCGAACCACCACCTTACTGCCGATGGCGGCCGGGCGTGCCGCATAGCTGCTGTGGTCAATGCGGATACAGGTGTCGTCGGCGACGGTGCGCTCGCATTCCGTGAAGTAGGCGAAGCCCTGCAGCGGTAAGACTTGCAGGTAGGGCCGCTCATCCTGGAACATGGCCTCGACCTGCCGCTTTGCGCTGCCATGGATGCGTGGCGCCGCCCGTTTGATTTCCCACTGCTCAAGGTAGGCGTTCTGATCTTCGATGCTCTCGAAGCGCCGCCCTTGAGTGCGGTGGCCTGGGTGTGGCTGATCGCGTGTTCGACTGTGCCCTTGCGGTTCCGGTCGCGCACGCTGGCCGGGTCGGCCACCACCCCGTAATGGGCCAGCATGGCGCTGTAGACGGGGTTCAGTTCCGGCTCGTACAGGTCGGGCTTAAGCACGCCTTCCTTGAGGTTGTCGAGCACGACGTAGGCGGTGGTGCCGCCGAAGTAGCGGAAGGCTTGTTCGTGCAGCTGGGCCCAAGTCTCCTGGCTGGAGTTCCAGACCACCCAGCAGAAGCTGCGCCGCGAGTAGCGCAAGGTCATCACGAACAGGCGTGGACGGCGATAACGGTCGCTGCCCGGCACGCGCGTCAGCGCGCCTTCACCGTAGTCGACCTGGGCTTCCTCGACGGCGGCGAATTCGAGTCGGTCGAACTGCTCTGGCTCACGCAGCACCAGCCTGCCGGCGAAGCGCTTGAAGCTGTTGTAGCGGCCGGTGAAGCCGAACTGGTCGACCAAGTCCTGATAGATGGCCGTGTAGTTTCGGCGCAGGCGCAGCTGGGCCTCGATGAAGGCACGGTGTGGTTCGCACATCGACTGCGGCCCAGTGGCCAAAGCCGGTGGCCAGGGTGGAGGAATTTCAGGGGCCGAGCCGGTGGCCACCCCGGGGGAATTTGTCGCCGCACCGGTGGCCGGAGTGGGGGAATTTGAATCGGCACTGACAGCCCCCTTGGCCAGGGTGCGAATGGTTTTGCGGTCCACTCCGGTCAGACGAGCGATTTCGCGCTGACTGGCGCCACTGGCGAACAGTGTTAACACCGTGGTTCGTTTATTGGTTTTCAAGACGTACACCCTCCATGCTCCCCTTCGATGGTCGAAGGGAATAGGTTTCGTCCTGCCAGCGGGATTACTCCCTTTGCCGGGCTGGGCCTTATTGTCGGCTCAGACCGTCACGGGGTGGGGGAATTTGACCCGGCCAGAAGTGGGGGAACTTGCCCGGCCAACGGGGGCCGTGATGATCGGTCGCCAAGCTTGAAGCGGCGACCGATCCTCCATGTTACAGACAAGCTCATCTTTGGTGGCGGTTGCGAAGTCATCCTCGTCATTGCCGCCACCATGTGCCAGCCGATACAGCAGCGGCAGCACCAGCAGCGTCAAGATGGAGATGAAATGATGCCGCCGTTGATAAATATCGCCAGCAGCCGTTGAACCTCCGCTCCGCTACCGGTAGCGGTCGCCATCGCCATCGGAATCAGCCCGAGCGACACAACCAATGCCGTCATCAGGATGGGACGAAGACCGGTGAGGCGCCGCAATTGATGGCTTCGTCCAGGGCTATTCAACCCTCGCGCAAGGTGCGAATGAACGACAGCATGACCAGGCCGTTGAGCACTGCCAGACCGGACAACACAATAAACCTTGCGGCTGCTGAGAATGACGTCGGAAGGTCGCCCAGCCACAGCTCCAGGATCCCGCCGGTCAGGGCAATGGGAATGTAGGTAAATACGATCATTCCATCCTTAGCGTTGTTGAACATCACGAAGATCAGCGTGCAGCCAGGAACAGGGCCAGCGGCACCACGAGCCGCAGACGCCAGGGCGCCGACTGTAGCTGCTCGAAAGTGCGGCCCCACCTTGTCCAGTAACCGGGCGGGATATTCACTCCCTTCAGGATCATGCTCTCGGCCTCCGGCACGAAGCTGCCGATGTCGCGCCAGCGTACATTGGCGCTGACCACGATGCGGCGCTTGCTGTCTTCCCGACTAATTTGGTTAGGGCCGGGCGCGAAACCGAGCGTAGTCACTTCGGACTACGGAATGTAGCTCGTTGCACTAAGCGGGCCGTTGGCGCCCGCGTGGGCGAGCGGGATCGGCAAGCGCTTCAGCACCTCCAGGCCCAATCGCAAATGCTCGGGCAGGCGGATGATGATATCGAAGCGTCGGTTCCATCCGAACATTGTGCTAGCGCCGCAGCCGTCGGTAGCAATGGCGTCCATGTCCTGAACATCGCTGATATTCAAACCACACCGAGTGGCTTTTTCGCGGTCGATGTTCGCCGTCACCATCTGACCAGTAGCACAGCGGTTGCGCCGGTGGCATTGTCGAGGCCAGCCACTTTAGCCGCGCCTTGGTCCGGGGTTGTTTCTTCATGGTCACAGCATTGCATGGCTATCCCTATTGGTTCGAGCGTTAAAACATAATCGCCGCCTTAAGCCTCTAGCGGCTACAAGGTCAAGCGGGTTGGCTAGTTTCTATATTAGGTGTCCCCAATCGGTACATGCCCCACCAGGCCGACGGCACCAACACCGCCGCGCTGGCCATGCCAGGGAAATACCCATAAGGCGCATCGCTGAACAAAGGGAAAGCAAAATGCGCCAGCTCAGTGACTCCCATTGCAGTAAAGAAACTCCATGCCAGATAGTAGCCAAATTGCTTTCCGCGACTCACCAGAGCAGGGACCAGCAACCATGCGGCGGCAAGTGCATACAGCAGGAGACCCAGGAAAGTGCCACTTGCGGGCACTGGCACGCCGGTAATCTGCGCCAATGCGGGGAAAAAGCCTAAATAGTGTTCCTCCAACTTATGCACGATGAAGAAAGCCAACGTCAGAAAAAACGGCGCGCGCAGAGATGCCCACGGCGAATTGGTCGGCACCATCAGCCATAGCAGCAGGCCGCCGAGGAAACCAAAGGCAAACAAGAACATCGGCAGCATACCTAGAAGAACGTAGCCGAGGCCCATTGCGGCCAGTGCATACAGGCCAGCCATGGTGACCATTAGAGGCGATGCATGGACGGCGATCTTCATTGTGGCCTTTGCACGAATACTGTTGTGTGAACAAGCAAGACTGGTTAATTGGCGAATCTGGACGTGGTTCCCAGGCTGAAATTGAGGCTTGACCGCTGCGCGCCTATCAGCAGTATCATAGGACGACATAACCCTAAAGCCACTAAAGGGTCGTTTCAACCAAGAGTATGGTACAAGGAATCAACAAATCATGGCGCTCGCACCAATGAAGATCGGGGATTTGGCGAAACACACTGGCTCCTCCGTGGAGACAATTCGCTACTACGAAAAGCAAAACCTGCTGCCATGCCCGTCTCGATCGTCGGGCAACTACCGGCTGTATTTTGCTTTCCATGTCGAGCGCCTGCAATTCATTCGGCACTGCAGGGCGCTTGACATGACGCTCGACGAGGTGCGCACATTGCTGACCTTTCAGGATGAGCCGAATGCCAACTGCACTGGCGTGAACGACCTTCTTGATCAACATATTGGCCATGTCGCCAAGCGAATCAAGGAGCTGAAGGTGCTGCAGGGCCAACTAAAGCACCTACGCTTGCAGTGCAGCACAGCCCAATCGGCACGCGATTGCGGCATATTGCATGGATTGGCCCACGCTGAAACCGAAGTGCCGAGCAGCCTTGGCAGCCATACGGGAGGATGCCACTAGCGCAGAAAGCGGAAGGCGCTGGCAATTCACCAATCTTGTTCGCTATGGCTTGCTTGACACTGAAGCTGCTTCATTGTTTACGATGCGAAAACTATCTATTTTGGAGTCAAGCATATGCCATCAAGCCGATATCTCTTGCCAACCCCTTTGCTGGACTACGAAGACCCAGAGCTGACGCAGTTGGTTGGCGATCGAGGATGGCGCACGCTGCCGACGCCGCAAGAACGCATCGGTGCTGCATACGATTTTGTCAGGGACGAAATAGCGTTTGGCTACAATGCATCGGATGACTTGCCGGCTTCGCAGGTGCTGTCGGACGGACTGGGCCAATGCAATACCAAAACGACGCTGTTGATGGCGCTGCTGCGCGCGCTTGGCGTCGAGTGCAGATTGCACGGTGGTACGATCTACAAGCGCCTGCAGCGTGGTGCCATTGTCGGCATCTGGTACAAGCTGGCACCTGACGAGATTATCCATACCTGGGTTGAAGTGCGACTGAATGACCGCTGGATCGGGCTGGAGGGTGTGATCCTCGACCAGGCCTACATTGCCGGCGTACGAAAACATGCGTCGATCGATGCAGGACCTTTTACCGGTTACGGCATTGCCACCAAGAATATTGGCGAACCCAATATTGTATGGCGTGGCCAAGCGACTGAAATCCAGGCCGAGGGCTTGGCCCGCGACTTCGGCATTTATGATGGGCCGGACACGTTTTATTCTGAGCGCGGGGTGAATATGACCCTGATCAAGCGAATCCTATTTCGCCTGGTCGTGCGACATGTGATCAATGCGCGGGTTGCTCGGATTCGTGATTCCGACTGAAGTTACGTAAGACTAATTCGAAAGTGTGACCTGCAATAAAACTGTAATGGAAATGGATGTCACGCGTCAAAAACAGCACATCGGCGCAAAAAATTTAAGTGGCGCGCCGCTGAGCGGTGCGAAAAGGGTGAAGCTGCCCGCGCCTCGCTTCGCGGGTTTCGCTTCAAGTGGACGGATTGTGCGCGCGGTCGCTTGCTGCCAGACACGGCTGAAAAAATGTGAGAATATTTTGCTGAAAATGGATGTCTAACTTGATCGTCCGGCTTGGCCACTGATGGCCGAGCTTAGTCACCTTAAAGTGGAACCATATTCGGGCACCAAACGTCGGTGATGGACTTCTGGGGGACTTTTGATTTTTCACACGCGATTTTCATAGAGAATTCGATTCCGGCAATCGCACCAGAACTCAGCAGTAAGAAGTACCAAGAAATCTCAAAAACCCGCTTCTCTCTATGAGACGCGGGTTTTTTTGTGTCAGGAAGTTGACGAACATTCCACGATAGCTCCGAATTTTGATGGTGTTTTTTGTTGGTACCTGCTTCTTTCACCAAGTCAAGAAAGTCCCCTCGGCATACAGCGCACGGTGCTACCCTTCGCGCGGGGCATAGTCGGAATTTGGCCGGTAGACGCTATCGTGCCTGGTTGACTATCAACAATCCCGATTCCCCGATGAGAACCGGGGCCAGCCTGCTTAGTTGCGCAGGAAATCGAGCAAGTCCTGATTGACGCGGTCCTTGTGCGTATCGGTCAGGCCATGCGGCGCGCCGGCGTACACGATTAGCTTGGCGTTCTTGATCAGCTTGGCAGCAGCGCGGCCTGTGTTGTCGATCGGGACGATCTGATCGTCGTCGCCGTGGATGACCAGCGTTGGCACGTTGAACTTCTTCAGGTCATCGCGGAAATCGGTGGCCGAGAAGGCGGCGATGGAGTCGAAGGTATTCTTGTGCCCGGCCTGCATGCCCTGGACCCAGAACGACTGGATCAAGCCTTGCGACGCCTTGCTGCCAGCACGATTGAAGCCAAAGAATGGTCCCGAGGCGATGTCCAGATAGAGCTGCGAGCGATTGTCCAGCGAGCCTTTGCGGATGCCATCGAATGCCGCCATCGGCACGCCCTCCGGATTGCCTGCGGTCTTGAGCATCAGCGGCGTTACAGCGGACACCAGCACCGCTTTCTTGACCCTTGCAGTGCCGTGACGGCCGATGTAGCGCGCCACTTCGCCACCGCCGGTCGAGAACCCGACCAGCGTCGCCCTTTTCAGGTTCAGCGCGGTGATCACGGCCGACAGGTCGTCGGCGTAGTGGTCCATATCGTTGCCGTCCCATGGTTGGCTGGAGCGGCCGTGGCCGCGGCGGTCGTGCGCGACAACCCGGTAGCCCTTGGCCGCCAGGAACAGCATCTGCGACTCCCAGCTATCCGAGTTCAGCGGCCAGCCATGGCTGAAGACCACCACCGGGCCGTCTTTCGGGCCCCAGTCCTTGTAGTAGAGCTGGACGCCGTCGGCCGTGGTGACGTAGCTCGAAGACTGGACGGCGGCGGTGTTCGCGCCAGGCAGTGCCGGGGCCGCCATTGACGATGGCGCAGCGGTGACGGCGAAGAGGGCAAGGGTGAGGGTGCTCAAAGTGCGTTGGATGGTTTTCATGGGGTGTTCCCTGGTTGGTTGGGTTAAGCACTGCGTTGTGGTGTGCCTGTTGGCAGGACAAACTTTACGCCGATCGCGGATACTCTAAGATACAATTAGTGTTTGAAACTTGATCTTTAGTATCAATATGGCCGATCGACTCGCCTCCTTGCTCGCTAACTTTGCGATCAGCGCGCGCATTTTTCATTCCGGCACGCTGTGCGGAATCAATGATCTGGGTGCCGAAGGCGGGGTGGGGCAGCTGCACCTGATTCGCGCGGGCGAGGTTGACGTCATGCATGGCGACACGACGGCCGTGCATGTCACCGAGCCCAGCCTGTTGCTCTACCCATTGCCGATGGCGCACCGGTTTCGCAGCGATCCCGAGCGTGGTGCCGATTTCGTCTGCGCCAATATCGCGTTCGAGGGCGGCGCGGCCAACCCCATTGCGGCGGCGTTGCCTGCGTTCATCTGTCGGCCGCTGGCCGCCTTGCAGGGCGGCGAGCCGATACTGAACCTGCTGTTTGCCGAAGCCTTCGCACAAAATTGCGGGCGCGAGGCAGTGCTGGACCGCTTGTTTGAAATCGTGCTGATCCAGGTCCTGAGGAATTTGATGGAGGACGGCAGCATCCAGGTCGGCATGCTCGCGGGCATGGGCCATCCGCGCTTGCGGCTGGCCCTGGTTGCCATGCACGACAAGCCGGCGCAGCAATGGTCGCTTGAGGAACTGGCGGTGCAGGCTGGCATGTCGCGCAGCGTGTTTGCCAATACGTTTCGCGATTGCGTTGGCTGTACGCCGGGCGTTTATCTGCAACGCTGGCGCATCGGCCTGGCGCAGCGGGCGCTGCTGCAGGGGCGGCCGCTCAAGTGGGTTGCCATCGAGGTGGGGTATGGGAGCGAGGCGGCGTTCTCGCGTGCGTTCAAGGCCAGTTGCGGAGTGTCGCCGCGCCAGTGGTGCGCGGCGCGGCAAGCCCCATGATTACTGTACAACGGCGAGGGTGCGCGTCGCCCCCAGCATCGGATAGGGATTGATCGGGCTGCCCTTCCACCATTGCTTTTCCGTGCCCAGTGCAAAGATGGCGAAGTGTAAATGCGGGGTGTTCGGATCGACATTACCGGTGGCGCCGACAAAGCCCACCAGATCGCCCCGTTTGACGCGCATCCCTTCTTTGATCGTGGGCGCATAGCGCTCCAGGTGGGCGTAGTAATAGGCGAATTTTTCGCTGGCGTCGAATTGGTAGACGGCGAGGCCGCCAGGCTTGCTATTGAACAGCTTTACAATCTTGCCGTCGGCGACGGCGAACACTTGCGTTCCTTTCGGCGCCAGGATGTCGATCGCTTCATGGAACAGGCCAGTGCCGCGCGTTTCATGGAAGCTGTCCTTGAGGGCGCTGACGTCGATGCCTGCAACCGGGATCAGCAGTTGCTTTTCGAACGGCACCACGGCGTCCGCCACCAGCGGCGGCACAGCCACCCCCGGCAAGGGAATCGGCACGTCCAGTTCGAACGGCGGCACGTCGACATAGCCCGCTTCAACCGGGACGACGACCGGCGCGCCCGGCGCCGCGACCAGCACGACTTCCACTTGCCCTGGGGCGACTTCCGGCGCCGCTGGCGGCGATCTGATGGCCAGATAGATTGCGCTGGCATACAAGGCAACAGCGCCGACGATTGCTCCGGTGACGAATGTAAGTATCCATTTCATGATATTGCCTCTTTTTTTAAGGTCGGGTTGAAGTGGAACTCGGGCTGGCGCAACACACCCGTCACTTTCCAGCTGCTCATTGGCAAGGGTCGTGCTCACTGACCGCGGGGGCCTTTGTCGGCACCCTTGTGATCCTTCTGGCCATCGTTCTTGTGCCGTCCGGCCACTTCCTCCGCTTCGGCGCGATGCTGTTGCTCAGTCGCCTTTTGCTGCGCTTGCTGGGCTTCGTGTTGCTGGTTCTTGCTTTGCTCTTTGGTGTGCTTGGTCATGGGAGTCTCCTCGTGGTTGAGGACCAAGCTTAGCGCCTTGCCGGCGGTTGGACTGTGCGCCAGGCAACAGAGGCGCGCGAAGTTGGCGACGATCCGGCCCAAGCGCGGATCACCCCGCCTGGCGCGCCCTGGCCGCGACATACCATGGCGCCGCCGCCTCGATCCCTTCGCGGATCAGAAACGCCGGCGCATAGCCCAGGCCCTGCACCGCCTTGTCGACATTGGCGCGCGAATGGCGCACGTCGCCTTCGCGGAATGCGCCGTAGCGCGGCGCCCTCGCGTAATGGACACCGCTGGCGCACAAGGCCGCCTTCAGATAGTCAAACAATTCGTTGAGCGTGGTCTGGCCGTTGACGGCGACGTTGTAGACCTGGTTGCGGCTGTCGTCGCTGGCCAGCGCGGCCAGCACATTCGCTTGCACGGCATTGTCGATATAGCAGAAGTCGCGGCTGGTCTGGCCGTCGCCATGAATGACGATGTCGTCGCCATCAATCATCGCGCCGATCCATTTCGGAATCACGGCGGCATAGGCGCCATCGGGGTTCTGGCGTTTTCCAAACACGTTGAAGTAGCGCAGGCCAATGGTGTTGAAGCCGTAGCAGCGCGCGAACACGTCGGCATACAGTTCGTTGACATACTTGGTCACGGCGTAGGGCGACAGCGGCTTGCCGATCGCGTCCTCGACCTTGGGCAGGGCAGGGTGGTCGCCATAGGTGGAGCTCGACGCGGCATACACGAACGACGAGACGCCCGCATCGCGGCTGGCGACGAGCATATTGAGGAAACCGCCGATATTGACGGCGTTGGTGGCGATCGGATCGTTCAGCGAACGCGGCACCGACCCCAATGCCGCCTGGTGCAGCACGATATCGACATCCCGGGTCAGCGCCTGGCAGGTCGCCAGCTGGCGGATGTCGCCTTCGACGAAACGGAAGCGGTGCCACTGCGCCGGCGTAAGCGCGCCGCGCACTTCCTCGAGGTTATGCCTGAACCCGGTGGCGAAATTGTCGAGTCCGACCACGCGCTGATCGAGCCCCAGCAAAGCCTCGAGCAAGTTTGAGCCGATGAAGCCGGCGCATCCGGTAATCAGCCAGCTGCGGGGCTGGCGCAGCAGTTGTTGCTGCAATTGCTCGTATCGGTTCATGGGCGCCGGCCTGTTGGAAGAATGGGAATTAGCTTGCGAATATGCCAATCGTGGCAATCCTCTGATCATCCTGCAATTATTTACACCATGACAATTCATGCCTTGATCCGTCTCAATCGACTCTTGGTTAGGAACCAAGTCTTCTTGTACTAAAGGACAACAGACAGGCCTGATTGCTTGACCTAAAGTGCATCCATCCGAACCCTTTCGAGTTGGTGTGCCATGCTCAGTTTCTTCCGCAATAATCTGCAGACAGGCTACCTTGCCGCCCTCGGGGCGCTGGCCGTCATGACCGTGCTGGCACTGCGCGGTCTCGACACGGCAGGCCTGGCCGGCGCCCTGATGCTGGCGGCGGCCACGGCTGGCGCCTGCTTCCTCTCGTCCCGCCATAGCGCTCCCGCCAGCGACGCGCTGGCCGGCTACCTGGACAGCCGCCAGCTGTTCGGCGAAAGCCTGGCCCCGGTCTGGAGCGGCCAGATCGAGATTTCGCGCAGCCAGATGGAAACGGCGGTCAACGCGCTGGCCGAACGCTTCGGCGGCATTGTCGACAAGCTCGACAACGCGGTGCATGCCTCGTCCAGCGCCACCGACAAGGTCGGCAACGGCCGTGGCATCGGCGCCGTGTTCGCCGGCAGCGAGCGCGAACTGGGCCAGGTGGTACAGTCGATCGAGCACGCGATGGCATCCAAGGCCGACATGCTGGGCAAGATCCAGGGTCTGCAGGAATTCACGCGCGAGCTGACCCAGATGACCGAGGACGTCGCCAGCATCGCCGCCCACACCAATCTGCTGGCGCTGAACGCTGCCATCGAAGCCGCCCGCGCCGGCGAGACCGGGCGCGGCTTTGCCGTGGTGGCCAAGGAAGTGCGCACGCTGTCGAACCTGTCGGCCGAAACGGGCAAGCGCATGGCCGACAAGGTGGCCGTCATCAGCAGCGCGATCGTGGCCACCTGCCAGGCCGCCGAATCGTCGCTGGAGAAGGAAACCCGCGCGATGACGGCATCGACCCACACCATCGACGGCGTGCTGTCGCAGTTCCGCGCCATGACCGATGCGCTGCTGCAGGCGCAGCAGCTGCTCAAGGACGAGAGCGTGCAGATCCAGTCCGAAGTGGGCCAGGCGCTGGTGCAGCTGCAGTTCCAGGACCGCGTCAGCCAGATCCTCAGCCACGTCAAGGCCAATATCGACAGCCTGCCTGGCGCGCTGGCCACCAACCGCCAGCAATATGAAACCGATGCCTGCCTGGCCCCGCTCGACGCCGGCCCCCTGCTCGCATCGCTGCAATCGACTTACGCCATGGCCGATGAATTCGCTGTCCATGGCGGCAAGCAAAAACAGATCGCTGCTACGGCAGACGACGAACTCACCTTTTTTTGAGAGTAGACCATGGCTAAGACAATCATGATTGTGGACGATTCGGCGTCGATGCGGCAGGTAGTGGCGATCGCGCTCAAAGGCGAGGGTTATGACGTCATCGAGGGCCGCGACGGCGCCGATGCGCTGGCCAAGCTGACCGGCCAGAAGGTCCATCTGATCATCAGCGACGTCAATATGCCCAATATGGACGGCATCACCTTCCTCAAGGCGGTCAAGCAGATGCCGGCCTATAAATTCACGCCGATCATCATGCTGACCACCGAATCGGCGGCCGAGAAGAAGGCCGAAGGCCAGGCCGCCGGTGCCAAGGCGTGGATGGTCAAGCCGTTCAAGCCCGAGATGCTGCTGGGCGCCGTGCAAAAGCTGGTGATGCCATGAGTGCCAGCGCCCGCCTCGCCATCGATGGCGAGATGACGATCTACCGCGCCGCCGAGCTCAAGCCGGTGGTGCTGGCGGCCCTGAAGGACCACGGCATGCTCGAACTGGACCTGTCCGGCGTGACCGAGATCGACACCGCGGGCGTACAGATCCTGGTGCTTGCCAAGCAGGCGGCGCAGGCGGCCGGCAGCGTGCTGCGGCTGGCGGCGCACAGTCCGGCCGTGCTGGAAGTGTTCGAACTGCTCGACATGGGCGCCTATTTCGGCGACGCCATGCTCGTTACTCCCGCTGCCTGAACCGGAGAACCGAATGAACCTGGATGACGCACTCCAAACCTTCATCGTCGAAAGCCGCGAACTGCTGCAGGAGATGGAGGACGCGCTGCTCAATATCGAAGCGTCGGACGACAAGGGCGAGGCGGTCAACGCGATTTTCCGCGCCGCCCACACGATCAAGGGTTCGTCCGGCCTATTCGGGCTGGACCATATCGTCGCCTTTACCCATGTGGTGGAAAGCCTGCTCGACGAAGCGCGCGACGGCACAGTGCAGTTCGACGAGGCGCTGGTGGTGCTGCTGCTGTCGTGCTGCGACCACCTGACGGTGATGACCGATGCGATCGAGGCGGGCAATACCGGCGAAGACCCGGACCTGACCCGCCAGGGCCAACCGCTGCTGGCGCAGCTGCAGCGTTACCTCGACCAGGTCGGCGCCGGCGCGCCGGCGCCGGGCGCTGCCGTGGTGACGTCGAAGGAAGTCGACGTCGAGCGCATCGCCAGTCAAAATAGCGCGCTCGACCACTGGCATATTTCGCTGCGCTTCGGGCGCGGCGTGCTGGCCAACGGCATGGACCCGATTTCCTTCCTGCGTTACCTAGCAAAGCTGGGCCGCATCGTGGCCATTGCCACTCTGCCCGATGCGATGCCGCCACCGGAGCAGATGGATCCGGAAGAATGCTACCTCGGCTTCGAGATCGCGTTCGAGAGCACGTTTGACAAGGCCGCCATTGAGGCCGTATTCGAATTCGTGCAGGATGACTGCGCAATCCGCATCATTCCGCCCAACAGCCGCATTGCCGACTACGTGCGCCTGATCGGCGAACTGCCGGAGCAGCCGGCCCGGCTGGGCGAGATCCTGGTCCAGTGCGGCAGCGTGACCAAGCGCGAGCTCGAAGGTGCGCTGGCGGCGCAGGCCGGCGGCGACGACCGCAACGCGCCGCTCGGTGCCATCCTGGTCGAACGCGGCACGGTACAGCCGGCCGTGATCGAAGCGGCGTTGGTCAAGCAATCGCGCGGCAATGAACAAAAGAGCGCCGAAAGCCGTTCGGTGCGGGTCGACGCCAGCAAGCTCGATCACCTGATTGACCTGGTCGGGGAGCTGATCATCGCCGGCGCGCGCGCCAGCATGCTGGGCCAGCGCCTGCAGAACGCCGAGCTGCAGGAATGCACTTCGGTGGTGGCCGGGCTGGTGCAGGATGTGCGCGACGCCGCGCTCGAGCTGCGCATGGTCAAGATCGGCGCCACCTTCAGCCGTTTCCAGCGCGTGGTGCACGA
Source organism: uncultured bacterium (assembly GCA_965233055.1). Classification (GTDB taxonomy): domain Bacteria; phylum Pseudomonadota; class Gammaproteobacteria; order Burkholderiales; family Burkholderiaceae_D; genus Telluria_A. The sequence goes on from CBDDRJ010000054.1 coordinate 242,466, forward strand.
CGTGGCGCGCGACATCGGCAAGGACATCGGCCTGTCGATCAGCGGCGAGGACAGCGAACTCGATAAGACCGTGGTCGAAAAGATCGCCGATCCGCTGATGCACCTGGTCAGGAATGCGGTCGACCATGGCATCGAATCGGCCGCGGTGCGCGCTGCCAACGGCAAGCCGGCCAAGGGCACGGTGTCGCTCAATGCCTTCCACGACTCCGGTTCGATCGTCATCGAAGTGGGCGATGACGGCGGTGGCTTGAAGCGTGAACGTATCCTGGCCAAGGCCATCGAGCGCGGCCTGGTCGACCCGGAGCGCAAGCTGAGCGACGCCGAAATCTACAACCTCATTTTCGAGCCGGGCTTCTCGACCGCCGAGCAGGTGACCAATCTGTCCGGGCGCGGCGTCGGCATGGATGTGGTCAAGCGCAATATCACGGCGCTGCGCGGCCAGGTCTCGGTCGCCAGCGACGAGGGAGTCGGCACCACGGTGACGGTGCGCCTGCCGCTGACCCTGGCCATCATCGACGGTTTCCTGGTCCAGCTGGGCGACACAGTCTATGTGATCCCGCTCGACACCATCGAAGAGTGCATCGAATTCGGCTGCGAGGACGGGCACGACTATGCCAATCTGCGCGGTCAGGTGCTGCCCTTCATCCGGCTGCGCCAGCGCTTCGGCGTGGCCGGCACGCCGCCGCGGCGCGAAAGCATCGTCGTGATCCGCCATGCCGGCCAGCGCGCCGGGCTGGTGGTCGACACCCTGCTGGGCGAATTCCAGACCGTGATCAAACCGCTCAACCCCATGTTCAACGGGGTCGACTGCATCAGCGGCTCGACCATCCTCGGCAACGGCGACGTCGCCCTGATACTCGATGTGGCATCCCTGATCAAGCAGGCGCCGGGCTTCGGCGCGCCGCAGCTGGCCGCTTGATCTGTTCAAACCCTATAACAACAACGTACTACTAGGAGCATAAAATGTTTAATCGCCTTTCCGTCGGTGTTCGCCTGGGCATCCTGGTCGCCGTGATGTCCTTGATCCTGGTGCTGGTGGGCTTGTCCGGCCTGCGCGGCATGAACTACAGCAATGAGAAGCTCAAAACAGTCTACGAGGACCGCACGGTAGCGCTGGTCATGCTGGGCAAAGTGCTCGATGCCGGCTACCGCACCCGCGACACCACTTTGCGGGCGATCGAGGCCAAGTCGGTCCCCGAGATGGACAAGAACCTGCAGGACACCGCCAAATGGGAGGCCGAGGGGACCAAGGTCTGGAAGGACTATATGGCGACGACCTTGACGCCGGACGAGAAGAAGCTGGCAGCCGAACAGACTGCCGCCTGGATCGCCTACAACGACAGTCGACACAGCTTGATCGAGATGCTCAAGGCCGGGCAAGGCAAGGCCGCCCTTGAGAAGTCGACCGCAGTGACGGACCCGCTGTTCGGTGCCCAGCGCGACGTCGCCAACAAGCTGCGTGACCTGCAGGAGAACGTGGCCAAAGAGGAGTATGACGACGCCACCCATACCGCAGCCGCAACCACCCGCAACAACACGATCTTCATCGTGGTCGGCTTGCTGTTCGGCGCCACGCTCGGCTTCTGGCTGATCCGCACCCTGCTCAAGCAGCTGGGCGGCGAGCCCGCCTATGCGGCCGAAATCGTGTCGCAGGTGGCTGAAGGCAATCTCGACATCGAGATCCACGTCAAGGATGGCGACCATAGCAGCCTGCTGTACGGGATGAAGACGATGGTGGCCAAACTGAGCCAGGTGGTGACCGAAGTGTCGTCCGGCGCCCAGCAACTGGCCAGCGCCTCGGAGCAAGTCAATATGACGGCGCAGTCGCTGTCGCAGGCGGCGAGCGAGCAGGCGGCCGGGGTCGAGGAAACCAGCGCCTCGGTCGAGCAGATGACGGCGTCGATCGCCCAGAATACCGAGAACGCCAAGATCACCGACGCCATGTCGGGCAAGGCCTCGGCCGAAGCGGTCGAAGGCGGCGAGGCAGTGCGCTCGACCGTTGCGGCGATGCGCCAGATCGCCAAGAAGATCGTCATCATCGACGATATCGCCTACCAGACCAATCTGCTGGCGCTGAACGCCGCGATCGAAGCGGCCCGTGCCGGCGAACACGGCAAGGGCTTCGCCGTGGTCGCCGCCGAAGTGCGCAAGCTGGCCGAGCGCAGCCAGGTGGCGGCGCAGGACATCAGCGAAGTGGCCGCCAACAGCGTCGAACTGGCCGAGCGCGCCGGCCAGTTGCTCGACCAGATGGTCCCGAACATCAAGAAGACTTCCGACCTGGTGCAGGAGATCACGGCCGCATCGGAAGAGCAGTCGTCCGGCGTGGGCCAGATCAACGCGGCCATCGGCCAGCTGAGCCAAACGACTCAGCAGAATGCGGCCGGCTCCGAAGAGCTGGCATCGACTGCCGAAGAAATGAGCAGCCAGGCCGAGGAGCTGCAGCAGACCATGTCCTTCTTCAAGCTGTCGCGTCTGGACGCAGCGCCGGTGAGCAGCCTGAAGAAGCGTGCCGAGAACAGCCGCCCGAAAGCGGCCGGGCTGGCGACGGCATCGCGCTCCGGCTTTACCGACAGCGAACCGAACGAAGCCCACTTCAGCCGCTTCTAAGCAGGAGGACACGATGAATGCAATCGTCAAGGCGGGCAGCGCCCAACCGGCCAGCGCGCTCGCTGAACCGGGCCAGTACCTGACCTTCATGCTGAGCGGCGAGACCTTCGCCATCGGCATCCTCGGCATCAAGGAAATCATCGAGTTCGCCGGCCTGACGTCGGTGCCGATGATGCCCAACTGCGTGCGCGGCGTGATCAACCTGCGCGGCGCCGTGGTCCCGGTGCTGGACCTGGCGGCGCGCTTCGGGCGCGAGCCAAGCGAAGTATGCAAGCGTACCTGCATCGTGATCGTCGAAACCGAGCACGAAGGCCAGCAGCAGGTGGTCGGCCTGATGGTCGATGCCGTCAACGCTGTCATCGAAATCGCCGCCGGCGACATTGAACCGCCGCCGAGCTTTGGTGCGCGCGTGCGGGCCGACTTCATCTCAGGCATGGGCAAGGTCAATGGCAAGTTCGTCATTGTTCTGGCGATCGCGCAGGTGCTGTCGGTGGTCGATATCACGTCGATGCTGGGCGCAGGCCAGCCAGCCGCGGAGGCGGTCAATGCAGCATGACCGCATGCTCAGGGTGTCGAATGTCGCTCTGTCCGACAATGAGTTCACCCAATTCCAGCGCTTCATCTTCGACGCGGCCGGCATTACCATGGCAGCGGGGAAGAAAGCACTGGTCAGCGGCCGCCTGGCCAAGCGCCTGGCGCACCACGGCCTGGACACCTATGGCGAGTACTTTGCCTTGCTGGCAAGCGGCAGGAACGCGGCCGAAGTGCAGGTTGCGGTCGACCTCTTGACCACCAACGAGACCTATTTTTTCCGCGAAAGCAAGCACTTCGACCTGCTGCGCCAGCTGGCTGAGCAGGCAAAACACAGCGGAGCGCCGTTCCGCGTCTGGAGCGCGGCCTGTTCGACCGGCGAAGAGAGCTACAGCATCGCCATGGTGCTGGCCGATGTGCTCGAAGCGCGGCCGTGGGAAGTGTTCGGCACCGACATCAGCACCCGCGTGCTGGAACGGGCACGCCGCGGCCACTACCCGATGGATCGCGCCAGCCAGATGCCGCCGACCTACCTCAAACGCTTTTGCCTCAAGGGCAATGGCAGCGAGGCCGGCACGCTGCTGGTGGAGAAGTCACTGCGCAACCGCGTGCAGTTCGCGCACATGAACCTGAACGAAACGCTGCCGGCGTCGCTGCCGCTGTTCGACGTGATCTTCCTGCGCAATGTGATGATCTACTTCAGCACCGACACCAAGCGCCAGGTGGTGGCGCGCCTGCTGGCCAAGCTAAAGCCGGAGGGCCACTTCCTGGTCGGCCATTCCGAAACCCTGAACGACATCAGCAATGCTGTGACAGCGAAGGGACCGTCGATCTATGTCAAACGCTGAAATGAGCGCGTCCGCCACCTGCGAGGTGGTGCTGCAGCCCGGCGAATTCTTCGTCGGCGACCGCAAGCACCGCGTGCGCACCTTGCTCGGCTCCTGCGTCTCGATCACGCTGTGGCACCCGCGCGCGCGCATCGGCGCCATGTCGCACTATATGCTGGCCCAGCGCGGCATCAACGACAGGGACATCGCGCTCAATGCCCGCTACGGCGAAGAGGCGCTGACCCTGATGATTGAGCAACTGGCCCGGCTGGGCGTGGCGGCGGCCAGCTGCCAGGCCAAGGTGTTCGGCGGCGGCGAGATGTTCATGAGCCAGCCGCGCAGCCCCACAGTGGGCCGCAGGAACGGCGACGCCGCGCGCGCCCTGCTGCGCGAGCGCGGCATCGTGCTGACGGCGGCCAGCATGTTCGGCGTCGGCCACCGCAATATCATTTTCAATGTCGATACCGGCGACGTGTGGAGCCGGCAGGTCGACCCTTCCAGCGTGGTGCTGGTCCCCCGACAGGAGCTGCCATGCCCAATATCCAGGTAATGATCGTCGATGACTCGGCCGTCGTGCGCCAGGTGCTGGGCGGCCTGCTCACCGCCGCGCCCGGCATCGACGTGCTCTACGCGGTGGCCGATCCGCTGCTGGCGATCGAGCGCATGAAGATCAGGTGGCCGGACGTGATTGTGCTCGACGTCGAAATGCCGCGCATGGACGGCATCACTTTCCTGCGCAAGATCATGGCCGAACGTCCGACCCCGGTGGTGATCTGCTCGACGCTGACCGAGAAGGGCGCCAAGACCTCGATCGAAGCGCTGTCGGCCGGCGCTGTGTCGATCATCGCCAAGCCCAAGCTCGAACTGAAGCGCTTCCTCAACGACAGCGCCGACGAACTGGTGGCCGCCGTGCGCGCCGCCGCCAGCGCCAACCCGGCCCGGCTGGCGGCACGGCGCGCCGCGCCGGCGCCGCTGGCACCGACCGCCAAGTTCAGCGCCGACGTGATCCTGCCGCCCGGCGAAGCGCGCGCGATGACCCAGACCACCGAGACCGTCATTGCGATCGGCACCTCGACCGGCGGCACCCAGGCGCTCGAGCAGGTGCTCACGTCCTTGCCACGCGTTTGTCCCGGCATCGTCATCGTCCAGCACATGCCGGAAAAGTTCACCGCTGCCTTTGCCGAACGGCTCAACAGCATCTGCCAGATCGAAGTCAAGGAAGCGGCCACCAACGACCGCGTGGTTCCGGGCCGCGCCCTGATTGCGCCGGGCGGCAGGCACCTGCTGATGCGGCGCAACGGCGCCCAGTATTTCGTCGAAGTGGTCGACGGTCCGCTGGTCAACCGGCACCGTCCTTCGGTCGATGTACTGTTCCGCTCGGTGGCCAAGTGCGCAGGCGCCAATGCGATGGGCATCATCATGACCGGCATGGGCGACGACGGCGCGGCCGGCCTGCTCGAAATGCTCAAGGCTGGTGCGCGCACCTTGGCGCAGGACGAAGCGAGCTGCGTCGTGTACGGCATGCCGAAAGAGGCGGTCAAGCGCGGCGCCGTCGAAAAGAGCATTGCCCTGTCGGCCATCGCGCGCGAAATCCAGCTGCAGCTGGCGGCGTTCTGAGAGGGCCGCATGGACACCGCCGACGCCGATCAATGGAGCAGGCACACGGTGCTGGTGGTGGAGGACAGCGCCGTCCAGCGCGCCCACCTGACAGCGCTGATGCGCAGAATCGGCTTCGGCAGCGTGCTCGAGGCCTGCAATGGCGACGACGCCATGCTGGTGCTGGAAGGGCGCAGCGGCGTTCCGGTATTCCTGGTGGTGACCGACCTCGAGATGCCCGGCATGGATGGCATTTCGCTGGTGCGCAAGGTGGCCGAGCGCAAGCTGGCGCGCAAGATGATTGCGGTCAGCGCGCGCGATCCGCGGCTGCTGGAGATCATTGAAAGCATGGGCATGGCCGACGCCAATATCGGCCTGCTCGGCACCGCCACCAAGCCGGTGATGGAGGCGGACCTGGTGCGCCTGCTGGGCCGCGCCGACATGACGGAAGTGCGCCAGGGCGGCGCGGCCCGGCAGGCCGCCAGCACCACGACCCAGGCCGAACTGGACAAGGCGGTCGGGCTGCGCCAGTTCGTGCTGCACTACCAGCCCAAGGTGGCCGTCAAGTCGGGCCACCTCAAAGGCGTCGAAGCGCTGGCGCGCTGGCAGCACCCCGAGCGCGGCCTGCTGGCGCCGCTGCATTTCATTGACCAGCTCGAAGGCACGCCGCTGATGGTGCAGTTCACCATCGACATCGTCGAGCAGGCCTTGCGCCAGATGCTGCAATGGCAGGTGGCCGGCCTGCCGGCGCTGTCGGTATCGATCAATATCTCGGCGGCCAACCTGTGCGACAGCGTCTTTGTCGGGCGGCTGGTGGCGATGGTCAAGCAGTACGGCATCGCGCCGCAGCACCTGACGTGGGAAGTGACGGAAACCATCGATATGGACGATATGGCGCCGGCGCTGGCCAACCTGGGCCATTTGCGCCTGCTCGGATTCGGGCTGGCGATGGACGACTACGGCATCGGCTATTCGTCGATGCAGAAACTGTCGCGCTGCCCGTTCACCGAGCTGAAGATCGACCGCGCCTTTGTCGATGGCGCGGCGCAGCGCCCGAACCGCCAGGTGTTCCTCGAAAACGCCATCGACCTCGGGCGCCAGCTGGGCGCCACCACGGTGGCCGAAGGGGTCGAGGTCGAGGCCGATTTCCGCATGCTGGCCTCGCTCGGCTGCGACATGGTGCAGGGCTACCTGGTGGCCAGGCCGATGGCGCCGCAAGCCCTGGTCGGCTGGTTCAAAGCGGAGCGCCCGCGTCTGCGCAAGCTGGCCGCTTCGTAGCGTGGGTAACGAAGTTACCCACGCGTGACGGCGGCATCAGGTTGGCGCATCCAGGTGGGCAAGGATGCGTGACGGCGGCATCACGTTGGCGCATCCGCGTGGGTGCGCAAGCGTACCCACCCTACAGTGCGGCCGCTGCCTGCGCTGGCGGATGGCGGCGCAGCCTTGCCACCAGGCGGCGCAGGATGTGCTCGAAGTCGTCAATATAGGTGAACACGGCCGGCACCACCAATAGGCTCAGCAGGGTCGACGTGATCAGGCCGCCGATGACGGTCACCGCCATCGGCGAGCGGAAGCTCGGATCGACGCCGAAGCCGAGCGCCAGCGGCATCATGCCCGCTCCCATCGCAATGGTCGTCATCAGGATCGGGCGACTGCGCTTGTGGCAGGCGTCGACCAAGGAATCGAAGCGCGACATGCCGGCCTGGCGCGCCAGGATCGCATAGTCGACCAGCAGGATCGAGTTCTTGGTCACGATCCCCATCAGCATGATCAGGCCGATCATCGACGGCATCGACAGCGACTTGCCCGTCACCAGCAGCGCCACGAAGGCACCGCCGATCGACAGCGGCAGCGCGGCCAGGATCGTCACCGGCTGCATGAAGTCCTTGAACAGCAGCACCAGCACGCCGTAGATGCACAGCACGCCGATCAGCATCGCCAGGCCGAAGCTGGCAAACAGCAGTGCCATCTCTTGCGCGTCGCCCAGTTCGGCGATCTTGACCGATGGCGGCAGGTTCTTCAGCGCCGGCAGCGCGCGCGCCTCCTCGTTGACCTCGCCGAGCGAGCGGCCCGACAGTTCCACTTCCAGCGTCACGTTGCGGCTGCGGTTGAGACGGTCGATCTGGGCCGGGCCGCTCTCCATCGTGATGGTGGCGACATTGGCCAGCATCACCGGGCCGTTCTTGCCGGGCACCGTCAGGCGTTCGATGGCGGCCAGGTCGGCGCGCAGCGCGTCGGGCAGCTTGACCCGGATCGGCACCTGGCGTTCGGCCAGGTTCATCTTGGTCAGCGCCGTGTCGTAGTCGCCGGCGGTGGCCACGCGCACCGTCTCGCCGATGGCGGCGGCGGTCACGCCGAGGTCGGCGGCCCGTGCAAAGTCGGGACGCACGATGATTTCCGGGCGCACCAGCGAGGCGCTTGAGCTGACATTGCCGACATTCTTGAGCGTGCGCATTTCACGTTCGGCCTGCTGGGCGACGGCGGTCAGCGCCACCGGGTCTTCGCTGCGCAGCACCAGTTGCATCTTGACCCCGTTGTCCTGCGGGCCGACATTGAACTTGGCGCCGGGGATGGCGTCGAGGCGCTTGCGGATCTGCTGCTCGAGCTGGTCGAGCGACTCCTTGCGGTCGCTGCGGTGGGTCGTGGTCAGCGTCAGCACGGCGCGCCGCGCTTCGGCCGCAGCCCCCGGGGCGAAGGCGTCGCCGCTGGAGCCGCCGCCGATCGAGCTGAAGACGCCCTTGATGCCCTTGACCTGCATGGCGGCCAGCCGTGCCTGCTCGGCCACGGCGCGCGTTTCGGCCAGCGTCGAACCGGGCGGCAGTTCCAGGTTGATCTGGGTCTGGGAACGGTCCGACGGCGGCACGAAGCCGGTCGGCAGCAGCGGCACCAGCATCAGCGAACCGACGAAGAACAGGGCCGAAGCGATGGCCGTTACCAGCCGGTGCCTCAGGCACCAGCGCATGGTGCGCATATAGCGCTGCATGAGCCAGCCGTCTTCCGGCTCCTTGTCCAGCGTCGGCTTGAGCAGGTAGGCAGCCATCATCGGCGTCAGCAGGCGCGCTACCATCAGCGAGGCGACAATGGCCAGCACCGCAGTCCAGCCGAACTGCTTGAAGAACAGGCCGGGAATGCCGCCCATGAAGGCGGTCGGCAGGAACACCGCCACCAGCGCGAAGGTGGTGGCGATGACGGCCATGCCGATCTCGTCGGCTGCCTCCATCGCCGCCTGCATCGGCGTCTTACCCATGCGCAGGTGGCGCGAAATATTCTCGATCTCGACAATCGCATCGTCGACCAGCACGCCGACCACCAGGGCCAGCGACAGCAGCGTCACGGTATTGAGGGTATAGCCGAAATAGGACATGCCGAGGAAGGCCGGGATCACCGACAGCGGCAGCGCGGCGGCGGCCACCAGCGTGGCGCGCCAGTCGCGCAGGAACCACCACACCACCAGCACGGCCAGGATGGCGCCTTCGTACAGCAGCTCCATCGAGCCGACGAAGTTTTCCTCGATCGGCGAGGCGTTGTCGATCACCTGGCGCAGCTTGACGGTCGGGTTGACCGCCTGCAGTTCTGCGATGGCGGCATTGGCACCCTTGGCCACCGCGATTTCGCTGGCGCCCTTGGTGCGGAAGACTTCAAAGGCGACCACCGGCTTGCCGTCCTGCTCGGCCACGGCGCGCTGCTCCGAAACGGTATCGGTCACGCTGGCGACCTGGTCGAGCCGCACATGGCGTCCGTCCGGCAGCGGCAGGTCGATCAGGGCCAGCGCCGAGGCCGTCTTGACGGTGGCGATGGTGCGCACCGACTGCTCGGCGCCGCTGACATCGCCGCGCCCGCCCGGCGCTTCGCGCTGGACATTGCGCAGCTGGCGCGACACGTCGACCGCGGCCACCTTGAGCGCGGCCATGCGGTCGGTGTCGAGCCCGACCCGCACTTCGCGGTAGACGCCGCCGACCCGCTTGACGGCGCCGACGCCGGGCACGCCCAGCAGGCGCTTGGTCACGGTATTGTCGACGAACCACGACAGTTCCTGGCCGTCGAGGCGCGCCACGCCGTCGGCGGTGGCCGACTCGGCGACGAAGGTCAGGATCACGCGGCCGGCGGTGGACGCCTTGGTCACGGTCGGATCGCGCATTTCGGCCGGCATGTCGGCCTTGACCCGCGCCACGGCGTCGCGCACTTCGTTGACGGCGTCGGCGATCGGCTTCTCGAGGATGAACTCGACCGTCACGGTGGCCGCGCCGTCGAGCACGCGGGTGTAGACGTTCTTGACCCCTTGCAGCGAGGCGACCGAGTCTTCGATCTTGCGCGCCACTTCCGTTTCGAGCTGGGCCGGCGCGGCGCCGTCCAGGCTTGCCACCACTGTGACGATCGGTAGTTCGATGTCGGGGAAGTCCTGCACCGCATTGGAGCGGTAAGCCAGCAGGCCGGCCAGCGACAGCAGGGCAAACAGCATGATCGCCGGGACCGGGTTCTTGATGGAGAGGGAGGAGAAATTCATCGCTGGCCCTTACTTGGCGCGTGCTTTGGCGGCGCCGGCCGGCGCAGGGGCGGCGGCGGTGACGGCAGCGACAGTGCGCACCAGGTCGCCGTCATTGAGGAAGCCGGCACCGGCCACCACCACCGGCGTGGCGGCGGCGATCCCGTCCAGTATTTCGATCCGGTCCTGCAGGCGGCGCCCGGTCTGCACCTTCTGCTGCTGCACGCGCTGGTCCTTGCCCAGCTTGAATACATAGCTGAAGCCGTCGCGCACCGCCACCGACTGCTGCGGCACCGTCAGCGCATCGGACACACCCATGTCGAACGAACCCGAGGCGAACATGCCGGCCTTGAACGGCGCATTGCCGTTGCGGGTCGGCGGCAGGTCGACATAGACCAGCGCGGCGCGCGACTGCGGGTCGACCGTCGGTCCGATCATGCGCACCCGCCCAAGCAGCTCGCTGCCGTTGGCCGCCTTGACGACGGCGGCAGCGCCCGGCTTGATGCGGCCCAGTTCTGCCGCGGTCACTTCGGCGCGCCATTCGAGGCGGCCCTGGCGGATCAGGCGGAACAACTCGGCGCCGGTGCCGGCCATCGAGCCGACGGCGGCGCTGCGGCTTGATATGATGCCGCTGTCGGGCGCCACCACCTGCGTGTATTTCATGCGCAGCTGCTGGCTGGCCAGCGCGGCCTTGGCGGCCGCTGCGCGCGCATTGGCAGTCTGCTCGGCCGTCATGAACTGGGTGTACTGCTGCGCGCTGAGGGCGCCCGAACTTTGCAGGCCGGTGGCGCGCACCGCATTGGCGTGGGCCTCGGCAGCGGCGGCCTGCGCTTCCATCATGGCGGCCTGGGCCTGGGCCAGGTCGGCGGCCACCGCCTCGCTGGCGAACACGGCCAGCACCTGGCCGGCCTTGACGCTGTCGCCCACATTGACATGCACTTCGGCCAGGCGCAGGCCGTTCAATTCGCTGCCGATGATCGCTTCCTGCCACGCCACCACATTGCCGTTGGCGGAGAGTTTGATCGGCAGGCTGGCCGCTTGCGGCAGTGCCGTCGTCACGGTCAGCGCGGCCTTGGCCGGAGCTGCCGCAAGGCCGGTGGCCTTGCTGTCGGCGGCGCTCGACTTGTTCGAGGCCATGAACATCGCCAGCGCGACGATGGCGATGGCGCCGGCCATCAGCAGCACGGCCGGCTTGAGTTTGAATTTGGAGCTGTTCATCTGTTTATCCTGTCAGTGCGGATTGCGATTGAATGGTTATTATGCTTGGCGCTATGGGACGGCCGGCGCGGTCCAGCCGCCGCCGGCAGCGCGGTACAGCCCGACGGCGGCAGTGCTGCGTTCGCGCAGCAGGGTGGCCACGCCGTTCTCGGCCGCCAGGCGGGTGCGGCGCGCCTCTTCCAGTTCCAGCAGGCTGGCCAGCCCGCCCCTGTAGCGCGCTTCGGTCGCTTCGAAGAAGGCGCGGTAGCCGTCCAGCGCCGCCTGCGCGTCGCTGGCGCGCGCGTTGCTGCTGTGGAGCGCGACCAGCGCCTGCTCGACGTCGCGCACCGCCTGGCGCACGCCGGCGCGGTAGGCGGTCACGGCCTGCTCGTAGCGGGCCCTGGCGGCATCGACATTGGCGGCGCGCCGGCCGCCGTCGAACACCGGCAGCGTCAATGCCAGCGGGCCGATCGACCATGTGTCGAGTTTGGTGTTGGCGCCGCCTTCGCGGAAGTTGGCGACGCCGACCGCGCCTTGCAGCGACAGGCGCGGATAGCGCTGGGCCTGGGCGCTGCCGACATCCATGCTGGCGGCAGCGACTTCCTGTTCGAGGCTGTAGACGTCGGGCCGCTGGGCCAGCACGCGCGCCGGCAGGCTGTCGATGACGATGGCGGGCGGTGCCACGAAGGCGGACGCTGCCAGCCTGGCGCGCAGCTCGGCTTCCGGCACCGCCGTCAGCGCCACCAGGGTCTTGATGTCGATGTCGCACACGGCCTGCTGCAGCGTGGCGCGGCCACTGGCGTCGGCCGCGCTGGCGCGCGCGAGGGCGGCCGTGCTGCTCGACTGCAGGCCGGCGTCGAAGGCCTGTACCGTCAGGCGCGCGGTGTCGGCGCGCGAGGTGGCGTCCTGCCGCGCCACTGCCTGCAGCTGCTGGCAGGCGCGCACGCCGTAATACTGGCTGGCGATTTCGGCTGCGACCGAAACGCGCGCCTCATGCCACTGGGCGCCGGCGCCTTCGAGCCGCGCCTGAGCGGCGCGCCGCTCGTCCCGGCGGGCGCCGAACAGGTCGATCTCCCACGCCGCCTGCAGCGCCGCCTGCGAGGTGGTACCCATCGGCAGGGTGCTTTGCTGGTTGGCGCGGCTGACGCTGGCGGCGGCGTCGAGCGAGGGGCCGAGGGCGGCACCAGAGGCGGTGCGCTCGGCCCTGGCCTGCGCAATGCGCGATTGAGCGGCGGCGATAGTCGGGCTGACCTTTTGTCCGGCCTCGACCAGCTGGGCCAGCAGCGGGTCGCCTTGCTGCTTCCACCACTGCGACAGGTCAGTCAACTGGCCATTGTGCGGCAGCGGTGCCTGCCATTGCGCGGCGTGCGGGGCGTCGACCCTGGTGGCCGGCGCCTGCAAGGCGCAGGCGCCGAGCAGGAAGGGAAGGGTGACGGCGCACAGCCGCCCAAGCGTGACTTGTCTCATGCGTCGTTCTTTCTGGTGGAAGCCGGCGCGGCTTTGGTTACTGACTTCTTGGCGGGAGGGCTTTTTTTTGCAGGGGCGGGGGCGGCGCGGCGCTGCTGTTCGCAGGCGACCATCGCTTCGGCGTAGTCGACCATGCGCGCCATCCAGTTGTCGATGGCGGCGTCGTTCTCGAGCAGTTCGGGGCGGATCTGGTCGATTACGTCGCGCGTGACCATGACCTGCATCGCCAGCCCGACCACGCAGAACGCCAGCCGCGCCACATCGTCGTCAGGCCGGGGCAGGCCGAGGTGGCGGCACAGCACCGCCATCAGGCCGGCATGGGCCGGCTTGATGCCGTTGTCGATTTCTTCGGTCCACACGCCGGTCGGTTCGAGCATTTCGCGGAACCACAGCCGCATGCACAGGCGCGCCAGGTCGCCCTGCTTGAGCGGCGCCAGCAGCATGCCGTAGAAGGCCCGCAGCGATTCGCGCAGCGTGTTGCTGTCGCGCGTAAAGGCTTCGATGTCGTGCTTGGGGTGGGGTGCCGGCTGCTGGAAGGCGGCGCGGTACAGGCCGGCCTTGTCGCCGAAGTAGTAGCTGATGGAGGCGATATTGGTGGCGGCGGCCAGCGCGATTTCGCGCGTCGAGGTGCGGGCGAAGCCCTGCTCGGCGAACAGGCGCATCGCTGCCAGCAGCAGGCGTTCGCGCGACTGGGCGCCGTCCGAGCGGGTGCGGCGGCCGTCGTCAAGGGGCGGTGGTGCGTTTTTTTCCATCGCAGGATTACACCACAATTATCAAACGATTGATATAACTAAATCATTTGATTAAACTATCGGATGCCCCGGCCCGATTGAAGCCGTAGCGTGGGTAAGCTGCGCTTACCCACCCGTGACGCCTACGCGCCTACGCGCCCTGGAAGGCGCCAGCGCGGCGCAGCGGGGAATTCGTAAGGCATGCCCCACGCCCGCGTAGCGGCGTGGCCGTGCAAGGCCACGCTCCTAAGCGCTGACGCCTTCTGAAGGGTCTCCTTGAAAGGCGCCAGCGCGCCAGGTCAGCACCAGGGTGTCGCGGTAGCCGTTGTCGCCATCCGGCTGGATCGGCGTCGATTCGTGGATCACCCGCGCGTCGTCGAGCAGCAGCACGGAAAACGGCTGGTCGAGCGTGAACCGTTTGCCGTTCGGGCCGTCGGCCTCGAACACGCGCGTTTCGCCGCCCTTGATGTGGTGGCGCCCGACCAGCAGCACCGCCACGAAGTCGACGCCGTCGCGGTGCGCGCCTTCCGGCGTCGGGCGGCCGATGCCGCCCTCGGTATCGATGCGGAACTGGTGGGCCTCGACGAACCAGCGCGACTGCCCGCGCACGGCGCTGCAAACCGAACCCAGGCCCGTGATCAGGGCCCGCCATGCCGGCGCCTGAAGGGTCGCTTCTTCAACCGGGGCGAACATGCGCCGCATGCCGCCGTGCAGGGCGTTGTATTCGAGCGGCTGCCAGTGGGCGCGATGCGGCTGCAGCTGCAGCTCGCCGCCGTCCTGGATGAAGCAGGCGTGGCGGCGGCGCCGGTAGCGGCCGCCATCCTTCATGTAGTTGTCCGGTTCGAGCCGGTGCCAGCTGGCGCTGAGCGCCTCCAGGTCGGCCAGGCCGAGCCGGCACAGGGCGGCCGTGTCCTGCGGGCGCAGCAGCGCGTAGCCGTCGGCCTGCAGCTGGGCTGGCACGCTGGCCAGGTCGGAGAAAAGTGGATTCATCGTGCGCGGTGATGTCAGAAAGACAGCAAGCGTAGCACTTTTGGCGACCGGCCGCCGGCGACCGCGGTTGTTGGTTACTTACAACTTGGATCAATTCACATTTGGCGTATGATGGCCTGATACAAAAAAATCCGGCTTCTGCCAAAGGGGTAAGCGATGGACGCAAACAGACCAGTGGTACTGGTGGTCGACGAGCCGGGTCAGCTGATGCGCATCAAGGACCTGCTGCGCGAACGGTATCTGATCAAGCAGGCGGACAATGTGCGCGATGCGCTCAAGCTGGCGCAGGGCGAACCGGCCCCGGACGTGATCGTCCAGGCGGCCGGATTGGTCGACAGCGGCGGCACGCCGCTGTGCAAGCTGTTCAAGGCCGACCTGGCCACCTTCGATATCCCGGTGCTGGCGCTGATCGATGCCGAGACCACCGACAATGTGCAGCGCGCCTTCCTCGAGGGCGCCAGCGATTATGTGGTGCGCCCGCTGCAGCCGCTGGCGCTGGAAGCGCGCGTCAAGGCCCACCTCAGGCTGCGCCAGCAGCATGTGCGGCTGGTCGACCAGAGCGCCCACCTGCAGGCGCTGGTGGCCGAGCGCACCCTTGATGTGGCGCGCATGCACGACGCCACCATCCTGGCGCTGGCCTCGCTGGCCGAAACGCGCGACAGCGACACCTGCAACCATATTCGCCGCACCCAGTCGATGGTGGCGGCGCTGGCGCGCCAGCTGCAGCTGCATCCGCGTTTTTGCGGCGAGCTGACCGATGACAATATCTCCCTGCTGTACCGCGCCGCGCCGCTGCACGACCTGGGCAAGGTGCGCATTCCGGACGCCATCCTGCTCAAGCCGGACCGCCTGACGGCGGAAGAATACGAGATCATGAAGCTGCACACGGTGTATGGCCGCGACGCCATCATCGACGTCGAGCAGCACCTGGGCGCGTCCAACAACTTCCTGCGCTACGCGCGCGAGATCGCCTATTCGCACCAGGAGAAATGGGACGGCAGCGGCTACCCGCAGGGGCTGGCCGGCGAGGCGATTCCCGTATCGGCGCGCCTGATGGCGGTGGCCGACGTGTATGACGCGATGATCTCGAAGCGGGTCTACAAACCGGCGTTCACCCACGAAACGGCGCTCGAGCTGATCCGCCAGGGCCGCGGCGAACACTTCGACCCCGACATCGCCGACGCGATGCTCGAGATCGAGGAGGAAATCATGGCCATTTCGGCCCAGTTTGCCGATCCGGCGTGAGCAAGGAAGGCCACGATTCCGCGGTGCATTGTGATATAGTCAATCCAATGCACCCCCATGGCCGGCTGCCCCGGCCGGCTACTTTGCCCTAGCGGAGCAAAACGATGCGGACACACGGATACCTCGCCTTTTTCGTCGGTATTTGTTTGACCATCTGGACCTGCCTGTTCGTCCTCGACGCACAGGATGAGCAAATTCGCCGCAACTTCCAGCGCGACACCGACAAGATCGCGACCGACACCAGCGTGCGGCTGCAGACCTATTTCGACATGCTGCTGAGCCTCAAGGGCCTGTTCGCCGTGCACAGCAATGTCACGCGCGAGCAGTACACCCGCTATATCAACGAGCTCAATCTGACCCGCCGCTATCCCGGCTTCCAGGCCATCCAGTTCGTGCGGCGCGTCAGCGACCGCGACCTCGACAGCTTCACCAGGGCGGTCAAGGCCGACACCTCGCTCGACCTCAAAGGCTACCCGGACTTCACGATCCATCCGGTGTCGCAGCGCGACGAACACTTCATCATCGAATACAACGAGCCGATGAAGGGCAACGAGAACGCCTTCGGCCTCGACCTGGCGGCGTTGGCACCGCATGCGCGCGCCATCGACATGGGGCGCGACACCGGCCAGGTGATCGCCACCGCGCGCGTGACGCTGGTGCAGGATGCGACCGGCCAGCCGGGCTTCGTGGCGCGCGCGCCGATCTACCGCCAGGACATGCCGCAAGATACACCGGCCCAGCGCCGCGCCGCCTTCGTCGGCCTGGTCGCGATCGTCTTCCGCGTCAACAACCTGATGCGCGAAGTGGCCGACCCGCAAGTGCTGTCCCAGCT
The DNA here is from genome assembly GCA_965233055.1 of uncultured bacterium. Taxonomy (GTDB): domain Bacteria; phylum Pseudomonadota; class Gammaproteobacteria; order Burkholderiales; family Burkholderiaceae_D; genus Telluria_A. The sequence goes on from CBDDRJ010000054.1 coordinate 258,972, forward strand.
GTCGCTGCAAATCCACGATGCCGGCAATGTCGTCGACGGCGCCAATGCGGCGCCGGACCCGGCCACCAACGTGATGTTCGATACCGGCAGCCGGGTCACGCCGCTGGTGGCAGGCATCACCTCCACCACGCGGGTGCAGGTGGCGCAGCGCCAGTGGGTCATGCAGTTCGGCGCCCTGCAGGGCAGCCGCTACAGCCGGGACAATATCCGGGTGGTGCTGATCGCCATCGGCGGCGTATTCGTCAGCTGCCTGGTGTCGGCGCTGCTGATCGCCTCGTCGCGCTCGCGCCAGCTGGCCGGCCAGCTGCGCGTGACGCTGGAAGAACAGCGCGCGCTGCAGGACAGCGCCAGTGTCGGCATCGCGATGTTCGCCAACGGCGCCATCATGCGCTGCAACCGGGGCCTCGAGGAAATCATGGGCTTCGAGGCGGGCGAACTGACCGGCAAGCCGACCGGCCTGCTGTCGCCTGGCTCTTCCTCGGACGACGACCCGTTCGCGGTGGAAGCGGGCACGCGGCGCTGGCAGGGCGAGCACGAGCTGATGCGCAAGGACGGCAGCATCATCTGGTGCCTGATCAATGGCAAGGCGCTCGGCCAGGATGATTTGACCCGCGGCGGCGTCTGGGTGATCCAGGACATCACCGACCGCAAACGCACCGAAGCGGCGCTGGTCGACGCCAAGTCCGGGCTGGAACACAGCCTCGATGAGCTGGCGCGCGAAAAAGCCAATGTGGAACTGGCCCACAGCGACCTGTCGGCGGTGCTCGAGACGCTGCAGCAGGCCCAGCAGAACCTGATCACGGCCGAGAAGATGGCCTCGCTCGGCGCGCTGGTGGCCGGCATCGCGCACGAACTGAACACGCCGATCGGCAATTGCCTGCTGACGGCCACCGCGCTGTCGGACATGGCGTCGGAATTCGAGCGCAAGTTCAACGAGGGCGGCGTCAAGCGCTCGGCACTGGAAGCGCACCTGGCCGACATCCGCCTCGCCTGCGGCATCATGGCCGGTTCGCTGCGGCGCGCGGCCGACCTGATCACCTCGTTCAAGCAGGTGGCGGTCGACCAGACCAGCGACCAGCGCCGCAATTTCGACCTGTGCGAGGTCATCAACGACACGCTGGCGACCTATGCGGCGCAGCTGCGGCGCGCCAATTGCGAGTCGCACATCGAAGCGGCCGGCCCGATCGAGCTCGATTCGTATCCGGGCAGCGTGGGGCAGGTGCTCAGCAACCTGATCAACAACGCACTGCTGCATGCGTTCGAAGGCCGGGCCTCGGCCAATATCAAGGTGGGCGCGCGCCAGGTCGACGCCGATAATGTGGAGATCACCTTCAGCGACGACGGCATCGGCATGCAGCCCAAGGTGCTGCACCAGGTATTCGATCCCTTCTTTACGACCAAGATGGGGCAGGGCGGTTCCGGCCTTGGCATGAACATCGTCTACAACATCGTCACCGGCATGCTGGGCGGCTCGATCGAGATCGATTCGTCGCCGGAGCGCGGCACCAAGGTCACCATCACGATGCCGAAAGTGGCGCCGCGCCACGATACCGACGTGGCCCTGACGATCCTGGTCGCCCCTGCCGCGCCGCCGGTGGCGGCACCGGCCGCCTAGGGACGTAGGGTGGGTAACTTGTTACCCACGCGTGGTGCATGGTTGGCGTGTCGTCCGCGCGGGTAACAAGTTACCCACCCTGCGAGACTGGTCGCGCCCGCACTAGTTGTCGTAGCGCGCCTTGAGCAGCTTCATCATCGCCACATTCAGTTCCCACGGATCGGACACCAGCGCCTGGCTGTAGGGCAGGCTCGGTGTGTACGGCGAAGGGCCGAATTCGGGCGTCATCGTCAGGCTGGCGGCGCCGGCCAGTTCGCGCAGGCGCACGATGCGGTCCCACCACGACAGGTGCTGCTCGAGCGCGGCCTGCGATTCCGGGGCGCGGAAGTCGCCCACCTGAGGTCCCTGGGCATGGCCGACACGGGCATGGATATGGCGCACATGCGGCAGCGTGGCGGCCAGTGCCGCCTGCTGGTCTTCCAGCAGCGACTCGCAGGCGCAGCACCAGTGCGACAGGTCGGCCGTCAGCTGCAGCTGTGGCAGATCGGCCAGGTAGGGCAACAGCAGCATCGGGTGGCCGGAAAAACGGCTGCGGTGGATCTCGTGCACGATCGGCACGCCGTGATCAAAGCCGATGGCGTCGGCCAGTGCGATCAGTTCGCGGTTCTGCGCGGGCGTGTAGAAGTCCTTGCCGGTGTGCGAATTGACCAGCAGCGGCCGGGCGGCGCAGGCATTGTTCAGGTAGGTGGCCAGAGCGTCGCGGTGGGCGTCGAAGCGCGCATGGAACACGGTTTCCCACTGCTGGGCGATCAGGCCCAGGCCGGCATCCCTGATGCGGCCGGTCCAGTTGTCGCGTTCTGCCGGGGCCAAAGGCAGCGACATCTCGATGCCGTCGAAGCCCGCCTCCAGCACGCGCGCGATGAATACTTCAGGGGCGAGCTCGTTGCTGCCCCAGTGCGGGGCGAATACCTTTACCCGCATCAGAGGAAACCGCGCACCGGGAAGGCGACGTCGCGCTGGATCCAGTTCTGCGGCGAATAGGCGGTGGTGCCGCAAGTGACATGCAGGGTGTAGGCGTGGCGCGACACGCTGGAGCGGTTGGGCGCGCTGTAATGCGGCAGCAGGCCATGGAAGCACACCAGGCTGCCCGCCTGGACCGGCACGGCGACGGCGGTGCTGTTGTCGGGCCACGGCATGCTTGACAACTTTTCCATCTGGATGTCGTCGCCGTTGCGCACGAAACGCTCGCGCATCGGGCCGCGGTGGCCGCCCGGTTCCATCCACATGCAGCCATTGTCGACGGTGGCGTCTTCGAGCGCGAACCAGAAGGTGGTCACGCTGACCGGGTCGGTGTCGAAATAGCTGGCGTCCTGGTGCCAGCGTACTTCGCCGCCGATGCCGGGCTGCTTGAAGATATACATCGACTGCCACACCTGCGGCTCGATCAGGCCGAGGTCGCGTGCCAGCGCGTGCAGGCGCATATCGCGCGAGAAGTCGTCGAACACCGGGTCGAGGTCGTGCAGGGCATGGCCGATCTTGTTGATCGACAGCGATTTGTCCTGGCGCAGCCGGCCCTGCTCGTCGAACGCCTCTTCTTCGAAGAAGCAGCGCACCGTGTTATCGGAGCGCAGGAAATAGTCGTCGGTGGTTTCGGCCTGTTTATTGGTGCTGAAGATCGAGCGGCTGGAGCTTGGATCGAAATCATTGACAATATCAAGGGCGCGCTGGCGCACGCGGGCGATCTGCTGCGCCGTCTTGAAACCGGGCAGGACGATAAAGCCGTCGCGCTGGTACTGCTCGCGTTGTTCGGTGCTTAGCATGTGAACCTCTGCTGGTGGTAGGTCGGGCCATTGTAGGCGCGGCCGGGCAGCCCAACAATGCGCCAAATGGTTGACACATTGTCTCCAACCGGTTGACAATTAGCCGATGGACCAACTGCATGCGATGGAGATTTTTACCGAGGTGGCGCAGCTGCGCAGCTTCAGCGCCGCTGGCCGCAGCATGGGGCTGACGCGCGCCATGGTCAGCAAGGTGGTGTCTCAGCTGGAGGCCAGACTGGGTGTGCGCCTGCTGCACCGGTCCACCCGCGAGGTCAGCCTGACCGATGCGGGGCAGGCCTACCTCGGTCCGGCGCTGGCCACCGTGCAGCAAGCGCGCGAGGCGGCGCTGGTGGTCACGCAGCGCGGCGAATCGCTGGCCGGGCCGCTGAGCGTGCAGGCGCCGTCGAGTTTTGGCAGCGCCTGGCTGGCCGACGCGCTGGCCCGCTTCGCGCTGCGCCACCCGGCCCTGAGCCCGTCGCTGTTTGTCGATGACGCCCTGCTCGACCCGATCCGCCATGGCTTCGACCTGACGATCCGGGTCGGCGGTATCCCCGACAGCCGCGCGCTGGCGATCCGGCCGCTGGCACCGTGCAGGGGCGTGCTGTGCGCCAGTCCGGCCTATGTCGAACAGTGGGGCATGCCGGAAGCACCGGAGCAGCTCGGACAGCACCGCTGCCTGCAGTTCAGCCACCTGACCGGCGGCACCAGCTGGCACTTCACGCGCGGCAGCGAAACGCGCACCGTGCGGGTGGCGCCGGTCTTCACGGCCAATAATGGACTGGTACTGCACCAGGCGGCACTGCGGGGGCTGGGCATTGTGTACAACACCACCTTCCTGGCCTGGCGCGACCTGCTGGCGGGCAGCCTGGTGCCGGTGCTGGCGCAATGGCAGCTGCCGCTCAATGACCTGTGCGCCCTGTATCCGGCGGCGCGGCAGGTGTCGCCCAAGGTCAGGGCATTGATCGATTTCCTGGTGGCGGAGTTCCAGCCGGTGCCGCAATGGGACCGTGAATTAATTGCCAGCGGCCTGCTGACGGATCCGCGTGGGTTGCAAGCAACCCACCCTACGGTAGCCGGGTAGCCCGGGTTGCAAGCAACCCACCCTACGGTAGCCGGGTAGCCTGGGTTGCGAGCAACCCACCCTACGGTAGCCGGGTAGCCTGGGTTGCAAGCAACCCACCCTACGGTAGCCGGGTAGCGTGGGTTGTCTGCAACCCGCGCGGTATCAGACCACCCAGGCGCCGTCGCGGTAGACCTGGCGCTCTCCCAGGTATACGGCCTCGGTCACGGCAAACACATCGACATGGTAGCGCGCATCCTTGCGCTTGAAGCCCGGCTTGGCATAGACCCCGTGCTTGGCGCCGAGCGACAGGTGGACGCCGCACATGCGTTCATAGGTGCCGATGTCGTCGACCCGGCGCTCGCGGGTGAAGGCGCGGTTCATGCCAAAGCCCAGCTCGCGCAGCCAGACCTCGCCCTCATCGCGCGCAATAATGGCCAGCATGGCGGTAAATTCCGGCGTGGCGTCTGCCGTGCCGACCACGCGGCCCTTGTCGACGATCAGGGTGATCGGCGTCTCGGGCCGGTTGACGAGGTAGTGGGTATCGCCGAACACATGGATGCGCACGCGGCCGCTGACCGCTTCCAGGTCGCGCGCTTCGGTGAACACTTCGCCGATCGGGAACTGGCCGCCGACGTTGTGCATTTCGCTGTAGTCGCCGATATTGAGCTTGGCCGGTTCGAGCTTCGATTCAAACAACAGGCGTGCGCCGTTGCCACTGTCGACGACGGCGCCGGGTGCCGCGTCGATGTGCGCCTTCAGGGCCCGGCCCACGCCGCGGAAGTAACTGCTGTCGTAGGCCAGCGACTCGACATAATGGGCGCACTGTTCGCCCTGCATGCGCGACAGGTGCACATGCTCGATGACTTTCAAGCCCAGCTTGAACAGCTCGACCCGCAGGCGGAAGCCGTCAAGGCGGAAATTGGTGGACTGGACCAGGACCACCAGCGACGACGGTAGCAGTCCCGCGAATGCGGCGAGCACCTCGCCAGGTTCGACCGCATCGAAGTCGACGAAACGCGCCAAAGGCAGGTTATTGCGGTAGGCCGCGTGCAGCGTCCGGGCCAGCGGGCTACGCAGGTCGTACACCACCATGGCGGCATGTTGCGGCCCGTGCTCGAATACGATATCGAGTACATTGCGCAGATGGGCAGTGGCGGTGTCGGTCAGGTCCATGGTGCGGCATTATACGTGCTAGTGGACCGTAACAATGGGATGCAGAGTGCCTGCCGTGCCGGCCGGTCGCCTGGGAGGAGTCCGCCCTTGCAAGGGCGAACCGTTACGCTGGGGCGTGGCAGTGCCACGCCAATTCCCAGCTTCACCTGCGTTACAAATGCTCGCGATAGTACGCACTATCGCTGCGCTTTGCGCCTTGCCCTGCAAATGCCGGCAAGTCCTTCACTCTGCATTCCACTGTTACGGTCCACTAGAGCGGCACCATCTGGATCGGCACGCCCGACAGCACGGCGTTGCCGGACAGCGGATCGCGCAGGTTCTCGTCGAGCAGGGCGTTCAAGTTGGCGCCCGGCCTTTCCGCCGCGACCGACAATTGCGCACCCGGCAAATCATGCCCCCAGCCGTGCGGCAGGCTGACCACGCCCGGCATCATGTCGGCGCTGATTTCCACCTGCGCCACGATGCGGCGCCCGCCATTGCTGATCTGCGCCATCGCGCCATCGGCCAGCTTGAGCCGTTGCGCATCCTGCGGGTGCACCAGCGCCGTGCAGCGGAAAGAGCCCTTGGCCAGCACCGGCAGGTTATGCATCCAGCTATTGTTCGAGCGCAGCTGGCGGCGGCCGATGATGACCAGGTCGGCCTGCGGTGCCGCCAGGTCGCTGGCCACGCGCGCCAGGTCGTCCAGCAGCATTTGCGGCGCCAGTTCGATCTTGCCGGACGGCGTGCGCAAGGCTTCCGGAATGCGCGGCGTCATCGGCCCCAGGTCGATGCCGGAAGGCGCCGCCTTGATCTTGGCCAGCGACAGGCCGCCCGGGTTGCGGCCGAACTGGTCACCATACGGTCCGCTGCGCAGCGCCAGGTCCAGCATGCGTTCGGCACCACGTTGCTGGCCGAGCGCAGCCAACACTTGCGCCGCCGCTGGTCCGGCTGTTTTTTGCAGTTCCTCTTCCAGGGCGGCGTCGTCGAGCGCGTCGATGTCGGCGTCAAATCCCAGGCCCCTGGCGATGGCGGCAAGGCGCAGCACGCTTTCCCATTCGTCGCGCTGGCCGGCCTGTGGCGCCAGCACCGGCGCGCTGTAGCGCGCGTGGTTACGGTGCGAGAACTGGGTAAAGGTCAGGTCGTAATGGGCGTCTTCCAGCGGCGACAGGCCGGGCAGGATGACGTCGGCATGACGCGTGGTCTCGTTGAGATAAATGTCCAGGCTGACCATGAAGTCGAGCGAGGCCAGTGCCTTGTCGAGGCGCGGACCGTTCGGGCTCGACAGCACCGGGTTGGCCGCGATGCTGATCAGGGCCCGCACCTGGCCTTCACCGGGCGTATCGATTTCCTCTGCCAGGCAGGTGACGGGCAGTTCGCCCGCCACTTCCGGCGCCTTCGACACGCGGCTGTGATGGCGGCCGGTGATGACGCCGCGCCCGCTGCCCGGCTTGCCGCGCGTGTTGGCGCCGAACGCAGCAGCCTTGGGGAACATCGCGCCGCCTTCCCGGTCAAGGTGGCCGGTCAGGACATTGATGGCGTCGACCAGCCAGGAGGCGAGGGTGCCGAACTGCTGGGTGCAGGTGCCGATGCGGCCATACACGGCGGCGCGCTGTGCCTGTGCCAGGCTGCGCGCGAGCGCGCGCATGGTGGCAGCGTCGATGCCGCAGCGCTCGGCCACCCGTTCCGGCGCGTAGGGCTGCACCGCCTGTTCCAGTTCGGCCAGCCCGTTCGTATGTTCAGCCAGGTGCTTCAACGCCACCAGCTTCTGTTCGAACAGCGCGTGGGCGATGCCGAGCAGGAAGAACACATCGCCGCCAGGGCGGATGAAATGATGGGCGTCGGCCACCTCGGCCGTCTCGGTGCGGCGCGGGTCGATGACGACGATCCTGCCGCCGCGCGCGCGCATCGCCTTGGCTTTACCGCGGAAGTCCGGCACGGTCCACAGGCTGCCGTTGGAGACCATCGGATTGGCGCCGAGGATCAGCAGGAAGTCGCAGCGCTCGATATCCGGCACCGGCACCGACAGCCAGCTGCCGAACATCAGGCCGCACGACAGCATCTTGGGCACCTGGTCGACGCTCGAGGCGGAGAACATATTGCGCGTGCCGAGCGCCCTGGCCAGGCGCGGGAAGGTCAGCATCAACGGCAGCTTGTGCGAGGTCGGGTTGCCCAGTACGGCGGCGACGGCATTGGCGCCATGCGCCTCCATCAGCGGAGGCAGGCGCTTTTCGATTTCCTGGTAGGCCTGTTCCCAGCTGGCGGCGACGAATTCGCCGTCGCGCTTGATCAGCGGCGTGCGCAGGCGGTCCGGGTCGGCATGCAGGTCCTTCAGGCCAACCGCCTTGGGGCACAGGAAGCCATGGCTGAAAACGTCGTCCTGGTCGCCGCGCACGCGCACGGCCTGGCCGTCTTCGAGGTCGACTTCGAGCCCGCAACAGGCTTCGCAAAAGGGGCAGATCCGGTGCGCGGTATGGCTGGTCATGGGCGTTCTTTCGGTGGATGGGAAAAGTGAACGACCGTGCTATTGTCGGCACAAGCCGGGGCGCTGTCAATCGCTAAAGCGTGGGTGTATGCTTTTGATGAAAACCCTTGAAAAGGATTGCCATGACTACCCGTACCATCCTTGCCGTTTGTGCCTGCGTGCTGCTGGCTGCGGCGTGCACCAGGCGCGACGAATCGCTGGCGTCGCCCGCCGCCGCACCGACGAGTGCGTCCGCAGCGGAACCGGCCGCGCCAGCGACTGCAGCCGCGCCGGGCCCGGCGGCCGAACCGGGGAAAGACAAGTCATGGGCTGGCCAGGTCAATGAGGCGCGCGCAGTCGCCAGCGCGCAGGGCAAGGCTGCGCAGGACCAGGCCGCCAGGGCGGACGCCGCCGGGAAGTGAAGTAGCCGGGGCCGGTCTGGCGGGCAGCAGGCGCCAGTGAAGTACTCGGGACCCGTTTAGCGGGCGGCCGGCGCCAGTTCGGCTGGCGCCGCGACCGGCGCGCCCACCTTGGGTTCCGGCCAGCCGCCCAGCACCACCGACAGGTCGACAAAGCCGGCGCGCCAGGCGCGCTCGAGGTCCTGCTCGATATTCTCGACCGAGGTCTGGTCGAAGTTGGCAAAACCGCGCACGCCATAGGCGCGGTTGCGGCCGTGGGCCTTGGCCAGGTACAGCGCCATGTCCACCAGGTTGACTGCGCGCTCCCATGGCAGCGGCGTGTTGCCCGGCACCAGGGGGAATGGCGCAAAGCCGATCGACACATTGACCGATATCTTGCTGTCCTGGTAGTCGATGGTGTGGGCCGAGATGCCGGTCAGCAGGCGGCGCGCGATTTCCTCGACGCCGCTGCGCGGAATCGCCGGCAGGAAGGCGAGGAATTCCTCGCCGCCCCAGCGCACGATCATGTCGGTCTCGCGCAGGATCACGCGCAGATTATCGGCGATCATCTTGAGCACGGCGTCGCCCGCGGCATGGCCGTAGCTGTCGTTGACATGCTTGAAGTGGTCGACGTCGAGCAGGAACAGGGCGCCCACGATTTCTTCGCCCGAGGTGCCCGAGCCGCGCTTTTCCACCTGGGTGTGGGTGCGCATGAATTCCTGGAAGTGGCGCCTGTTGTAAAGGGCGGTCAGCGGATCGCGCGCGCTTTGCTGCTTCAGTTCGAGGTTCTTCACCTCGAGCTGGGCATTGGTCTGGCGTACTTTGCGGTACAGCAGGTAGATGACGATGGCGACCAGCGCAAACACGACCACCAGCAGCCACCACACGCGCTGCTGCAGGCGGCGGTTGTCGATCTCGGCGGTCTTGACCTGGTTTTCGCGGCTCAGCAGTTCGATCTGGCGCTGCTTCTTTTCGGTCTCGTATTTTTCCTGCAGTTCGAGCGTCGCCTTCTGGCGCTGCTTTTCGAACAGCTCGTTCGACAGCGTGCGTTCTCGGTGGTAGGCCTTGAGGGCAGCGGCCATGTCGCCGGCGCGCTCGAGCGCATCGCCATACTCCATCAGCACTTCCTGCAGGTTCGGCTTGTCGCCCGATTTCTCAAAATAGGCGAGTCCGGCCTCGAAGCTGCGCTTGCCCTCGGCGATCCGGCCCAGGCCAAGGTAGGCCTGGCCGATATTGACATGCGCAGTCGCCTCGGTGCCCAGGTCCTTGACGTTTTGGGCGGCCACCAGTGCCTCGCTGGCGTAGGTCAGCGTCTTGGCGTAGTCGTCCTGCTTCAGGTAGCTGTCCGACAGATTAACCAGCGTGTTGAGGATCAGCGTGGTGGCGCCGAGCTTCCTCGACAGGGCCAATTCGTCCAGCAGGGCCTTGAGTGCGCGCGCCGGCTGGTTCGTTTCGATCGCCAGCGCTGACTCGGTGCCCTTGAGGGACGCGAGGCGGACCAGGGAATTGATTCTCTCGGCAATCGCCTGCGCTTCCGCGACCGCTTCAAAGCCCTTGTCGTACTCCTTGATCTGGAGGTAAAGCGTGGCCAGCGATCTCAGGGCGGCGATGACGGAAATATCGTGCTTCGATTCGCGCGCCATCGCCACCGCGGCCTGCAGCTTGGCCAGGGCCGGCGGGAAGTTGCCCTCCTCGCTATAGGACTCGCCGGAAGTGATGGTCGCCTGGGTGCGCAGCACCAGGTCATTGGTGGTGTTGGCCAGCTTCTCGGCTTCCCACGCTACCGTATGCGACAGCTTCAGTTCGTTCATCGCGTACAGCACGTAAGCCTTCGACAGCAGGCCCTTGACCAGCGTGACGCTGTCATTCTGGTCCCGGCCGAGGGCGATCAGTTCCTCGGCCAGCGCCAGCGCTTCCTTTTGCTGGCCCAGGCTGCGCCGCGCCAGCGACAGCTGGGTGATGAATTCGGCCTTGGTCTGCAAGCCGGCGGCGCGCGCCCGCGGCTCCATCGCCAGCAGTTCGGTCAGGGATTTTTCGGGCTTGTAGCGGCCTACTTCGCGGATATCGGTCAGCTGCTCGTCGAGAGTCGGGGCGGCCCACGCGATCGGCGCCAGCAGGCAAAGCGCTGCGAGCACAAAGCGCGCAGAGCACTTACGTGACGAGTCTTTCAAACCAGCCAGCATTACGTCCCTCTTATAGTCATCATCGATCCCGATACGGGGATTCTGTAATTAATTATATTCTTGTTGCAAGACGGAAAGCCCGCTTTTTTCGCCGGATTAAGTGAAATTTGCACACTTTTCGCTGCCTATTGTTGCTAAAAAGTACAAATCCTTTGCTTCATCGTTAAGCTTGCATGGCCGGTATGCATTTCAGCCCCCGTTATCGCCCTTCTGTCACAAATCGGGTGCATGGCGCCGCCCGCCTGGCCTACAGTGGCGTCCATTGTCAACGTCAATACAGCCCAGGGGTAGCCATGCTTGAAATTCGCAATGTCGTCAAAACGTTTGCCGGAAACGTCACCGCCGTCAACGATGTGTCGCTCAGCCTCAAGCGCGGCGTGGTCGGCCTGATCGGCCACAACGGCGCGGGCAAGACCACGCTGATGCAGATGATTGCCACGCTGACCCGGCCCACCAGCGGCCAGATCCTGTTCAACGGCAGCGACATCGTCAAACAGCCGGACCAGATCCGCCGCCGCCTCGGCTTCCTGCCGCAGGACTTCGGCGTGTACCCGAACCTGTCCGCGCTCGAATTCATGCAGTATTTCGCGGCCCTCAAGGGCGTGCGCGATCCGGCCCGCATCCGCCACCTGCTCGAACTGGTGAACCTGCACGACCAGGCCGGGCGCCAGGCCTCGACTTTTTCCGGCGGCATGCGGCGCCGCCTGGGCATTGCGCAGGCATTGCTGAACGATCCCGATATCCTGATCGTCGACGAACCGACGGCCGGCCTGGACCCGGAGGAGCGCCTGCGCTTTCGCAACCTGCTTGGCGAACTGGGACAGAACAAGCTGGTCATCATGTCGACCCATATCGTGTCGGACGTCGAGAGCATCGCCAGCGAACTGGCGATCATGCGCTCTGGCCGGCTGATCGCCTTTGAAACGCCGGACGCCATCCTCGCCAACGCGCGTGGCCGGATCTGGACCGCCACGGTTGACGCCGGGGAGTACGACAGCGTCAAGCTGCGCGTGCAGGTGCTGCACACCCAGCGCCAGGGCAGTACCGTCACCATGCGCATCGCGCACCCGTCGGCGCCATGCCCGGGCGCGACCGGTGCCGAACCCAACCTGGAAGAAGCGCTGATGGCGCAGCGTTACGCCGCGCAGGAACTGGCCGCATGAATGCGCAGTTGCACGTAGTGCTGACGCTGGCGCACAACGAAGTGCGGCTGCGCCTGCGGCGCCTGTCGACCCTGTTCGCGCTATTGGCGGTGGTGCTGATCAGCTGGACCGTCATCGTCGACCCTTCGAGTGGCCACACGCTGATCGCCGTCAACGACCAGCGCGTGCTCTATACCAGTTCCGCGATGGCGATGGGGAGTGCCGCCATGTGCGGCATGATGGTCGCGCTGGGCGGGTTTTACCTGGTCCGTGGCCGCATCAGCGAAGATATCCGCAGCGGCGTCGGCAGCGTGATCGGTGCTACGCCCGTGGGCAATGCCACCTTCCTGGCGGCGCGCTGGCTGGGTGCCGTTGCTTACCTTGCGGTGCTGGTGCTGGTGCTGATGTGCACCACCATGATCTGTCAGCTGGTGCGTGGGGACGGGCCGGTCCGGGTGTGGGTCTACCTGCAGGCATTTGTCCTGGTGATCGGACCCAGCATCATATGGGCTGCCAGCTGCGCGCTGTTGTTTGACAGTGTCGCATTCCTGTTGGGGAAGGGTGGCGACGTTCTGTATTTTTTCGTATGGATGTTCCAATTAATCGGGGTCATCCAGCTGACGCTCCATAGTTCTGATGTGGCGCCGTCCATGCTGCTCGATTTCTCCGGCACGATTGCAGCCGCCAGCATTTTGCAGGTGCACCTCAATACCACCCATATTTCAATTGGCGGCAATGAATTCAACGCCAGCCTGGCGCCGCTGGTGCTGGCGGACACGCTGTGGACCGTCAAGATGACCTTGCTGCGCGTGGCGGCAGCCGGTCTGGCGCTGCTGCCGTTGCTGCCTGCCGCATGGCTGTTTCACCGCTACTCGCCGGACCGCATCAAGGTATCGCGCGCGCGCGTTCGCCGTTCGCCGCTGACGATCCTGAACGAGCTGCTGCGTCCCCTGTCCCGTCTGGTGCGGCCGCTGCTGGTGTTGAGCACCTACTTGCCGGGCATGGCGGGCCAGCTTGTCGCCGATGTGGCACTCACCCTGCTGGCGACGCCGAGCGCGGTGCTGGCGCTGCTGATTCTGTTGCCTGCATCCGTGCTGGCCGAGCAGCTTGCGCTGGGAGGGGTATTGATGGCGGCCGTGGCCTTGTGGGGCATACTGGTGTCCGACGTCAGCACGCGCGACCACACTACCGGCACGGCCGAGATGACCAGCTCGGTCACTGGCGGAGCAGTGCGCTGCTATATGCGCCATTACGCAGCCAGCGTGGCAATGGGATTGCTGTTCATGGCGCCGATCGCCCTGCGCTTTGCGACAGTGCAGCCGATTCGCGCCCTGGCCGTGGTGGCAGGTATCCTTGGACTGTCCGCCTTCGCCAGCATGCTGGGGCGCACGACCAACACTTCGCGCACCTTCCTGGCGCTGTTCCTGTTCGGCTTCTACGTTTCGGTCAACGCCGTCAAAGTGCCGATGCTCGACGCATTCGGATTCAATGGCGTTGCGACCTTGGCATCCTCAATGACCCTGCTGGCAGCGGGTGCCGCAGCATTGGCCGCAGGTTTTGCCTGGAGCCGCCACCAGGCAAGGTAATGGGTAGGATGGGCACTGCGTGCCCACGCGGACGTTGGCGGGATGGAGGCGCAGCGTGGGCACGCAGTGCCCACCCTACGTTCTGCTGCGCCCCTCGAGAAAGGGCCAACATGACGTTGCTGTCACGCGTGGATAACGCGGTCGTCGCACGGCTGTTAGTGCGGCGACATACCCACCCTAAGCAGCCAGCTGCTGCAGCAGATAGAGCCGCTGGTACAAGCCGCCGTCGATCTGCATCAGTTCCTCATGCGCGCCGCTCTCTGCAATGCGCCCGTGATTGAGCACGATGATGCGGTCCGCCTCGCGGATGGTCGACAGCCGGTGCGCGATGGCGATCACCGTCACGCGCCCGCGCAGCTCGACCATCGCCTGCTGCACGATCTGCTCGGTCTGGCTGTCGATATGCGAGGTAGCCTCGTCGAGCAGCAGGATGCGCGGCTCGCCCGCCAGCGCGCGGGCGATTGCGACCAGCTGCTTCTGTCCGGTCGACAGGCGCGAGCCGCTCTCGCCCAGCGCAGTGTCATAGCCCTGTTCCAGCTGCACGATGAAGTCATGCGCATGCGCCGCCTGAGCCGCCGCCTCGATCTTGGCATTCGACAGGCCGCGCCCCATGTCGATATTCTCCCGCGCCGACGCCGCCAGCAGGAAAGGGTCCTGCGGCACCAGCCCCACCTCGCGGCGGAACTGTTCATTATCGACCTGGCCCAGCGGCTGCCCGAGTATCTCGATGCTGCCCGAACTGGCCGTGTAATAGCGCAGCAGCAGCGACAGCAAGGTCGACTTGCCGCTGCCGGTATGCCCGACGATGCCGATGAAGGCGCCCTGCGGCACTTCGAGCGACAAGTCGTGCAGCACGGTCTGGCCGCTTGAATAGCCAAATTCCACATGGTCGATGCGCACCGCCGGCCCGTCGAACGGCTTGCGCTCGCTGCCCGTGTCGTCGCTCGCATGGCCTGCCGCCAGCGGTTCGTCCAGCAGGGCCGACACGCGCGCCGTCGCCACCACTGCCTGCTGCAAGCCGCTGAACTGCAGCGTGATCTGGATCAGCGGCTCGATCACCCGCGCGATATAGCTGATGAAGGCATACAGTACCCCCACTTCGACCGCGCTCATGCTGCGCTGGCCAAAGCCGAAGATCACGACCGCCAGCAGCAGGATATTGAGCATGTCGAGCGCGGGGCGCAGCAGCCAGGCATTGGCGCGCAGTTCGGCCAGCCTTGCCTGGTAGTGGCCGTCATTGGTGGCGGCAAAGCGGGCCTGGAAGCGCGCCTCTGCATTATTCGCCTGCAGCACGCTCATGCCGCCGATCGATTCGGCCACCTGGCCGTTGATGTCGCTGCGCAGCGCCCGTGCGCGGGTCACGGCCGGCGCCGACAGGCGCTGGTACAGCCACACGATCGCCAGCACGGCCGGCAGCAGGGCGATGACGACGATCATCAGGCGCCAGTCGAGCCAGGCCATCGCGGCCAGGGTACCGGCCAGCACGATGCTGCTGTCGAGCATGACGAACAGCACCTGGATATACAGGGTCTTGACCGCTTCGGTGTCGTTGGTGACGCGGCTGACCAGCTGGCCGGTGATGGCGCGGTCGAAGAAGGCCATCGGCAGGCGCAGCACGTGGCCATAGACCGATTCGCGCAGGCGCTGCACCGAGCGCATGGCCAGGCCGGACAGGCGCACCAGCTGCAGGTAGCGCAGCAGCGAAGCCACCCAGCCGCTCAGCAGCGCGCCGGCCAGCAGAAGCCCCATGCGCGGCCAGTCGGCGTGGTGCGGCAGCAGGTGGTCGTCGATCAGCGCCTTGCCGAGGATTGGTCCCATCACTTCGAGGCCGGCAGCAATGACCAGCCACAGCACGGCCCAGCCCAGGTGGCGCCGGTCCGGCCGCGCCGCGCGCCGCAGCAGCCGCACGGCGGCCCACATCTGGCTCTTCTGCTCAGTTTGCATCGAGGCTGGCCTCCAGTTGTTGATAGCGCCACTGGCTGGCGTACCAGCCGTTCTTGGCCAGCAGTTCGTCATGGGTGCCCGCCTCGCTGACCTTACCAAAGTGGAGCACGAAGATGCGGTCGGCGCTGGCCACCGACGACAGCCGGTGGCTGGCGATGACGACGCTGCGGTCGGGCCGCGCGCGGCGCAGTTCTTCAAGGTGTTCGAGAATGCTCGTCTCGGTGCCGGTGTCGACCGCCGACAGCGCATCGTCGAGCAGCAGCAGGCGCGCGTCGGCCAGCAGCGCGCGCGCGATGGCGACCCGCTGGCGCTGGCCGCCGGACAATGTGATGCCGCGTTCGCCGACATGGGTTTCATACCCTTGCGGGAAGCGCAGGATATCGTCATGGATGGCCGCCATCCTGGCTGCGGTCTCAACCTCCCCGCGTGTCGCGCCCGGGCGGGCCAGCGCGATATTGTCGGCGATGGTGGCCGAGAACAGGAAGGACTCCTGCGGCACCCACGCGATTTGCGCGCGCAGCGCCGCCAGCGTGTAGTCCGACAGTGGATGGCCGCCCCAGCTTGCCCGGCCCGATTGCGGGGTCACCTGGCGCAGCAGCACCCGCAGCAGCGTCGACTTGCCGCAGCCGGTCGGCCCGACCAGGCCGATGGTCTGGCCATTCGGTATCGACAGCGAGATCGTGTCGAGCGCCTTGGCCTGCTGCGACGGGTAGCTGAAGCTGATCGCGTCGAGCGCCAGCGTGCCGCCGGCAATGCTGGCCAGGCTGCCATGGTCGTCGATCGACAGCGGGGCGTCGAGCAGCGGCTGAAGGCGCGCCAGCGCGGCGCGGCCACGCTCGATCAGCGACAGCACCCAGCCGGCCGCGAACATCGGCCAGATCAGCTGGCCGAGGTACATGGTGAAGGCGGTCAGGGCGCCGATGGTCAGCTGGTCCTGCCACACCAGGTAGCCGCCGAGGCCGAGCGTCAATACACTGGCGGCGCTCAGGGTCAGGCCGACGGCCGGTTCATATGCCGCCTCCCAGCGCTGCGCCACCAGGCTGGCTTCGGCCGCCCGGCCCGCCAGCTGGCCGAACTGCGCGGCGCTGCGCAGCTCGAGGCCCAGCGCGCGCAGCGTACGCACGCCCGACAGCGTCTCCTGCACGTGTTCATTGAGCTTGGAGAAGCGGCCCAGCGAATCGGTCGACGCCGTGTGGATATGGCTCGAGATGCGCCAGAACGACAACGCCATCAGCGGGAACGGGATCAGCGCGATCAGCGCCAGGCGCCAGTCGACCCCGAATACCATCATGCCGAGCACGATCAGCAGGGTGAGGGTGCCGTCGAAGCCGGCCAGCATCGCTTCGCCGGCCGCCATTTCGATGGCGTCGATATCGTTGGTGGCCAGCGCCATCAGGTCGCCGGTGCGCTGGTGCTGGAAGAACGAGGCGCCCTGCAGCGACAGCCGCGCATAGAAGCGCGTGCGCAGTTCGACCCCGAGGCGGTAGGCGGCGGCAAACAGGCGCATGCGCCAGCCGACCCGCAGCAGGTAAATGGCCAGGCCGATGGCAATGAGCTCGCCCAGTTCGAACAGCAGCTCGCCGCGGCCCAGCCGGCCGGCGGCGAGGCCGTCGATCATCGCGCCGATCTTGCGCGGGATCCAGGCAGTGAGGGCCGCGATCATGGCCAGCATCAGGCCCGAGGCGGCATAGGCGCGCCAGTGGCGCCGCACGAAGCCGGCGATCAGGCCGGAGAGAGTCATCGAAGTCATATGGCCGACAATGTACTACTAAAGCTTGCGCGCTGCAGGACGGCCCCGTTTTTTCTTTGCATGATGGCAAATGCTGTGAAACAATCGAGCGACACACAAGGAGCACAAGCAGATGGATTTGATCATTCGAAACGCCAGCCTGCCGGACGGCCGCACCGGCATCGACATCGGTGCCGTCAATGGCCGCATCGCAGCGGTGGCGCCGCAGCTGGCCGCGCGCGGCGCGCGCGAAATCGATGCCGGCGGCGACCTGGTGAGTCCGCCGTTCGTCGACGCCCACTTCCATATGGACGCCACCCTCAGCCACGGCCTGCCGCGCGTGAACCAGTCAGGCACCCTGCTCGAAGGGATCGCGCTGTGGGGCGAACTGAAACCGCAGCTGACCCAGGACGCCCTGATCGAACGCGCCATGCAATATTGCGACTGGGCCTGTGCGCGCGGCCTGCTGGCGATCCGCTCGCATGTCGATATCTGCGACGACCGCCTGCTGGCCGTCGAGGCGTTGCTGGAAGTGCGCCGGCGCGTGGCGCCTTACCTGGACCTGCAGCTGGTCGCCTTCCCGCAGGACGGCGTGCTGCGCAGCCCGCGTGCCTTCGACAACCTCAAGCGCGCGATCGCGATGGGGGTGGACGTGGTGGGCGGCATTCCCCATTTCGAGCGCACCATGGATGAGGGCGCGCAGTCGGTGCGCCTGCTGTGCGAGTTCGCCGCCGACCAGGGCCTGCGCGTCGACATGCACTGCGACGAATCGGACGACCCGCTGTCGCGCCATATCGAAACGCTGGCGTTCGAGACCAATCGCCTCGGCATGGCCGGTCGCGTGGCCGGCTCGCACCTGACCTCGATGCACTCGATGGACAACTATTATGTCAGCAAGCTGCTGCCCCTGATGCGCGAGGCCGGCGTGGCGGCCATCGCCAACCCCTTGATCAATATTACGCTGCAGGGCCGCCACGACACCTATCCGAAGCGGCGCGGCATGACGCGCGTGCCCGAGCTGATTGCCGCCGGCATCGACGTCGCCTTCGGCCACGACTGCGTGATGGACCCGTGGTACAGCCTCGGTTCCGGCGACATGCTGGAAGTGGCGCACATGGGTTTGCATGTGGCGCAAATGACCGGGCAGCAGGCGATGCAGGACTGCTTCCTGGCGGTGACGCAGGTGCCGGCGCGGATACTTGGGCTCGACGGCTACGGCCTGGAGCCTGGCTGCCACGCCGACTTTGTGCTGCTCGATGCGGGCAGCACGGTGGAGGCGATCCGCCTGCGCGCCGCGCGCCGGCTGGTGGTGCGGCGCGGGCAGGTCATCAGCGAAGCGCCGCCATCTGTGGCAAAGTTGAACCTGCCGGGCCGCCCGGCGCAAACCAGTTTCCGCCTCGGGTAGAAGGCGCCACCGAACCATGGAGTAGTCATGTTGATTGTGCAGACAGAGCGCCTGAACCTGAGAACGGTGTCGGTCGACGACGCGCCGTTCTACCTGGGCCTGCTCAACGAGCCGTCCTGGATCCAGAATATCGGCGACCGCAATGTTCGTACACTCGAGCAGGCCCGCCAGGCCATCCTCGACGGCCCGGTCGCGATGCAGGCGCAGCGCGGCCACTCGCTGTATGTGGTCGAGCGCAGAAGCGACCTGGCGCCGATGGGACTGTGCGGCCTGATCAAGCGCGACGCCCTGGTCGACGTCGACATCGGCTACGCGCTCAAGCCCGCCTACTGGGGGCAGGGCTATGCCTACGAAGCGGCCCAGGCCGTGATGAATTTCGCCAAGGAAACTGTCGGCCTGAAGCGGCTGGCCGCCATCACTTCGCCCGACAACGGCAGTTCCAACCGCCTGCTCGGAAAACTCGGCTTCCGGTTCGAGAGGCTGACCAGTTTCGATCCCGATGGCGCAGCGACGAATGTATACGGTTTCGACCTTGTTGTAGCCTAGTAATAATGAACAACAATCATTTCTTGTCTTTCGATTAGCCAAAGCGCATTATTATTTCTCGGCTATTCGACCCAAGAAATGGACGGCAATCATGAACCTCTCGAACTTGAAGATAGCGATGCGCCTGGGACTATTGGGCGCCCTGTTTGTCGCCGCCCTGCTGGTGGTGACGCTGAGCGGCTGGCAAGCCCTGCGCACCTCGAATGCGCGCAGTGTGGCGGCGATGTCCCAGTCTGCCATCCTGACCAACGCAATCGATACAGCGCGCAGCGCCCAGGTTGAGTTCAAGATCCAGGTGCAGGAATGGAAGAACATTCTGCTGCGCGGCCATGATCCTGCCCAACTGGAAAAATACACGGCTGCTTTCAAAAAGAGTTCCGCGACCACGCGTGCCGATCTGGCCAAGGTCGATGCTTTGCTGGCCAAGTTGTCGATGACGACGCCACTGGTCGGCGAAGCGGACAAGGCGCTCGACGAGCTGCAGAAAAACTACCTGACGGCGTTGGAGAAGTATGACAGCGCCAACCCGGACAGCGCCAAAGTGGTCGATAGCCTGGTCAAGGGCATGGACCGGCCGCCAACCAAGAAAATTGACGATATCGTCGCCTACATCCAGGAGCAATCCAAAAAGGTGATGGTCGCGATGGAAAAGGCCAACGAAGAAAACCAGCGGGCCACCGTGATCACGCTGTTCGGCACCCTGATCGGCACCGTCCTGGTTGGCGCTTTCATCATGATCTGGCTGATTCGCACGATTACCGGCCCGCTCAACGAGGCGGTTTCGATCGCCGAAACGGTGGCAGCGGGCGACCTGACGGCCAATATACAGGTCAATGGCAGCGATGAAATCAGCACCTTGCTGACGGCGCTGAAGAATATGCACGACAGCCTTGCCGACATCGTCGGCAAGGTCAGGGTCGGCACCGATGCGATCGCCTATGCGTCGACCGAAATCGCCAACGGCAATAACGACCTGTCGTCACGCACCGAGGAGCAGGCCAGTTCGCTGCAGCAGACCGCGTCGTCGATGGAGGAGCTGACCTCGACCGTCAAACAGAATGGCGACAATGCCAATACGGCCAGCAAGCTGGCCGGCACCGCATCCGAAGTGGCCGTGCGCGGCGGCACGGCCGTGTCGCAGGTGGTTCAAACCATGGCCGACATCAACGACAGTTCGCGCAAGATCGTCGACATCATCGGCGTCATCGATGGCATCGCCTTCCAGACCAATATCCTTGCGCTCAATGCGGCGGTCGAAGCGGCACGTGCCGGCGAGCAGGGGCGCGGCTTTGCCGTGGTGGCAAGCGAAGTGCGCAACCTGGCCCAGCGCTCGGCCGCGGCGGCCAAGGAAATCAAGGCCCTGATCGGCGACTCGGTCGAACGGGTCGAGGCCGGCACCAGGCTGGTCGGCCAGGCCGGCACGACAATGGATGAAGTGGTCGACAGCGTCAAGCGCGTTACGTTGATCATCGCTGAAATCGCGGTCGCCAGCGGCCAGCAGAATGTCGGTATCGACCAGATCAATGATGCGATCTCGCAGATGGACGGAGTGACCCAGCAGAATGCGGCCCTGGTTGAAGAAGCGGCGGCAGCGGCGGAAGCACTGCAGCAGCAAGCCGCCAGCCTGGCGCAGGCGGTCAGCGTGTTCAAGATCGACGCCCGCCATATGGCAGAGGTGCCCCCAACCCGCCGCACGCCGGTGCGGGCCGCACCAGTACGGGCCAAGGCAGCGCCGGCCAGGCTGGCGGCCAAGCCAGCTGCCGCCACTGCGGCCGGCGACAGCGACTGGGAGACCTTCTAGGAGCCTGCGCGGCAGAAGCTCGTCGGCCCAAACAGGTGGAGAAAAGTCCCACTTCGCCCCCATTTCTCGGGCTGTAGCTACGGCTACAGCCCTCGAAAGTGGAGACGAATTGGGTTCTTTTCTCACCCGCTTGGTCTCGACTCCTTCTGCCGCGCAGGCTCCTAGGCGCGCAGGCAGGGTCTTACTGGAACGCCTGCCCCTTGGCCGCCCTGGCCTTGGCGCTGATGAGGGCATTGCGGTCATTGCCCCACGCCTGCTGGTACTGCAGTCTGACCACGTCGAGCCAGCGCACATTGCCGTCAAGGTCGCTGCCGACTGCTTCCTGTCCGCCGGCGTTGCGGTATTCCTGGCGCGTGGTCGCCGCCAGATGCGCGGCCGCCATGGCAAAGCGCGCCGGCCGTTCGACCTCTTCGTCCGGGCCGCAGGTCGCGCCAATCGGGCGGCGCGCATCCTTCCAGTGGTCGGTCTGGATCATCACGCCGTTGCGGAACAGGTGGCAGTAGATCGTGCCGCGCCCATTGCCCGCTTCGATCGCAGCCGGCAGAAAACCGGCCACCGCAAACACGCCGCCCGACGAGGCCATGATCTGCCGCGCCAGATAGCCGATGCAGTCGCGCGCCATGGTGGCGCGCGCGTCAAGGCAGGCAGTAACGGTCCAGCGCGCGAGCTGCTCGGCCGACGGGTTGAGCATATGGGCGCGTACGGCAATGCCGCCCGCCGCGTAGGCGCAGCTTTGGACCGGAAAGCCCTCCCAGTGCAGCAGGTTGATCTCAGGCAGGTCGCAATTGCGGGTCGGGATGCGGGCCGCGAAGTAGGACGTGGCCAGTGCCACCAGTTCGTCCTTGCTGTCGCTATTGCTGCTCGATGCTGCCAGCACCGATTGCGCCACCGCCGGCGCAGCGGGGGCCGGGACGACCGACTTCGACAGCGCCAGCAACTTGTGTTCAACCATCGCTTTCCTGACTGCCGCCAGGTAGGGTTGCGGCCTGCGCTTGAACGGGTCGGCCACGCCGGCCAGCCACGCGTCGACCGCGCCGTGCAGGGAGGCGCCGCGCTGGCGCGCGGCCTGGTAGGCCAGGGTCTGGCTGCGATAGGCTGGGCGGCTGGCCAGCTTGTCGGCGACATAGTCGATCGATTCGGCCTCGCTGCGGAACACCATGTACTGCCGGCTGCCGTCGCCGTATGGCTGGCAGGCGAGCACATAGGCGGGCCGGCCGCCGGCTTGCGATGCGAAGTACTTCCAGCCCAGCAAATTGTGCGCATCGCGCCCGACCCGGGTCCAGCCATAGCTCGACTCGACGATGGCCATGGCCGCGATGGCGCTGGCCGGCACGCCATGCTTGCGCTCCGCCGCCAGTGCCAGGGCGCTGACCTTGCCGACAAAGGCGCGCTTTTCGGTCGCGCTGGGGTGGCCCGGCATCGGGCCCTGGCACGGCCAGTCGGCCGCCAGTGCGCCGCTGGCGGGCAGGGCGAGCAGGAAGGGCAGCAAGGAACGCATCATCATGGCAAGCTCCAGGCAAAGTCGAAGCAAAGGCAACAGCTAGATGGTTGACCTGTCGGCGCTGGCATACTTTGACAATCAGCAAGCTTGGTGAAGATGTGACATTGCGTTGCGCTGGGTTGCCAGGGCGTCCGCGTGGTTGAATCGCTACTCACGCGTCATGTATTGCAGTGACGTAGGGCGGGTAACGACCTTACCCACGCGCTATGTGGAGTGACATAGGGTGGGTAACGACCTTAACCACGCGCTATGTGGAGCTCGGGACTTACTCCTCAGTACCGGGTGCTGCCCCAGCCGAAGAACCATTGCAGCGGGGTGTGCACGCGGGCCGCCCAGGCGGCTTCGTTGTGGCTGGCGCCTGGCGCTTCGAGGTACATCAAATCGCTATTGAGCTGGTAGCCCTGGGCCAGCATGGCGTCGCGCATGCGGCGCGTTTCGGGCAGGTCGTCCTTTTCGGTGCCGGCATCGATGTAGAAGCGCACGGCCACTTTTGGCGCCTGCTGTTTGCTGGCCGCTTCCTTGTTCCACCAGAATGAGCTCGACAGGCCCGCAGCCATCGAGAACACGTCGGGATGCTGCTGCGCGATGGAGACTGAAGCGAGCCCGCCCAGCGACGAGCCCATGATGGCCGTGTTTTCGCGCGCGGGCAGCGTGCGGTAGTTGCGGTCGATGTGGGGCTTGACCGTGTCGACGATAAAGGTGCGGTAGGCATCGAGCTTGCCGCCGCCGTATTTGGGGTCGCAGCAGGGTGTGTATTCCGGGATGCGGTCGGCGTTGTTATCGATGCCGACGACGATGATTTCATCCATGCCGCCGGTGGCGATCAGGCGGTTGGCCGTCTCGTCGATGCTCCACTCCTTGCCGTAGGCGGCAGTCTTGGCGTCGAACAGGTTCTGGGCATCGTGCATATACAGCACCGGGTAGCGCTTGGCCGCATTTTCGCCATAGCTCGGCGGCAGGTAGATGCGCAGCATGCGGCTATTGTTCAGTTGTGTCGAGGCGAGCGGCGCGGTGATATGCACTTTGCCGAATGGCGCGCCGAAGAAAGGGTAGATGTCGAGCGTGGCGCCCCGGGCGATCCGGTAGGGGCTGCCGACCGAGAGCTTGTCGTCGTCCAGCGCCGGCTTCATGCGGATGTCGCCCAGTTCGTCCGGCCAGCTATAGGTCCATACTGCCTTGCCCGCTGCGGACGCCGGCGCGCCCTTGTCCCAGGTGACGGGTCCCTGGTCGGCGCGCACCGCCATCGACTTGGCAGGCGCGTCGTAGTGGATGCGCACAGTGGTTGCAGCGGCGGGGATTGCCGCCAGCAGGCCCGCGCTAAATGCGGCGGCAAACAGGAAAGGCTTGTGCATCAAAACTCCGTGATCCGGACGCCGAACAGGTCGGCGCGGTTGGAAGGGCCATCGACTCCACCGGCAGCGCTGAAGCTTGCGTTGCTCTGCAAGTAGCTCATGTTGTGGAAGTCGCTGAGCGACAGCGTATACACACCGGGCTTGAGGTCGGCGGCTAAAGGTGTCGAGTATACAGCGGGCGTGGCTGATTTCATCAGGCGTGCATGCGGCAGCTGCACGACACCTTGCACCACGACGCCGCCGGCCTGGTCGCGCACGACCAGCCATTTGACGCCGCCGCTGATGCCGAGGTTGATCTGGTTGGCGCTGTTGTGATAGCGCAGCTGCACCTGGTAGCGTCCCGTCTTGGCGATTTCGATGCCACTGACGTTGAAGGTGTCGTCCCTGGCGCCCCAGTTCTTCAGCCGAGGTTCTGCGAACCTGGTGTCCGGAGGCGCCAGTGCGACATTGCTTGCAACACGTGCATCGGTCACTGCAATCTCGATACCTTTGTCGCTGCATACCGGCGCGCTGTGATGGCTGCGATTGCCCGAGCTGACAAACTGCGCTTCAATCGCATAGCATGCCTGGCCCGTCCGGCCTGGATCAATCCACTGGCCACCGGGCAGGCTGGCGGCGGCCAGCTTGCCATTACGGTAGACGTTGTAGCGCGTATTGGCGGCAGGGGCGTCAAACAAAACGGTTGATCCCTTGATGCCTTTGATGGCCGGATCCGGCGGCGCAAACACGGCCGCGCTTTGCTGGTAAGGGTCGGCAGCGACCAGGCGGATCGCGCTTTGACCCGGCAATAGGCGGCCAAGCCGGATGTCGATGCTGGTGGCGGGGGCGAGCTGGTCCCAGGCGATATTGGGCGGCACGGGTTTGCCGTTGAGCGTGATCGACTCGATGGCGTAATAGCCATTTGCCGCTGTCGCCTTGGGCAGGACGATGCTGACATTGATGCTGCGTTCGCGCAGACGCAAGCCGTGCAGGGCGATACTGCTCGCTTTCCCGAACGCTTCGCGCCGCAGCGCGCTGGTAATGAACGGGGCGACCCTGACGCCGTCGCCAGTGGTCGTCACACCAAACACCTGCTGCACTACCATGCCGACGTAGGCGCCGACTGACCAGAGCTGTCGCCTGGAGTTGATGACGGGGCCGATCAGCGATGGATTGCGCTCGTCGAGCAGCAACGGCTGGCCCGACAGCCACTCCAGGTTTTCCATGTTCGACACATTCAGCGCCGATGCGCGGATCAAGGTGCGGTAAGCGGCATCGGCCACGCTGACGTTGCCGTGCATCGCCGCGGCCCGCAATCCGTATGCCGTCACAAACGGCCAGATGGCCCGGTTATGGTAAATCGGCTGATCCAGTTGCTGCGGGTAGATCACTGGTGCGCCCATCGGCCCATGCGGATAACGTGCGAGGATGCGCGCAGCGCGCCCGGCATCCGCGATTCCGGTCGTGATGGCCAGCGATTGGCCGAGCCAGTCGAACTTGTGCATCGGCGCGCCATCAAAATGCGCGGCGGTGAGGCTGCTGTACATGCCTTCGTCTTCCAGCCAGAAGTGACGGTTGATCGACAGCTTCAGTTGACTGGCCCATTCCCGGTAGCGCGCGGACCTGGCCGCATCGCCGAATTGCGCTGCCAGGTCCGCTGCCAGCGACAGGCCTTTGTAGTGGGCCACATTGGTCGACAGGGCTTTTGAGCTGGCAAGCGAGGCGATGTCATTGACGATCCACGCCGCGTAGCTTTGCTCGCGCCAGTCGAGGAAGGACTGTTCGCCCGTGTACAAACCGGTGGCGCCATCGAAAGCCGCGACGCGGTCATTGTCGATGGTGGTCGACAGCGCCTGCAAGGCGCGCGGCGCAAACGCCTTCCGGTCGGCCGGCGGCAGTGCCCTGAGCGCCTCCTCGGCGCCAAAGGCCCAGCTGATACGGTCGGTGCTGACCGGCCAGCTGCCGCCGCTGCCAGTGTCCTGGACGATCTGAAGGCCCTTGTCGTCACCGCTGCCGGGACGCCAGCCGGACAGCTTGAAGTCGAGCGAGTTGCGCACGCGCTGGGGATCGAGCATGGCCAGTCCCAGGTTGGCCGCGTAGGAAAGGTCGCGTGTCCAAACGTAATGCCATTTCTCGCCGGTTTCAAAGCAGTCGCAGTCGATCGCGGCGCCGCCGTTGTAGTTGCCATCCTTGATCTGCTTGACCGAGGCTTGCTGCATCTCTGTCGTGGCCAGCGCAAACAGGGCATCGAAGGCGAGGCTGCCTGTGCGCGCCACGGGCAGGCCCGCAGCCTCGCTGTAGGTGGCGTGCTGGGGACCGGGATCGCGCAGTGGCATCGTGGTCGACTGCGCATAGGTACGCAATGCCGCTTGGGCGTCCGGTGTCGAAAACTGTACCGTTTCGCCGCCGAACCGCAGGCTGGCCCGGGTGACATGGCCGCTGTGCGGGTCAATCCGGGCGACCGGCGCCTGTTCGATGCGCGTTACCTGCAATGCGGGCGCAGCCGGATCGGCCAGGTCCAGGCGGAACTGGTAGAGGCCAGTCGACTTGACGAACAGGTAGTCCTCCGGCCCCGGCTGCGTACCCATCTTGTACGATATGCCCGGCTTGACGTTGACGCTGGCATTCGGGTCGATGACCCATTCGGCAGACCAGTCCTTGCGGCCAAGCTTGAAGCCGTGGTTGCCAGGGCTGATCAGGATCTTTGCCTCATAGACCTTGCCGCCCTTATGGACGAGCTGATTGTCCGTTCCCCAGCCGTTGAAGCCGCCGCGGATGAACAACTCGGGTTCGGCCGCACCGGCAAAGCCGGCGGCCGCGTACAGGATCAGGCTAGCGATATTGTTCACGTTCTACGATGCCTTTCAGGACGTCGCGCCGCTGCAGCATGGGGAAATCCTGCGGACGGTAGGTTTTGGGGACCGCGAAGCGCAGCGGGCCGATGGTGGCTGCAAATGCCGCTTGCGTGCGGGTCTGGTGCAT
Organism: uncultured bacterium; assembly: GCA_965233055.1. Classification (GTDB taxonomy): domain Bacteria; phylum Pseudomonadota; class Gammaproteobacteria; order Burkholderiales; family Burkholderiaceae_D; genus Telluria_A. Next base: position 285,571 of record CBDDRJ010000054.1, read on the forward strand.
GCGCTTGCCATTGAGGCGGGTTTCGCCTGGCTTGAAGCGCAGTTCAGCCGTGCCGCCAGGCGCCAGCTCGAAGCTTACCTGACCACGAGCGCCACCGTGCGTCAGCGTATTGAAGCTGAGCTTGCGCGCCTGGGTGCTATTGAGCCTGACCTTCCATCGCTCGGCACCGGGGATGCGATCAAATTGAACCTGGACCGTGTCGCCCTGGCCGAACGGCAGTTTCGCCTCGAAGCTCTTCCACCCGCGCGGGATGGCCGGTGCAAAGGCCAGCGTATTGGCAAGCAGGTCTGGCCTGAAACCGACAAAGTCCTGGAAACCATTGCGCGCAAATTCGGCCACGCTCCACGACTGGGCGTAGGTGCCGGAGGGTTTCGGTTTTCCGTTCGCATCCGGTAGCGCGTCGAGCAGTTCGCTCATATTGCCCAACGTGCCAAGGCCGAGGATCTGCCGGCCCAGGTTGCGCGTCAATTGCCAGGACAGGTCCTGGTAGCCGAACTTGTTCAGCGCCGTGATGGTAAAGCCTGCGTTCCAGCCCCATACGGTGCCCTGGTGGTAGGCGGCGTCCTTGTGATGGTAGTCCGGGTTTTCATGGCGCGGATGGAAGTAGGGGTCAATCTGGCTGAGCGACGCGATGCCGTACGGGTAGAGCAGCGCGGGCACGGCGTTCTTGAGTACCTGGGCTTCCACCTGCGGCGGTATGAACTGGTCGAACGGGATCGACAGCAGCATCAGCTGGTTGGGGCGCACCTTGGTGTCGCGGCTGCCGTCCGGGCGCAAGCGGTCGGCCATGACCTGGCCGTCCCAGAAGCGCTGCAGGAAGCTTTGCTGCACCTTGTGCCCCAGCTCCGCCCACTGGTCGGCCTGTGCGGTGTCGCCTGCCTGGCGCGCCAGCTGGGCGCCGGTTTGCAGCGCCGTGTACCACAGGGCCTGGATCTCGACGGCGTGTTTGCCGCGTGACGACCACGCCTGCTTGCCCTCGATGCGCGCATCCATCCAGGTGTCGGCCTCGTCGTGCGCCAGCAGACCGTGGGCATCCATATAGTGGCGGATGGCGCCATCGAAATAGGGCTTCGCCAGTTTGTAGAGTTCGGCGGCGAACGCCAGATCGCCGGTGTAGCGCAGGTATTCGAGGCCTTCGCGCAGCATCCACGGCGTGCCGTCGACGGTGTTGTAGATGATGCTGTCGCCAGCGGCAACGCGGTTCGGAATGCGGCCGTATTCGCGGTCGTTCCTGTCGCGCAGGTTCTGGTAGCGCGCAAAGTTGGCCAGCACGGCCTTGGCCTGGTCGAATTCTCCGGCGACCAGCAAGGTGCCGGGCAGGGCGATGAAGGTGTCGCGCCCCCAGTTGTCGCGGAACCAGGGCAGGCCGGCCCAGATGCCGGTGCCGAATTCTTCGACGACGAACAGGCGGCTGGCCGCCTTGGCCCAGTTCAGGGCCTTGTTGTATTGGGCGTCGCTGGTGACGAGCGTGCTCCTTGTCAGGGCGGCGTAGACCGCCTCGCGCTCGGCCTCGATCGGCTGGCTTTGGGCGAGCTGCCTGGCGCGCTGGCTCGCTTCACTGGCGCTGGCACCAAAGGCAGCGATCACGGTCAGCGCCCGGCCTGGTTTGGCAGTGCGCAGCGTCAGCATGTCGTCGATATTGACCGCCTGGTCGGCGCACAGCGCCATGAACTGGCGGCCCGCCTGCACCACCACGACGCCGTCCTGCTGGCTGACTTTGCCGTGCGCCGTGAGCAGGGGGCGAATGGCCAGCCGCGCAGCGCTGGCGCTGGTGACGCGCATCGCAATGGCTGCTTTTTTGGACAGCAGGGCCATCTCCTCGACCACGCCGTTGGCGTAGCGGACCCGGTGGCCGTAGGGCAGCACCTGCTCGCTCGAATGGCTGCGCTCATTCTTGCGCTCATTGACAAAGCTGGCGTAGGACTGGAACAGCACGCCGTCGCGCGTCACATAGCCCTCGCCCTTGTCATAGCTCTGCGTGCGGCCGTCGAAGTAGCCAGCCACATTGTCGCCAGCGACGTAGTGCGATTGCTGGCCGGGCGCAACCACGATCCCCATGCTGTCAAAGAAGGCATCGACCCTGGTGCCAGCGACAGCAGGAAAGCACGCTAGAGCACCAAGGCAGATCGCAACCAGCCTCATTGTGGCGCATCCAGTTCAAGGATCAATACGGAGCGGGCAGGAAGCTTCAGCATGCCGTCGAGCGCATAGGTCTTGCCGGTGATCGCATCCGTGCCCTTCCTGGCGCCCAGGATCATCTCCCTGAAACGGCGCGTGTCGAGCGCCATTTCGGTCTTGTTCTTGTTGAAGGCGACCATGACTTTCTTCTTGTCGTCATAGCGGAAGTAGACGTAAGTGTCGTTTTCGGCGCCAAAGTGCATCAGCTTGCCATGATGGATGACAGCTTGCGATTTGCGCCAGTTGGCCAGCTTCTTGACGAAGGCCAGCGCATCGCGCTGTTGGCTGGAGAGGCCCGCTCCGGTAAACGCATCGGCCTTGTCGCCTGCCCAGCCGCCCGGGAAGTCCTGGCGGTAGCTTCCATCGTCGCGGCCCTTGGTGGTGCTGGTCATCAGCACCTCGGTGCCGCTATAGAACTGCGGGATGCGCGGCATCGTCATGATGAAGGCGAGGTTCATCTGCCACAGGCCGAAGTCCTCGCCCACCACGCTGTACATGCGCGGCACGTCGTGATTGCCCTCGAACAGGACCAGGTTGCCCGGATCGGCATAGATGTGATCCTGCGATACCATCTCATAGACGTCCTTGAAGCTATTCGGCTCATTGCTGGCCAGTGCGCTGCGCATCGCTTCGGCCAGCGGGAAATCCATCACGCTCGGCATATAGCTGACGAAGCCGTCGAAATTGACCTTGCCCCGCTGCCAGTGAGCGACCACGGCCGGCGCCTTGTGCCACTCTTCGCCCACCATGTTCAGGTTCGGGTATTCGTCCATGATGCGGCGCGAATGCTCGGTCAGGAACGGCGCTGCCGAATAGCCGTAGGTATCGACGCGCAAGCCCGACAGGCCGGCATATTCGATCCACCAGATATTGTTCTGGATGAGGTAGTTGGCCACCAGCGGATTGGTCTGGTTCATGTCCGGCATGCTTTCGGTGAACCAGCCGGTGGTGTAATTGAGCCGGTCTTCCTTTGAGCCATACGGGTCCTGCGTCGACATCCGGTGGTGCTGGGTCGGCACGAAGCGATCCATGTGGTTGATCCAGTCCGGCGTCGGCAGGTCCTTCATCCACCAGTGGTCGATGCTGATGTGCGACAGCACCACGTCGCTGATCAGGCCAATGCCCTTGTTGCGCGCCAGGGTGGCCAGCTTGCGGTAGTCCTCATTGCTGCCGTAGCGCGCATCGATGCGATAGAAGTCGGTGGCCGCATAGCCATGGTAGGACCAGGCCCTGGCGTTGTTCTCCACCAGCGGCGTCGGCCACAGCTGCGTAAAGCCCAACGCGGCCAGGTAATCGAGGTGCTGGACAATACCGGCGATGTCACCGCCATGGCGCATGTGGCCGAGCTGGCGGTCCATCTTGTCGGGCATGCCCTTGACGCTGTCATTGTGCGGATTGCCATTGGCGAAACGGTCCGGCATCAGCTCGTAGATGACGTCGCTGCTATTGAAGCCCTTGCGCTGGCGCGAGCCGGGTTCGCGCGCCTGCAGCGGGAACGGGTAGCTGAGCGAATGCCGTCCCTGGCCGGCGGCCTTGAAGCGCAGGTCGAGCGTGCCGGCTGCGGCCTTGCTATCGATGTCCAGGGTGATGAACAGGTAGTTGCGGTTGGCTACCCGGGTCACGCTGGCGATGCGCACGCCGGGGTGCTGGACGGATGGCTCGAGGTCGGCGATCTGCGGGCCGTGCACCATCAGCTGCACCTCGCGCGCCTGCATGCCGACCCACCACGACGGCGGATCCATATGGTCGATGCGGTAGTCGATGGCGTGTGCCAGCGACGCGCACAGGGTCAAAAGCAGGGCAAACAGGGTCTTCATGCAGTGTCTCCGGGTGGATGGGTTTTGGTAGTTCGACTACAAGCGCTGCGACGAACAGGGCTCAGAGTACCACCGTAACGCCCTATTTTCATGCAAATGTAGTCGTACTACAGCACCAAAGGCGTGCAGTTGTCGAAGAAATACAACGCCGGCACCCATATTTTATAGGGAAATTACGCATTTACCGCCAAAACTAGGTAGTGGGAGCAACTTGCGTTGACAGTGCATGTTGTTTTAGTACAGAATCCTTCATAGAACGTCTTAGAGCGTTTTCTGTTAGAAACCGTGAACCTGGTAAACCGACGCGGCTTGAGTGCAACACCATATTAATCTGAGGGGACATTGAATGAAATTGAACGCGAATCAGCGACAGCAGGGCCAGACTCTGCCGCGCAATGCTTTTAAACTGAGCCCGGTCGCAGTAGGTTGCGCGGTGTTCCTGTCCGCCATGAGTGCGGCCTATGCCCAGGAAGCGGCGCAAGCGCCTGCCCCAGCACCGAAGCAAACGGTGTCGGAAAAGGCTGCCGCCGCCGAAGAAGTGGTGCCGCCGGTGGTGGTCGTGACCGGTATCCGCCGCGGTATCGAGGCTGCCATCTCGATCAAGAAGAATTCGAGCTCGATCGTTGAGGCGATCTCGGCGGAAGACATCGGCAAACTGCCCGATTCGAGCGTCGCCGAGTCGATCGCCCGCCTGCCGGGCGTGACCGCCCAGCGCAGCCGCTCGTCCGGCAAAGCCGCCGACGTCAGCGTGCGCGGCCTGTCGCCAAGCTTCAACGGCACCCTGCTCAACGGCCGCGAGCAAGCCTCGACCGGCAATGCGCGCAGCCCGGAATTCGACCTGTTCCCGGCAGAACTGATGGGTTCGGTTGTTATCTACAAGAGCCCGGACGCAGCCCTGGTCGGTTCCGGCCTGGCCGCAACCATCGACCTGCGCACCGTGCAGCCGCTGGACTTCGGCAAGCAAGTGGTGGCGGTCAACTACCGCAAGCAAAAACTCGGCGTCAAGTCGGGCGGCGAAGAAGGCAAGGGCGACCGCGTTTCGCTGTCCTACATCGACCAGTTTGCCAACCGCACCATCGGCGTGGCGCTCGGCTTCACCACCTATAAGGAAACCGGCGGCGAACAGCAAAAGTTCAATTCCTGGGGCGGCTGGACGCCGACCCTGCCTTTCAATGGACAGCAAGTGGCGCTACCGGGCGGCTTCACCGCCGACACCGAAACGAGCAAGTCGGACCGCGATGGCGCCATGGCGTCCCTGCAGTTCCGTCCTAACAGGAACTTCAAGTCGACGGTCGACGTGTTCTACTCCAAAGGTTCGTTCTCGCAGAAGAAGACCGGCTTGGAAGGCGCCATCGGCGGCAACAATAACGGCGCATACGATCCGGACGGCGTGCTGTCGAACGTGACCGTGGTGAACGGCGTTGCCACCAGCGGCACCCTGTCGAACTACAAGGGCGTGGTCCGCAATCACGTCGAAGGTGCAGAAGACGACCTGCTCACGCTCGGCTGGAACAACACCTGGAAGACCGAGGGCTGGACCATCGTGGGCGACCTGACCCACTCGAAGGCAACCAAGGACAGCGCCCGTTATGAAACCACAGCGGGCCTGGCAGGCAATGCGCCGACGCTCGACTCGATTTCGTGGACCGGCTTTAACGGCGGCAATTTCACCGACGTCAAATACACCACCGGCCTGAACTACTCGGACCGCAACGTGGTCAAGCTGACCGACGTCAATGGCTGGTCCGGCGGCGTGTCATCGCCACAGGCAGGCTATGTGTCGCTGCCAAAAATCGACGACAAGCTCGACGCGTTCCGCATTTCCGGCAAGACCGACACCGACTGGGGCCCGGTACAAGCCATTCAAACCGGCCTGAACTACACCAAGCGCGACAAAACCCGTAGCGGCGCCGAAGGCCGCCTGGTCATCGTCGGCGGCAATCCTTACGGCGTGGCCGCCGTCCCGGGCACTGCCACCAGCATCGCCGGCACCACCGGCCTGCCAGTGGTGTCGTTCGACCCGAACGGCACGCTCGGCACCATCTATGAACTGTCCAAGAAGGTCGATGCCGACATCCTGAACAAAGACTGGTCGGTGCAAGAGAAGATCACCACCGCCTACGTCATGGGCGATCTCGACGGCAAGATGATGGGCCTGAACTACCGCGGCAATGCCGGCGTACAGCTGGTCCACACCAAGCAAAGCTCGACCGGCTACAACGTCGACCTGTCCAAGTGCACCGGCAACACCGCCGCCACTTGCCCGGCCTCGACCGTGACCGACGGCACCAGCTACACCGACGTGTTGCCAAGCGTGAACCTGTCGTTCGACCTCGAGTCGGACCAGGTGCTGCGCGTGGCCCTGGCCAAGGTGGTATCGCGTCCGAATCTGGACGATATGCGTGCCAGCCAGAACTTCTCGGTCAACAACACTGTACCGAACCCGATCCTGAACGGCAGCGGCGGCAATGCCAAGCTCAAGCCGTTCAGCGCCAAGTCGTTCGACCTGTCGTTTGAAAAGTACTTCGGCAACAAGGGCTATTTCAGCGTCGCCGCCTTCTACAAGAAGCTCGACACCTATATCCTGCGTTCGCCGCGTAACTTCGACTTCGGGCCTTACCTGAACGCGAGCACGCCGCTGCCGACCAAGGGCCCGCATGCCGGTTCGACCGTTGGTTTCCTGACGGCGCCGGTCAATGGCGACGGCGGCAATATCCACGGCTTTGAAGTGGCACTGAACATTCCGTTCTCGATGCTCACTTCCTACCTGGACGGCTTCGGCGTCATGGTCAACCATTCGGACACCTCCAGCGCGATCACGCTGCCGGCGTTTGGCTTTGGCACCTCGAACGTGAGCGCCCAGACCATTCCGCTGCCAGGCTTGTCGCGCAAGGTGTCGAACCTGCGCCTGTACTATGAAAAGCATGGCTTCCAGGTGGCGGCGGCAGCGCGCAAGCGTTCGGACTTCCTCGGCCAGGTCAGCGACTTCCAGGACAACCAGCAGCTCACCTTCATCAAGGGCGAGACCATTGTTGACCTGCAGGCATCGTATGAATTCCAGTCCGGCTTTGCCAAGGGCTTCAGCGTGTATGCGCAGGCTAACAACTGGAACAATGCGCCGTTCCAGCAGTACAACGAAAGCCCTGACGTCATCACCGACAAGATTGTCTCCGGACGCGTTTATTCTTTCGGTCTGAACTACAAGTTCTAAACTGAGCAGTACAATGACCCCTGTCGGCCGACGGCTAACAGGGGTCTTTTTTTTTGTCCATTTTTTCGCAAGGCGGCACCATGCAACACGCACCCATTGAAAACATCGTCATCGTCGGCGGCGGCACCTCGGGCTGGATGACGGCCGTGGCGCTATCGACCATGCTGCGCGGGAAGTACAATATCCGCGTGGTCGAATCAGAAGAAATCGGCATCGTCGGCGTCGGCGAAGCGACCATCCCGATGATCTCCCGCTTCAACAAGATCGTCGGCATCGACGAGAATGAATTCATGCGCGAGACCCAGGGCACCTTCAAGCTCGGCATCGAGTTCGTCAACTGGGGCAAGCTGGGCGACCGCTATATGCACGGCTTCGGCCGCATCGGCCAGGACCTGTGGGCGGTCGGCTTCGAGCAGTACTGGCACAAGATGCGGCGCGAAGGCAAGGCCGCCGACCTGGCCGAGTATTCGATCACGCGCATGGCGGCCAAGGCTAACAAATTCATGCCGGCCAGCCACGAGGTCGCGAACTCGCCGCTGGGCGACATCACCTACGCCTACCACTTCGACGCCAGCCTGTATGCGCGCTACCTGCGCAAGCTGTCGGAGCAGCGCGGCGTGGTAAGGGTTGAGGGCAAGATCGTGCAGGTCACGCAGCGCGAAGGCGACGGCCATGTTGATGCCGTCGTGCTCGAGAACGGCACTCGGGTGGAGGGCGAACTGTTCATCGACTGTTCCGGTTTCCGCGGCTTGCTGATCGAGCAGACCCTCAAGACCGGTTATGAAGACTGGAGCGACTGGCTGCCGTGCGACAGCGCGCTGGCGGTGCCGTGCGAGTCGGCCGCCGTGCTGACGCCGTACACGCGCTCGACTGCCCACCGCGCCGGCTGGCAGTGGCGTATTCCGCTGCAGAACCGGATTGGCAATGGCCACGTCTACTGCAGCAAGTTCACCAGTCAGGATGAGGCGCAAGCGACCCTGCTGGCCAACCTCGATGGCAAGCCGCTGGCCGACCCGCGCCTGCTCAAGTTCACGACCGGCATGCGCAAGCTGGGCTGGAACCGCAACGTGGTGGCGATCGGCCTGGCCAGCGGCTTCATGGAGCCGCTCGAGTCGACCAGCATCCACATGGTGCAGTCGTCGATTTCGCGCCTGGTCGACTTCTTCCCGGACAAGGGCTTCAGCCAGGCCGACATCAATGAATACAACCGCCAGTCGCGTTTTGAATATGAACGAATCCGCGATTTCATTATCCTGCACTACAAGCTTAATCAGCGTACCGATTCGCCGTTCTGGCAGCAGTGCGCGGCAATGCCGGTGCCGCAATCGCTGACCGACAAGATCGAGTTGTACAAGGGGCGCGGCCGGGTCGTGCGCATTGACAACGAGCTATTCTCGGAAGTGGCATGGCTGCAGGTGTTCGACGGCCAGAACCTCAAGACCGACGGCTATCATCCGCTGGTGGACGTACAGACGCCGGGCGACATCATCGAGTACATGGAAGGCGTGCGCAGCGTGATCGGCAAATGCGTCGATTTCATGCCGGAGCACGCTGCCTATATCGCCAAGCACTGCAAAGCCTAGCGAACTGGTAGGGTGGGCACTGCGTGCCCACGCGATACGACGCCCCCCCCGTAGTCCCAGTAGGGTGGGTAGGGCCTTATCTACCCACACGTAAAGCTGGCAGCCTGCAGGCCTTACCCGTGGGTAAGCAAGAGTTTTACCCACCCTGCGCGCAGGCTCCTAGCTCACTCCTAACTCGCGCAGGATGTCTTCTTTCATCGCCTGCAGTTCCGGGCTCGACAGCTTGCGCGGGTGGGCGAACGGCACATCGAAGCTGGCCTGGATCGTGGTTGGACGCTGCGACAGCACCAGCACCCGGTCGGCCATATACAGCGCCTCTTCGACATCATGCGTGATGAGGATGACGGTGTGGCGCTCTTCGCCCAGAATGCGCAGCAGTTCGGTGCGCATCTTCAGGTTCATCAATGCATCGAGGGCCGAGAACGGCTCATCCATGTACAGGATCTCGGGCTTGACGACGAAGGCGCGCGCCAGTTCCACGCGCTTGAGCATGCCACCCGACAGTTCGTGCGGATAGCTGTTTTCGAACCCCTTCAGGCCGACCATGGCCGCGTAGTGGTCGGCCAGCGCCGCCTTGTCGCCGTGGCCGTCGCCATTGAGGCCGAACATCAGGTTCTGCTGCACCGTCAGCCACGGGAACACCGAGCCATGCTGCGAAATGGAGATGCCCTTCGGGCTTGGTCCGGTGCGCTGTCCGCCGTCGATCAGCACCACCCCTTCGTCGGGCTTCTCGAAGCCGGCGATGATCTTCATCAGCGTCGACTTGCCGCAACCGGAAGGGCCGACGATGGCGACGAATTCGCCGTCGGCGACGGCAAAGCTGACGCCGCTCACTACGGGCAGCACCTGTTTGCCTTTGGCGAAGCCCTTCTTGATATCCTTGACGACGATCTTAGCGTCCATAGCGCCACCTTACCGATTTGAGGCCTTCCATGCGGCGCATGATGCCGTCGAGGATAAGGCCGATGAGTCCAATGATGATCATGCCGGCGATGACGAGGTCATAGCGGTTGCCGGCATTGCGCGAATCCATGATCAGGTAGCCGAGGCCGGAGCGCAGCGCGATCATCTCGGCGGCGACCACCACCAGCCAGGCCACGCCGAGGCTGATGCGCATGCCGACGATCATTTCAGGCAGTACCGCCGGAATGATCACCTGGCGGAACAGCACGGCGCGCGAGACGCCGAAGTTCTCGGCTGCGCGCAGGTAGCGCCGTTCAATGGTGTGCACGCCGGACGCCGTTTGCACGATCATCGGGAATACGGCGGCAATGAAGATCAGGAAAATTGGCGACACATTGCCGACGCCGAACCACAGGATGGCCAGCGGAATCCAGGCGATCGGCGAAATCGGGCGCAGGATCTGGAAGATCGGGTTGAGCGTGATGTAGGCGGCGTCGACGCGGCCCATCCACAGGCCCATTGGCAACGCCACCATGGCGGCCAGCGCAAACCCGACGCCGACCCGGAACAGAGAGGCGCCGATATGCTCCCATAGGGTGCCGTCCTCGATCAGTTCCATGGTGCCGGTGACGACCTGCAGCGGCGTCGGGAAGATCACGCTCTCAGTTTGCACCACCACCACCCACCATACGGCGATCAATGCCATCAGTACCAGCAGCGGGGGGGATAGCCGTTTCAATTTTTCCATAAACATCTTCACTCAAATAAAACGATGGACGATTGCGGGTGCCTCGCGCCAGTAATGCCTTGCGCGCCACTGAAGCCGTTGCCAGCCCTGCGCCGGCATCGGTGCGACGATGACGCTCATCTGGCCGCTGGCATGCGCGGTGCAGGCGAACTGGTAGTCCGAGGCGTGCTCGAACGGCAGGCGGAAATTCTGGCCCGGCATGATCAGCACAGGGCCGAAGATTTGCGGCACGTCGTCAAGGTTGCGCAGCAGGAGCACGTCGTTGACGCCCAGGGTCAGGTGCACGACGTCGGGCAGGATCTCGACCTTGTCGCCGGCCATGCGGCGCGCCCAGGTGCCCTTGGGGATCTCGAACAGCTCGTCGCGCGACGGCGCCGCTACCGGCGCCATAGCGGCCCACGCAAGCGCGCCCGCACAGGCGAGCAGCAGCAGGGCAAGCGCGCGGCGGCGCGTGAGCGGGAAGGCCTTCATCGCTATTGTTTGAGCAGCAGCGTTGCGTCATGCGCGATGTCGTCAGCCGGGCGGCCAAACGGCAGCATGGAGCGAAGCGCACCCTTGCGGTCGATGAAATACAGGTAGGACGAGTGGCCAACCGTGTAGTCGGTCTTGCTGTCGCCAACGGGGCGGCGGGTCGCGGTGATGCCATAGTCGTTGCGCATCCTGGCCAATTGCTGGACGCTGCCGCCAACGCCGATAAAGGTAGCGTCAAACGGCGCCAGGTAGGCGTTCAGGATTCTGGTCGAATCACGTTCGGGGTCGACGGTCACAAACAGCACCTGCAGGTCCTTGCCGAGCGCGCCCAATTTCTTGCGCGCCGTTGTCAGCGCCGCCAGCGAAACAGGGCACACGTCAAAGCATGAAGTGTAGCCGAACTCGAGGATCACCACCTTGCCGCGCAAGCTGCTCAGCGTGACCGGCTTGCCGTGCGAGCCGGGCAGGGTGAAGTCAGGTGCCATGCGAGGCGGATCGAAGATGCCGCCTTTGAAGTTTTCGGCGCTGGCGCCAACGGCCAGAAGAAGGCAGCAAAGGGACAGGATTGCGCGGATCATAATACGATATTCGCAGGCTTGATGGCGCGCACGAAACTCTCGTCGACATAGGTCTCGTAGGCGACGGGCCGCTTGAGCGTACCGGCTTCCAGCGACAGCTTCATCAGGTCATCGAACTCGGCGCGGATCATGCGCAGGTCGCCATAGGTGACGCGGTCGGCCGGGTTCTGCATGACGAAGCGGATGACGTTCGGGTCCTGGTTGAAGTTCTTTCGGGTCGCTGCAATGACGACCGCCTTTTCGCGGTTGGCCGCCGCGGCGTCGAGCCAGCTGCCGGCCGATTGCACGTAATTGACCAGCTCCTGCACCAGCGGCCGGTTGGTCTTGATGAGTTCATCGCGCACCGTGAGCACGCAGCAGATGTAATTGCGCCATTTATCGCGCGTCATGGCGAGCGGGCGCGCGTAGCCGGCGCGCTGCGCGGCGGCGCCGAACGGCTCGCCGGTGCAGTAGGCGTCGACCGCCTTGGCGTACAGGGCGGCGGGCATGTCGGGCGGGGCCATCTCGATGATCTCGATATCCTTCGGGCTCATGTTTTCAAGCGCGAGCATCTTGCGCAGGAACAGGAAGTCGACCGCAAAGCGGCTCGGGATGGCGATGCGCTTGCCCTTGAGGTCGGCGAACTTCATGTGCTTCGAATCGGTGCGCACCATGATGACGGCGCCCGAGCGGTGGCCCAGCGAGACGATCTTGACGGGGATTCTCTTGTCGGCCAGGTCCATGACCAGCGGCGCGAGCATATAGGCGGCCTGGATCCGGCCCGTCATCAGCGATTCCTTGATCTCTGGCCAGCCGTTGTATTTGCTGTATTCGAAGCCGAGTCCGTTACCGCCTTTGGTATTGGCTGCGGCCTTGGCGGCGCTGGCGACGGGCAGGGTCAGGTTGCAGGTGACGGGCAGGCCGCCCACCAGCAGGTCGCGGTCGCCGGCATGCGCGTTCATAGACAGCGGCAGCCCGGCGGCGGCAAGCATGCCACCCATGAGCTGGCGACGGCGTGTGTCGGGGGGCGGAGTATCGTCGCTATGCATCGTGTGAGCCGTCCTGGAAACTCAGAATATCGTGTAATTATACAACGGGGTGCTGCTTTTCCCCAGCTGTGGCTTGGTACCAATGGCCGTTCTGACTGCGATTTGGATGTAGTTTTGCTTTGGCGGGGCCGGTAAATAGAATCCCTGTGGACGCTGGCAACGGAGTAAACTGCTGGTTTACCCATAATAGCCAAAAAAGCGAGCTTTTACATGTCCGATACCCCTGTCCTGAAATTTTCCGACCTTCAGCTATCAAGCGCCGTCCTCAAGGTGATGAAGGAGGTTGGCTATGAAACGCCATCGCCGATCCAGGCCGCGACCATCCCGCTGCTGCTGGAAAACCGCGACGTGCTCGGACAGGCCCAGACCGGTACCGGCAAGACCGCCGCTTTTGCGTTGCCGATCCTGTCGAACATCGACATCAAGCAGTCGTCGCCGCAGGCGCTGGTGCTGGCGCCGACCCGCGAACTGGCGATCCAGGTGGCAGAGGCTTTTCAAAAATACGCGACCCACATCAAGGACTTCCATGTGCTGCCAATTTACGGCGGCCAGAGCTACGGCCCGCAGCTGCAGGCACTGCGCCGTGGGGTGCACGTCATTGTCGGCACGCCGGGCCGCGTCATCGACCACCTCGAGAAAGGCTCGCTCGACCTGTCGCGCCTGAAGACGCTGGTGCTGGACGAAGCCGACGAAATGCTGCGCATGGGCTTTATCGACGATGTCGAACAGATCCTGCAAAAGACGCCAGATTCGCGCCAGACCGCGCTGTTCTCGGCCACCATGCCGTCGGCCATCAAGCGTATCGCCAAGACGTATCTGCGCGACCCCGCCGAAGTCACCGTCGCCGCCAAGACCGGCACGGCCGACAATATCCGCCAGCGGTACTGGATGGTGTCGGGCATGCACAAGCTCGAGGCGCTGACCCGCATCCTGGAAGCCGAGCCGTTCGACGGCATGATCATCTTCGCCCGCACCAAGCTCGGCACCGAGGAACTGGCGAGCAAGCTGCAGGCGAGAGGCTTTGCCGCGACTGCCATCAACGGCGACATGCAGCAGGTGCAGCGCGAGCGCACCATCGCGCAGCTCAAGGACGGCAAGATTGACATCCTCGTCGCAACCGACGTGGCCGCGCGCGGCCTGGACGTCGAGCGCATCAGCCATGTGATCAATTACGACGTACCGTCCGACCCTGAGAGCTATACCCACCGCATTGGCCGCACTGGCCGCGCCGGCCGCAGCGGCGAAGCGATCCTGTTCATCACCCCGCGCGAGCAGGGCCTGCTGAAGGCGATCGAGCGCGCGACGCGCCAGCCGGTGGCGCCGTTGACCCTGCCAACGATCAAGACGATCAACGACTTCCGCATCGCCAAGTTCAAGGACCAGATCAGCGAAACCCTGGCCGAGGGCGGGCTGGAAGTATTCCGCTCCCTGATCGAAGAGTACGAGGCTGAAAAGAACGTGCCTGCGGTGGAGATCGCCGCGGCCCTGGCCAAGCTGGCGCGCGGCGATGTGCCGCTGCTGCTGGAGAAGCAAAACCGCGACGCGAAACCTGCATCGACGTGGCAGGATGAGCGTCCGGCGCCGCGCGCGACACGTTCGGACTTCGCGAGTGGCAAAAAAGAGCGCATTGCCCGCGCACCAGATCCGGGCATGGCGACCTACCGCATCGCAGTGGGCCACCAGCATGGCGTCAAGCCGGGTAATATCGTCGGTGCGATTGCCAATGAGGGCGGTGTCGATTCCAAGAATATCGGCCGCATCGAGATCTACGACGACTACAGCGTGCTTGATATGCCAAGCTCGATGTCGAGCGAAACGCTTGAACTCCTGCAGGGCACCATCGTTGCCGGCCAGCGCCTGCGCATCATGCGCGAAGGGGCAGGCGGCGTACCAGCTGCAGCTGCCGCAGCGCCAAAGAAAAAGTACGAAGATTCCGGCGCCAAGGTGGCAGGGTCGCCAATGAACCTCGAGAAGTTCACGCGTCCGATCGCGGACGAAGAGTCGGCGCCGGCGCCCAAGAAGAAAAAAGGCGTCAAGGAAGAATTCGCGATGGAGACCTACCGCATCGAAGTGGGTAGCGAGCATGGCGTCAAGCCGGCCAATATCGTCGGCGCGATCGCCAACGAGGCGGGGCTGGAGGCGCGCCATATCGGCCGCATCGACATCTTCGACAATTACACGGTGCTGGACCTGCCGGAGCGTATGCCGAAGGAACTGCTGGAACACTTGAAGGGCGTCTGGGTGGCTGGCAAGCAGCTCAATATCTCGCCGTCGTCGCATGGCAGCAAGCCGCCTTCGAAGCCGGGCCTGGCCAAAGCCACGTTCGGCGAGCGCAAGACCGGCGGCGACCGCCGCTTTGCCGACAAGGGCGCGGACAAGAAGCCGCACCGCAAGGGCGCCAAGTAATGTGAGTTCCGCTACGGCGGACGTCGTACCGCGTGGGCACGCAGTGCCCACCCTGCTGGGACTACGGGGGCGTCGTATCGCGTGGGCACGCAGTGCCCACCCTACCGGGACTACGGGGGCGTCGTGCCGCGTGGGCACGCAGTGCCCACCCTACTGGGACTACGGGGGCGTCGTATCGCGTGGGCACGCAGTGCCCACCCTACCGGGACTACGGGGGCGTCGTATCGCGTGGGCACGCAGTGCCCACCCTACTGGGACTACGGGGGCGTCGTATCGCGTGGGCACGCAGTGCCCATCCTGCTGGGACTACGGGGGCGTCGTACCGCAGGTACCCACCCTACGTAGGGTGGGCACTGCGTGCCCACGCGTTAGTGCGCCGAAGCCATCACCGTCGGACTCGCTTCCGCAACCTTGCTGTCCTTGACGAGCATCCACAGCGCAGCGGAAGTGGCCAGGCAGCCGCCACAGATCAGGAACAATACATTCTTGTCAGCCGAGTCGCGCAGCACATAGCCGATCCCCGTCGAGAGCAGCTGCGGCAGCACCACCGACAGGTTGAACAAGCCCATGAAGTAGCCCATGCGGCTCTTGTCCACCTTTTCGCTCATGATCGCGAACGGCAGGCTCACCACTGCGCCCCAGCCGATGCCGACTACGCCCATCAGCACATACAGCGCCAATGGCGTACGCGCCACTGTCGCAATCAGGAAGTAGCCGGCGGCCATGATGGCCACGCAAATCACCTGCGTCCTGACGCGGCCGATGCGCTGCGCCACCTCGGCCAGCACCAGGGCCGGCAGCATGAAGCCGACCACATTCATGATCGCAAACGAGATCGAGATGATGTGGCCCGACTGCGCATTGGATTCGGCCACCGGCAGCCCGGCCGGCACGATATGCTGGCTGATGAAAGCAATGATATAGACGAACATGGCCTGCACGCCGATCCACGAAAAGCCGTGGGCGGTGTAGATGCGCCACAGTTGCGGCCAATCGGTGAAGGTGCACACCGGCTTTTCGTCCCTGATGCAGAGGTCGCGCGGTTCGGTCACGAAGAACATCGGCACCACCGAGAACGCGAACACGATCACCACGCCAACCGAAATGAGTACGTAGTTGTCGATGAAGGCGCCAATCAGGTAGGCCATCACGCCCCAGAAGCCAGAGATGGTCTGCATCCAGGTGTAGCCCTTGGTGCGGGCGTCGCCATCGGGCGTGACGTCGGCGATGATCGAGCGGGTCGGATTGAAGCCGATATTGATCGACAGGTCCAGCGTCAGCGCTATGATTACCGCGACCACCAGCAGGTTGCTGATGCCGAGCAGGTTGCTGACCGTGTCGATGCGGGGCAGCAGGAACACCATCAGCGCCGCCAGCGCGCCGCCGATGATGATGAAAGGCCGCCGCCGCCCGCCCCAGAACCAGGTCTTGTCGCTGATGAAGCCGATAATCACCTGGCCGAGGATGCCTGCCAGCGGACCGGCGGCCCAGACGATGCCGATTTCATGGATATCGAGCTGGTACTTGGTCGACAGCAGCCACGAGAGCGCCGAAATCTGAATGCACAGGGCGAAGCCCATCGCCGTCGACGGCAGGCTGATCATCGCGTAAAAAGCGTTGCTCAGGCGTTTTTGCATGTCCAGCATGGTGTCCCCGATCTATGTTATTTGACTACAAATTCGACGGTTTTTCTACCGTTCACTTTCAGATTCTACTATGAAACGGTTTAGATTGACACTCTGAAATCGTCGTGTTACTTTACTACAAATATCACGGAGACAAAGATGCAACAAACAATCAGCAAGCCGCGCCTGTCGTTCTGGCAGTTGTGGAATATGAGCTTTGGTTTTTTCGGCATCCAGTTCGGATTTGCCCTGCAAAACACCAATACTAGCCGTATCTTCTCGACCCTTGGCGCTGAAATGAGCGAGCTGTCGGTGCTGTGGCTGGCCGCGCCGGTCACCGGCCTGCTGGTGCAGCCGCTCATCGGCTACCTGAGCGACAATACCTGGCACCCGTACTGGGGCCGCCGCCGCCCGTTCTTCTTTCTCGGCGCGATCTTCGCCGCCATCGCGCTGTTCCTGATGCCCAATTCGAGCGTGCTG
Organism: uncultured bacterium; assembly: GCA_965233055.1. Classification (GTDB taxonomy): domain Bacteria; phylum Pseudomonadota; class Gammaproteobacteria; order Burkholderiales; family Burkholderiaceae_D; genus Telluria_A. The sequence goes on from CBDDRJ010000054.1 coordinate 302,599, forward strand.
TGGATGGCCGTGATCGTGCTGTGGCTGATGGACGTGTCGATCAATGTGTCGATGGAGCCGTTCCGCGCCTTCGTCGGCGACAAGCTGTCGAACTCGCAGCAGATCGCGGGCTTTGCGATGCAGACCTTCTTCATCGGCTGCGGCGGCGTCGTCGCCTCGCTGCTGCCGACCATCTTCACCGACTACCTTGGCGTGAGCAATATTCCAGTCAATGGTGCCATCCCTGACACCGTGCGCTATTCCTACTACGTCGGCGGTGCGGCTTATGCGCTGGCCGTGATGTGGACCGTGTTTACCACCACCGAAGCACCGCCGGCCGACATGGCGCGCTTTGAACAGGAGCGCAAGCGCGGCACCATCAAGGCTCTGGCCGAGATCCTCGGCGGCTTCACAAAAATGCCAAAAACCATGGTGCAGCTGGCGCTGGTCCAGTTCTTCAGCTGGGTTGCGCTGTACTCCATGTGGGTATATTCGACGCCGACCGTGGCCGACAATGTGTTCCACACCATCGACGCCCAATCGGCTTCGTTCCAGGAGGGCGGCAACTGGGTCGGCATCATGTTTGCCACTTATGGCGGCGTCTCCGCGCTCGCCGCATTCGGCCTGCCGATCCTGGCACGCTTCACCAGCCGCACGGCCGTGCATACGATCTGCCTCGTGATCGGCGGCGCCAGCCTGGCGTCGATGTACTTCATCAGCGACAAGCAGATGATGCTACTGCCGATGGTCGGCGTCGGCATCGCCTGGGCCAGCGTGCTGACGATGCCGTATGCGATCCTGGCCGGCTCGCTGCCCGCCAACCGCATGGGCTATTACATGGGCCTGTTTAACTTCTTCATCGTGATCCCGCAGATTGTCGCCGGCCTGGTGCTCGGACCGCTGGTCAAGCATGCGCTGGGCGGCCGCGCGGTGATGGCGCTGGTGGTCGGTGGCGTGTGCATGATCCTGGCCGGCCTGCTGACGCTGCTGGTCACCGACAAAGCCGAGTAGACCGGGCGCAAACCAGGTATGCATTGCCGCGCCACGTTCTGCTGTTCTGCCGTAAGGTAGATGCTGTCTTAACATGGCAGGGGGCGGACATGGCGATCGAAACTATCAGCACCAATCCATTTGCCGGGCAGCGTCCCGGCACTTCGGGCCTGCGCAAGAAGGTGGCGGAGTTCAGCCAGCCGGGCTACCTTGAAAATTTTGTCCAGGCCATCTTCGACACCGTCGGCGACTGCCACGGCCAGACCCTGGTGCTGGGCGGCGACGGGCGCTACTTCAACCGCACTGCCGTGGCCATCATCATCCGCATGGCGGCCGCACATGGCGTAGGGCGCCTGCTGGTGGGGCAGGGCGGCATCCTGTCGACGCCTGCCGTCAGCTGTCTGATCCGCCAGCACGGGGCGCTGGGCGGCATCGTCCTGTCGGCCAGCCATAATCCGGGCGGGCCGACTGGTGACTTCGGCATCAAATACAACATCGCCAACGGCGGGCCGGCACCGGAAAAGATCACCGAAGCGATCTACAGCAATACCCAGTCGGTGAACGCCTATCGCATCAGCGACAGACAGGACTTCGACATCGATACGCTTGGCACCAGCAAGGTCGAACAGATGGAGCTGGCCGTCATCGATTCCGTGCGCGACTACGCCACATTGATGGAGCAGCAGTTCGACTTCGATGCCATCCGCCGCCTGTTCAGCGGTGGCTTTCGCATCTGCTTCGACGGCATGCATGCCGTGTCCGGCCCCTATGCCAAGACGATCCTCGAAGGCATGCTCGGTGCCCCGGCGGGCAGTGTCATCAACTTTGTCCCGCTCGACGATTTTGGCGGCCACCATCCCGATCCAAACCCCGTCAGCGCGCGCGAACTGGTCCTGATGATGAGGGCCCCGCTGGCCCCCGATATGGGCGCCGCTTCCGATGGCGACGGCGACCGCAATATGATCCTGGGCCGCGGGCTGGTGATTGCCCCATCAGACAGCCTGGCCATCCTCGCCGCCAACGCCCGGCTGATACCGGCCTACCGCGCAGGGCTCAAGGGCGTCGCCCGCTCGATGCCGACCTCCAGCGCGGTGGACCGCGTGGCCCACGAATTGGGCCTGCCCTGTTTCGAGGTGCCGACAGGCTGGAAGTACTTCGGCAACCTGATGGACGCCCAGCTGGTGAGCCTGTGCGGCGAGGAGAGCTATGGCACCGGAGGCGACCACATCCGCGAAAAGGACGGCGTCTGGGCGGTGCTGTTCTGGCTCAACCTGGTGGCCGCCACTGGCAAGCCGGTGGACGTGATCGTGCGCGAACACTGGGCGCGGTTCGGCCGCCACTACTATTCGCGCCACGACTATGAAGGCGTCGACGCCGCCATTGCCGACACGATGATGGCGCGCCTGCGCGCCACTTTGGCGTCGCTGGCCGGCCGCACGATCGGCGGCTACCGCGTGCAGTTCGCCGACGATTTCTCCTATACCGATCCGGTGGACCAGTCCGTCGCCAGCAAGCAGGGCATACGTTTCGTGATGACGGACGGCTCGCGCATCGTGTTGCGGCTGTCGGGCACCGGCACGGAAGGCGCCACCGTCCGCATCTACCATGAAAAATTCGAATCCGATCCCGCCCGTCTCAGCCTCGACCCCCAGCAGGCACTGGCCGGCCTGATCGCCATCGCCACTGACTTGTCAGGCATCCGCCACTTCAGCCAACCTTCCGTCATTACCTAGCCAAGGAACCTCAGAATGAAATTTCACACCCTCGTCGCATCGATTGCCATGGCCCTGGCCAGCAGCGCCGCACTGGCCGGCAAAGCTGCGCCAGCCAAGCCTTTCGACTGGAACAATGCGACGGTCTATTTCCTGCTCACCGACCGCTTCCACAATGCCAACCCGGCCAACGACCACGCCTACGGCCGCAAGAATGACGGCGCCGTGGCACGCGCTTACGCTGGCGGCGACCTGGCGGGCGTGACGGCCAAGATCCGCGAAGGCTATTTCAAGGACCTCGGCGTGGACGCCATCTGGATCACGCCGCCCGTCGAGCAGATCCATGCGGGCACCGATGAAGGCACCGGCAAGTCCTACGGCTTCCACGGCTACTGGGCCAAGGACTTCACTGCCGTCGATGCCAACCTGGGCACGCAAGCCGATATGCACGAGCTGGTCGATACCGCCCACGCCCACGGCATTCGGGTGCTGCTGGACGTGGTGATGAACCACCTCGGTCCGGTGACCGAAACAGATCCAACCTGGCCGCAGGAGTGGGTGCGCACCGAGCCGCAATGCACTTACAAGAATGCCGCCACCACCATCGACTGCACGCTGGTCAGGAACCTGCCGGACATTCGCACGGCGAGCAACGACAACGTCGCCCTGCCCCCGCAACTGGCTGCGAAGTGGAAGGCGGAAGGGCGCTATGAGCGCGAAGTGCAGGAGCTCGATACCTTCTTCAAGCGCACCGGGTACCCGCGCGCGCCGCGCTACTACCTGATCAAATGGCATGCCGACTGGGTGCGCAAATATGGTTTCGACGGCTTCCGGGCCGACACCGTCAAGCACGTCGAGGCTGGCGTATGGAAGGAACTGAAGACGGCGGCCAGCGACGCCTACGAGGACTGGAAGCGCTCCAATCCCGGGAAAAGGCTGGGCAACGACAAGTTCTACATGACGGCCGAGGTCTACAACTACGCCCTCAAGCATGGGCAGGTGTTCGACCTGGGCGGGGGCGACACGGCCAACTACTTTGCGCAGGGCTTCGATAGCCTGATCAACTTCGACATGAAGAGCGATGCCAGGGCAGACCCCGAGACCCTGTTCAGCTCCTACTCGGCGATGCTGAACGGCCCAATGAAGGGCCATTCGGTGCTCAACTACCTCAGTTCGCACGACGATGGCGAGCCGTTCGACCCGCTGCGTGCCAAGCCGTTCGAGACGGCCACCAAGCTGTTGCTGGCACCGGGCGCGGCGCAGATCTACTACGGCGACGAGACGGCGCGCAAACTCAAGATCGACGGCGCCGAGGGCGATGCCCACCTGCGCTCGATGATGAACTGGGGCGCCATCGACGGCGCCGTGCGCCAGCACTGGAGCCGGCTCGGCCTGTTCCGACAGGCCCATCCTGCGGTGGGGGCGGGCGTGCACCAGAAGCTGGCCGACCAGCCCTATACCTTCAAGCGCACCTATAGCAAAGGCAAGATCAGCGACAAGGTGGTCGTTGCCCTCGATTTGCCGGCAGACCGCGCCAGCACGATCAGCGTGGCGGGCGTGTTCGCCAACGGCCAGCGCCTGCTTGACTACTACTCGGGCAAGAGCGCCGTTGTCAAAGACGGTAAAGTGCGGTTCGACACCCGTACCCCGGTGGCTTTGATCGCGCCTTAGAATGGTCTGACCAGGCGCGCGCTTTTGTTTCAAAGGCGACAATAGGGTATGCTACACACCGTTTGCTGCCTGATTGATCGCGATGACCCAAGACCTGCAACCTGAACAAAAGTATGCCCGTACCGCGTACGCGGACGGGCCTCGCCTGCTGGCCGATATCGGGGCGACCCATGCCCGCTTTGCGCTCGAGAGCGCTCCGGGCGTGTTTCGTTCCGTCACGGTGCTCAAATGCGACGACTTCAGCGGCATCCTGCCGATGCTGCGCTCCTACATCAGCGAACACGCAGGCGTGCGCCTGAACCACGCAGCGTTTGCGCTGGCCAACCCGATCAGCGGCGACATGATCCGCATGACCAACCGTGACTGGACCTTTTCGACCGACGAAGTGCGGCGCGAACTGGGCCTGTCGACGCTCCTGATCGTCAACGACTTCACGGCGCTGGCCATGTCGTTGCCGCGCCTGACCGGCGACGACCTGATGCAGGTTGGCGGTGGCGCGGCCATTGCCGATTCCGTCATCGGCGTGCTCGGCCCTGGCACTGGCCTCGGCGTATCGGGCCTGATCCCGACTGCCGACGGCTTCGTGACCCTCGGCAGCGAAGGTGGCCACGCCAATTTCGGCCCGGCCGACGAGCGGGAATTCGCCATCCTCCAATATGCGTGGAAGCTGTGGTCGCACGTGTCCTACGAACGCCTCATTTCCGGCCCTGGCCTGGAAGTGATCCACCGCGCGCTGGCAGAGCGCAATGGCGTCGATGCGCCTGAGCGCACTGCGCAGGAGATCCTCGAACGCGGCCTCAATGGCGGCGAACCGCTGTGCCTCGAAGTGCTGGAAGTCTTTTGCGGCATCCTCGGCGGCATTGCCGCCAATGTGGCCGTCACGCTCGGCGCCGTTGGCGGCATCTTCATCGGCGGCGGCATCGTGCCGCGCATGGGGCAATGGTTCGCCACTTCGCCGTTCCGCGCCCGCTTCGAAGCCAAGGGCCGTTTCTCGTCCTACCTGGCGCAGATCCCGACCTGGGTCATCGTCACACCCAATCCGGCTTTCTACGGGGTGGCGACCATCCTGTCCGAGCACCTGCGCGGCCGCAGCGGAGCCAACACGCTGATGGAGCGCCTGCAGCACCTGCAGAGCGAGCTATCGCCGGCCGAGCAGCGCGTGGCGGCGCTGGTGCTGGAACAGCCGCGCAAGGTGCTGGGCGAGCCGATTGCCGAGATCGCGCGCCTGGCCGATGTCAGCCAGCCGACCGTGATCCGGTTCTGCCGCTCGCTCGGCTTCCTCGGCCTGGCCGACTTCAAGCTCAAGTTTGCCAGCAGCCTGACCGGCACGATCCCGGTGCGCCACAGCCAGGTGCGGATCTCGGACAGCACGCACGACCTGTCGGCCAAGGTGATCGACAATACCGTGTCGGCCATCCTCAAATTTCGCGACCAGCTTGACGTCACCTCGATCGATCATGCGATCAACCTGCTGCGCAAGGCCAACCGCGTCGAGTTCTACGCGATGGGCAACTCGCGCGTGGTGGCACTGGACGGCCAGCACAAGTTCTTCCGCTTCCGTATTCCGACCTCTGCTTACGGCGACTCGCACCTGTTCAAGCTGGCGGCGGAGCTGCTGGCGCCGGGCGATGTGGTGATCGCCATTTCAACCTCGGGCCAGCTGCCCGAGCTGCTCGCTGCGGTCGATGCGGCGCGTGCGGCCGGGGCCGATGTCATCGCCATCACCGGCAGCAAGTCGGCGCTGGCCAAGAAGGCGACGGTGTGCCTGGCGGTCGACCATGCCGAAGACAGTACGACCTTCCTGTCGATGATCTCGCGGATCCTGCAGCTGCTGCTGATCGATATTATCTCGGTGGGGATTTCGCTCGACGCCAACAATGCCGGACTGGTGAAAGAAGGCGAGACGGAATCGCGTCGCCTGCTCATCTCCCACCTCGATATCTGACGAGGTAGGGTGGGTAAGCTGCGCTTACCCACGCGGACGCGGCATCAAGACGATATAGATGTGGGTGGGTAAGCTGCGCTTACCCACGCGGACGCGGCATCAAGCATGCACCACGCGTGGGTAAGCATGGCTTACCCACCCTACGGTTACTACGGTTACTGGACGAACACCACCGCCGTGCGCGGCGGGATCGTAAAGCGGCCGCTGGCCTTGTCGAAACTGGCGCTGGCGGCCCGTTTGTCCGCTGCGTTTGCGTCGGCGTGCACCGGATGCAGGCGGTAGCTCCCACCTACCGTGCCTTCCACGGCGACGGTATGGGCAACCTTGTCCACATTGACGAAGTAGGCGATGCTGCCAAAGCGCGCGCCGGCATAGCCTTGCCCGTCGAGCAGGGCCGCGATGACGGTCGGTTCCTGCTTCGACCCGATGTTGGCAAAGCGCAGGCGCTGTTCCACATCAATGCTGGTGCGCAGGCGGAACAGGCTTGAACTGGCGCGGATCCTGAGCAGGTCGCGGAAGGCGTCGCGTGCAAACGCGATGTCAGCCGGTGCAGGCTTGAGCGCAGCATTGGCCAGCAGTGGTTTGAGGATGGCGAAATCCTTGCCGTTGTCCTCGGCCAGCGGCAGTCCGGTGCCGAAGTAATTGTCCTGGTAGGTCCAGTCGATCCGGTTGAACCAGTCGCCCGAGTTGAAGCTGTTGCGGTCGAGCGACTTGGAGCGCAGCGTGTCGATCCCTGCATGGAAGTAGGCGACACCCTGGCTGAACATATTGATCGCCGCGCCCAGCATCTGCACCCGCGCGCGGTCCGCACTGGTGGTCGATACTGGCAAGCGGAAGACATTGATGTCGTACAGGGTCTGGTTGTCGTGGTTCTCGACGTAGTTGACGGCTTCGCCCGGCGCAGTAGCATAGCCTGCGCCCTGGCCGCTGTAGTCGATCTGGGCCAATGGCAGCGTCACATCCCGATAGGTCGGCAGCCGGTAATTGCGCAGCGTGCCTGCCAGGCCGACCTTGACCATGTCCGACGCCTGCATCAGGTCCGTCTTCGTATGCTGCCCGGAACCGTTGGGATCGTAAGCCATGCCATTGATATAGCCCTGGCGCTTGACCAGCTGATCGCCCGAGTCGCTGGCCGAACCGCCGCGCACGGCATCGCGCGCGCGGTCGCTGAAGGTGCCGATGCCGCTGCCGCCAAGCGACAGCTGCGAGGCCTGCACGAAACGGGCGCCGTCTGCCACTTCACCGAAGTTCCATCCTTCACCGATCAACTGGACCGGGTGCCCCACCGCCGCGTTGACGCGCGCGCCCAGTGCTTCCATCGCCGCGCGCGGCTGGTGCCCCATCAAGTCGAAGCGGAACGAATCCATGCGGTAGTGCCTGGCCCACAGCAGCACCGAGTCGGACATCAGCTTGGCCATCATCCGGTTTTCGGTCGCCGTGTTCTCGCAGCAGGTGGAACGCTCGATCGTGCCTTTCGCATCGAGCCGGTGGTAGTAGCCCGGCACGATGCGGTCCAGCACCGACTTCTCTTTCTGGCCTGCCGCAAAGGTGTGGTTGTAGACCACATCCATGCCGACCCGCAGCCCTGCCTTGTGCAATGCCATCACCATCTGGCGCACTTCCAGGATGCGGCGCGCGCCGTCGGACGGGTCGCTCGCGTAGCTGCCTTCGGGTGCGTTGTAGTGGAAGGGATCGTAGCCCCAGTTGAAGCAATCGACTTCGCGGGTCTGCCCGATCAGGGCCTGCTGGGCTTCGCTGTCCGGCGCGCCCGCTGGCTGCGGCATGGCGCAGCCCTGTTCCGGGATGGTCGACAGGTCGTAGATCGGCAGCAGGTGAATATCGGTCAGCCCGGCGCGGGCCAGGGCTGTCAGGTGGCGCATGCCATTCGAGTTCGTTTCGGTAAAGGCGGCGTACTTGCCGCGCTTTGCCGCGCTGACGCTGGCATCGTTGATCGAAAAATCGCGCACATGCAGCTCGTACACCACCATATCGGTTTGCGCCTTGACGGTGGCGGGCGCACGGCTCCGGTCCCAGCCGCGCGGCTTCAGCGCCGGCGCGTCCAGGTTGGCGATGTAGCTGTGCCTGGAATCGGTGTCGAGGCTGACCGAGTACGGGTCGGTGACGCGGTTGCGCACCAGGCCGGTGCCGTCGACGAACACGTCGACGGCGTAGGTATAGTAGCTGCCGCTGAGGTCGCGCGCCACACTGGCTTGCCAGATGCCGGTCGCGGCATCGCGCTGCATCGGCATGGCTTTGCTGCCTGCCACGCACAGCGACACGTTTTGCGCGGTGGGTGCCCACAGCTTGAAGCCGGTCTTGTCGCGGCCGACAGTAACGCCCAGGTCATCGGCCCGTTCGGCCGCGGCATACAAGTAGTCGAGTGCCGGCGCGTGCCGGACGCGGGTGGCGCTGACGACTGTGCCGTCCTCGGACTCCTGCACCAGCACCAATTGCTGGCTCAGCAAGCCGGTTATGCGGCCAATATCGGCCGGTTGCGCCGCCAGTACCGGGTTTGCGGGCGACTTGCTCGTCACGTCCAGCTTCAGTGCGCCCTGCGCGCCAGCGACCTTGCCGCCAACGGCGGCGCGGATGCCGCCGCGCGCCGCATGGTACAGCTTGTAGCTGCCGCCACCGGGATTGCCCGTCCATTGCAGCTCGTGGCCGTTAAGCCAGACGGCGCGCGCCTCGCCGATTGAAGGCGACGCCTGCAATACCGTTTGGAACGGGCCGTTGCAGATGTCGTCGGCGACGGCCTGCCCGCAAGCGAGCAGCGATAGCCACAGCAGTGTGCGGCGCATCATTGGGCCGTCCGGTAATTGTCAACCATCTTGTAGCGGCGTGCGTACCAGCCAAACAAGACCGCCACGATCAGCGCGAACGCGGCAAAGAAGAACATCTGGAACGCAATCACGCCCATGCCCGAATTCTGGATCTGGGCGATGACGTCGTCGTTCTTGATGCTCTTGTTGACCAGCAGGACCCACAGATTGCCGACCGTCGTGGCCAGCAGCCAGAAGGCCATGATGATGCCCTTCATCGGGCGCGGCGCCTGGCTGTAGGCGAATTCGAGGCCGGTGGCCGACACCAGCACTTCGCCGAAGGTCAGCAGGATATAAGGCAGGATCTGCCAGATCATGGCCACCGGCGTGCCGGCATCCATCGTCAACTGCAGCATGCCGATCACAATCCACGCCAGGCCGGAGAAGGCAATGCCGATTGTCATCCGGGCCAGCGACGACAGTTCAATGCCGAAGCGGCGCAGGAAAGGATAGAGCACCAGGTTGTTGAACGGGATCAGGAGCATGACCAGCAAGGGGTTCAGCGCCTGCATCTGCGCCGGCAGGATGGTGATGACAAAGCCGAAGATGTCGACGGTCGGCACCATGCTGTTGGCCTGCACCACCCAGGTCGAAGCTTTCTGGTCGAACAGCGACCAGAAAGGGGTGACCATGGCGAACACGATCAGGATGCGCAGCACGGCGCGCACGCCGTCGACCGCCTCGTCCGGATGGATGCCGCGCGCCCGTTCGAGCTGCATCGAAGTACCGATGCCGCCGAAGGCGAGCAGGAACACCAGTGCCGAGCAGGCGCCGATCACGAAGCCCAGCTGCGACGTCACATAGGTAATCGACCAGATGGCGGCCAGCATGCCGGCAATGGCGATGCCCAGGCCGGGGCGCCACTGCCCCGGCTGCGCTGCCATCAGGGCAGTGCGCGCGACCTTGGTGAACGAATGCGGATCAGGCGGTGCAGGAGGCACGTGGACGTACTTCTTCTTACCGAGCCAGAAAATCATGGTCGCGGTGAACATCAACAGGCCAGGGATGCCGAATGCGACGGCAGGGCCATATTGCTTGAGGAAGATCGGCATCAGCAGCGACGCGAAGAACGAGCCGAAGTTGATCGACCAGTAGAAGATGTCGTAGACGACTTTCGCCTTTCCTTTGTTGGTCTGGTCAAACTGGTCGCCGACGAAGGCCGAGATCAAGGGCTTGATGCCGCCCGAGCCCAGCGCGATCAGCGACAGGCCGAGGTAGAAGCCGTTGACGTTGTCCTCGAAGTAGGCAAGGCAGGCATGGCCGCTGCAGTAGACGAGGCTGAGCCAGAACACCGTGTTGTACTTGCCAAAGAAGCGGTCGGCCAGCCAGCCGCCCAGCAGCGGGAAGAAGTACACGCCGATGACGAAGCTGTGGAAGATGTGCTTGGCCTCGCCGACGCGCTCGGCTTCCGGCAGGAACAATAGCAGGGTGCTGATCAGGAACGGCGTCAGGATATTGCGCATCCCGTAGAAGCTGAAGCGTTCGCACGCCTCGTTGCCGATGATGTAGGGGATCTGGCGCGGCATTTTGCCGTGGGTAGCTTGGTCGTCGGCCTGTGACATGGTTGTCCCAAATGATTTTATTAGTCCGCGATCCTAAGCTTCCGCGCCGGCAATGGCAAGCAAATCAAGGGGCCTTGTCTCAAACGCTATGTAGTTTGACTACTGATTGACTTTCTGCTGCAACGGCAATTTTTCGATAACATATTGATTTTTAAGGAAAATAGCGTAAATGAGATCAAACTACATGGGATTGTAAATGCCCGTGTGTTGATGTATATTCTCTACAAACGCTAAAAGGAGCCATGAACAAATGCAACAGCCAGCCTGGTGGCGCGAAGCCATCATCTATCAGGTTTACCCGCGCAGCTTCCTCGATACCAATGGCGACGGCGTCGGCGACCTGCCCGGCATCACCGCCAAGCTCGACTACATCGCCAGGCTCGGCGCCGACATCGTCTGGATTTCGCCGTTCTTCACGTCGCCGATGAAGGATTTCGGCTACGACGTGTCGGACTACTGCGACGTCGATCCGCTGTTTGGCACGCTGGCCGACTTCGACGCGCTGATCGCCAAGGCGCACAGCCTGGGCCTGAAGATCATGATCGACCAGGTCATGTCGCACACCGCCGAGGCACACCCATGGTTTGCCGAGAGCCGCAAGGATCGCAGCAATCCCAAGGCCGACTGGTATGTGTGGGCCGATCCCAGCCCTGACGGCTGCCCGCCAAACAACTGGCTGTCGGTGTTCGGCGGCTCGTCGTGGCAGTGGGACAGCCGGCGCAAGCAGTACTACCTGCATAACTTCCTGGTCAGCCAGCCCGACATGAACTTCCACCACCCGGAAGTGCAGCAGGCCCACCTCGACAACCTGCGCTTCTGGCTGGCGCGCGGCGTCGACGGCGTGCGCATGGACGCGTGCAATTTTCATTTCCACGACACTGAACTGCGCAGCAATCCGGCCGCCACCAGCCGCGACACGGCCACCGTGTCCGACGTGAACCCGTACGGCATGCAGGCCCACATCTACGACAAGACGCGCCCGGAGAACCTGGCCTTCCTGCAGAAGATCCGCCTGCTGCTCAACGAATTTGGCGCCGTCGCCATCGGCGAAGTGGGCGCGGATGATGCGCTCGGCGTCATGGCCGACTACACGGCCGACGGCGACAAGCTGCACATGGCCTACAGCTTCAACCTGCTGACGCCGGAGTTTTCGGCGGCGCATATCCGCAACCAGGTCGAGCAATTTGAAGCGCGCGTCAAGGGCGGCTGGGCTTCCTGGTCGGTCGGCAACCACGACAGCGTGCGCGTGATGACGCGCTGGGGCGGCGAGCAGCCATCGCCGGCACTGGCGCGCCTGGTGCTGGCAATGCAGCTCTCGCTCAAGGGCACGCCCTGCCTGTACCAGGGCGACGAGCTGGCGCTGACCGAAGCGGACGTGCCTTTCGAACTGCTGCAGGACCCGTACGGCATCACCTTCTGGCCGGAGTTCAAGGGCCGCGACGGCTGCCGCACGCCGATGCCGTGGGACAGCGCCGCGCCGCATGCCGGCTTTACCAGCGGTACTCCATGGCTGCCGGTGGCTGCCGAACACATCGCCTGCGCCGCATCGGCACAGGAGAGTGACCCTGAGTCGACGCTCAACGCGGCACGCCGCCTGATCGCGTGGCGCCGCCAGCTGCCGCAGCTGACCCGTGGCGACATCAAGTTCTTCGACGCGCCCGAGCCGGTGCTGGCGCTGCGGCGCGACCTCGATGGCCACAAGGGGGTGCTGGCTGCCTTCAATCTGGGCGCGCATCCGGTCAGTTTCGCCTGGCGCGACGCTGAAGCAGCCGATTCATTGACCGGCCATGGCCTGCCAGGCAGTGCGGCGGGCGGCATGGTCTCGCTGCCTCCATACGGCGCCTGGTTCGGCACCGTCGATTAGGAGCCCCATGAGCGCCGATGACAAGCCAAGCCGCACGGCCTACGCCGATGGCCCGCGCCTGTTGGCCGACATCGGCGCCACCCACGCACGCCTGGCGCTGCAAACGGGGCCAGGCGAGTTCGGTTCGGTCCAGGTGCTCAGGTGCGACGATTTTGAAGGTATCGTGCCGCTGCTGCGGCACTACCTGACAGGCCACAAGGAAGTCTTGCACCACGCCGCGCTGGCCGTGGCCAACCCGATCAATGGCGACCTGGTCCGCATGACCAATCGCGACTGGCAGTTCTCGACCGACGAAGTGCGGCGCGAACTGGGCCTGCATACTCTGTTGATCGTCAACGACTTTACCGCGCTGGCGATGGCGCTGCCGGGTCTGGGCGCCGGGGACGTGATGCAGGTCGGTGGCGGCAGCGCCGCGCAGAACGCCGTGATCGGCGTGCTCGGCCCGGGCACCGGACTGGGCGTATCAGGCGTGATCCCGACCGTCGACGGCTTCGTCACGCTCGGCAGCGAAGGCGGCCATGTCAATTTTGCGCCGGCCGACGAACGCGAATTCGCCATCCTCCAGTTCGCATGGAAGCAGTGGCCGCACGTTTCGTGCGAACGCCTAATTTCCGGGCCAGGCATGGAGATCATTTACCGCGCGCTGGCCCAGCGCAATGGCATGACCGCGCGCGAGCGCGGCGCGCCCGACATTATCCACGGAGCGCTGACCGACCGCGACCCGCTGTGCCTGGAAGTGCTCGAATGCTTCTGCGGCATGCTGGGCGGGGTCGCAGCCAACCTGGCCGTGACGCTGGGCGCCTTTGGCGGCATCTTCATCGGCGGCGGCATCGTGCCACGGATGGGCGAGTGGTTCGCCAGCTCGCCGTTCCGCGCCCGCTTCGAAGCCAAGGGCCGCTTCACCAGCTACCTGGAAAGCATCCCGACTTATGTCATCACCACGCCCAACCCGGCCTTCTACGGCGTGGCGACCATCCTGTCCGAGCATTTGCGCGGACGCGGCGGCGCCAATACGCTGATGGAGCGCGTGCAGCACCTGCGCCACGAGCTCACGCCAGCCGAGCAGCGCGTCGCCAGGCTGGTGCTTGAACAGCCACGCCTGGTACTGAACGAACCGATCGCCGATATCGCGCGGCTGGCCGAAGTGAGCCAGCCGACCGTGATCCGCTTCTGTCGTTCGCTCGGCTTCCTCGGCCTGGCCGACTTCAAGCTCAAGTTCGCCAGCAGCCTGACCGGCGCCATCCCGGTGCGCCACAGCCAGGTACGCATTTCGGACAGCACCCACGACCTGTCGGCCAAGGTGATCGACAATACCGTGTCCGCCATCCTCAAGTTCCGCGACCAGCTCGACGTGCGCTCGCTCGACCGCGCGATCGAACTGGTGGCCCATGCCAAGCGCGTCGAGTTCTACGCGATGGGCAATTCGCGCGTGGTGGCGCTGGACGGCCAGCACAAATTCTTCCGCTTCCGCATCCCCACCTCGGCCTACGGCGACTCCCACCTGTTCACGCTGGCGGCGGGCCTGCTCAAGCCGGGCGACGTGGTGATCGCGATTTCCAATTCGGGGCGGCTGCCGGAACTGCTCGACGCAGTCGAGGCGGCGCGCGCGACCGGTGCCGATGTCATCGCCATCACCAGCAGCGGCTCGCCGCTGGCCAAGAAGGCAAGCGTGTGCCTGTCGGTCGACCACACCGAAGACAGCACTACCTTCCTGTCGATGATCTCGCGCATCCTGCAGCTGCTGCTGATCGACATCCTGTCGGTCGGCCTGTCGGTCGACGCCCACAAAGACGACGGCCAGGCGCTGGGCGGCGACCCGGACGGGCGCCGCATGCTCATTTCACACCTCGACAGCTAGGAGCGTGCGCGGCAGAAGCTCGTCGGCCCAAACAGGTGGAGAAAAGTCCCACTTCGCCCCCATTTCTCGGACTGTAGCTACGGCTACAGTCCTCAAAAGTGGTG